>CAZYCV010000014.1:0-64694 GCA_964645305.1 uncultured Occallatibacter sp. | reverse complement strand
ATTGGCTGCGGCAGATTGGGGCGCCGATACAGGTGGCCGCGCGCTACCAGCCGCAACAGTATCTGATCGGACCGTCCCTTTACCCGGTCTTTTGGTTTGTGCTGCGGACGGCGGTTCTCTGGGTGATGATTGTTTACTCGATTGCAGTCGCGGTGCAGATCGCCGTACATACTCCCAACTGGAGTGCCGTGTTTGAAGGAGTGCTCCGCGTGCCGGAGGTTCTGCTGACGACGGCGGCGGTGGTTACTCTCATCTTCGCGGTGATCGAGTTCCTGGCCGCGCGGTACCCAGGGAGATGGCCCCTGCCCCTGCTTCCATCCACCGATTGGACGCCCAGCGCCCTGCCTCCGATGGAAGTGAAAACTGGCTACGGAAAAAAGCCGCGCAGCTATGCTCACGCGGTGGCGGAGGTGATCTTCGGGTTTCTCGCCCTGCTTTGGCTCTTGCTGGTTCCCGAGCATCCGTACCTGCTGCTTGGGCCGGGGGCCTACTATCTTCCAGCATCGCCGTTTCAATTGGCGCCGGTGTTGATCACCTTTTACTGGTGGGTGGTGGCGCTGAATGTCATGCAAGTGGGCTGGCGTGCAGTGGACCTGATCCGCGGAAGCTGGCGAGGATCGCGCCGCGCACAGAGCATTGCGACGAGCGTTCTGGGTCTGATTCCGCTGGTTGAGCTGCTCACTGCACGGGATCATGTTTTCGTTCTGCTCAAGCATCCGGCGCTGGATCAGGCGCAGTACGGCGCGACACTCATCTCGACCAACCAGGGGATTGCGTGGGGCGTGACAGTGGTCATGGTCATCTCCGTGCTGAGCCTGCTGTGGGAGGTCGGGCAGATGGGGGTGGAGGCGTATCGCAAGCACGCGGCGGGAATGAAATAGAGCAAAGGCTTGGATTGCAAGTGACAGAGGTGCGGGGGATGGAGTTATAGTCATTCAATACGGAATGCTCGAACCCCACGCGGCGCTCCGCCCCTGGAGGATATTTCTTTTGACCCGCACATCTGCTGCACTGCTCTGCGCCGTAGCTGCCTTTACGCTTTCAACTCTTCCCATGAACGGTCAAGCGCCCGCCAATGCTTTGACCGTCGAGGCGATCTTTGGGCATGCGCCGCTGATTGGGACTCCGCCGGAGGGGCTGGCCTGGTCACCGGATGGAAAGCACCTGACTTACCGAGTGGGCGGCGAATTGGTGGAGCAGGAGCATGGGGCGGAGAAGGCTCATGTGGTGGTTAGCCGCGTGCAGTTTGCAGCGATGACCGGCACCAAGGACTCGGAGCAGGACCGGGATCACCGATCGCGCTACGGGATGGCCAACTATCACTGGTCGCCGGATTCCGAGCATCTGCTTTTTGACGTGAACGGGCGGCTGTGGCTCTATGACCTGAACAAAGGCATGGGCGAGCAGGTGGCCGACGCGGGGGAGGCATCGGGAGACGATCCGAAGTTTTCGCCCGACGGCAGGTTTGTTTCGTTTGTCCGCGATCATGGGCTGGCGGTGGCGCGGCTGGATGAGCCGGGGAGGCCGTTGAAGAGCCTGGCTCCCGCGCCGGATGCGGCGACGCTGAACGGCGAGGTGGACTGGATCTATCTGGAGGAGTTGGAGGCGCGCAGCAATTATTTCTGGTCGCCGGATTCAACGCGGCTGGCCTATTTGGAGATGAACGAGGCCGCGGTGGCGAAGTATCCGATTACCGACTGGATTCCCACGCACGCCACCGTCGATGAGCAGCGCTATCCGCAGCCTGGGGATGCGAATCCGGCAGTGCGTGTGGGCGTGGTGGGAACGGAGGGCGGCCAGACGGTGTGGGTGACGCTGCCAATCCGCGCCGGGCAGGATTACATTCCGCGCTTTGGCTGGGTGGATGCGAAGACGCTGTGGGTGGAGACGCTTGCCCGCGATCAGAAGCATCGTGACCTTTACTTTGCCGACGCCGCAACCGGCGAGGCGCGGGCCGTGCTGCAACTGACCGACGACAAGTTCTTCGACGACAAGTATGATGTTTCGGTCGGCGATGGCTCCATTGTGCTGACCAACTGGGCCGATGGGCACAGTCATTTGTATCTCTACAGCTATGATGCGGCGGATACGGCTCACACCAAGGCCAAACTCGAACGCCAACTGACGCAGGGCGTATTTGAAGTCGGCGAAGTGATTCGGGTGGATCCTGCAAACAAGCTAGTGATTTATGCTTCGAGCGAGGGCGTTGAGCAGGACCAGCAAATCTGGCAGGTGAGCTTTGCGGGCGAGCGAAAGCAGATCACATCAGGCGCTGGCTCTCATGTGGGCAACTTTGCGCCGACTGGCAGCGCGTTTGTGGAAAAGCAATCGTCACGCATGGAGCCGCCCACCATCCGATTGTGCGCGGAGGCGGGCAAGTGCACGGTGATCTGGTCGGCGTCGGCGCTGAAGGCATTTCATTTGCGCGCGCCGGAGCAGTTGACGGTGAAGGCGCACGACGGGACGAGTTTGTATGCAACGCTGCTGCTGCCGGAGGGCGCGACGGCGGCTTCGGTTCCGCTGATTGTGAATCCTTACGGCGGACCGGGCGTGGCGACCGTTTTAAATGAGTGGGGAAACTCACTTCTTTTTGATGAGTTATTAACGCAGCACGGCTTTGCCGTTTTGCATACGGATAATCGCGGCATGGGCGGGCGGGGACGCGCCTTTGCGCAGGCGGCTTATCATGACTTCGGCCCGGTGCAGTTGGAGGATCAACTGACGGCTGTGGACGCGGCGCTGGCGCGGTATCCGCAACTGGACCCCAAGCGGCTGGGCTGGTGGGGATGGAGTTGGGGCGGAACGTTTACCTTGTACGCGATGACCCACTCGGATCGCTTCAAGGCGGGCGTATCCGTGGCTCCGGTGACGGATTGGCGCGACTATGACTCGATCTACACGGAACGCTATTTGAGCCAACCGGCAGAGTTTGCTGCGGGATACAAGGACTTTTCCGTGGTGAATTCAGCCGCCAGCTTGAAAGGGAAATTGCTGATTGCGCATGGCACCGGCGACGACAACGTGCATTTGGAGAACACCGTGCAATTTGTGCAGAAGCTGATTGAGGCGGAGCTTCCGTATGATTTGCAGATCTATCCGCGCAAGACACATTCCATAGCCGGGCCGGATGTGCGCACCCATCTTTACAACCGGATTCTGACGCACTTTGAGGAGAACCTGAAACCGCGTTAAACGTTGCGTTGGCGGAAGATGTCGTCGTCCTCGCGCTTGGGACAGTGGGAACATTCGACACAACAGGCCAATAGCAGCGCAATGCCGATCGTCACCAGAGCGGCAATCAGGTTTTCAATTGCGCCAAAGCCATGAAGGAAACTGAACATACTCACCAACCTTCTTTATTAGACGCTGAAATCAAGGCGAAGGGTGTGTCTTTCAGCACACATTCTTCACAATGCGTGGTGGAGGCGCATCCGCGCTACAGGGAGTTCATCGGCAAACTTTAGCCAAAGCTCCAGATACTTTTTTCTTGATTTAAGGCGAAGATAAGACGAATATAAAAGCAAGATGGACACACTCTCCAATTCCGCGCCGGCTGGCGTCTCCCCCAGTCCGGGCACTGCTTCGATTGCGCAGCAGGGCGGTTTGCTGCTGAATTGGCTTTTTGTGGACATGAACTCCTACTTTGCCTCGGTGGAGCAGGATGCGCGGCCGGAACTGCGCGGCTGCCCGGTGGCCGTGGTTCCCATGATGGCCGATACAACCTGTTGCATTGCGGCCAGTTACGAGGCCAAGGCGCATGGCGTGAAGACCGGAACCCTGGTGGGAGAAGCCAAGCGAATGTGCCCTGGGATCAAGCTGGTGGAGGCGCGGCATCAACTGTATATCGAGTACCACCACCGCATCGTCGAGGCGGTGGAGAGCTGCCTGCCGGTGACGGCAGTGCTCTCAATTGATGAGATGGCCTGCCGTTTGCTGGGACGGGAGCGGCCGCTGCTCCAGGCGATGGCGCTGGGCCGGCAGGTGAAGGCGCGCATTCGAGAGCGGGTGGGCCCGATGATCCGCAGTTCGGTCGGACTGGCTACCAACCGCTATCTGGCCAAGGTGGCCAGCGACATGGAGAAGCCCGACGGCCTGGTGGCTCTGACGCCGGACATTTTGCCGGAGGCGCTGCGGTTGCTCACCCTGCGCGATCTGCCGGGCATCGGCCCGCAGATGGAGAAGCGGCTGAACGCCAAGGGCATTACCACCATGGAGCAGTTGCTGGCGCTCAACGGCGAGCGCAGCGGCGAAGTGTGGGGCTCGGTGCTGGGAGAGCGGCTTTGGCACTGGCTGCATGGCGAAGACTTTGAGATGGACGAGGCCTCGGCGCCCAAGTCGATGAGCCACCAGCACGTGCTGGGGCCGGAGATGCGCAATCCGGAGGCCGCCTGGGCGGTGGCGCACAAGCTGCTGCACAAGGTGGCGATGCGGCTGCGGGCCGGCGGCTTGTGGGCCGGCAGCATCGGCCTGGCGATTGGCTTTGCGGGCCCCCGTGGCGAAAAAGGGCCGGTCAGTAATTTCGGCGTACCCAAGCGCGGTTGGAAGGCGGAGTTGCGCTTGAGCGAGTGCCAGGACAATCTGACATTGATTGCGGCGCTCAGCCGCCTCTGGGAATCGCGCCCCACCGGCGAGGAGTTCAGTCGCCCCTACTTTATCGGCGTGCATCTGAATGGCCTGGTGCCGGACCGGTTGCACTCGCTGAATCTCTTTGAGGGATCGGAGCAGGAGCAGAGCCGCGCGCGCCTGGTCACGGCGATGGATGCGATCAACAACAAGTACGGCCTGAGCACGCTGGCTCCGGCCACCATGCTCACCGCCTTCAAAGCCGCGCCCACGCGCATCGCCTTTCACACCATTCCCGAGATCTTTTGAGCGCCGAGCGGCGGATTGTTTTTCCAGAGCGGAATCAGCGAGGCCGCGCCGGTGTGTTTTTAGGCTCCCAATTCCCTGCTTTCAGTTTCCTCGTGAAGCGGCCAGCAATTACACTGAGTGAGTGAAAGCCTCAGCCAATTCCGTTCAGCCCAGCCGTAAAGAGTTCCTTGCGCTCTCCAAAGAGCACACGCTTGTTCCTGTCTGCCGCATTCTTTCGGCGGATCTTGAAACGCCGGTCTCGGCCTTTTTGCGCGCCGCATGGCCGGAGCGCGAGTGCTTCATGCTGGAATCGGTGGAGAATGGCGAACAGGTGGGCCGTTACACCTTTATTGGCCTCCAGCCCTTCAAGCGCATCGTCGCACGTGGACGCGAGATTACCATCACCGAAGGCAAGAAGGTGGTCGAGATTGAAGGCGACATCTTTGCCGTGCTGCGCCGCGCCCTCAGCGGCCACAAGCCAGCGCGCCTGAAGGGCTTGCCGCCCTTCACCGCCGGCGCGGTGGGCTTTTTCTCTTACGATGCGGTCCGCCAGATTGAGCGCTTGCCGGATCTGGGCAAAGACGAACTCGGAGTGCCGGACGCCTGCCTGCTCTTCTTTGACGAAGTGCTGGCCTTTGACCACGTTCGCAAGGAGATTTGGCTGGTGGTCACCGCGGACGTAACCCGTGGCAAGCCGGCTGACGCGTACAACAAGGCCGTCGCGCGCCTGGACAAACTGGAGAAGCGACTGGCGCAGCCGCTGCCCAAGCTCACCTCAGGCAAGAGCAAAGGGACGCTGAAGGTAAAGCACCGCACCTCGAAGAAGGATTATCTTGCCGCAGTCGAGCGCGCCAAGGAGTTCATCAAGGCTGGAGACATCTTCCAAGTGGTTCTGGCACAGCGCTTTGACGTGGAGCCGGAGGCCGACAGCTTCCAGGTCTATCGCTCGCTGCGGACCGTGAATCCAAGTCCGTATATGTTCTTTCTGCGCTTTGCACCCGAGGGCGTCCTCGGCGGCAAGCCGAATGAAGACAAAGGTTCAAAGAAGTCGAAAGCCAGTCAAGTGGTTGAACTTGCGGGCTCCTCGCCGGAGCTGCTGGTGCGCGTGCACAACGGCAAAGTCGAGTATCGGCCGATTGCCGGAACCCGCCCGCGCGGCGTCACCGAGGCCGAGGATCAGGCACTGGCCGACGAGATGATCCACGACGAAAAGGAGCGCGCCGAGCACGTGATGCTGGTGGATCTGGGCCGCAACGATGTAGGCAGGGTGAGCGAGTTCGGGTCGGTCAAGGTGGACAAACTGATGTTTGTGGAGCGCTACTCGCACGTGATGCACATTGTCAGCAGCATCGAGGGCCGCCTGAAGCCGGAACTGACCGCCGTGGACGCCTTGCGCGCCTGCTTCCCGGCCGGTACGCTGAGCGGCGCTCCCAAGGTTCGCGCCATGGAGATTATTGAAGAGCTGGAGCCCGCGCGGCGTGGAACCTACGGCGGTGCGGTGATGTACGCGGATTTCAGCGGGAATCTCGATTCCTGTATCGCCATCCGGTCGATGCTGGCCGTGGGCGGCAAGGGATATGTGCAATCCGGCGCGGGCATTGTCGCCGACTCTGTGCCGGAGTTGGAGCATCAGGAAGCGATCAACAAGGCGCAGGCTGTGATTCGTGCTATTGAGCGGGCGCGGCAGATGTAGCTCCCCGGCTGCGAGTTTCTCAACCTGTAGCGCCGGTCTCCAGACCGGCTGTCGCGCGGACGTCCCCGTCCGAGCTTGTCCGTGATTCAAACTCAATTCACGTGGATTGCTGAGAAGCAGCGTGGACCAGGAGGTCCACGCCACAGCCGACCGGGAGGTCGGCGCTACGGTTTCATCGACTGCCACAGTTGACCGGGAGGTCGGCGCTACATCTTTACTTACTGACTGAGCTGACCGGGAGGTCGGCGCTACGGTTTCATCGACTATGGGTTGGAGAGGCCGGTGAGAGACTCAGGAGGGCCGGTGCGATTTTGCTTGCGCCGGCCCTTCAATCTCTGCTGTTACAACTCAACTTCAAGCCACGTCGCGCAGATACATCCGCACCAAAGTCTGGTTCAGCAACTGATGCGCGATCTCGCCAAAGGTGATGGGACCGGTGACGTTGCCGGTCTTTTTGCCTTCCAGCTTGCCATAAAGAAAGTTGAGGATGCAGTTGCAGGCGAACTCCGGCACTTCAGCGTCCACGCCAATAACCTTGCCAAAGGCGTCCGCGTAATCTTCCACCGGAGCAGCAAAGCGATAGTCCACACCGGGAAAGACCGGCGCATAAAGATCGACGCAATGCGTAACCGGATCGACGTTCTGGATGGAAACATTCACCGGGCTTCCGCAATAGTCGCCCACCAGAGGGAACTCCGTGCGAATCTTCCGGTCCGTAATGTAATCCGCCAGATTGGCGGGTTTGCCGTTGATCAGGCAGCCGGCCACTTGAAAACCCTCTTCTTTGAAATGAATCAGGTCGCCATCCGTGCCCTTGAAGATGCTGACGATCTCCAATTCAGCCTGATTGCCGGCGGGCAGTGAAACGTGCAAAGCGACGGCTTTGTTCTCCAGCACCTCGCCGGTCTGTCCATTGAAGACCGCGGGAAGCTCTTTGCCGAGAAGGTCCATGCGCACACCGGCGATCCAGCCCACCACGGGATGCATCAAAAAGCCGTCAAAGTTGGGGGCTTGCTCGGCGAAGGCCTTATGAACCCTGGTCGAGGCGGGAATCACCAGATAGGTAAAGCCGTTCTCCGGCGCATCGCTGAAGAGGCTGGAGAGATTACCCAATCCGTAGTTGGCGATTTTGGCTTCGAGCGCAAACTCCGGCACTTCAGTGGCAAAGATCTTTTCATCCGAGACAAGGCCGCCCTCGTCCGTCATGAAGTAGCAGATGGTTCCACCGATCCAGTTGCCTTTCGGAAGTTGGCTGAGCGCCTGCCTGCTTCCAGCCAGGAACAAATACTTTCCGGCGGCAATCAAAGCTATCACCTCCGGGATGGACTGCAATTTTGAATGTTCATTTACAGGCATTGTCTTTTCTCGCTCCTTCTTGAGAATGTGAAGTTATGAATGGGAGATTTGCGCGATCTCATGGTTAAAAGTGGACTCATAACGGGCAAAGAAACTGTGCATTTTGGAGATAATCTGGTCAAGGTTGTCAGGGGAGGGATTTCTTCCGTAACTCATTCTGCTGCTTTGAGTCAGGAGATTTACAGTCGCTTTTTCAGTTTGAATAGTTTTTTTCCCTAGCACGATGTCCTTCCAGACCGGATGATTCATAGCGGGAAGCATTCAGAGATACTCCTTCCTTGAAAAATAATGGCTTGCCTTGACTATCGGCCCGAAGCAATGCATCTTTATAACCATTCCATATTGTGGAATTTGCGTAGACTGCGGAGAATCAATTGGGCACGGTTATGGATCTCGCAATCCACATGGGGACGGATTTGCCTTCCCATAAATTCATGTAAGGTTGACAGGCGCGAGTCGGCCGGCGGCCCCATCGCTGCGTGATTGAGAAGACCAATACCGACTGCTGGGCGCTCCCGCACTTGTGCTACGCAACCGAATGAGAGATATTGGACCAGGTGGATTCTTTGCATCCGCCAAGCCTTGTCGCGCCTGAATGACGGCCACGGGCTGAGAAAGTTCTTGAGGGCTCTTCCATGTTTCGCAACCAACTCACCGCTGTACTTTGTCTTCTGGCCTCCGGGATTACTCCGGCGCTGGGGCAGCCAACCCGCAATCCATTCAACGATCAGTCCTTGCCGATGGAGAAGCGAATTGACAATCTGCTGTCGCTGATGACCGTGGAAGAAAAGATCGGCTGCCTGGGCACCAATACCGGCGTGGCGCGGCTGGGCGTGCCGAATATCGGCAGTTCCGAGGGGATTCATGGCGTGGTCCAAAGAGACAAGCGAGGCACGCGGCTGCCGGTGACAACGACGCAGTTTCCGCAGCCACCGGGAATGGGCGAGTCGTGGGATCCGGAGCTGGTGCGCCAGGCGGGCGGGGTTGAGGGCTACGAGGCCCGCTTCATCACCCAGACGGCCAAGTATGACCGGCAGCTTCTGATGCTTTGGGGACCGCAGTCTGACTTGGCGCGCGATCCGCGCTGGGGGCGCAGCGAAGAGGTCTACGGGGAAGATGCGTACTTCAACGGAACCATGGTGACCGCTTTTATCAAGGGCTTGCAAGGGGACGACCCGAAGTATTGGCAGTCGGCGGCGCTGCTGAAGCACTTTTTGGCCAACAGCAATGAGAATCACCGCGACTCGTCCTCCTCCGACTTTGACCAGCGGCTCTTCTGGGAGTATTACTCGGTTCCCTTTCGGATGGGCTTCGAGGAGGGCGGCGCAAAGGGGGTCATGGCTTCGTACAACGCCTGGAATGGCACCACCATGGCCGTGAATCCGATTCTGAAGAGCATCTTGCGCGACCAATGGGGCGTGGAGGTACTCAGCAGCGATGGCGGAGCGGTGCATAATCTGGTCGATCCGATCCATCGCTTTCCGGACCAGAAGGCGGCGGTGGTGGCTTGCCTCAAGGCCGGGATCAATCAATTCCTCGACCGGTACGCGGACGAGACCAAGGCCGCAGTGAAAGATGGCTTGGTTACCGAGGCGGAGATCGACGCTCTGCTGCGGCCCAAATTCCGCGTTGCCATCCGGCTGGGATTGCTCGATCCGCCGGAGATGGTTCCGTACTCAACGATCAAAGACACGCCGGAGCCATGGACAACGGAGCGGGATCAGGCGGTCTCAAAGAAGCTGGCGCTGGAATCGGTGGTTCTGCTGAAGAATGAGAATGGATTCCTTCCGCTGAAGAAGGACGCGATCAAGTCGATTGCCGTGATTGGGCCGCTGGCCAACTCAGTGCATTGGGACTGGTACGGCGGAACGCCTCCCTATGCAGTGACGCCGCTGGCCGCCATTCAGGCGGAGGTGGGGCCGGGCGTGAAGGTGAACTACGCGGAGAGCGAAGTGGGCCACGCGGCGGTGAATGCGGCGCGCAACTCTGACGTTGCGGTGGTGGTGGTTGGCAATGATCCCACCTGCGGCCCGGATATGGGCCAGGATTGGCATCCCACGGTGGACGGCGGCGGCACGCTGGCCTGCACCGTGCCCAGCGACGGACGCGAAGGGCGCGACCGCGAGAGCATCACGCTGGAGCAGGAGCAGTTGGTCAAGCAGGTCTACGCCGTCAATCCAAAGACGGTGGTGGTTCTGGTCTCCAGCTTCCCGTTTGCCATCAACTGGAGCCAAAAGTACGTTCCGGCGATCCTGCACATAGCTCATTCCTCGCAAGATGAGGGCACGGCTCTCGCGCAGGTTCTCTTTGGCGAGTACAACCCCGGCGGGCGGCTGGTGGTCACCTGGCCCAAGTCCATCGATCAACTGCCGCCAATGATGGATTACAACATCCGCGACGGCCGCACCTATATGTACTTCAAAGGCGAGCCGCTCTATCCCTTTGGATTTGGATTGAGTTATACCAGCTTCAAGGTTGCGAATCTGCGCTTGAGTTCGGCAAAGCTGGCCAGGGATGGCTCGGTTACGGTGAGCGTGGATGTGACCAATACCGGCAGCCGCGCGGGCGACGATGTGGTGCAGATGTATGTGAAGCATCTGGGCTCGAAGGTTGAGCGGCCGCGAGAAGAGCTGAAGGGCTTTGAACGCATCACGCTGAAGCCGAATGAAACCAAGACCGTGCAGATGACATTGAAAGGCTCGGCGTTGGCTTATTGGGATGAGAAGCTGGCTGGCTTCCGCGTGGAAGCCGAGCCGGTCAGCGTGATGATCGGCAACTCGGCCAGCGAGATTCTGCTGACGGCTACGGTGAAGGTTCCATAGCGAGAATTGCCTTTTGCAAACTCCCAGGCGTTCCGGCTGAGAATGAGAAGGCTGGTGCGCCCGGAGAGATTCGAACTCCCGACCTAACGCTCCGGAGGCGTTCGCTCTATCCAGCTGAGCTACGGGCGCGCATCTCCAGCATACAGCATTTGGATTCTTTCGGGAAAAAACCGAGTGCTTGCCAAGAATTTTGCCTGGGTTACTCTTCGTGGGGCTCGTCTTCGAGGTTGTCAAGGGCGGCCAAGGTCTCGTCCGGCACATCCCACTGGCGGAGGATTTTGTAGATGACGCCGGTGGAGAAGCCGGCAGAGACCAGGCGGCGCATGATGCGCGCGGTCTCCTTTTCGTTCTCCGGCTTGCGCAGGCGCTTGCGCTCCAGGTGTTCGCGAGCCAGAGCCTCTTCATTGGTCTGACCGTAGCGGGCTTCCAAGGTGTTGGCGATCAGTTCGCCCGCGACGCCTTTTTGCTTCAGATCCTGCCTCACCCGCCGTTCGCCCAACTTCTCGTTCTCCTGGCGCAGGCGGGCGTAGGTCTCGGCGAAGGACTGATCGTCCAGATAACGTTGATCCTTGAGGCGCGCAACGACGGATGCGATGAGCGCATCGCCGTGCTCACCAGGCTCGACGCGGCGCTGCATCAGGCGGCGCAGATCGGCCTCCGAGCGCATGGCGCGGCTGAGCGAGCGGACGGCGTAGTCGTAGAGGCCGGCTTCGTTCAGGAAGGCGCGGGGCTGGGCGGATTTGCGGGCGAAGGGCATTGTGCTCAATCCAGAGGGATCAACATGCGGAAGCGGCGGGTCTTACGCCAGCGGTAATGCATGAAATCGCCGTCGAGGGTGAGGATATCACCTGTGTCCAGTTCGTCGGCCATCTGCACAAGGCAGGCGTCGGCAAAACTGACCGGAAGATCATGATATTTACGCAGAATGTCGTAAACGGATGCAGTCGAGCGCGTGAGTTGAAATGGTATCTGAAAGATTCCCTCTTCAACATTGTCCAGGATTCTATGCGCAGCATGGGGAATTTTTTTGAGCAGAAAGCAACTTTCGGAGAGTACCGCTTCGCAGGTGGCGAGTGGCTGCTCCAGCTCTTCCACGACGCGAACGCACTGCTCATGATACTGTTCTCTTTTGTCAAGCAAAGCCACGATTACACTGCTGTCGAGCAGGACAGGGGTCATCGCCCGTATCCTTCCAGATGCGCCTTGTTCGATCCAAGATCGGTGATTCCAGAGTCGAATTCACCCACGCCAATGACCTTTCGGCGCGGAAGCTTGGCGTGTTGCTTTTCGACCAGCCGAATGCCCTCGCGGACGACCTTGGAGGGAGTCCAGCCCAGGCGGAGCACCAGCCCGTCGAGCGCTGCCTGCGTCTCTTCATCCAACCGGGCTTGCACGCTTGTCCTCATGGGTTGAGTGTACTACAAACTCAATTTTGTAGTACCGTATATTTTCCAGATACAACCCGGAGTGGTTAGGCTTCGAAGTTCCCACCCTTTCCACGATGAAACTGTGGAAAGGATGGGGCACCCGGCTTTGTGAGTTGGTTAAGATTCCGAAAAACAATGTTGCGCGACCTGCGCTACTTGGTCCACTGATCGACCCAGTCGTTGACGGTGGTGTACCAGAGCTGGGAGTTTTGCGGCTTGAGGACCCAGTGTCCTTCGTCCGGGAAGTAGAGCATTTTGCTGGGCACGTTGAGGCGCTGGAGGGTGGTGAAGAGCTGGAAGCCCTCGGCAACGTCGAGGCGGTAGTCGAGCTGGCCGTGAATGACCAGGGTGGGCGTCTTGAAGTTGCCGGCAGAGAGCGCTGGGGACCACTTGCGGAATGGGTTTTCCTCGTCCGGCTTGCCGTAGTAATCCCATGGCTTGCCCTTGAACTCCCACTCGTTAAACCAGAGTTCTTCGGTGCTGCCGTAGGCCGATTCAGGATTGAACACTCCGTCGTGGGTGACGATGCAGCGGAAGCGGTCGGTGTGGCCGAGGATCCAGTTGGCCATGAAGCCGCCGTAGCTGGCGCCGAGGGCGCACTCGCGGGATTTGTCGATGATGAAGAAGTGCTGCTCGGCGTAATCCAGGCCCTGCATCAGGTCAGTGTAGGGCTTGCCGCCCCAGTCGCCGTTGACGCCGTCGACGATGGCCTGTCCGTAGCCGGTGGAACCGCGTGGATTGACCATGACGACGACGTAGCCGTTGGCGGCGAAGAGTTCGGCATTCCAGCGGTAGCTCCAGGAGTCGCCCCATGCGCCCTGCGGGCCACCGTGGATGAGGAACTTGACCGGATACTTGCTGGTTTGATCGAAGGCCGGGGGCTTGATGATGAAGCCCTGGAGCTTGGTTTTGTCGGCGGCGGTGAACCAGAAGGATTCCAAGGGGGGCAGGTCGAGCTGAGCCAGCAGCGCGTCGTTGAGGCGCGTGATGAGGCGCGGCTCGAAGGTGGACATGGCCGGACCGGTGCGCGCGTTGTCGTCCATGACCAGCAGATCGCCATAGGCCACCTCGGGCGGGCGGGTGACGCGAGCCAAAGTGCCGATGACCACCTCGCGCCCTTGCAGATCGAGCGGGTGGATATTGCTCCAATGCCCGCCGGCCTTGCCGTAGCGATGCACAAGATTGCCGAGAAGGTTGGTTCGGTAGATGGGGGCGTCGCCTTTGTCTTCGGCAACAAAATAGATGGTCTTGGAATCCGGCGCCCAGGCCAGCTCCAGAATCCAGCGGTCGAAGTTGGAGAGCAGCTCGCGGGCATTTTTGGTGGCGCGGTCATAGACCAGGAGGCGGAAGCGATCGCTTTCGTAACCGGCGCGGGCCTGGGAGCGCCATGCGAGCCATTTGCCGTCGGGCGAGTAGGCGGGGTCAAAGTCGCCGCCTTGCGAGGTGGAGATCTTCTGCGCCTTGGCGCCGGGGTTGGTGAGGTCGAGGGTGAAGATGTCAGCGTTGACGCTGATGGCCGGCTCGGGGTCGAGGTTTTCGGTGAAGGCCAGCTCCTTGGAGTCCGGCGAGAAAGCGCATCCGCAGCCGCCGCCCTCCAGCGAGAAGGGGGGCACATCGTGGGGATCGTTGGGGGTGAGATCGCGGACCGGCCCGCCGGCCGAAGAGACGATGAAAAGATGGGAGCGCTTGTCGCCGGTATAGTGATCCCAGTGGCGATAGAGCAGGTGGGTAAAGATCTGCGCCTTTACCTTGCTGGAGGCAGCGGCGGCGGCGCGGGTCGAGTTGCAGCGGTCGGCCTCTTGATTGGGATCGGCACTGGTTTGGGTGCTGTTGACTTCGGCGGCCAGAGCGGCGGCGTCGTTGGCCGCCTTTTCGTTTTCCGCGGTGTCGTTGGCGGCGGCTGCTTCCGCCGCGGCTTTGGCTTTGGCATTGGCTTCGGCAACTTTGGAGTTGACCACCGGGCTGGCGCTGACCAGGGAGTAGGCCGGGCAATCGGGATAGACGGCGGAGGTGAATACGATGGAGTTGCCGTCGGGCGACCAGATGGGATCGGCGGCTTCGGTGGTGAGGGCGGTCAGGCGGATGGGATTGGTGGTGGCGGCGGTTCCGGGGTCGAAGTCGACCAGCCAGATCTGCTGCGCGCCGGAGCGGCTGCTGAGGAAGAGGAGCTTTTTGCCGCTGGGGGCAAACTGCACTCCGCTGTCTCCGGGCTGGGTTCCGGCGATAGGATAGGCCTCGCCGCCGGCGATGGGCTGAATGTACAAGGAGGGCGTCTTGGTGTTCTGGGCCAGATCGACGGTGGTGGCGGAGTAGGCCAGCCATTTGCCGTCCGGCGAGACGGCGGTATCGCCCAGGCGCTTCATCTTCTGCAAGTCGTCAAAGGTCATGGGACGCCTGGATGCGGCACGCTGGGAGATCAAATCCGTGCATATCATGGAGGCGAAACAAGCGATGGCAAGAATGGCCGTGGATTTGCGCATGGTTTATTCCTGTGGAAGAGGATAACTTCAGCCTGAAAAAAGAGTGTACACCCGGCAAGGTTTCATTGGTTAGTGTTAATTGTCCAGTAATGTGAATTTCAGTCATTCGAAGACCTGATAAGCTGTCGGCATGGGCAAGCAGGAGTGGGGTGCGGCGCGAGTTACGCGAGTGCGGGAACGGCTGCTGGGCTGGTATGAGCGCGAGCGGCGCGATCTGCCTTGGCGTCGCTCGCGGAATCCGTACGCCATTTGGGTCTCGGAGATCATGCTGCAGCAGACGCGCGTGGCGGTGGTGGTGGAGCGCTACCAGGCCTTCATGGCGCGCTTCCCTACTCTGCTCTCGCTGGCGCTGGGCACGGAAGCAGAGGTGCTTGGGCTTTGGAGCGGGCTGGGGTATTATCGGCGGGCGCGGATGTTGCACAAGGCGGCGCAGTTTGTGGCCGACCACTTCCAGGGGAATCTTCCGCAGACGGCGGCTGAACTGCGCCATCTACCGGGAATTGGCGCATACACCGCCGCAGCGGTGGCCAGCATGGCGCACGATGAGCCGGTGGCGGTGGTGGATGGGAACGTGGAGCGGGTGCTGTGCCGGGTGGAAGGCTGGAAGGCCGGCTCACGCACGGGCGGCGGAAGCGCGGTGAGGCGCAAGATTGAGGAGCTGGCGGCGCGACTGGTGGACCCGGCGCGGCCCGGAGATTTCAATCAGGCGATGATGGAGTTGGGCGCCATAGTTTGCTTGCCGCGCGCCCCGCATTGCCTGACGTGCCCGCTCTCCTCGGAGTGCAAGACCAAGGGTGAGCACGAGACCGCGCCGCGACCGCCGATGCAGAGCTGCGAGGTGGGTTACGCGCTGTCTGTGCGCGGCGGCCTGGAAGGCAAGATGCACCGCGAAGTGCTGCTGGAACAGCGGCCGGCGTCGCTCGGCGTGATGCCCGGAATGTGGGAACTGCCTGCGCTCGTCCACCCGGAGGTTCCCGACGAAGCGCTCTGCCTGACCGTGCGCCATGCCATCATGCAGGTCAACTATTATGTGCGCATCCGCACGGTTTTTGAAGATGACGTGGAGGCGCTGACCGTCGGCGGCGGTGAGCGGCGCTGGGTTCCATTGCGCGAGGCGGAGGCCATGGCGCTGACCGGGCTGGCGCGCAAGGTGCTCAGCCGCGCCCGTCTGCTGACCGCCGTGCCGCCGGAGGCGATTGTGCCGGCGGCAAAGGAAGAACTCAGGGACTGAAAACTGTGGCGCCGGCCTCCTGCTCCGCGCTTGTTTTTTTCTGAAATCCGCATCCGCCAACCCATCCAGGTCAAACCGCGTTATGATGGTTAGGGTGGGAGAAAGACCAGCGTATGTCTACTGAACCGGAGACCGAGATTGCCGTGGAAGCTTCCGCGGAAGAGGCGAGCACAGAAGAACAACACAGCTCCAGCACGCTGAAGGTGATCGGCTGGCTGTCGGTGGGGATCGCGGTGGCCGCACTGGGCGTTTACATGGGGCGTGAGCTCCGCAACCGCTACAAATTCAACCGCCGTACGCCTTACGACTTTTACGACCATGCCACCGGCAAGGAAAAACAGGCCGCTGAGTTTGGGCTGGGGATTTAGATTTTGGTCTCCCACCCATTTCATGAATGAAAACGCAGATCCTTTGACTGCGCTCAGGACGAAATGGATGGGGCACAGCAATCTGTCCACTGACAACTGAGAACTGACAACCAAGAACTGATCGAGGAATCCCCCATGCCGCTCTCCGGAGAAGCCATTCGCCTGATGAACTACATTGACGACGTTGCCGTAACCCTGCGCCGGATACTGGCCACCGTCCCCTCACTCTCTGACGAAGAGCGCTTCCGTGTGGCTCAGCACCTGCTGCAGGCCCGGCCCAGCGCCGACGACGTAGCCGCAGCGCTGGCCGTCAAGTCTCTTCCGATTGCTTGAATTGGGCGCAGGGCTGTTTGTTGGAGTGGCCCCGAGTGTTGGGGGTGAATTCTGGGCAGGCGCGGACGAGGACGTCCGCGCCTACAGCCGGTCTGGAGACCGGCGCTACTGTCCAGTTTTATTTATCCAATGAGTAGATTGTGCGCGAGTAGATTGGCGTTAATTGATTGTGCGTGAGTAGATTGTGCGGTCATCAAAGTGCTTCACTGGGCGGGATTAACGCCGCCATGCACGACATACTTGTCCAGGTAATCGTGCAATAGCTTCCAGTGATCGCTGCGATAAGCCGCGTAATCCTGCGCGATACCCTGGTCCGCGCCGTTGATCAGAATCCAGCAGTCCAACATTCCGGCGTTTTTCAACTCGACGATGTTACGCAGGCTTTCATCGAGGGTATCTTTCTTTGCATCCTGATTTTGGATGCCCTCGGCAACGCCACTCAGAGCCGCACTCTCCTCCTTCAATGTGTGCCGGTACTCTTTCTCTTTGGGAAAGTTCTTTTTGAATTCATCTCCACGGAAACTGGCGCGAATCAACGAATACATCAGCCAGGCCGACGCTCCCGGATGCTTTTTGTCGTCTGTGGTCTCGGCATTGAGCGTGATGTTGATGGTATTCGGCTTCTTGGGGTCGGCAACAGGCCCTGCCGGGCGGTCGATCTTTGGCGATTGAAGGACGGCCTTTTCAATCTGCGCCCACTGCGAAATCCCCTGCCAGGCCAGGCGGTTGTAAGGATTGGCGACGATGGCGTCGAGAAACTTGTCTTTGGCGGAGTACGGGTCGCCGCTGTACCGGAGGATGGCGTCGCCCCAGTAGCGGTAGGCGGTCTCGCGGTTTGGATCGATGGCGATGGCCCGCGCAAACCAACTGGCCGCGGTCTTCAGATCTTTCTGCGCGTAGGCGGTGTCGCCTGCGTAAAGCGCGGCCTCGTAGAGCGTGGGATCGGCATCGGCTGCGGCGCCGTACTTCTGCATGGCCCGATTGAAGTCTCCCGCCGAAAAAGCCTTTTCGGCCTCCGCCATCAACGCCATTGCCGGAGTAGTCGCTTTTATATCGATGGGTTGGTTGGGATCGATACTGGCCATCATCTTCAGGACTTCAGCCGTACCGCCCAACTCAATGGCGCGCTTGGCCGTATCCCGTTCACGGGTCAGCATCGCTTTGATCTCCGACGGATTGCTGAGCTGAACGACCTTGGATGCCAGGCAGGCGGCCAGCCGATCGACATACATCTCCTCGTTTGGAAAGGCTTTGGACAGATCTTCGTAAAGAGGCAAAGCCTCAAGCATTTTGTGATTGTTATAGAGTGCATTGGCCTTGGCCGCCTCATCCTCCAGCGCCCAGGCCGAAGACGTTGCAACCGCCAGAAAAACCAGAATCCCCGCGATCCACCTGCGCATTTCTGCTCCTTACACTGTTTGACTTTTGAGGAAGCTCTGTATAACTCTTTGCTTTGAGCAACCTTCCCTCAGGGGCCAAGGCCCCGTATTTTTAATGGCTTCGTTGCGGCACAGCTAAAGCTGTGCCCTTTCAAAAGATCGACTTTATCAGAGATTGATTCGGCTCCCTGCCTACTTGGACAACCCTGCGCCGAACTGTGTTCCCATTTGCAGTTCGAATTCCCTTCGCCCTCCATGCTAACCTGAAATCTCAACCTGTGGGAGATTTTCTTTGCAGTCTACCGAATTAGTAATTGCCATCTTCGAATTTGTGATCTTGCTCTTTTCGCTGAGCGTGCATGAGTGCGCCCACGCTTGGGTAGCCTCGCGGCTGGGCGACCAGACGGCGCGGAGCCTGGGGCGGGTCTCGCTGAACCCGATCGACCACATCGACCCGGTGGGCACGCTGCTGGTTCCGGCGCTGGCCATCTTTGGGCCGCTGATTGGAATCGGCTTTCTGGGGCGCTTCATCTTTGGATGGGCCAAGCCGGTGCCGATCATCAGCCGCAACTTCCGCAACTACAAGCGCGATGACATACTGGTGAGCATGGCTGGGCCGGCCTCGAATCTGCTGCTGGCGATTTTGGCGTTTGCGGGGCTGGCGGCCGTTTCCGTCGCTGAGGGCAAATTGCCGGAAGGGGTTGATCCTTCGACGACCATGCAGGCGCTGGAGCAGCTTTTCGCCATCGGCTTCCAGCTTAACCTGGTGCTGTGCATCTTCAATCTGCTGCCGATTCCGCCGCTGGACGGCAGTCATGTGCTGCGCCAGTTCCTCTCCTATAACGCCGTCCAGGTCTACGACAGGATCACCGGCGTGGCCAGTTACATATTGCTGATTCTGGTTGGGCCGTTTGTGCTGAGCTTGATACTTCCTCCGGTGATGGGGATATTCTTCGCGGTACTGAGGCATATCTAAAGTAGTTTTTCGCTGTGCCATTGCCTCCCGTTACAATGGAATGAGCCGCATTTCCCGGTTTTCCGTGGGCGGCTCATTCTACCGTTTTATCTTGGAATCGAATCCACCATGACTGAATCCGTCATTGCTGCATCAAGGCCGCGCGTTTTGAGCGGTATGCGCCCTACGGGCAAGCTGCATCTGGGCAACTACATGGGCGCGCTGGCCAACTGGGTCAAGCTGCAAGAGCAGTATGAGTGCTATTTTTTTATTGCCGACTGGCACGCCCTGACCACGGATTACGCCGACCCTAGCCGCCTCAAGCTGAACACCCTTGACGTGGCGCTGGACTTTCTGGCCGCCGGACTCGATCCAGAAAAATCGACGATCTTTATTCAGAGCCATGTGCCGCAACACGCGGAACTCAACCTGCTGCTGGGCATGATGACGCCGCTCGGCTGGCTTGAGCGCGTGCCCACCTACAAAGAGCAGCAGGTAAACCTGAGCAGCAAAGATCTGACCAACTTCGGCTTTCTCGGCTACCCGGTGCTGATGGCCTCCGACATTCTGCTCTATCAAACGCAATTTGTGCCCGTCGGTCAGGACCAAACCGCGCACGTTGAGCTGACCCGCGAGGTGGCGCGGCGCTTCAACTCGATGTATAAATCAATTGTATTTCCAGAGCCGGAAGCGCTATTTACGCCTGTGCCTAAAGTTCCCGGCACCGACGGCCGCAAAATGTCGAAGAGCTACCGGAACACGATTGGGCTGACGGAAGCGGAGTCTGTTACGGCGCCGAAGATTGGCAATATGTCAACCAACGGCCAGCGCATACGGCAGACCGATGCCGGCGATCCAGAGCTTTGTCCGGTCTGCGATCTGCACAAGGTTTTCAGCTCCGCCGGAGTTTTGGCCGAGGTGCAGCAGGGTTGCCGCGCGGCCTCACTGCGCTGCGCCGAGTGCAAAGACCTGGCCTTTCATTCCGTTCGCGGCGTCATTGATCCCTTCTACCAGAAGCGCATGGAGATGGAGAGCCACATCGAGCAGACCTGGGAGATGCTGCGGGCCTCGAGCGCCAAAGCGGCCAAGCGTGCCGAGCAGACCATGGTCGAGGTGCGTGATGTTTTTCATCTCTCGCACGAGCTGGGCGAGGAAGGGCGCTCCTTTGGAGTCTCTGCCGAGGATCGGCAAAATGCCCACGATCTGAGCCAGCATAGCGATTGGTGGCCTTTGCCGCAGGATCAACGCGCAAAGCAACTGCGCGACTATTGGCGGTCAAGTTTGCTGCCCCGTGAGGTCCAGCTTTCACAAGAAAGCAATCGCGTCTTTACCTCCGTTGAACGCGAGTTGGAAGAGCCTTTTCTCAGCTCAAAAAAGAAGCGCGTCTTTGTGACGGCATCAAGAGAAACAGACACCGCAGAGAGCTGGTGTTTTGAGATTCCGGCCAAATCCTACGAGGTGTGGACGCTGCTCTGCTGGCAGATCAGCAATAAATGGCTGCGCGACTTTGCCGTTCCTCAGAAGTACTTTTCTCAGCCATTTGCCGCTGCCAAGAAAAAGTTGAAGAAAGATGAGAAGATTCCTGTAACAATTAGCCACGACGGCGACCGCTTTCTGCTGAGCATTCACGGCAGCGAGCCAATCGACATTACCGCGCTCGAAAGCAATTACGAGCCGCTGAAATAGGAAGAAAGCTGGCTTTGTAACAAGGGCACGACTTTAGTCGGGCCACAGGAGAGTTAAGAAAGGATTCGGCTTTAGCCGCTGCTGAGTTCAATGGCTGAAAGAAGATTCCGCAGGGGCTAAAGCCCATCATTTTTTGACTGTTCCTCGGCACGACTGAAGTCGTGCCCTGTTACAAAACATCGAACCAAGCAAGACATTGATCCAAACAGAATATCGATCTGAACAAAACATCAATCCATTTGGGTATGATGCCGAAGAGAAAGAACTTTGACCGAACCGACGCCCCAACCCGAAAACACTCCTGCGACGCCGGGCTCTGGCGATGGCGAGCTGGTGCTGCGGCCCAAGCCCAGCGCTGAGGAAGCGGCTGCGGAAAAGGCCGGCGAGCGGGCTGAAGCGCGCGCCGCGGCGCGGCAGAAGAGGCTGGACGAGAGCGCAGAGGAGTCGCCGTTTTCTGTCTTTGTGGGGCAGGTTTACGATGGCCCGCTGGACTTGCTGCTGGATCTGATTCGCAAGCAAGATATTGACATCTACGACATTCCCATCGCCAAGATTACGGCGCAGTTTTTGGCTTACGTAAATCAGTTGAAGGCAACCGATGTGGATGTGGCCGGGGAGTTCATTTATACGGCGTCGCTGCTGATCCACATCAAGAGCAGGATGCTGCTGCCGCGCGCGGTGACAGGACCAGAGGAGGCCACCGATGATCCGCGGCGCGAGCTGGTGGAGCGGCTGCTGGAGCATGAGCGCTTCAAGAACGCCGCGCAGATGCTGCAACAGAAGCAGATGCTGGAGGCGGCCAGTTGGTCGAGCCCGGGTATGCGCGAATTTGAGCAGGAGGCCAGCGCGGAGCCGGAGGTGGCCGCCGATACCGTGGATCTGGTGCGCATCTTCAGGGAGATTCTGGAACGCGCGCGAACCCGGCCGGTGCTGAATGTGCAAGAGGATTCGGTGACGGTGGGGCAGATGATTCAGTTTCTGGGGCGGCGGCTGTTGATGGAAGACAAGCCGGTGGCGCTGCGCAAGCTGCTGAGCCAGACGCGAGGCGAGCGGGCGCTGATTGCCATGTTTCTGGCGTTGCTGGAACTGGTGCGGTTGCAGGCGATTCTGCTGCGCCAGGACCGCGCCTTCAGTGATATTTTTATCAAAAAGCACACCGGTTTTGACGCTCTGATGAGCGATGGATCGATCAACAATGGCGACAATTGGCGGTAATTCAATCAAGGGGTTTCAGTGAAGTCATCGACTCTATTTTTATCTTCGGGGACTGTTGTGTTCGCGGTGATTCTGGCGGCGGCCTGCTTGGCGCAAACGCAGGCTGGGCAAACGCCTGAAGAGCGCGTCTATCCCGCACCCACCAACCTGAAGGTTTTGCCCAAGGATCTGACGGGAAAACAGGTTCACGCGATTATGGAACAGTGGAGCGCGGCGCTGGGCGCGCATTGCGACGCTTGCCACGCTGAGGACCGCAACAACCTTGGACCCAATGGGCGTCCGCGGCTTAACTTTGCCGATGATTCCAAAGCAATGAAGCTGGCCGCGCGCGCCATGTACACGATGACCGAAAAGATCAACGTGGATTACGTGGCGAAGATTGACAGCTCCGGCGCTCCAGTGACCTGTGGCACTTGCCATCGCGGTCACCTTGGGCCGGAGCCGTTTATTGCTCCCTCCGAAGCGGGAGGGCCTCCGCCACCAAGCGCCGCACCTTATGGCGAGGGTCATTATTCCGGCGGGGAAGATGCCAATCGGTAATGAAGAGTGTGTAAGGGAATTTTTGAAGATCACGTGCTCTGAAATTCTTTTGGCTTCCCACCCATTCCGCAAAAGGACGCGGAATGGATGGGGCACGGAAGTTTAAAGCAACTTCCAAGATAATTTAAAAACCGACTTGGGCGGCGTTCACTTCTGCCTGGCTGAGCTGCATCCGCGCCGAGGCGACCGGCTCTCCGTAGTGGCTGGCAAGCAGATTGGCGGCGGCGTCTTTATCCAACAGCGGCTCAATTGAAGCCAGTTTGATGGTTGATTGCGCGGCCATCTGCGCGACGGCTGCCTTGCTGGAGATGGAATTGATCAAGGCCAGAATTGCGTTGACGGCAGTGGCCACCACATTGATGTCGGCGAGCGCTTTTTGCTGGCTGGCAGGATTGGTGATTTTGGCAGCCTGAAGCAGCGCGACGTTGACCTGCTGCTGGAAGGTGATGACGGCGGTTTGCAACTGCGCCAGAACACCGGCGCTGGGGTTGGCCAGATAAGCTTTGGCCTGCGCCACCAGCGTGTTGGATGCGGCGTCAAAACCTACCGTGGCGGCAGTGAATACAGGCGCGGCGGCGGGGTCCAGCACGGCGGCGGTTGCATCCACCGTGGCCACCGCAGATTGCAGCGTGGGCGTCCAGTTGACGATATTCTGTGCCACGCTCTGCGCGCTGCATCCAGTGGTGGCGCCGAGCAGCAAGAGGGCGATCAGCGCCCAGCATCCGAGCCGTGTGGTGGAGTTCGAAGATACCACCGGTCCATTCGACTCGCTGCGCTCACTCAGAAGGTCAGCGTTCGGGGCAGGATCGCGTGCCAACATGCCCAGCAGCGCTGTGGCCAGGCCGGTGAGCAGCGAAATTACCGTGCCGTTGCCGACGGTGCCCAGGGTAATTCCCTGCTGCGAGAAGACACGGGCAATGGTGACCGTCGCGATCAGCAGACCAGTGATGGAGGTTTTAGGACTTGACCAGATATTCTTGATGGGATTCATGCGGAATGCTCCTCGCAAAGAAAAAGGCGGCCTCAGCCGCCTTGGTTACCGACAGATTTTGAGCGCGCGGGAGCGTTTCAGAGCTGCTTCCACGCAAAAGAAATCGAGACCAGGGGCTGGGGTTTGAATCCAGCCGCTGGTCTCGATCTTTCGCTACTCCCCAAATTCGAGCGCCACCGTGGTTGCGGCATCCGGCTCGCGGCGGAGAGCTGCTGAAGTACAGAGGGGAGACGGTCCCAAGCCCCGGAACCTTCCGCTGGGGGTCGGCGTACACATTCGCCGGGCTCGGCACATCCGTCTCTTTTCCTGCTACTTCTCAGCCTAAGCGCTCTTTCTGAAATTATCGGTAAGGATTCGGAAAACTTTATTGGAAATATTATTTTTCAGGATTCACCTTCCTCGGCTATGGTTTTCCAGAGATTTATTTTCAGGATGCGGCGGATGTGGCAACGGGAGTGCGTAATGCGTCTGCGCTGTCAGAGCTTTGCCCTGCGGGGGAAAGAGAGCCAAAGAAGCATCAGAAGAGGCGCCAGATTCACGGCCGCTGTCAGCCATGCGGTCCGCCAGAAGCCGAAGACCGGAATCAGGTAGCCGCTGAGCAAGAGAGCGCCGACGCAGCCACCGACGAGATCGACGGCGTAGAGCCGGCCGAAACTCTGCCGCTTGGCGCTCTCATAGAGTTGCGTCGCCAACGGAAACTGGAAGCCGCCCAGAGCGCCGCAGAGTGTGGCCAGCGCGGGAAAGAGGCACTGCGCGGCGATCCAACTTGCGGTTGAACCGGAGAGCCGCGCCATGCAACTGACTACGAGCATCAAAGCCGGAGCGGAGAGCGCAAGCAGCAACTGCGTTGCGGCCACATTGAGGCGAGTGGAAGAGTCACTGCGTTGGATGCTGCGCAAGCCAAGCCAGCTCCCCGCGGCAATGCCTGCCATGAAGAGCGCAATCAGAATAGCCAACTGGTGGTAGAGGTAGCCATAGATGGATTGGAAGGCGAGCAGCAGAATGATTTCGAGCGCCATCAGCGTAAAACCGGTTGCGGCAATTGAGCAGACAGCGGCGCGGGCGTGCGGCCTGTGCGCGGATGAATAGCTGAGGAGCGCGACCATGGACAACAGAAATCCGAGCGCGCCGCAAAGAATTTTTGAGAACGAAATTCGACCGGCAGCGCGCAGACCATCGGCGTACGCGGGCTTGAACTGCGCGCTCCACAGCACGGTGTTGAAGTAGTAGGCGATAGGAGAGAAGTCGCGATTGATAGGTGTCGTGACGAGCGGCTGCAATACGTCGCGCATCTGTTCCATACGGTCCGGCATCATGCGATAAGGAATGAAGTATTGGCTTACATAGTGTGTTTGCAGTTGGCGTGCTTTCAGCCTTTCCACCAGCAATTGCGGGTCGCTGGTGAGCAGGCTGGGACGCTTGGCGGCGAAGAAGTGAATCGTCTCTCCAGGGATGACGGTGACCGAGGGAAATACCTCGTCAAGCGTGCGCTTGATGCAGCGCAGGAAGGCAGCGAGATCGGGGCTGATGGTCTCTTCCGAGGAGCGCAGCGTGAGCGCGAGCAGCCCATCGGGAGCGAGATGATTGCGTGCGGAGCGGAAGAACTCCACGGTATAAAATCGGTTCAACTGCGCAGTTTGAGGATCGGGAATGTTTACAATAATTACATCATAACTGTCCTGCGTTTCATTGAGATAGGCTCGCGCGTCGCCGCTGAGTACATGAATGCGCGGATCACGGGTTGCAGTGCCGGCGGGAAAGAATTCATGGCTCATGCGCAGAACGGCGGGGTTCAGTTCAACCAGATCAATGCTTTCGATAGAGGGGTGACGAAGCGTCTCTTCGATGCTGCGATTGGCGCCTCCGCCGACGAGCAAAACCCGCTTTGGATCTGGTGCTTCCAGCAGCGCGTATTGGACCGAATCTTCGGCTGCGCTTTCATCTGGAGCGCTGGCTAAAAGGAGGCCGTTCTCGTAAAGACTGCGCACGTCGCCGGTCTCGATTACGGCAAGGTTTCCATAGAGTGAATTGCGCGAGGCGAGCAGATGAAGTCCGCGCCAGAGGCGGGCTTGCGATTGCTCTTCGATGCGCGGCGCAACAGCGACGAGTAGAAAAACTGTAAGCAATGTTGCGGCAACGGTTGCCGCCGCAAGTTGCTTGCGATTCATGTGCCACAGTAGAACACAGGCCATCAGCAAATTCATTACGAACACAATCGCCACAATTTGAAAGGGTGACAGGAAGCGGAGCAGAATCAAGCTGGCAATGATTCCGCCGATTGCGGAGCCAAGCGCCTCCAACAGATAAGCAGTGCTCGAAGCCTGGCGCGCATCCACACAGGATTCGATGCAGATGATGCGCGCGGCAGCCACAAAGAGCGCGCCTGAAAGAATGCAGAAGAGGCTCAGGCAAATGAGCGATGCATAGAGAAGCGGAAGCGGTCCAACCAGCTCTCCGGGAACCGTTTGGAAAAAACTCTTGCTGAGGCGCAATGCATAGATGGTGAGCGGCAGACTGATGCCGAGCAGTGATTCGAGGAGAGCGAACAGACGGCGCGGAGTGGCGAAAGAATCTGAACTACTTGCATGAAGAATGGCGTGAACAGGGAGACCAACGCTACGGTCGGCGGAAAGGCCGGTTCTACCAAAAAATGTGCTGGCGAGGAAACTGCCGACGGCAGTCCAGAAGAGCCATGCGGCGAGCGCTATTCCCAGCGAGGATTCGCAGCCGTTGTAATCGGAGATCAGTTCGCGCAGCAGCACGATTTGACCGAGTACGGCGCTAAAGCCGATCAGCATCAGAGCCGCGCGCGGGCGCCACAAAAATCCATCTTTGTAGTGGCCGGCGACGGGATGGATACGGGAACTCATTCGAGCGCAATTATTCATCGCGCGGGCTGAAAATGCAAGTAAGAACGAGTTACATGGGTTACATTGTAATTTTTATGTCGTTTTAGAGGTTGATTTTTTGCGCAATGAGCGGGTAATCCGTGGTGCACGGAGGGGACTGTATTTCTTGGTTCGATTTCTGCCCTATGGACAAAATGGACGAAATGGACAAGGTGATGTGTATCACTGCCTGTCGTCATTGTGAAGCCGAGAATGAATGGTTTCGAGGGTGTGCTTGGCAAAGGGGAGTTTCGATGGCGAGCTTGGAGAAGAGAGATCGCGGCCAGATGCGCGTGGATGTGGATGAATGCAAGGGTTGCGGCCTTTGCGTGGAGGCTTGTCCGCCGCGGGTGATTGTGCTGGGCGAGAAGCTGAATCACTATGGCTATCGCACGGCGTCCTATGAGGGCGTGGGCTGCACGGCGTGCGGCATTTGCTTTATGGTTTGCCCCGAGCCGGGAGCCATCACGGTTTTGAGAATTGTAAAGCCATCCGTCGATAAAGCACCCGGCGTGGCCAGGGGCATTGTGGGAGCAAGCGAATGCGCAAGCAACTGATGAAAGGAAATGAAGCGATTGTGCGCAGCGCGATTCTGGCCGGCTGCCGCGCATTTTATGGTTACCCGATCACTCCGGCGAGTGAAATTGCCGAGGCCGCAGCGTTGTATGTGCCGCAGACGGGTGGAGTTTTTTTGCAGGCTGAGAGCGAAGTGGCGGCGATGAATATGCTCTACGGCGCGGCCTCGGCGGGCGTGCGCGCGATGACCGCATCGAGCGGGCCGGGGATCAGCCTTATGCAGGAAGGGATCAGTTACATGGCCGGCGCGGAACTGCCTTGCGTGATTGCCGACATCACGCGCGGCGGGCCGGGGTTGGGCAACATCGCCGCCGAGCAGGGCGATTACAACCAGGTGGTGAAGGGCGGCGGCCACGGCAACTATCGCACCATTGTGCTGGCGCCACATTCGGTGCAGGAGATGGCTGATCTGACGGCGCTGGCCTTTGAACTGGCCGATCGGTATCGCAATCCGGTGGTGCTGCTGGCCGATGGATTCATTGGTCAGATGATGGAACCGGTAGAGTTTGCGCAGAGCGCGGTTGAGCCAGAGACGCCGGCATATGCCGTGATTGGAACGCGGGAGACGCGCGGCAATTTGATCACAAGCCTTCATCTGGATATTGATGAGATGGAAGCGCACCAGGGGCGCATGGAAGCCAAGTACAAGCGCGCGGAAGAGCTTGAGACGCGCGCCGAAGAATGGCAAACGGAAGACGCGGAGATGGTTCTAGTTGGCTATGGAATCATGGGGCGGGTTTTAAAGGCTGTGGCAGCGGAGGCGCGCGCACAAGGAATCAAAGTCGGCGTGCTGCGTCCCATCACGCTCTTTCCTTTTCCGAAGGCGCACTTGAAACGATTGGCCCAAACGGCGCAGGTTTTTGTCGCTGTTGAAATGAGCAATGGACAGATGGTGGATGACGTTCGCCTGGCGCTGAACGGCGCGCGTCCGGTTGAATTTTATAGTCGCGTGGGGGGCAATGTTCCCACGCTTGATGAGGTGCTTGGATTCGTGCGCAAGCAAGCGCAGAAATATTTATGGACGACGCAGTTGGAAGAGGAGTGTGCGGCAAATGTCTAGCGAGATGATTGCTGAATACGAGGTTTCGCACGGCAAGGCCAATGCCTTTTATACGCGCTATGAGCGCAAGGAAGAGTTGCAGCATCAGACACACTTCTGCCCCGGATGCGGCCACGGACAGACGCACAAGATGCTGGCCAAAGCTATTGATGATCTGGGCATACAGAATCGGACGATCATGGTTGGACCGGTGGGCTGCGGGGTATTCACCTACAACTATTTTGATGTGGGAAATATCTCCGCTGCGCATGGGCGCGCGCCCGCAGTTGCGACCGGCGTAAAGCGCAGCCGGCCGGAGAGCATCGTAATCGATTATCAGGGCGATGGCGATCTGGCGGCGATAGGCAGCTCGGAGATTCTGCACGCGGCCAATCGCGGCGAACCGATCACGGTGATTTTTATCAACAATGCGATTTACTCAATGACCGGTGGACAATCGGCACCGACAACTCTGCTTGGACAAAGGAGCATGACCTCGCCGAATGGACGCTGCGCGGAGAATGAGGGCTATCCGCTGCACGTGAGTGAGATGCTGGCCACGCTTGAAGCACCGGTCTACATTGAGCGCGTTGGACTGGGCGATACAAAGCAGATCATGCAAGCTGCGCGCGCCATCAAAAAGGCAGTCGAGAATCAGGTGCGCGGATTGGGCTTCTCGCTGATTGAAGTGCTCTCGCCCTGCCCCACGCTTTTCAAGATGACTCCAGTACAAGCGCAGCAATGGGTGCGCGAGGTGATGGAGAAGACCTTTCCGCTAGGCGTCTTTAGAGACCACACGAAAGAGGCGGAGACGCGCGCATTACCAGCGGCTCCTCCGGCGCTTGAAGAGCTTACGCACATCCTTGGCGTGGCCGAAGAAGACTTGCCCGAAGGCAATCCGCTGGTGCTTGCCGCAGATGCTGTGATTGACCTGCGCGTGCGCGTGGCGGGCTTTGGCGGGCAGGGGGTGCTGCTGCTGGGCGAGGTGTTGGCCGAGGCGGGCCTGGATGCAGGCCTCGAAGTTTCCTGGTTGCCGTCGTATGGGCCGGAGATGCGCTCAGGAACATCCAACTGTCATGTGCGCATTACGCGCCAAGTGATCGATTCTCCGATGGTGACCAGCCCGAATATCCTGGTGGCAATGAATGAGCCATCGCTGAGAAAATTTGTAAAGAGCGTGACGCCGGGCGGATGGATTCTTTATAACGGCGAAGAATTTCCCGCCGATTGCGCGCGGGAAAATGTGCGCGTGCTTGCGCATCCCTTCACCGAGATCGCCAATGAACTGGGCAATGCGCGCGCGGGAAACATGATCATGTTGGGCGCACTTGTTGAGATCACCGGGGTTTTGCACGATGTGCATTTGAACGCGGCGCTGGGGCGGCTGGTGAAGAATCCACGCTTTGCGGAAGTGAACCGGCGCGCGATTGAGCGGGGCCGCGCGCTGGCCAGAGAGTAGCTCTACTTTGGTTCCCAGATGCGAAACTCGCCGCTCAAATGCAGGAAGCTCATCAGGTAGAGCATCCCGTCGTAGTAGCGTAACTGGCCGGTGGGAAGCGGCGCATTCCACAACGCTTCCGTGAACTGCTTTGCGCGGGCTTGGTCCGTGGCGGCCAGTCCAGCGACGGCATTGGTGGCGGTCAGCCCGGCTGGATGCACCTCTGGCGCTTGGCCCTGTTTACTCACAGCCTTGCCGTCCAGTGTATAAACCGGAGCGTAGGAGTCGATGCCTTGAGCGGCGAAGAAGCTCTGAATGCGGTCACTCAACTGCTGTTCGGCCGGAGCCTTCTGCCACCACGACCAATCGACGCTCCAATTGCTGGCGGTGCGCCATGCATCGTAGCCGAAATCGCCAGTCTGCGAAAACGGCATATGGTGGGGCGTGCCGTCGAAGTTGGCGTAATCGGGCGCAAGGCCGGTCTGCGGATTGGTTACAGTTACAAAGTAACTGCGACTTACATTAGCGGCACGCGCCCAGAAAGCGCGATCTTCCACCGGACCCCAACGCGCCCATAGCTCATAAAATGCCGGCAAATGATACGACGGATCGGTAAACGGATGCGGCATTTTTCCAGGCACAAAAAGAATCATTGCCTTTTGCTCGTTCACTTCGGCACCCACACTGCGTTTGCCGAACTTGGTGGGTCCAGTGATCATGGCGCGATGGCGCATAGTGGTCAGCAGCTTCAGCGCCTCGGCGTGATAGTCGTAGATGCCGTGACCGCCGGGCCAGCGATTGCCGGCAAAGAGCAGCGCCATGGCGAAGTACTCTTCACCGTCGGGCGCGGGCGTCTCATCGTTCGGCGTTCCATCTGTCTTGCACGACCAGGAGAAGTAGCCATGGGACGGATGCTTGGGGTTGCTGATGTACATATAGGTCATCGCCCAGTTCCACAGTGCATCGAACTCGGCCTTCTTGTTCAACTGAACGGCGATCATCATTCCGTACGACATACCTTCAGTACGCACGTCGTGGTTGTTCCAATCGGTCAGGTACATCAGCGGGCCGTTGGCGTTGGAGCCGGCGGCAAAGGCCACGGCCTGCGTTTGCGGATCGCCGTGGAAGAGCTGCTGAAAAGCCGCGTCGATCTTCGCTTGAATATCTATTTGCGAATGGCCGTCTTCCAGAAAGAGATTACGGTAGTGGCCTGTGGCAAAGGCCCCTGTGCCGTCCTGAGACGCGGATTGAGCATACGCGCAGGAGGAGGCAGCGAGCATTGAAATCAGAACCGATGCGGGGAGGATATTGCGAATTTGTCGGGAAATGGTCATAAACTTTTGCCTTTACATTTTTTCAGTTTGCTTCTGGCTTGCGGCTGCATCCTTGGCGGCCTCTTTGCGAACCTTGTCGGCAGCGCGGGCCTGGGCATCCAGGCCGTGGGTTGGATCTTTATGAAGAAACTTCCGCGAGATGTCGGGCCAGTATTCCTGGAAGATAGAGCCGAATCCGCCCTCGGCGGTGACGATGAATCCGTTGGTAAAAGTCTGCTCGACGCCGGAATTACTGGGCGGGTAGTAGAGATTGGAGATTGCGCCGGAGATAATGTTTCCGGAGACATTTGAGTAGTTTGGCTCCCACTTGCCGGTGTTGTCGTGCTTGCAGACGAAGGAAGTGGCGAGTGAATAGAGAAGACGGCGTCCCGTGTTTCCGTGTCCCAAGCGGAAGTAGCGCGGATCCTGATGAAGGAGCGCGGGCAGAATACCGTTACCGATAATTCCGCCGTCGAAGGCATCCAGATAGGCTGCGCCGGCTCGCTCACCCAAGCCCTTGGGGCCCCATGGAAATCCGGTATCGTCATCCATTCCCTCGTGATACCCGGCTACAAGAAAGGCCACTCCAAAGGTGACCGGATCAGTGACCGAGCGAAAGGCCAGACGCATTTTCTGGCCGCCCGTCATGGAGACGGCGTCCGAGCGATAGGAGACGTTGAAGGCTGGAATGACGCCGACTGTCCGCTGCTTCTCCTGTTCTTTGATCTGCTCTTCGGCTTTTTCGTGCTGACTTTTTTCGGCGACAGGAGGCTGCGCGGCGGGTTGGGAAGTGGAAGTTCCTTGAGCAGCGGGGGTTTGGGCCGGCGTGGGGTTCGGAGCCTGCGAACCGGCTTCAGCAGATGCAATTTCGATCTGGGGCAGGGGGGCGTCTGGCAATTGCGCGGAGACCACTGCACTGGTTAAAGCAATGGTCTGCTGCGCGGATGCGCAATGGGACGAGGCCAACAAGGCCGTTCCCGCAAGAAACGTTGCAGAAAAGAAACAAGAACAGAAGCGCATTCGCCCACCAGTCAAAAAGTCAGCTCCCGATTGAGTTGCCGCGCATCGGACACGCAGCATACGGGGGCTGTCTTTAGGTTAAATCACCGCCGCCGAAGGCGCGATCCAAAGTGGATCGAGGCGCCGCACAGGGCTATGATTTCATCAAAGATTTGTGACACCGTTCGGTTGGACGAAAATCAGACGCTTGTGGGCTCGTGGTGTGGAGTGCGGCGTGGACCAGAAGGTCCACGCCGCAGTCAACCGGTAGGTCGCCGCTATGTTTCTTTCAGCAATCGCCAATCGTGCGAATCATTGAATGGCCTGGCGGGACTTGATCTCCTGGAGCAACAGATCGACCTTGTCCTCGCTTTCGAGGGCCTGGAAGCGGTCTTCCAGCGAGTCGGTAAGCATCACCTCGCCGGCGGCGGCGTTCTGAGCGGCCTTCAAATGGACGCGCGTCTTCATGCGGCCCAGCGCGTTCTGCTGGTCGATGCCGACGACCTGACGCGCCTCTGTGGCGCGGCCAATGACTTTGGCGCGGCGATGCTCGGCTACCAGCATCTCGCAATGGGCGCGCGTCTCGTTGAGCTTCTGGTCGAGCTTGCGCAGCGCCTGACGCAGATTGTCGGCCTCGTGCTTCTGGTCTTCGGCCTGGGTGGTGAAGCCGGTCACCAATTCGTCATGGCTCAGGGCGCGTTCGAGGGCGGCGCGAGCAAGGTCGTCGTGGCCCTTCTGCACGGCCAACTCGGCCTTGCGCCGCCACTCGGCAGCCTGCTCGATCTGCTCGGCGCGCTTTTTCTGCAGCAGGTGCTCGTCGGCGATGGCGATGGCCACCTGCGTCTTGACCTGCATCAATTGGTTCTCCATGTCCAGAACAATCTGTTTCAACATCCGCTCCGGATCTTCGGCCTTCTCGATCAGGTCGTTCAGATTGGCGCGCAACAATGTGCTTACTCTCTCCAGCAGTGCCATGACGGTCCTCCTTGTTACAGCCCTTAGCTATCAGCTATCAACTTTCAGCCATAGCTGATCACATCTCTCATCTGTGGGTGCCCCACCCTCGCCGCGTTCTTGTTTTTGCGGCTAGGGTGGGAGTTCTCGTTACTTCGCCGCGGGCGTGGTGCCAGACGAAGCCGCCGGCTTGCCGATTGCCTCCATCTCCTTGCCCATCTCATCGATCAATGGCTTCATCCGGTCTTGCATCCGCTGCATCGCCAACGGCATATACTCCTGCATAACGACCGGCACCATGGCAATCATGTGCTGCCCGGCCGGCGAACTATAGAAAGCGATGATCCCATCCACATCGGAGCGAGTCAGATGGCGCTGATAGATGGAGGCCATATCCGCAATCATGTCGTCGGCGTTATACACATCGAAGACACGGCCCATGAACTTGTTCATGATCTTGTCGGCTTCCTTCTGCTGCTCATCGCTCATCGTGGCCATCTCCGGATGATCTTTCTGCATCTGCTGCATCTGCTGCTGCAACAATCCGGGCATCATCTTGCTCAAGGATGCCAACTGGCCGCGCACGTTCATCAGCTCGAAGAGCTTGTTCAACTGCTCTTTGGTGGGCTGCTGATCGGCGGGAACGGTAGAGGCAGTTGCTTCTGGAACAGCCGGGGTTTGCGTCGGCGTGGTTTGCGCGAAGATTGCGCAAGGCAACATCATGATTCCTAAAAGTGCGGTGATACAAACTGCTTTCTTCATACTCTCCTCAATTTCTCATTACTTTTTCAGGGGCTAGAGCCCCGGTTTATTTTGGCGGCTTAGCGGCACGACTGAAGTCGTGCCCTGTTACAAAGTTGTGTGAGTTCCTGGCATCCCACCCTAGCGGCAAAAACAAGTACGCCGCGAGGGTGGGGCACCCGACAGTTGAGGTTCCATCTTTCCCAGGTTCGAAAATCCGGAGCTGGGCACTTGTGAATTTTTGGCATCCCACTCATGCGGCAAAGGTCGCCGCATGAATGGGGCACCGGAGCTTTATTTCTCATCCGGATTTGCTTCCGGCTTTTTGCCAATGCCGGTCACGTTGGACATGAGCTGCTTGATGTCCATGCCGCTGAGGGCCTCAAACAGCGCTGGAACCTGCGCCGCAATCTTCGTCATGTCGCCGGTGATCTTGTGTGCCCCGGCGGCGTCGCCGTCGCCCGTGGAGACGATGGTAATCTTGTCCACCTTCGAGAGCGGCTCGGCCATGGCGCGGACTACGTCGGCCATGTTGGTAAGCAGCTTGTCGACGACGGCGGCCTGGTTCCACTGCTGATAGGCCTCGGCTTTGACGTTCATGGCCTTGGCTTCCGCTGTTCCCTTCTGGAAGATGATGCTGGCCTCAGCCTCGCCCTGGGCGCGGATGGCGGAGGCGCGGCCCTCGGCTTCAGCGGTCAGGCGATTCTTCTCGGCGGCGGCCATATTCTCGATGCGCTGCTTTTCGATCTCGGAAGCCTTGAGCACCGTGGCGATGAGCTGCTTTTCATTGCGCAGAATCTCGGCCTCCTGCACCTTGATCTGGCCTTCGCGCTCCACCTGCTGCACCTTCACCTGCTCGGCGGTCACTTGCTGGAGCATGACGTTGGTCTGCAACTCGTAGGCCTTGTCGGCAGTGGCTTGCTGGCGGCGGCTCTGCTCGCTGTACTCGGCCTTCTTGATGTCCAGATCGCGCTGCGCCTCGGCCTGGCGCGTGGCGGAGGCGGTCTCGGCAATCACCCGCTCCTGATCGGCCTTGGCCTTGTTCACCGAGGAATCACGCACCGCGTTGGCGCGTAGAATGGCAGTGTCGCGCTCGGCTTCAGCGGTGGCCACGTCGGCATCGCGCTTGATGCGCGCCACATCCGGGCGGCCCATGTTGGCGATGTACTCGTTCTTGTCGCGCACTTCCTTGATGGTGAATGAAATCACCTCAAGCCCCATCTTGCTCAGCTCTTCCGCGCAGGTTCCGCGCATCCGGTCGCCCACCATCTCCGGCTCTTTGACAATCTGCTCGACCGTCAACTGGCCGATGATGCCGCGCAGATGGCCTTCCATGACGAGGCGGATCAGGCCCTCGCGCTGTTGCGGCTCCTTGGTGAGGAACTGCTCGGCCGCGGTCAGAATCGAGGCTTGATCGCTGCGCACCTTGATCTGGGCGACAGCTTCGACGGTGACCGCGACGCCCTGCTTGGTGTAGAGATCCTGCTGCGGCGCCACATCAAAGCTCATCAGTTCCAAGCTCAACTGGCGGCAGCTTTCCACCATGGGAAAGATCACCGTGCCGTGGCCTTTGATAATCCGCGGGCCGCGGAAGCCGTAGACGATCAGCGCCTCGTTGGGTCCGGCCTTGCGATACAGCGAGGTGATGACACCGAGGATGAAGATCAGCGCCAGTACGCCGAGCCCCACAATCAAAACATACGTTCCATTTGCTCCATTCAATAAATCGTTCATTGCGATCCCGGCCCTTTCATCCGGGAGGTGAGTGGTTGATGGTTTTTTGAAGTTCTCAGTTGTCAGTTCACAGTCACCGGTTTGCGGTTACTGAGAACTGTGAACTGAAAACTGAGATCTGACTACTGCTTTGATCCGTTGCGGCCGTTCTTGGGAAACAACTTGGCCAGCAAACCCAACAGGAAGATTCCCGCCAGGATGGCCATGTCAATAATCAGCACGCCGTTGTTGGTCATAAAAAACTCCTTGGTGCAATGTAGCGCCGATCTCCAGACCGGCTGTCGTGCGGGCGTCCTCGCCCGCGCATCTCCAGGCGCAATGACAGATTCATACGGCCCTGGCGCTAATTCCCGTCCTGCGAAAAATCTTCCCAGCGGCGAACGTAGGCGATTCCTTTTTCGTAACGATCAACAAAAACCTCTTCCTGTTTTTGAATCTCCACACCGTCCTCAGAGCGCGCCGGAGCAGAGTAGCGCGCGCCTAGTTGCTGGTAGACAATCTCTCCAATGCCGTCCGCTCGAATCGTTGCCGACACCCTGCCCACCACGCCGACCAGATCAGTTTCGTCCGCAGTCAATTCGTGCTCATGCGGCATGATCACCTTGGCCAGGAAAAAGAAGATGATTGCGCCTCCAGCCACTCCGCAAACCCCGGCAAGGCCCAGTACCGCGCCAGCCACAAAGCCGCCATGACGTGTCAGCAAATAGCCGGCCGCGCCAAACCAACAGAGAAAGATCATCAGCGAGAAGGTATTCCACCAAGGAACGCTCGGCGTTCCATGGCCCACATCTTGCGCTCCCTGGCTGGAGGCGTGACTTGCTCCGGCACTGGAGTGCGTCGCTGCTCCGCCGTGGGGCAGATGAGCTGCGTGCGGCGCATGAGGCACGTGAACGTGTCCCAGGTGCCCAAAGTGCCCCATGCAGCCCAGCAGCGAAAACGCGCTCATGAACAGCCCGATAAGAAAGCAAACAAAATAGAAGGTCTCCCAGTGCATCGCTACGCCTCGTCTTTCCTGCCGCGTATTTTTGTTGCGCGGGCCGCCACCTGTTCCCTGTTCCCTGTTCCCTGTTCCCTGATCTTCGGCCGCAGCACTTCGGTCAGTCGCGGCATCAGTCCTGGTGTCTCCAGAATGGCTTCCAGCAGCAGCAGACACTCCCGCGAATGCTCATGCTTGGCCAGAGTCAGCAGCGCCTGCATCAGCTCTGGATCGCGGCGGAAGCGCTCGGCGCCGGCCACCAGCCACAGATCCAGCTTGTCCTCGTTCGGGCGCAGATCGCTTTGCAACTCCGGCGAATAGCCCTCTGGATCGTCCACCAGATAACCGGGATGCACCTTGAAGAAGCCGGCCAGAATCTGCCGCGTGGTGTTGGTCAGGTGCGGCCGCGCGCCGCTTTCAATCTGCGAAAGATAGCTCTGGCTCAACTTGGAGCTGGTCTCCGCCTCGATGGCCCGAATCATCTCCTGCTGGCTCATCGCCCGGTCCAGGCCGCGCAAGCTGCCCTCGACCTCGCGCAGATATCGAATTTTCTCGCCAAGTTTCATAGATGCCGGTAATCAGGGATCAGTGGTCAGAAACCAGGAACCCAAGCCGGATGCTCTTTCATGTCTCTTTTGCGTTAGAGTTGATCTCTGTTTCACCGCTCTATCGCAATATGTAATAACTATATCGCAATCAGCGATATTTGGCAAGAGAAATCGTAAAAAAATTTTTTCTCTTTTGTTTTGTTAGGGTTATCCTTGATGTAGTACGAGATTTGGGTTTTACACCCATTGCAGAGGAGGACATTTTGGTGTCCCATACCCATCCAATTGTTCATTTCGAGATTCTTGGGCGCGATCAAAAGCTGCTGGAGGAGTTCTACCAGAGCATCTTCCATTGGGAGATTGACCCTGTTGAGGACTGGTACTCTGTCGTGAATTCCGGTGCAGGAATTCATGGCGGCATAGGCGCCAGGAAGCAGTACGGTGGCCATGTTACTTTTTATGTTGCCGTGGAGGATGGTGTGGCTTCACTGCAAAGAATTGAAAGCAAGGGAGGTAAGACGGCTTTCGGGCACATCCGATTCCTGACGGCGGCCTCATCGCCGGCTTTCTTGATCCCGAGGGCCACCTGATCGGATTGGTGCAGGGAGCTCCGGGGATAAGCGCGCCTGGGCTCTGAAAAAGGAAGCGGGCGGCTGCCCCATGAGTAGGCAGTCGCCCGGAAGTGATGCATAGGAGGCTCGGTCTGTAGACAAGCTCTTTGTCTTATTTAGAGTATCGGCAGGCTGGCGTAATGTCATGAGCCTATTTATTGAGCTTGATCTCCATCAATAGGTGGAGATCGGAGGCGGTATCCGTGGGATACTCTGCAGTTGATCCTGCAAAACCCACATCAACCAATTATTGTGGAGATGCGCGGCCTTCGCGCCAAGGAAGGCAGATTGAAGATTCTTCCGCAGCGGTCTATGAGATTCAATGACTCCAGTTCGAAGGATGCGGAGGAACAAGCCGGAGTACGCTCGTTGCTTGCACGTAGGTCAGTTTGTGTTATGCGACGCACTCTGCTGATTGCCCTCTGCCTGCTGGGCTGCACGCTCTCTGCTGCGGCGCTGGAACCGACCAAGCCGCTGGCCAGCTACGGGCGCCAGTCCTGGGGCATGGAGAACGGCCTGCCGCAAAATACCGTGCAGGCGCTGGCGCAGACGCGCGACGGCTACATCTGGCTGGGGACCGAAGTGGGCCTGGTTCGCTTTGACGGCAACAGCTTTCAAGTCTTCGACAAGAACTCGACGCCCGCGCTGCCGGGAAGCGATGTGCGCTGCCTGCTGGAAACGAAAGACGGCGCGCTCTGGATAGGCACCAGCGAGGGGCTTGCGCGATGGAAGGATGGGGCGGTTACGGCGTTTACGACGAAGGATGGACTGCCAGGGAACGGGATTCGTACTTTGGTTGAATCCATGAACAACTACCTATGGGTGTGGACGGATCTGGGGTTGGCGCGTATGACTGATGATGGGAAGTTTATTGATGCAACTGCCAAAACTGGATTTCCATCCAACGCTATCACCAAGGTCATATCGGACAGTCAAGGTTTATTGTGGGTGGGAACACAAGACAAAGTTTCAACTTTCCAGGGAGATGGACACTGGACATTACCCAAGCCGCAAAGCTGGATGTTCCCGTGGATTCCCAATGTACCAATTGAATTCATTCAGGCTTTTCGCGGAAGAGTGGCCTCCGCTGACAAAAATACCGTAGCTATGTTAGACGGGGACAAAATACGAGGTGATAACGCTCTCGACAGCTTCACTACAGGAAAAGAGCTCCCTGGTAGTCGAATTCAAGCGCTCCTTTTTGACCATGAAGGCGACCTCTGGATAGGAACCAACGGCGGACTGGCGCGATGGGTTGCCGGAAATAAAGTTCAATTGCTGCCGGTAACCGATCCGCTGGCCACTGCTTCCATACTCTCCATCATGGAAGACCACGAAGGCAATCTCTGGGTCGGGACGGAAACCGACGGCTTGCACATTCTGCGTGATCAGCGTTTCCGCTCTATGAGCGCGCGCGAGGGGCTGAGTTCGGACGCGACGACCGCCGTAGTGGAAGACAGCGCTGGAACGCTATGGGTAGGAACCAATGGCGGTGGACTGAATGCGCTGCGGCAGAGTGCGAATGGAGAAAACGCCGTCAAGAGTTACAGTGTAAGCAACGGCTTGATGAGCGATGTAATTCTGGCTCTGGCCGCAGCGCCTAACGGCGATCTTTGGATAGGCACGCCCGACGGACTGAACCGGATTCGCGCAGGCAAAGTTGACGCCTTCACTTCAGCCGATGGATTGCCGGATGATTTTATCCGCTCGCTGCTGGCGGACGCGGATGGCTCGTTGTGGATTGGCACGCGGCGCGGACTGACGCATTGGACAGGCTTGAAACGCGACTCACTATCCAGCGCGCGCATGGAAACCTTTACGCACGCGAATGGTCTGGGCAGCGATCTGGTGGGCGCAATGGCGCGCGATTCACATGGGGATTTGTGGGTGGCTACGCTGGCCGGGCTTTCGCGCTTGAGCAGCGGCAGAATCGTGAATTACACAACTACGAATGGGCTTTCCAGCAACGTGATTACGGCGCTACTGCCGCGCGCGAATGGAACACTGCTGATCGGCACGCAGGATCACGGATGGAATCTCTGGGACGGTCAGCGCTTCACTGCGCAAAGCAGCGGCGGATTGAGTAAAACAAGCATCCACGCAATTCTCGATGATGGCGTCGGCCATCTATGGTTTGCGACAGGCGATGGAATTGCGCGTTGCGACAGCGATGAAAAATCGGGTTGTTCGCATTGGATTGAATTTGGAACTTCAGATGGACTGCGCAGCCGCGAGACAGCTACCAACAGTCATCCATCTGCATGGCGTTCGCGCGACGGCCACTTATGGTTTGCCACGCCCAAGGGTCTCGTCGAAGTGGATTCGGCGCACTTCCCGGTGAACACCGTTCCGCCACCTGTGGCGCTGGAGCGCTTTGCGGTTGACGATGTGGCGCAACCATTGCATGGAGAGAATTCGCTGATTGAGATTCCCGCAGGTCATGTTCATTTTCAATTCGATTTCGCAGGACTGAGTTTCAGTGCTCCTCAGAAGGTTCGCTACCGCTATATGCTGGAGGGTTTGGACCGCGGATGGATTGAAGCCGGCGCGCGACGCTCAGCGTATTACACAAATATTCGTCCTGGCCGCTACACCTTTCGCGTGCAGGCAGCCAATAACGACGGCCTTTGGAACACCGATGGAACAGCGCTGACCTTTGTTCTGCGCCCCCACTTTTACCAAACGCTCTGGTTTTTTGCGCTGCTGCTTGCCGTTGCGGTGGGCATTATTGTTCTGTTGTTGCGGTTGCGCTTGCGCCGCGCCGAGAGCGAGTTCCGCGCGGTACTGGGCGAGCGCAATCGCATTGCACGCGAGATACACGACACGTTGGCGCAGGGCTACGTGGGCATCAGCGTGCAGTTGGAAGTGCTGAGCCAATTGCTGCGTCACAATAAATCAGAAGCCGCCGCCAAGCACTTGGATTTGACGCGCGACTTTGTGCGCGAAGGCTTGGCCGAGGCGCGGCAATCGATCTGGGCGCTGCGTTCGCAGGACTCCGGCGAGACCACGCTGCCGGTTCGATTGCGGCGCATTGTTGAGGCCGAAGGCGGGCACGGATTGAAGGCCGACTTCAGCCTCTTCGGCGCATACCGGCCCTTGCCTGCAGAGATAGAACGCGAAGTTCTACGCGTGGCGCAAGAAGCAATTCATAATGTAAAGAAGCACGCCGCGGCGCACCATTTGTTTGTTCAACTGGAGTACGGGCCAGTGCAAATTGCGCTCGAAGTGCGGGATGATGGACAAGGCTTTGCGGCGGATCAAATGAAAGAGTCGCAGCCGGGCCACTTTGGATTGACGGGAATGAGAGAGCGCGCGGCCTCGATAGGCGGAACCCTCGAAGTGTCGAGTGAGCTAGGCGCTGGAACCATGGTGCGTCTGCGTGCAGTGGTTGTAAAACAAGTTGGAGAGTTAACAAAGGAGCCACAGTGAGCAATGAATCAATTCGCGTACTGGTCATTGAAGATCATCACGTTGTCCGCCAGGGGTTGGTTGCGCTACTGAATGTTGTGGACGGATTGGAGGTGGTTGCCGAGGCGGCGGATGGCGTTGAAGCAATTACTAAATTTCGCAAGCACCAGCCGGATATTGCACTGATTGATCTGCGGTTGCCGCGCCTTAGCGGTGTCGAGGTGATTGAGCGCATTCGCATGGAGACGCCCCAAGCGCGTTTCATTGTGCTCACAACTTATGATGGCGACGAGGACATATATCGCGCACTGCAGGCAGGCGCGCGCGCATACTTGTTGAAGGGCATGACCACCGATGAGTTGATTGCAACCATTCGCACAGTTCACGCTGGAAAATCGCACATTCCGCCGGCGATTGCGCAGCGACTTGCCGAGCGCATGGGGACCGAAGATTTGACGCCGCGCGAGTTCGATGTGCTTGAGCAGATCGTGCATGGCAAAAGCAACAAAGACATCGCTACGGAATTGGAGATTTCTGAAGCCACCGTAAAAACGCACATCAACAATTTGCTCAGTAAATTGGGCGTAACTGACCGCACGCAAGCCGCGACAGCAGCAATTCAGCGCGGGATTGTTACTCTCGAATCCCTCAGAAAGCCGAAGCCATGAAGACATCATTTCTATTTGCGATTTGCATGCTGTTGATTTGTCCGTTATCACGGGCGCAAAAAGCGGTCTGGCGTCAAGCCTCCGATGCAGAGCTTGCATCGTTGTTACCGGCGCGCGCACAAGTGGAAAGGGAACACATTGAGACAGAGATGCGCACTGCTTCAGGCATAGTGAACAGCAAGGGACGTTACATAGCCGGTGTAGTATTGTTGACGGCGGGTTATTCAGCCGAAGGCAAGTATTCGCACTATCTGATTGTGCAAACGCCGGTTCGCATCGGCGGAGTTGCACTCAAGCCCGGAGAGTATGTTTTGGGGTGGACGCGCGCGCAGTCGGGAGATGCTCTGAATGTGCATTTCTATGAGGCATCGACGGGCACGCTGGTGGGCTCCACGGACGCGCATCTGATCGCCGGCCAGACACGCGTGGAGAGCCTGCACATCTGGCCGCCAGCGGAAAAATCCATCATTCAAATGGGACGCTTCGGCATTTCTTATGAACTGATCGTGAAATAGAATTAATTCTGGGAGAGCGGTTCGCCGGTTTGTAAAAATGCAACACCAGCGATGGTTTCGCCGGAGGCAAGCGCATCCCGTAGACGCTCTGAATTCGCGCCGCTTTTTTGCGCTGCAACTTCCACTAGGCCGAGCGCTTCAGCTGGACTGGTCTTGGAGGGCAAGCGAAAGATCCACGGCACGTTTGTCGAGGTCAGCTTTTTGTCGCTGCTCAAAGCTATCACCGGAACAAATACCTTCAGCGCCAACTGTTCTGCCAGATGTGCAGCGTCGCGATCCAATGCAATGATTGCAAGGGCATGGTCGTCCATCAACGCGCGAACCAGTTGCGTTGAAGCCATACCCCAATTCTGATCGCTGGCAACAGGTAGAATCGTCCAACCTGCTCCGTTCGCGGAGAGTGCGTTCTGCATCTCCGGCGTATGTGCAAGCTCGACCGCACGCGGCCCAAAAAGAACTACGTGAATCGGCCCGGTCAAATCTGAATGATGCGGTCCTGCATAAGCAACTCCATCTTCGCCAACACGCGCATACGGCACTTGCGGCGTAACAGGCAACGCTTGAGCCGAGGGCGTTGGCTGCGACTTTTCCATTGTCGCGATACGATAGGTAATTGCGCCGTTGTGCACTGTGCCCAGGTATAGGGGAGAAACATTTTTCTGATTTGGATCGAAGACCATGTGCCCAGTTACGCCATCATATTCTTCTATGTCTGCAAGAGCATCGTGAATCCGCGCACGATTCAAACCTGCTTTGCAGATCGAATCGAGCAGCACATTCATTGCGTCATAAGCCAACGAAGCGAACTGCTCTGGCTTTTCATGAAACCGATCGTCAAATCTACTGTTGAATTCCAGCCATTTTTTATTGTTGCGCGTGGGGTCGTAGGGAAAGACTGCCTCAAAACCTTCCGCGGCATCGCCTGCCTGCTGCAACAACTCAGGCCCAAGTGTGCGATAGGCGCCAAAGACGCGCTGCTTCATTCCCGCCGCGCGCATCTCTTTCAGGATAGTTGCGGCCTGAGTTTCATCAGCCCAGAGAACGATCGCGTCGGCACGCGAAGAGCGAATCACCTGCAATTGCTTTGTAAAGTCCTCATCGCCGGGAAGGTACTTTTGCTCAATGACAATTGGATGGCCCAACCTGCGTGCTGCATCTCGCAACTTTATTACTCCAAAGCGCCCATAGCGACTATTCACTCTTAGAATTGCGACGCGCTTGAGGCCGAGCTCAGTAAAGATGCGGCGCGCCAGAGTCAGGCACTGCACGCGATCATCTTGCAGATCCGTAAAGAACCACGGAATGTATGTCTCTGGAATCGTTGGATCTGTGGATGCTGAATTGACGATGGGGATCTCAGCACGCAATGCGACGCGCAACGCAATGTGGGTGGACTCTGAGCTGATTGATCCGAAGATGGCCCAATCCCGATCGTCGTAGACCATCTTCACAGTTTCATTCGACGCCGAACCCCAGATCGCGGGATCTGTGGGACGATCTTCACCGTATACCGCCTTCGCCTGCCAGTTATCGTAATCATTATGAAGCATCAGTTTGAATGGCTTGCCTCCATAGCCGCCATGCGCATTCGCTTCTTCCACGGCCAACTGCGCACCATGCAGCATGCGCAGACCAAAAACCGATTCTGGATTCGGCGCAACCGGCCCAAAGAATCCAATGCGCACTTCCTTCACATCTTTCGGTTCGGGAATGTCGCGGCCCGCGCCGGAATAAACATTTGGATGAATGTAATTGAGATCATACGGTTCTGCAAACTTCGCGTAAGGACTCAAATCAATGGGCTCTCCCGCATACGGTTTGACGATTCGATCCTTCGGCGGCCCTGGAGGGTGAGCGCCGCAAGCGCAGGTTCCCTTCCCTGTCACCACTGCCGGAGCCGCATTCTGATCGGCAGCCTGCGTTGTGTACTGGGCGGTGTCCTGCGCCGCAAGCTGCACAGCGAAGACCGAGATCGCCACCAACATCCATCCCTTGTGCATATGAACTACTCCTTGTTGGTTGCAGCTTGACCTGTGCGGAAGATAGCTAGCGCTTCAATCTCAACCAACAATTCCGGCCGGCAAAGATGCGCCTGAATGCCTATGGAAGCAGGCACTGGATCAAGCCCTTGCTCCTTATAGAAAGCGGTGCGAATTTGATTGAAGACGTCGTAATCGCGGTCGATGTCGCGTAGATAGCAACTTGTCTTCACAATGTCTTTCCACGTTGCTCCCTCGCTCTCCAACAGGCCGGTGATGTTGGAGAAGGTACGCTTGAGCTGCGCAGGAAAATCGCCAATATGCACGCTCACGCCATTCTCGTCGATCGATGCGGTGCCTGATATGATCAAAACCGCAATGCCGTTCAGGTCGATGCGCAAGCCGCGCGAGAATGAGCTCGGCTTGGCGTAGTGAAATGCTTCGTTGAGAACGCCGTGATTGGTGACGGCGCGCCGTTCAATTGGCATATGAGCAGGTGTAGCTGCAATGGTCTCCAGAATTTCTGCAAATGCATTCATGATGATGGCTCCTTATGTTCTTATTGATTTTGTCGAATTCCATGGCTCAATCCCTTGGCGGTAGCAACCCAAATGTCACCGCCTTGGAAATCAATGCCGAGAATGTAGTTGTGTGCCGGTGCTGTGGTGACGGCGACCGGCGTAATCTTGCCGGCCGCATCGCGGACCGTCATCTCCGGCTTGCCGTCTTTCAAGGACGGTCGATAGACGGCCCAGTTCGTGCCATCGTAGTAAGCCAACCCTTTGTCGGTTCCAAACCAGCAATGAGTTGCATCCACGCCCTTGAGTGTGTTGGTGAAATTGGAGGGAAGGCCGCTGTCTTTTGTTAAAAAATTGTGCCAGTAACGGCCATCGTAGCGGCTGTCGCCGAAGTAAGTAGCAGCCCAAACGATTCCGTCTACATAGCTGACAGAAGTGACAATCTCGTGAATCAAGCCCTGATCCTTAAAGAGCACAATCTCGTTCTCTCCATCCGGATCGTCGTACTTGTCCCAGCGTTCAGTCTTTTGCGTGTACTCAAGCAACCCGCTGCCCCATACTGCGAAATAGACCTTGTCAGGTTTGGCAGTAACTCCATAGACCCAGATCTCATTCATCGGTGTGTTGCGTTCGTTGTAAAGCGTCCATTGACCGGTGCGCGTATTCAGCTTGCATCCGCCGGCGGCCGTGGCCACCCACACATTCTCGCCCTCCACACTGACGCCGTACACCACATCATTGCTTAGCCCGGAGTTCAACTGAGTGAAGCTGTCGATGCGCCCGCCGGAGATGCGGCTCAATCCACCCATTGTTCCTGCCCACACGTCGCCGGTATTTTTATCCAGCGCCAGTGAAAGAACCGCGCGATGCGCCAGGCCATCTTTGGTGGTGTAGGTCTTCCACGCATGATTTTCGTATATTGCAAGACCGTTATCGGTTCCTGCCCAAATGCGATTGTCGTCCACCAGCACGGAATAGACGTGATTATCCGGCAATCCGTTCGCAGTGGTGAAATTTTCAAAACGAAAGAGTGGCATCTTCGGCGCATCCGAACCCGCTTGCGCGACTGAGACGATGGGCGAAGCGACCGCAAGTGCAGCGCAAAACATAAGCGTCCTAATGTCCATCTTCATTATCGGGTCCTCAAGTATTCAATCAGATCGTTGAGTTCATCCTTGGTCAGATCATTGGTGCGTCCGTGTTTGTCATCGGGGTTGTAAACCGTCCAGATCTCTTCGAGAGTACGCGCTGATCCATCATGCAGATAAGGCGCGTGCAGCGCAATGCTATCCAGCGGCGCTGACTTCAGCAACGCTCCATTATCGGTTGGCTTGCGGGTTCCCACATCAAACAACTTGTGATTCGTGCCCTTTGGGCCGCTGTGGCAGTAGGAGCAGCGATTGTATTCTTCAATCGGTTTTTTGAATTTGTCTACCGTACGCTCGAAGATCGCTTGACCGCGCTCTTGTGCGGGCGTTTGTTCACGACCAGGCAACTTCCAGCGATTTGGTCGAGGCGAAAGACTGCGAATATATACAGTCAGATCAGCGAGCGTAAGATTGTCATAATTCTCGGAGCGCCAGAAATATTTTTCAGTTCTTGGTCCGCATTCGGTTGGGATATTTGGATTCCCGCCATTCCATTTGTAAGGTTCTGTATCCTTGATGCCCTCGATCAGTTTGTTGGAAACAATGTCGCGTCCAAATCCACTCGGCTCCAGATTCCACGTGATTCCGTCGAAAGTGGAATCAATATGGCAAGTGGCGCAACCAATCTCTCCCTGAAAGGATTGGCGCGATGTGTAAAAAGTTTGCTCACCGTGACGCAACTTTGAGATGCCACTGGGTCCGGCAAGCTTGACGGTTTGAGTGACACGATTACCACGCGCATCAATCACGCTGATGGTGTCATCCAACCTGTTAGCGACATAGAGCTTGCGACCATCGCGGCTCAAAGCAAGCCCGCGCGGATCAAGCCCGACTGGAATGTGAGAGACCACATAGTGCGCGCTTGCGGAAAGATCTTGCACATTTAAACCGGGATGCGTATGCACGTACAGCAAAAGCTTCGGAAGGTCGATCACCGTGACCATCTCTGAACCGCCGCAGGTCACAAAAATGCGCGACTTGTCTGGAGAAATTGCCACACCGAAGGGGCGTGATGCGTAGCGCTCCAACTCATCGAGAGGAATTTCGATAGGGGTCTTGCCCACATCCGCACCAAAGATCGTCAGCGTGTAATCAAAGTATCCGCCGTGTTCCAAATGGGCAATCGGTACGAGATTTTTAGGGTGATATTCGGCCACCGCACCCAGGCGGCCATCGGAAGAAAATGCCAGATGAAAGACTCCGGCAATGCGAGGCATCGGCATACGGTCAACCACAACGGCGCGCGCCGCGTCGATAACCGTAATCTCCGATTCAGGCGCAGAGCGATTGTCCAACTCGGTGTGCACGCGCGGCGGATTCGGGTAAATGTGTGTCGCATAAACGCGGCTTCCATCTGGAGAAAGCGCAAGATAGCTCACGCCACGGCCCGCTAACAGACGTTTCTCTTCCGCACCTGTTTGCGCATCAAGCACGGCGACATCACTGCTGATTCGATTAGCCACAAAAAGGCGCTTGCCCGTTCGGTCCTCAACAACACTGGAGGGCTCGGCGCCCACTGGCCACGTAGCTGTAACCGTCAGTGTGCGCGTGTCGATTACCGAAAGCGTATCTTCCCACGCGTTGGTGACAAACAGCCGCGCGCCATCGGGTGAAAGCGAAAACCCGCGCGGCACACGGCCTACGGAGATGGTCTTGATTACATTGTAAGTGGAGGCATCCAGAACCCTAACCTCTTCACTCTGTTGGCAAAGCACGTAGAGACGTGAACCATCCTTTGAAAGCAGAAGCTCAAGCGGCGATGCGTAATCGAGAAGGCCGCTTGCCGAATCGGTCTCAGCAGCAGAAACCGAATGAGCATTCGAGTAGGCAAACGCAAGCAACGCCGCGGTCAAAGCCGCGAATCCCATGCCCGCCGTAATTTGAAAGCGCCTGGTCACTTCTACTTCCTTTCTCCGGGCTCTTGCACGGTAAGAATGCGATCAACCGGCTGCGCAACAAGCGTCTGATCGATTCCGCTGGGCCAATGAACAATGATTTTGTCGACAGTTGTAGCAGCGCCGAGGCCGAAGTGCATACGGCTGTCATCTTGCGAGAGATAACCGGACCCGGCAACGCGTTCCGCCGTGTGGCGCTTGCCTGCTGCAACAACCTCAACCCTTGCACCAATACCATCTCGATTGCTCTTTGTACCGATCAACTTGATGCCAATCCAATGGCCATCACCGGTCGATACGTTATGCATTAACATTCCCCTGTCGCCCAGGTTCACTACGAATGCATCCATCTTCCCATCATTATCGTAATCGGCAAAGCATGCGCCGCGCGCCGTGGTCTTTGCGCTTAATGCCGGCCCGGCATCGCGCGACACATCAGCGAACTTGCCATCGCCCAATCCGCGAAAGAGCGTGTGCTCTTGGGGAATCAAATGAATCAATCCGCCATGGAAGATGAGAATATCGAGCTGGCCGTCGTTGTCATAGTCGTAAACGCCAGTACCCCAACTGACGTATTGCGCGTTGGTTTGCGAGACGCCGGTCTCCGCGCCGATGTCTTCAAAGGCCATCTTGCCGGTATTGTGCAGCAGACGATTATAGTGGCCGTCCGTCACCCACAGGTCAAGCAATCCGCGTCCTTCAAGATCGGTAAAAACCGGGCCCATGGATGAAGTGGATTCTCCATTTTGACCAAAGGCTGTGCCTGTTTCGTTGGCAATTTCTTCAAAGGTTCCATCATGTTTATTATGAAACAGAAAATTTTCCGTGCGATCGTTGGCCACATAAATATCATCCCAGCCATCATTGTCAAAGTCGGCCGCGGTCACACCCATGGTGCGTCCGACGTAAGCGCCGATGCCGGACTTCTCAGTAACGTCGGTGAAGGTTCCATTGCAATTGTTGTGATAAAGTTTATTGGTTTCTCCTTCATAATCTAGCGGCCCAGGGTAGTTGTCTGCCGCGTAAAAAGCGCGATACTTTGGATCAAACTTCACATAACGGCCAACAAAAATGTCGACACAACCATCCTTGTCGTAATCGAGCCACGTCGAACTGATGGCCCAACCATCCACATTGATGCCGGCTATTTTTGTGACATCTGTGAAGTGGCCATTGCCGTCATTGTGATAGAGAATCGCCTTGCCATAGCCGGTAACCAGCAGATCAACATAACCGTCGTTGTCATAATCAGCCGCTGTCACGGCCATGGCATACATATCCGGATCGAGGCCTGACTTTTCCGTCACATCCGTAAAGTGTCCGTTGCCATCGTTGCGATAAAGATGATTGTGCGGCGGTGTCTCGGGCTTCTCTTTGAGCGGGTATGGATGCATCGAATCATCCAGCGGACGCCCATTCACTACATAGAGCGATTGGCGTCCTGAATTGTCGTAGTCAAACCAGATGCAACCGGCACCAGTGCCTTCCAGCAACGATCCCAACTTTGCCGAGCCAAAGCTATGCGTGAAATTGACGCCGGCCTTTCCGCTCGCTTCCTCAAAGCGAATCACCGGCACCCGCAGTGCTGCCGACTGCGTCTTTGGTGCTACAGGAACAGAAGGAGCGGCTTGTGCAACTGCCATGGAGGCTGCACCGAACACGAAAAGAAGATAGCGATAACTCATTTCAATTGCCTCCCGACGATTTCTGCTTCGCTGCGTTTGCATTCGCCGCGCCGGTAAGATCAACCGGCGTTGTGGTGCGCAGCAGTACGGCTGGCAGGCGATTTTCCGATGCGCGCTCCGGACCTGTATGGCAGCCAACGCAGATCCGTTGCTCACCACGGCGAATCCAGAACCATCCGTGTTCTTGACGCACTACCTCGCCCTTTGTATCCAGCAACGCGAAGCGTATCGGCTTGTCGGCAGGCACTTTCACAAAGAAGGAACCGTCGCTTTCCACAGGCGAAGTTCCCGTGACGACTGCGTGCCCTTGCGCATCGATTGTCTCTAGTTGCACGCTGGCAGGCACAGTTTTCATATCGCCCGCGCGTGACTGTCTTACATCAAGCGCAAGCATATTGGCATAATTCCAATCGTGTAATCCAGAGGGATGCCGGTGAGGTATCACACGCTGCGCAACCAAAACAGGATCAACAAGATTCTCACCGCTAACAGCGAGGATCGATTGCAACGCCGCTGAACCGGGCTTCCATAATTGAATCGCAAAATGCGCGCCCGCCGCAGTTCTTGCACTCACAAGCCAAGCGCCTGCGGTAGTCTCCGCAATCGTGCCCGCGTACTCGGCGCGCGGCGCGGCAACCGGAGCCTCTGCCGCCAATGGGGAAGTAAAGCGCGCGAGTGCAGTTCCGTGCGTGAAGATTACATCACCAGAAGCCAACTGCCTTCCAGCCCAACGCGCTCTGCCGTGATCGCAACGATACGACTCGACACCTGAACCATCCGCATAAACCAGATACAACTCCGGCGTTGTGCCCGTACCCAACGGAAACCCAGCCTCAAATAGAATGCGACCGTCCGCCAGCACATCAGACGGAAACGCGCTGGCTTGCGTATAGGTGAGCGGCAGTACGCCTGGACCGGCTGTTGGATTCAATTGAATCGCCTTGGGAGCGTGGCCGTCTTCAGCGGATTTCAATTGAAATCCCCACGGTTCACGCTCGGCCCAGACCATCCGCCCAGCAGGCAAATAGAGCGGACGCTCTGCATCAGAAGCCGTTTCAATCACTTTGCGCACGGAGCGATCCGCGAGCGTCAATTCCCAAATCTGCCACGGATCACTCGCTGTCTGTTTGCCCGCAAAGAGAACCATCTTGCCATCGAAGGAAAAACACGCATCCGCAGTGGCCGCAAAGTCCTTCACTAGCGGCTCTGCCTTGCCTTCATGCACCAGCAGTAATTGCGCGCCCTTCGGAAATCGCTCTTGCCCGCGCAATTCGGCAAGCGGCACATAAGCGGGCGCGGCGGTGACAATGAAGTCCGCGTTGAATGGCACATGAGAGCCTTGCGCCGCGTTTGGCGTAAAAGCGCAGAGAGGAATAAGCAGGGAAATGGATGCGGCAACCAACAACACTCTGAGAGCTGAATTCATTGCGCCGCTCCCGCAAGTTGCAACTCATCTGCCTCATGCAGAGAGGCTCTGCGCTTGCCGTGTAAAGCAATTTCACGCAAGGCAATATAGGGATTCATCGCAGTCATCATCTCGTCGAAGCCGGCAAAATCCAGTGATTGATCTCCATCGCTCCAGGCCTTCGCGGGATCTGGATGCACTTCAACAATCATTCCATCCGCGCCCGCAACTGCAGCCACGCAAGCCAGAGCCGGAACCAGATCGCGCACGCCGGCCGCATGACTTGGATCTGCGATCACCGGCAGATGAGAGATCTGCTTGAGCAGCACAATGGCCGAAACATCAAAGGTGTTGCGCGTCGCTGTCTCAAAGGTGCGAATGCCACGCTCGCACAAAATCACGTTGGGATTGCCGAATTCAAGGACGACCTGCGCGGAACGCAGCCAATCGGCAATTGTGGCCGCCAGACCGCGCTTAAGCAGTAGAGGACGGCCCGACCGCGCAGCCGCTTCAAGCAGCGAGATGTTCTCCATGTTGCGCGAGCCAATCTGTAAAATGTCCGCATACTCGGCCACCATTGGAACGTCGTCTTCCGACATGACTTCGGTTACGATGGCTAATCCAGTCTCGCGGCGCGCGCGCGAAAGCATCTTCAGACCTTCCAGTCCAAGTCCCTGAAACGCATAGGGAGAGCTGCGCGGCTTGAAGGCGCCGCCACGAAGAATGCGTGCTCCAGCCTGACGCACGCGATGTGCCGTGGCCATCAACTGTGGCTCCGTCTCCACCGAACAAGGACCGGCCATGGTAACGAATTCTCCGCCACCAATCTCCAAATCCAGCACCGGCACCACCGTCTGCCGGCGGCTGGCGCTTATCAGGACATCGGGGCTATTGGCAAACCGCTTGAGCCATTCTTCACGCACCTTACGCGCTCCATTCTGGGGATAATTCAGGCTACTGAAATTATCCTGTGTGCGCATCCACCAAAAGGTGGAGACTTAAATTATGGATATGGCGCATCTTCCGTTTAAACGCGCTGAAAGCAATGGCCTTGGACGTTACTGGATCAGAAAAGCGCTTTCCATGCAGGTTCATTGCGCTGGAGTATTCAGAAAAACAACAACGCGCAGAAGCAGCATAGGCTCGCTCAGCTCTTGTCTCTTCTACGGCAGGATGCGAATCTCCGCTCGAAACAGATGATATTGCTTGAATATACTGTCATTCACCTGGGTCTTGAGAAAACCTGGAAAAGACTGTGTAGTATCGAAATTTTGATAGGATCCGTTCACCGGAAACCGGGCCAGATCAACACTCTTCAATGGGCAAATATAGGTCTTTCCGCCAATCTCCACAGGGCCATATTCCACCAGAATGTCGGCCTCTGCAACCGGATCGTTCGGCTTCAATTCCGCCACTATCGTCAACCGCAGAATCGAACCGTCCACCGGATTAACGCCAATCTCGCCGTGGTACGCGGGATGATGCACGGTGCCATCGGCAACATCAGGAAAGACCACAGCATAGTGCGACGCTGCCTCTGGCACATCATAGTGAAAGACCGCCTCAGGTCCAGCCGCACCCTGCTCCCAGTGACTCCAAACGACCTTTCCTTTGACTGCATCCCCCAGGGTCACGATCAGCATTGGACCGAACTCTCCAACGGTGTTCAATTCAGGAGGCAGCGGTGGAAGTCCCTTGCGCCTGGAAACTTCCGCATTCACTTGCTCCCGGCCATCGCGATAGAGTACCTCAGTGCTCGAAGTGCCCATTTCATGCATCGGCTCGTAGCCGGTCGCACTCATTCCAGAGGGCAAAGCGACAACTTGCTTTCCTTCGAAATGAGTTATAACCTTGGTCGCAAAAAAGTTTGGCAGCTTTGCAATCATTTTATGTGCATATTCGTTGGTTCGCGTGAGTATCGCGATCTGACTGGCGCTGTCTGGTGCGGGGTCGCGTAAGAGGTCGGATGCCGGTAAATCAAGGAATGCCGCTTCATCAAACAAAACGAGCAGAGCCTTTCGAGACTCGGGGCCAGGGAGCTTCGCCTCCGCAAGCGCAAGCCGAAGCGCAGACATTCGTTCCGTCAGTTCCAAATTGTAAATTTGGTTTGCTGTCTCCACATCACTCTTGCTTTGCGCCTTGATCAGCCGTTTCTCCAGTTGCTCCACTCTGACTGTTCGTGGGGCTGAGAATGCAGGCAAAGCGATCCGTAATATGAGTACAAGCATGGCCAATCTTCGCATTCATTGCTCTTTCGCTAATCAGTAATCTTCTTTCCATGCGGCTTCAATAGGCGTTGTATGTGCCGCCAAACTCAATTGCTCAGATCTTCTGGCAAAAAATATTACAGAGCCATCGCCGGCGGTCGATACCCAAACGCCGCATCCACCACTGCCGCCACGCCCAACGCCGTCTCGTCTTCAAAGGGCCGCGCCACAATCTGCACGCCGATGGGCAATCCTTCAGACGAGCGTCCAACCGGAATCACGGCAGCAGGGTTGCTGAGCGCATTGAACCACTGCGTGTATCGCACAGCGTCCAGATACTCGACCACGTGATTATCGATAACCCACTCACGCTCGCCGTGACGAAAAGCGGGAATGCTAGCCACCGGGCAGAGCAGCACCGGATGCTCGCTCATCGCTTCAAGAGTTTTTGCGCGAATCATATCAAGCTCCGCCCATGCGTCCAATAACTGCTGCGCCGTCAGCGGCGGAATAGCCTCGCTGAAGCTGAGGAACTCACTGAAGAGAGGACTAAGTTGATGCTCGCGACCGCGAATCGCTGGCGCATAAAACATCGCGCCGCATTGCACAAAAAACTTGTGCCATAACTGGCGCAGCAACTCCAGTGTGCGCGGTCTGAAAGGCTCCACTCGAAAGCCTGCATCGCGCAGCGCAGCCACTGCGGCCTGCACTGCGGCGCGCGTTTCCGGCGTCACCGGGACCAATCCATCGTCTTCAAAAAAGCCAATAGTGTTTGAGCGCAACTCCCGAGCGGAGGGCGAACGCAACGCTATCGGAGGACTGACCGGATCATGCTTGTCCTGTCCGCTGAGCGTGCGAAAAAGCAATGCAACATCTGCCATCGTGCGCGCCATCGGACCAATCGCGCCGAGCGTTGAAAACGGTCCCACGCAGGGAGGCAGATGGCCGCGTCCCGGTATGCGTCCCGGCGTAGGCTTCAGCGAGCAAATGCCTGTGAAATGCGCCGGCACGCGCACCGATCCACCACTATCCGAACCCAGGCCTGCCGCTGAAAGCCCCGCGGCAATCGCGGCAGATTCACCACCGCTCGATCCTCCCGGCGTGCGCTCCAAATCCCATGGATTGTTGGTGCGCCCATGCAGCAGATTCACCGTCTCGTAGGCCATTAAAAACTCCGGGCAATTCGTTGTGCCCAGAATCAATGCACCCGCCGCGCGCAGCCGCGCAACTACAACCGCATCTTCGCGCGGCACGTCGCCTTGATGAAGCAAGCTGCCGATCTCGCACTTGAAACCCGCCGTGGCAATCGAAGACTTCACCGTAACAGGAAGCCCATGCAAAGCGCCGCGTGATTCCTTCAGCGCATCAAGCCGCCGCGCATCGGCGCGCACACGCTCCGCATCAAAGTCAGCAAAGGCGTTGAGCTGCGGATTCAAATGCTCGATTTGCTGAATATGTGCTTCTGCCAACTCGACTACCGACATTTCGCCGGAGCGTAGAAGCTCCAGTTGCCGCTTGGCCGATTCAATCGTGATGCCGCTCATGGCTCCAACTCTCCGAATCCCGTTCCGCGATTGGGTTATAACGCGGATTAAACTGTTTCTTCTCTTCTTCAGCGCGCTTCTGTTTTTTCTTCGAATTGGCATGAAAGATCTGCCAGGCTGAATGTGCCAAAAAGTATGCGGTGCCAATCGCTCCGGATGAAATGCCCAACATGCGCGCAATCTTTTTTTGAAAAGATCCATTCAACCAGTGGCTTTCCCGCAACCAATCGCGCGCCAACCAAAGAACAAGCAGAACGCCTACGATGTTGAGCGCCTGCAGAAGACGGTTCTTTTTGCCCTCCGCGCCAATCTCTCGCGGATTGTCCGCCTGTTCTTGAATCTCCGATTCGTCCATCGATCTCATGGCCTCGCATCTTCGGCCGGCGTCGCGTGCCGGTCGAGGTATTCAAAATGATACTTGCGGTTGGGCTCGCCTGAATCAAAGCGGTCATTCCAATTCAGTTGATAGTCGAGGGAGTTCGCGTCCTGCGGAAATTTCTCGGTGTCTGGATAGGGATACTCGCTCATCGCGTGGAAGGGCAGTTGCGCCACGTTGAACGGCGAAGCATCCCACCAATCCATATCCTTCACAAATCCATCCGCGTAGAAGAAGTATTCGCGCTTCCAATGCGCGGGCAATGCGGGCAGCTTGGTTGCATCGAACTCCGCCGCAATCTCTTCACCGCTTCCAAAGATCACGTAGCGGTCGCTGATGTTTGTAAGCAGCGGCGTCACGTCGCCCATGCGCGTGTAGTTGCCGCGCTGATGCTGGAATGGCCCCGTCAAACTGACGCGATCATAATCATAGTCAAGATCACCAGGGCTTGCGCCTTCAATCTGCGTCGGATAGCCGCGGAAGTGCAGCGTCGCACGCGCGAGCGGCAGCTCCGCAGACGTCGCTTGCGCATTCGCACTTTGATCGATGAGCACTTGATCCCAATAAATTTCCAGATTGCTCATCAAGCGAATGCGCCGCGCGCCAGCAGGCAACTTGCCGCTGAGGTCTACAACAATTGTGCGCTCGAGTCCTGCTGGAAAACCTGCGTCATCGGCGATGCGCTGCCATGATCCATCAGGCATCTGCGCTTCAACAAAGGGCGAGACAGGCTTCACACCCGCTTGCCATGCGGCGTAAAGCGAAGTCGCGCTGAAGTAGTTCACATAGCCGGTCATCAAAAGTTTTAGCGGCGCGACTTGCTTTACATCGCCTAAATCTAGTGTGAGCGCGTGGAGATTCGCAAAGCCATCGTACGGCGTCGGTGTGAAGCCGCTGGCGAATTTGTGATCGCGTTTGCTCAACCTCTCCAGCACATCGCGCCCGTCTCCATCCCATGCGCCGACTGGCAGACGCGCGCCTTCTGAAGCCACCACGCGCCCTGTCGCAAAGGGCGGATCATCAAGAAAGCGCTCATCGGGATTGACCTCGACATTTTCAGGATGATCGACCGCAAGCAGCCGCAACTGGTCGATGTAATTGACCTCTTCCATCGGCTCGATAAAGCGCAGGCTCATCTTGCCATTGACCGGCGCAAGCGCGTCGCCATCCACCTTGATCCATTCGCCGGGGCGCGGTGTGTTGCGCCGCGTGGGCGTGAACCAGTGGCCCACCACTGCCGCGCCAATCACATCGGTGACCAGCTTGTATTTGTGGCCGTTCCACGCAAAGAGAACCGGGCATGAGCTGCCGCGGCGGTCGGCTTCCTTCATTGCAATCACCGGCGTGTGCGGCAGATCGATCTCATCCTGCAAGACGCCCGTGGGCCACAAGATGCGCAGCAGATCAATATGGTCCGCGTCGCCCAGGCCAACGAGAATCTGCGGCGGGCCTTGCGTCTGATAGCCCGATGCTCCGGCCAGCTCCCACTTCTGCCAATGGCCTTGCGCAAAGACTTCCACCTTCACGCCGAGCGCCGTTTTGTTGTCGGCAAAGCCGGTCAAGTCCAAGCGCACAGAATGATTTTTATTGCCGCCCACATTCCTCAGTAGCACTGGCGGCGCATTCAATTGCGTCACAATTAAATCCGCCGCTCCGTTGTCTTCGACGACAATCAATCCGCGCGGCGCGGTGAGCTTTACTTTGTCCAAGCCGATCGCCTTGCTCACATCCTCAAACGTCCCATCTCCACGATTGCGAAAGACTTTTACGCATGGCCCGGCTTTGGTTTCGACAATCGCAGCCAGATCGATCCAGCCGTCGTTGTCAATATCGACTGGCGTCACGCCCCAGCCACGAATAACATCCTTTAGCGGGAGTTCAACACGCTCGAAACGACGTCCAATATGATTCACGCCTTCTGCGTTTCGCCACAGCGTTAGCCCTGGCGCACCCGCGTGCGTCACGGCAATATCCATCCACCCGTCTTTGTTGTAGTCCAGCACAGTGATGCCAACTGCCAACGGCATCGTCGCGCCGTAGAGCGCCTGTGCCGGATACTTCCCTTCCCGCGGATTCACATAAATAAGCGGCGCTTCGCCATCACGGGTCACTGCAATATCCACCGCTCGATCATTGTTGAAGTCGGTGAGAATCGCCGCAATCGTCCTGCCGCTGCCGCCCAAGCCGGTCGGCTCGGTCTTCTCGGAGAAAGTCTTATTGCCGTTGTTGCGCCACAACACATTCGACTCATCGCCTGCTTTCAGAGGCGCGCCCGTGAGCAGCAGATCGAGAATTCCGTCGTGATCATAATCGATAAATGTGATTCCGCTTGGCCGATTTTTCGGAACCAATCCGGATTCAGTCGTTACGTTTTCAAATTTTCCTTTGCCCAAATTGCGGAAGAGCAGCACCGCATCATCCAGCGCAACGGCCAGGTCATTCAATCCATCGCCGTCATAATCACCCACCGCGCAAGCCACTGCATGACCTGATGCCTTTAGTCCTGCCGCCGCCGCATCAAACTCTTCATAGCTGCCGTTGCCTTTGCTGTGCAACACACGAATCGCCTGCGCACCCGATTGCATCAGCACAAGGTCCATCGCTCCGGAGCCTGTCACATCCATCATGCACGCGCCGCCGGTGGTGGTCCACTTCAAATTGGGTGCCCCAGGTCCGGATTTTCGGACCTGGGTATCCATAGATTGCGCCACCAGCTTCACCGGATTCATCGGCTTCTTCCCGGCCTCATGCTCCTCGATGGCTGTGACGGTGGAGTAGTGGCCTTGTTCGCCATACGCCAGTCCGATGGGTGAGCCAATTTTGGTGTCGGTGATGTGCTTGAAGCGCTTGAAAGCCTCGCCAGCCTCATCTCTCTGGCCGAGTCGTTGCAGAGATTTCGCCAGTTGAAACTGCGCCGAGGCGTGCAGCGGATTGATGGCGAGCGCCTTGCGGAAGATGGCGATAGCCTTTTCGAAATCCTTTAACTCTTGGTAGCAGACGCCCTCATAGTAGATGGAGTCCGCGTCCGTCGGGTCGATTTTGACGGCTTGCTGAAAGCTGGCTAGCGCCGGCTCCACTTCATTGGCCGCGTGCTCGGCCAGTCCCATGTTGTACCAGGCTTGCGCGCTCGCCGCGTCAAGCGCAATGCCCTGCTGAAAATACACTTTTGCGTCCGCCGGTTTTTGCAGATAGAGCAGCGCAATGCCCTCGTTGATGGCCGCCTGCGCCAGCTTCGGATCCTGCTTGAAGGCCGCTGCAAAGGAAGCCGCCGCGCGATCGGTGAACTGCTGGCTCATCTCGGCCACACCGCGATTGTTCAGGCGCACCGCCTCGGCATCAAAGCGCTGCTCGGCACCCGCCGCTGTTGCCGCCAAAAGTACAAGGGCCAGCGGCCCGGTCATTCTCATCTGCTTTCTCAACGTTCGCTCCCACGCGGCCTGGGCACCAACTCCGCTCACTGGCCGTACTCTTCAGTGTAAGCGAGTGCAAGCCGGTCTGCATCGGAGTTTTGGTTGACTCCCGCTCCATGAAATTTCGCTCCTCCCGCAGTCTGCCCCAAGTGTGATACAAAGGCTGGGACGGAGAAAGCTATGGATTCCTTGCAGCAAATGAGCGTTGAACGGCATGAGTATCGATTGAAGGGTTGGCAGAGATGGCTTTATGTGCTTCTTGGCGTGGCGGCCATTACGGGCGGATTCTTTTTGGCTGCGAAGATTGTCTCTGAACCGGATGGCGTTGTTCTTGCAGTTACGATTCTGTTTATGCCCATTCTCGGCGTCTACGTGCTGGCCTGGGCGCTGCGCTCCCGTTTGGTCATCGACGGAACGCGCATTGATGTGCGCGGAGCCTTGAAAGAGAAGACTGCCGACCTCAGCCAAATCGAGGGCTTCCGCAACATCAGCACACGCAATGGCAGTTACACCGTGCTCTATCTGAAGGAAGGCCGCGGAAAAATTACCATCTCCAAGTCCTTCGGCACTGACGACAACTATCGCGCCTGGTTCCAGCTGATCACTGATCTGGATGCGCGCGACCGCGACGTTATCCTGGCCGAAATTACTCAAGACGCAGAACTTGGCTTTACGCCGGAAGAGCGTCTCGGCGCCTTAAAGCAGGCCAAGGCGCGGAGCATTGTGGTGATCGTACTGGCGGTTGCGGCGGCCATCGGCTTGAATTTTGGCCCTGCCAATCTCCGGCCGCTTTCGGCGATCGCGCTTGCTTTGGTTGCCGTGGTGGTTGTGTTCTTGGTGCGGCAGCAACCAAACCTTTATGTCATTCCCATGAAAAAATCCGATCCGCGCGCGGATTTTTCCATTGCTCTGATTGCGTCCAGTCTGGGACTGGTTTTTCAAATACGCAATTACGATTTTGTCTCGATGAAGCCTTTGTTGATCCTGATCATTCCGTTGGTGCTGGTCTATGTCGGGATGCTCTTCGACGCGGTCAGCAAGAATGGGAACAAGGCGGCGGCGATTGCCATGTTGCTTTTTTATGGTTGCTCTTACAGTTTTGGATTGGCGATTGTGACCGATACGCTGGCCGATCATGCAAAGGCTTCCATCTATGTTGTGCCTGTTACCGGCAAGCATACCTCCGACGGAAAGTCCACCACTTACACGCTTGAACTTGCACCCTGGGGACCGATGGAAGGGTCCAATGAGATTTCTGTTGATTCCGGGTTTTACAACGATCTGCAACCAGGCGATCAGGTCTGTCTAGGATTGCATCCGGGGTGGCTGCGCGCGGCCTGGTATCAGCTTGCCGAATGCCCCGCACAGACCGCGCCGGTACAAACTCCACAGTGACAGAGTCGCGCGATTTATACTGCAACTGTGAACCAGCCCATTGAAGCCCACAAGCGCCGCATCGCCGTGGTCACCACCTCACGCGCTGACTACAGCCATCTCTACTGGCCGCTGCGTGAGCTGGATGCGCATCCCGGCGTGGAACTGGGTGTTTTTACGCTGGGGGCGCATCTCTCGCCCCAGTTCGGCTCGACGATTCGCGAGATTGAGGCGGACGGCTTTCCCATCCGCGCGCGCATCGAGTGCCTGCTCAGTTCGGACACCGACACAGGCATGGCCAAGACGATTGGCATTGCCATTCTTGGCTTAGCCGACGCGCTCACCGCATGGCGGCCCGATCTGCTGCTGCTGATTGCCGACCGCTACGAGATGCTGGCGCCCGCGTCGGTGGCGCTGGCACTGCGCATCCCCATCGCACACATTGAAGGCGGCGAGATTTCGCAGGGCGCCATCGACGACCAGGTACGCAACGCGCTGACCAAGATGGCGCACATCCACTTCACCTCGACGCCCACCGCGCGCCGCCGCGTGATTGCGATGGGTGAAGAGCCGTGGCGCGTCACCCACGCCGGAGCGCCCTCGCTCGACCACTTGCGGCGTTCGACATTGTTGGGACGGCAGGAGCTGGAAGCCAAGCTAGGGCTTTCATTTACAACACCTACATTACTGACAGCATGGCATCCAGTAACCATTTTGCGCGATACGAATACCGAGGCTGAGGCTCTATTCCGCGCATTGGAGCAAGCGCCAGGTCAGCTTATCTTTGTTTTTCCAAACTCCGACGCTGGGAGCCTTGCGCTGATTGAACGCACGCGGGCTTTGGCGACCACGCGGCCGCAGACGCACATCTTCGTCAACCTGGATGCCGTGACGTATTGGAGCTTGCTTGGCCAAGTAGACGCGATGGTCGGCAATTCATCGAGCGGCATTATGGAAGCGGCCTCCTTTGCACTGCCTGTGGTCAATGTTGGTATGCGCCAGCAGGGCCGCGAACGCGCCGCCAACGTGATCGACGCGCCCGCCGAGACAGAAGCGATTCTGGTAGCGATTGCGCGGGCGCTTGATCCGGAGTTTCGTGATTCATTGCGCGGCATGGTGAACCCTTACGGCGACGGAAGCGCGGCTGTGACGATTGCGCGCGTGCTGACTTCCATGCCGCTCGACGGGCTGCTGATCAAGCAACCCGCGGCGCTACCCGCAGAACTCAACCCGGAGCAGCCATGAGCTTGCACATTCCATTGTCAGCGCCGGACATTACGCAAGCCGAGATCGACGCGGTCACGGCTGTTTTGCGCACGCCGCAACTGAGCCTTGGACCGGAGTTGACGGCCTTTGAAGCCGCGCTGGCTGCCTATCATTCCGTGCCTGTCGCGCTGGCCGTCAGCTCTGGCACCGCCGGACTGCATCTGGCTCTGCTGGCCTTGGGCATCGGCGCGGACGATGAGGTGATTGTGCCCTCCTTTGCCTTTGTCGCCGTGGCCAACGCGGTCCTGCAGATGCGCGCTACGCCGGTCTTTGCGGAGATCGATCCGGTGACGCTGAACCTGGACCCAAGTGCCGTTGAGCTGGCCATTACGCCGCGTACACGCGCGCTGATCGTGGTTCACACCTTTGGCGTTCCAGCGCAGATGGACGCGCTACTATCAATCGCGCGACGCCATCATCTGGCGGTGATTGAAGATGCGTGCGAAGCCATCGGCGCGGAGTTTCAAGCGCGGCGCGCGGGCAGTTTCGGCGATCTTGCGGTCTTTGGCTTTTATCCCAACAAGCAGATGACCACCGGCGAAGGCGGCGCTGTGCTGGCGCGCGATTCGGCGCACGCGGCGCGGCTGCGCAGCCTACGCAATCAGGGGCGAGCAGCGAGCGGCGAGTGGCTTGACCTGGTCGAGACCGGATACAACTACCGGCTCTCCGAGTTGGCCAGCTCGCTGGGGCGCGTGCAGTTGAGCCGGATAGAGGAAATGCTTGCGCTGCGCCGCATGGCCGCCGAGCGCTACGACACGCTGCTCTCAACGATTCCAGATTTGGAGCGGCCGCCGCTGACGCTGCCTGACCGCGCGATCAGTTGGTTCGTGTATGTTGTTCGCTTGCCGGAGGCGGTTGACCGCGACCAAGTGCAAGCGGCACTCGCCAAGCGCGGCATCGCCAGCGGACGCTACTTTGCGCCAATCCATCTTCAGCCAGCCTGGCGCAAGCACTCTGGCGGCAGTTTGCTCTCGCTGCCTGTTACCGAGTCGATTGCTCGTCGAACGCTGGCGCTTCCCTTCTTCAACCGCATCAAGGCGAGTGAGCAGGAAGAGGTTGCCGCCGCGCTCGGTGAAGTGATCGATGCGCAGTGTTGATCACATTGATTGAAGGTCGAAAGATCTGCAGACCTTGGTTTTCTAGGGAGTTGTTTCCACCGGAGTAACCGCGACGCTGGTCTGGGTGAAGTGAAAATGTAAAACCCAAGCGCTCGGCAGGGCTCGTCCAGCCGCGTGCGGAGGCGTGAACCGCCAGCGCTGCGCCGCTTGTAAAGCCAGTTTGGCGAAGTAATTGCTTTTGGTCGGCGTATCCATTTCCGCGTTGATCACCGCGCCTTTTGTATCGACGGCTACTCGTACGCTAATCTCAACCTGGCCGCGAATGGTCGCGCTCGCCTTGGCGGGCACATCCGGCAATACCTGCTGGACAATCGAGCCTGATTCGTTCGCGCCTTGAGGCGTTGACGGAAGAGGATTTTGGACCGGTGCTGGGGTTGGGAGAGTGGCCGTCGCCGGTGCGGATTGCCGGTTCTCCAATGGCTGCGCGGGCTCTAACTGTGCGGGCTTGGATGATTGGGTGCGGAGAACCAGAAGCCAGAAAACGGCAAGCAGAACAAGGACTCCAACGGTGAGCGCAAGCCAGCGAACAATGGCCGTTGGTGATTTCGCTCCGGTTTGGCTCGCGTTCAGGCTGGCCTTGAACTGCGGAAGAGTCATGCGTTGCGCGGGATCGGTGCGCAGGCAAAGGCGCGCAAGATCGGCGTAGGGTTGCGGAAGAGTGGCGGGAATCTCCGGCTCCCTGGCCGTGGATCTTTGCCAAAGCGGTGGGTGCTGGCTGAGAGCCTCAACCAGTGTGACGCCGAGCGCCCAGAGATCGGCAGTCGGCGAGATCTCTCCTGTGGCGCACTCCGGCGCATCGTAGATGGTGAGCGCAGAGGTCAGCCCACGGCGCTCTCCGGCCCGCTGCAGACGATCCGTGGAGAGCTTTAACTGATCGTCAACAACCAGAAAATTGGATGGCTTTAGATCGGCCTGCACAAAGCCTTTCGCGTGAAGATAAGCAAGCGCATCCAGGATGGGCGGGAGCATCTCCGCAGCCTCGGCAGGGGTAAGCGGGCGCTCGGGCAGAATCTGCGATAGGTTTTCCTCGGCGAACTCGGTGACGCAGTAGAGCAGCGGCCCGACGGCGCTTTCACAAAGGCCTGCATGAAAAATGCGCATCAAATGAGGATGGGAGAGCGCCTGCGCTCTGTTCCAGAGGTCCAACTGAGCCTCTGCATCGGCCTCGGCGGGAATGAGTTTGAGGACGGCCCTGCGCGAAGCTTCTCTCGGCAACTCGGTCAGAAAGACGCTGCTCCGCTCCGATTCGCCCAGCCATTCAAGGAGGGGAAATCTTCCGTCGATGATCTGGCCAACCCAATCCCCGCCAATGATCTCTGTGCTCATGACGTAGATCATTCTAATTGAGCAGGGTGGGATTGGGCGCGGAAAGTATCTGGACTATGGTCAGTTGGAGGTAGACAGACAAAAAATCCCAGGTCTGAAAAACCAGACCTGGGATACCAAAATCTATTGGTTTTTGAGCTAGACCTTGATGGTGGCGTCGCCTTTTTGCCAGCCGCAGGGGGTGAGGCCGCCGTTTTGCAGGGCGTCCAGGACGCGCAGCACCTCTTTCGGGTCACGGCCGATGGAGAGGTCGGTCACATAAACAAAGCGGATCTTGTTCTCTGGATCCACGATGAAGGCCGCTCGCTGGCTGACGCCTGCCGCGGGATCGAGGATGCCGAGGGCGCTGGAGAGCTCGCGCTTGATGTCGCTAAGCATAGGGAAAGGCAGATCCTTCAGCGAGGGCTGATCGTTGCGCCAGGCCCAGTGAACGAATTCGGAGTCGATGCTGCCGCCGAGAACCTGCGCGTTGCGCGCGGCAAACTCGGAGTTGAGCTGGCCGAAGCCGGCGATCTCTGTGGGGCAGACGAAGGTGAAGTCCTTGGGCCAGAAGAAGTAAACCTTCCACTTGCCTTCGTATGTGGATTCGGTGATAGGCTGGAAGGCTTTGCTGAGGTCGAGATCGACGACGGCAGTCAGATTGAAGGCAGGAAATTGCGAACCAACGGAAAGCATAATCACTCCTTGCAGGTTGATGGGTTTATCGACGGGCGCGGCCAGGGGCTACCCCTGCCGGCGATTTGCTGAGTCGTTTGCCTATTAAGAGATGATAGAGCACGGCGAAAAGATTCTGGCGGTGAACTAGTTGGGCCGGTTACCGCTGGCGGAGCGGCGGCGGAAGCGCTCGTCGACGGGCTGGCGATTCTTGAAGCCGGAGTCGACGGGGTGCCAATGCTCAATGGCCGGTTCCCCCATGCGCCAGCAGAGCAGCACAATTTCATCTTCCAGACGGCAGGGAAAATCCAGCAGACCGGCATCCAGATCCTTGACTTGCACGCCAATCGAGTCGATCTCGGCCACGCTTTCGCGGACTCTCTGGACGTGGGCCTCCAACTCGGCGCGCTGACGAACAACATCAGCCGTATCCACCCTCATGCCGCCGGTGATGTAGATGCGGCGAGCCAGTTCGGAAAGGCCCGACTCAACTTGCTGGGCTGCCTGCTTGCCTTCGATGGCGCGCTTGAGCAGTGACTCCAGCACCGGGAGCAGGGATTGCGCTTCGTCGAGAGTGAAGGTCTTCATGTGGGCCGCCTTGGCTTATAGGATACATCGAAAAGGGATCAGAGATCAGGGATCAGGGATTGGATAGCACCATGTTAAACTGCTCCCATCATGCTGAAAGAGTTTCTGGCGAAGATGCGCGGGGTCAATCAATGGACTGAGGTACAGGCGATTGTACGCTCGGTCATGCTATTCGAAGTGCCGTCGCAAGAGTATGGGTTCCCCATAAACCTTGCCCAGGTGACATTTGCCTACACAGATACTCAGGGCGAACATCAGTATGGCTGTATCACGGTAAAAGATAGCTCGGATTTGTACGACGCGAAGGAGGACGACACCTTTTCAATTCGCGTCAACCCCAAACATCCTGAACAATACTACTCGCACGAGGCCACCAAAACTTATCTGTAACCACATCGCAGCATTGCTTTTCTGATCCCTGTTCCCTGATCCCTGTTCCCTGATCCCTGTTCCCTGATCCCTGTTC
>CAZYCV010000013.1:63323-65332 GCA_964645305.1 uncultured Occallatibacter sp. | reverse complement strand
GTGCAGTCGGCGTTTTATATGGGCTACTTTCTTTTGGCCATGCCCGCCGCGCTGCTGATGCGCAAATACGGCTACAAGTTTGGCTTCATCGTTGGCTTGCTTTTGTATTGCACGGGCACGATTCTCTTTTTGCCGGCGGCGCTCGTGGGCCAATACTGGTTTTTCCTCACCGCCCTGTTTGTCATTGCCACCGGGCTATCGTTCCTTGAAACCGCATCCAATCCCTTCATCGCGCAGATGGGCTCTCCTGAAACCTCCGAGCAGCGCCTGAACTTCTCCCAGGCTTTCAATCCGCTGGGCGCAATTACCGGCGTAATCATCGGAAAGGTTTTTATATTTTCCGGCGTTGAGTTAACGCCCGCTGAAATTGCCGCCAAGCAAGCGGCTGGAAGTTATGCGGCCTATCTCCACTCCGAGACGCTGCGCGTCGTCAAACCCTATCTCTTTATTGCCGCTATAGTGCTCTTCTGGGCCGTGCTGATCCTTATCAAGAAGTTTCCGGCCATTCATAGTGAGCATGAAGATGGCGGCGATCACGGTCACATAAAAGACCTGCTGAATTACCCTCATTTTTTATTGGCCATCTTTGCGCAGTTCATGTACGTCGGCGCGCAGGTGGGAACTTGGAGTTACCTGATTCAATATGTGCAGGACAATACACACCTGGGTGAAAAGTCGGCGGCGAATTATCTGATTTATTCTCTGATTGCCTTTGGCGTAGGTCGCTTTGCTTCCACCGCTCTGATGCGATTGATTCGTCCTAACTTGCTGATGGGTTTGTATGCATTGATTAACGTGCTGCTGGTAACCGTGGGCGTACTGCATCCAGGCTGGATCGGCGTCTGGGCGATGGTGCTTACCAGCTTCTTCATGTCGCTGATGTTCCCGACGATCTTTGCCTTGGGGCTAAAGGGACTTGGCCCCAACACCAAGATAGGCGGTTCGCTGATTGTCATGGCCATTGTGGGCGGCGCAATTCTTACCCCTCTGATGGGATGGATCAACCTGCGCACCAGCAGTATTGCAATGGCTTACCTTGTGCCGCTCGCAGGTTACTTAGTGGTTGCGCTCTATGCCTTCTTCGGTTCACACCTGCGCACGGAGTTATCTGCCGACACTCAACCGGACGCGGCATAACGAAGTGTGGTAGCGCCGGTCTCCAGACCGGCTGCCGCGTGGGCGTCCTCGCCCACGCTCACTCGTGATGCAAGCCCAATCAACACTGCAAAGAAACTAGTGTGGACCAGGAGGTCCACACTACAGCCGACCGGGAGGTCGGCGCTACATTCTATGCGCGGCAGTTCGGGAGACCCGATAGAGATTAGTATGATTGTTATACCGTGCCGACTGCGAAACCAACCCGAAAGACCGCCGCAAAGAAAACCTCCCGCAAAGAGCTGGCCGCGGAACGAATCACTGCCATTCTCAAGGGGCTTGACGAATCCTATCCAGCGGTTGAATGTGCTTTACATCATCGTTCTCCCTGGGAGCTTTTGGTGGCGACCATTCTCTCCGCGCAATGCACGGACGCTCGCGTGAATCTGGTAACTCCAGAGCTATTCCGCCGCTTCCCTTCCCCGCAAAAGATGGCCAAAGCGACGCTTCCACAACTGGAAGCCTTGATTCGCACGACGGGATTTTTCCGCAACAAGGCCAAGTCGATTCAAGGGGCAGCGCGCAAGATTGTCGAAGATTTCGGCGGTCAAGTTCCGCAAACTCTGGCGGAGTTAGTCACCATCCCCGGCGCGGCGCGTAAAACGGCCAACGTTGTCCTGGGCGTTGCCTTTCAGAAAGCCGAGGGCGTCGTGGTGGATACGCACGTCTTTCGCGTCACGCGCCGCCTCGGCCTGGCCAAAGGCGAGACACCGCAAAAGGTCGAGCAGGAATTGATGGCGATTCTGCCCGCCAGCCGCTGGATTGATTTCTCTCACCAGATCATTCAGCATGGCCGCCAGGTCTGCGCCGCGCGCAAGCCCAAATGCGCGCGCTGCAATCTGGAGCAGCTTTGC
>CAZYCV010000013.1:0-63223 GCA_964645305.1 uncultured Occallatibacter sp. | reverse complement strand
GGTCTGCGCCGCGCGCAAGCCCAAATGCGCGCGCTGCAATCTGGAGCAGCTTTGCACTTCAAAGGACAAAAGCTGGCAAAGTTAGGACAATGATCCCGTCTATCGAATGCGGCTTGAACCGGGAGGCCGACGCAATTCCGGAACGATCTTCCGGCGGTCAGAAACGGCACGAAAAAAAGGGTTTCGAACAGGTCGGAACCTGCCCGAAACCCTTTGTCTTTTCTGTTGTTACCTGGCTTTTGGACCCGCCGCGCAAATAGCCTCAGAGGCATTGAACTGCTTGAAGTTGGCCTCGAAGCGCGCCGCCAGATCGGCTGCGGTCTTGTCGTAGGCTTCCTTGTCAGCCCAGGCGTTGCGCGGATTCAGAATCTCCGCCGGAACCTCCGGGCAACTGACAGGGATGCTCAGACCGAAGGCCGGCTCGGTGACAAACTCCACCTTCTCCAGACGGCCATCCAGCGCAGCATTCACCAGCGCGCGGGTGATCTTGAGGCTCATGCGCTTGCCGACGCCAAACTTGCCGCCACTCCAACCAGTGTTGACCAGCCAACAAGAGGCGTTTTGCTGGGTCAGCCGCTTGCCAAGCATCTCGGCGTAAACGCGAGGAGCGAGCGGTAGGAAAGGCGCACCAAAGCAGGCCGAGAACTCCGGCTCCGGATCAATCACGCCCGCTTCCGTACCGGCAAGCTTCGCCGTGTAGCCTGACAGGAAGTGGTACATCGCCTGATCGGGCGTCAGCTTGGCGATGGGAGGCAGCACGCCAAAGGCATCGGCGGCCAGGAAAAGCACATTCTTGGGATGCCCGCCGACGCCGGGAATCACCGCATTCTCGATATAGTCGATGGGATAGGCGGCGCGGGTGTTCTCCGTGAGGGTGATATTGAAGTAATCAGGCTTGCGCGCCGCGTCCAGAATCACATTCTCCAGCACCGAGCCAAAGCGGATGGCGCGGAAGATCTGCGGCTCCTTCTCTTCGGTCAGGTCCACGCACTTGGCATAGCAGCCGCCCTCAAAGTTGAAGACTCCGCCCGGTCCCCAACCGTGCTCGTCGTCGCCGATCAAACGGCGCGCCGGGTCAGCCGAAAGGGTGGTCTTGCCCGTGCCGCTGAGGCCGAAGAAGAGCGCCGTCACGCCATCCGCGCCCACGTTGGCAGAGCAATGCATGGGCAGAACATCCTTGTCGGGAACCAGGAAGTTCATGGCGCCGAAGATCGACTTCTTCATCTCGCCGGCATACTTGGTGCCGCCGATCAGCACAATCTTGCGCGTGAAGTCTGCCAGAATAAAGGCCTTGGAGTTGGTTCCGTCGCGCTCCGGCACGGCCTCAAACTCAGGCGCGGCCACCACAATGAACTCAGCCTTGTGCGTCTCAAGCGCTGAGGCCTCCGGCCGGACAAACAGATCGCGTACAAAAAGCGCGTGCCAGGCATACTCGCTGACCACGCGGATTTGCAGTTGATAAGCCGGGTCAGCGCCGCAGTAGAGATCCTGGGCAAAGAGCTCGCGGCCCTTCAGGTGCTCGACCACGCGCTCCAGCAGCGCATCAAACTTCGCCGGTGCAAAAGGCTTGTTCACCTTGCCCCAATCGACAACCTCGTGCGTCACCGCGTCGTCCACGGTGAACTTGTCTTTGGGGCTACGGCCGGTTCGCGCACCAGTGACGGCCACCAGCGCGCCATTGGCCGCCAAATGCCCTTCGCCGCGCTTGAGCGACGTTTCCACCAGTTCAGCTACTGACAAATTTGCATGCACCAGCGGACCAGCCACCAGCGCCTTCACAGACTCCAACACACTACTACTTGCCATCTTTCAGAACTCCTCTCGCACGAAAGCGGGTTGAAAAAGAATTGATAATCTATTGTGCCATCTGAACCGCATTGTGGGAAAGCCCGCACCCCTTCCGCCACCAGACCAAGTGTCCATCATCCTGCAAGGTCACCGGCGCATTTCCAGCCATTGAGTGCGGTAGAGTTGAAGAGTGAATGGACTTCTCGTAATCGACAAACCGTCCGGTATCACCAGCCATGATGTGGTGGGAAAGCTGCGCAGGATCACCGGCGAAAAATCCATCGGCCATCTGGGCACGCTGGACCCCATGGCTACCGGCGTTTTGCCGCTGATGCTGGGCAAGTTTACGCGTCTTGCACCATACTTCACCTCGGCGGAAAAGAGCTATTCCGGGACGATCCGCTTTGGCTTTGCCACGGACACCTACGACGCCCAGGGCGTGCCGGCAGGCCCAGACTCCAACCCGGCGCTCACGCTCGATCAGGTGCGCGCCGCCGCCCGCCGCTTCCATGGCGAAATGCAACAGATGCCGCCGGCCTACTCCGCCAAGAAGATCAACGGCACGCCCGCCTACAAACTGGCGCGCGAGGGCAAGCCGGTCGAGCTGAAGACCGCGCGCGTGCTGATCAGCAACTTTGAGATTCTTGCGCTGGTCGGCGCGGAGGCCAGCTTCACCATGAGCATCAGCGCGGGCGGCTATGTGCGCTCGGTGGCTCATGAACTGGGGCAGGATCTCGGCTGTGGAGCGCATTTGAGCAGCCTGCGCCGCACCCAGGCCGGAGTCTTTACGCTTGCCGATGCGCACACTCTGGACGAACTGCAATCACTCGCCGGGAATCTTGAAGCGCTGGAGGCCTGCTGCATCCATCCGCGCGCGCTGCTGCCGGAGATGCCCTCGGTGACCGGCGATGCGCTGGCCCTTGGGCGTCTGCGCAATGGCGCCCAGGCCAACTTGCCGGAGTTTTCCCAAGCGCCGCTGGTCAAAGTCTTTGCCGGTCAGCGCGAGCTGGTGGGCATCGCCAAGCGCGTGGCCGGAACGCTCTTTCAGCCGGTGGTGGGGATGGGGTAACGATTAACGAATCAGCGTGCCGATGCGATGTATGGACCGAAATCGAAAGAGGTGCGACAGTTTGGCGCGACGGAAGACAATCGGATTGATGAGGTTCCTGGCTGTTGGAGCTGCTCTCGCGGCGATTTACCACTTGGTGGCGTTTGCTGGATTCAGGATGCAATCCACTGCGCCTCCATGGCGTCATGCGTTATTTGTCTTCGTTGACGCGGTGCTTTGCGGACTCCTGATTTGGAAGCCTCGCTGGCTTTACATCCCGGTTTCCTTGATTGCCGTTCAGGGAGTTTTATCCCATGGCACGCACGCATGGCGGCTTTGGTTCGTTCAGAGACAGGTTGACTGGCTTTCAGTGGCTGTTCTGCTCTATATGCCATTGTTGCTTTTGGCCGCCTTTCTGAACGCGCGGGGCAGGCCTGACGAGCAATAGGGAATCAGATTGATTGCTGAATGAGATGGAAGTGGTGCTTTGTGACCCACCAAGTGAGCTGCATCACAGTATACTGATTCTTGGCGCAGTTAAGGTGGAAGGCGAAATGTACTTGCTCTGGCTACGAGTTGCGGCGATCCTTTATGCGGCGGGCGCCGTTGCCATCTTTCCCGCAGTCCTCTACGGGTTGACCCGCTGGCGCAAGAGCTGCATCCATCTGGCTGGGCTGGGCTTCTTCTTCCACTTTGTCTCCTGCGTTGAGATGCTCGTCCAGGCGCATCGCTGGATGCCGGTCGGCACGCGCGAGGTCGAATCGCTTTTGGGCTTTGCCATTGCCGGAATCTTCTTTCTCGTTTGGTGGCTTTTCGACGCAATCTCGCTGGGCATCTTTGTCTTGCCTATCACCTTTTTTGCCGTTTTTGTGCCTTCGCTGGGGCCGGATCGCTACACCTTTCCCTCGGAGGGCGTACGCATCAGTTGGCTGGTGGCCCACATTGCCGCGCTGCTGGCGGCCTACGTCGCGTTGGGATTCAGCCTGCTTGCCTCCGTGCTTTACCTTCTTCAGGAACGCCGCCTGAAGAGCAAGCACAAGCCCGGCGAAGATTCCTGGTGGGGGCCGCTGGACTGGCTGCCTTCGCTCGACACCCTGGAACGCATCGCCCATTCGACGCTGGAGTTTGGCTTCCCCTGCATGACGGTCGGATTGCTGATTGGTTCCGTGCTGGCGCAGGAGGTTGGCGGTCCGGGCTACTTCCTTGATCCCAAAGTGATTCTGTCGTACTTTCTTTGGCTGATTTATGTCACGCTGCTCTTTGTTCGCCGCACAGTCGGGTTACGCGGACGGCGGGCCGCGTATCTCTCAGGAGCTGTCTTCGTCGTCATGCTGGCTGTACTGTTGGCCAATGCATTCAGTCATGTACACAGGTACGGTCCGCGATGAGCATCGTCCTGATCGGCGTCAACCACAAGACCGCGCCCATTGAAGTACGCGAGCGGATCGCTTTCTCGCGCGACGATCTGCCGGAGACGACGCGCGCGCTGGCCTCGATCCCCGGAGTCTCCGAGTGCATGATTGTCTCCACCTGCAACCGCGTGGAGATTCTGGCCGCCGTGGAGAGTTCCAGTCTCGATCTGACCAGCTTTCTGCAACGGCATTTCAACTTGGACCCCGCGCTTCTGGCTCCTCATCTTTACCAGCATCGTGACCGGGAGGCCGTGGAGCACCTCTTTCGCGTGGCCGCCAGCTTAGATTCGATGGTGGTGGGCGAACCGCAGATTCTCGGCCAGGTCAAGGAGGCCTTTGCTACGGCGCGCGCCGCGGGCACGGTGGGCGGGCAGCTTGAGCATCTTTTGCAATGCACCTTTGCCGCCGCCAAAAAGGTTCGCTCGGAGACCGAGATCGGCTCCAATTCGGTTTCCATCGCTTCGGTGGCTGTCGAACTGGCGCGCAAAATCTTCGGATCGCTGCAAGGACGCACAGTCTTCCTGGTGGGCGCGGGCAAGATGAGTGAGCTGGCCGCGCGCCACTTGGTGCAGCAGGGCGCGGGGGCGATTCTGGTGACCAACCGGACCTTGGAGCGCGCGCGCAAAATGGCCGAGACATTCAACGGCCAGGTCATTCCCTTCGAGCAGCTCCACGAGGCCGCCAGCCAGGCCGACATCGTCATCAGCTCCACCGGCGCGCCCCATCCCATCTTTCGCCGCGAACACGGCCAAGCCTTCCTGCAACGCCGCCGCAACCGGCCAATGTTCTTCATCGACATTGCCGTGCCGCGCGACGTGGACCCATTGATGGGCAAGCTGGAGGGCATCTTTGTTTACGACATTGACGACCTGCAAGCCGTGGCCGCCGCCCATCTCAGCGAGCGCAGCCGCGAGGCGGCCGATGCCGAAGCGCTGATCGCTGCCGAGGTCGAACACTTCCATCAACGGCAGCTCACCGTGAACGCAGCCCCGGCGATTGTGGCGCTGCAACAGCAGGCCGAGGAGATTCGCCAGGCGGAGCTGAAGCGCGTGCAGGCCCGCCTTGGCTCACTCAACGCCGAGCAACTTGCCGCCGTCGAAGCGCTCACCCGCGGGCTGGTCAACAAGTTCCTTCACCCGCCGATGCAGGCGCTCAAACAGGCCGCGCGCGAAAACGATGCGGCGCGGCTGGAGGCGCTCTGCGAGAGCTGGTCGCTGCCTGTTGTCGCACATAAGAACTCAGACGATGAGAACCCCGGAGTTGCTAAATCATGAACCTGCGCATCGGAAGCCGTGGCTCGCAACTCGCTCTTTGGCAAGCCAACCATATCGCCGCACTGCTGCGCGGCCAAGGCCACTCGGTCGATATCGAGATCATTAAAACCACCGGCGACCGCCTGCAAGAGATCACCTTCGCGCAGGTCGGGGCGATCACTGGCGACAAAGGAATGTTCACCAAAGAGATCGAAGAGGCGCTGGCCGCCGGGCGCGTGGACCTGGCCGTGCACTCGCTCAAGGATCTGCCCACCGAGATGCCGGAACCCTTCGCGCTGGCCGCAACGCCTGAGCGCGTAGACCCTCGCGATGTCTTTGTTTCACCAAAGTTTGAGAGTCTTGCCGCACTGCCGCAAGGCGCGCGCGTCGGAACCAGCAGCCAGCGCCGCCGTGCGCAGTTGAAGGCGCTTCGACCAGACATTGTGGCAGTTGAGTTTCGCGGCAACGTGGACACCCGTCTGCGCAAGCTGGCCGAGGGCCAGGTGGATGCGATCCTGCTGGCCGCCGCCGGCCTGGACCGCCTGGAAAAGTCCGAGTGGGTGCGTGAGCGGTTGGAGCCCAAAGAGTTTTGCCCGGCAGCCGGCCAAGGCGCGCTGGGTATCGAAACCCGTAAAGCGGATGCGGCAACGATTGCCGCCGTGGCCTTCCTGGACGACGCAGCCACACGCTTTGCGGTCACCGTTGAACGGGCCGCTCTGGCCGCGCTCGGCGGTGGTTGCCAAGTGCCCATCGGAGTTCATTGCAGACCTGATCCTGATTTGGATTCGAGTGCCCCGTCCAATCTGCGTTCCGTGCCGAATGGGTGGGAAACCTATGCCGTCGTAGCCGACCCGAAGACCGGGAAGGCCGTGCGGGTCTACCATCGCACGCCTCCACAGGAAACGGATGCGGCGGAGTTGGGCCGCTTCATCGCGCAAAAACTGAACGAAGCCGGAGCTGGGCCGCTGCTTGCTGTTGCCGGAGACGCGCCATGAGTGCGCTCGCCTTGGCCGGCCGGCGGATTCTGGTCACTCGCGCCGCGCATCAGTCCAGCAAGCTGAGCGAAGGCCTGCGCGCGCTGGGAGCCGTGCCTGTCGAGGTTCCTGTCATTGAAATAGGCCCGCCGGAATCGTTCGAGCCCCTGGATCACGCATTACGCCATCTCGATCAATACGATTGGCTGATTTTGACCAGCGCCAACACCATTGAGAGGCTTTGTGATCGCGCCGATCAATTAGTCGTCAATCCGGCCTCGGTCGAAGGAATCAAGATTGCCGCTATCGGCAGAGCAACCGCCGAAACAGCACTCCAATATGGCTTTCAAGTCGCCGTCGTTCCGCAAGCTTATCTCGCTGAAAGTCTGCTGGCGGCGCTGGGTGACTTGGTTCGCGGCAAGCGCATACTGCTGCCTCGCGCCGCCGTAGCGCGCGATGTGATTCCCGATGCTTTGAGAGCGATCGGCGCTCAGGTCGATGTGGTCGAGGCTTATCGAAATGCCATGCCCAAGGCCGCGCCGGAACAGCTTCGTCAAGCACTCGCCGCAGGACTGGACGCGGCCACCTTCACCAGCTCCTCCAGCGCCACTCATCTGGCAGAAGCGGCGCGCATTGCGGGAGCGGCATGGCCGTTTGCCGGCGTTCCGGCCGTCTCCATCGGGCCGATCACAAGCCAGACCTTGCGTGATCTGGGTTGGCCACCTTCGATTGAAGCCGATCCTTCTGATATCCGTGGGCTGATTGCCGCTATCAAACAAATACTATAAGGCGAGAATCTCGCAACGCAGCGCCTAGAAACGTAGCATTTTAAAACGTAGCGCCGACCTCCGGGTCGGCTGTAGTGTGGGCCTCCTGGCCCACATTCGTTTATCTGACAGAGCATCTCCTTTCGGTCACGGTCCTGGTTCTTTTGCAAGGACGACTTGGATGTAGGGAAGAGTTGTCTCCAGGGGCGTACTCCTTCTCCGTTCATGGGATTACCCTGCCGCGTGTAAAATTTCGCCGCTGAGGGCACAACTCTAATGCTACAATTGTTGAAGATGGCGGCTATAGTTCAGGGGCAGAACGCCTGTCTGTGGCACAGGATGTCGTGGGTTCGATCCCCACTAGCCGCCCCAAATATAGGCTGTTTATTTTCAATAAGATGCGATTGGGGTAGCTGGTTCTTAGGGCGGTATTGGACAACAACTCCGCAGTCCTTGCCAAATTTCTCAACCATTTTTCTATTCGCTGCGTCCAGCGTCAGAGTACAGCTCCACCACACCAACGACGTTCATCTGCGGTGCAACTGGTGACGGGATTGTGCCCGAATTGGCATATGTTAACTGCTTATGCACTTTGATCAAGATCAGCATTCCCGCCAGGATGCATCCGTTCCGGCATTGCTGTTGCGGCAGCAGATTTGGTAAGCGAGATCTATCGCAAAAAATTTGTCGGAATTTAGGCGACGCCGGCTTGTCTCCCACTAGCCTACCCACACCTGAACTGGGACCGGCTGACTACGGATGCAAAGTTACTGGATCAGCAGAACCGGATGGCCGCGCAACGCGGTACATTTCTGTTGCGATTTCATCGAACAAGGCCCATCGATCATCTCCAGCAACGTAGACATTGAAGTGAGATCTGCCGGGCAGGAAAGTAAAATGCGGATCGCCGCCGAGTCGGGTGAGCGTGGATTCCAAGCTGTGCGCCGCTCCATCCAGATAGAAAGTATCATCTGTGCCGACTACAAGATGAATCTTGCCACGCAGGTCGGCACCTATCGACTCCCAGTTATGATTCAAGTATTCAACTATGTCGTAATGGCTGCGCCAGTAGTTGGCCACGTCTGAATCTATCTCACCGGAGACGCGATTAAAGAGAGGCTTGGGACGGCCGTCTGCCGCGCGTGGAGAAAAGACCCATTCGAAGGAAGCGAGCTGACCGCCATATTCTCCTAGTACCAACTCCAGGCCGGCTAACTGCTGCATGGTTGCGCGCGGCTGGCCATGATCGCGGAGAATCGGATTCAGCGCGCCATCAGCGCCACGATAAAAATTCGCCTGCTTGGCGTAAAGATCAATCGTGCTGAAGAAGCGAAAATCGCTGGGATCAGGCGAGGTGGACCATGTGCCGCCAAAGACCTTTGGATAATGGGTCTGAAGCCACAACGTTGCCCAGCCTCCTGAAGAATGTCCCTGAAGAAAGCGCCCATTGACGCGCGCATCCATGCGATATTTCGATTCGATGTTGGGGATCAACTCCGTCGTCAACGCCGCTCCCCAAGGGCCATTATTGACGGAGTCAGCAAACTCATGAGTGCCGGTCGCGCTGCTTTCATCCAGCAAGACCCAGATCATCTCCGGCATCTTCTTTTGCTTCATACGGTCATATAGGACCGGAGCATATCGCGCGCGCAAGCCTTGCAGCGTACCTCCAAATCCATGGGTGAAATACACGGTTGGATAAGTATCCGTGGGGTGACTTGTATAGCCTGGAGGCAGCAAAACCCAGCCGCGCATATGGATTTCGCGCCCCCAGAAGCGAGTCAGAACCGGACTGATATAATCCAAAGGCTTGAGTGCCGCGGCCACATCAGGCCGCTGTGCAAGCGGGTCAGGCGTCTCCGGCACAACTTGTGTGAGCGTGAGAAATGGAACGGCAACGAGTGGAAGATCGATTGAGACAGGCGCGCTCACCGGATCGCCCGGAGCGCGTCCGTCGTAGTTATAGCTGTGATATAGATCGAGCACCGCTTGCACGCGGTATTTTCCGTTGGCTGCTTGCGACAAAGGGCGAGGAAAGGCCAGATCGTCCGCATCGATATCGACTGTTTCGCCCGGAGCAATGCGAGCTACCTCTTTTGCCGCAACATAGACGCTCTCCGGCGACATCATGTCGATATCTACCGCGGAGCCATCGCCAGTTGGCTGCGCGACAAAGAGCAGCAGGCGCCCCGAGAGCGGCACCGGGAAAGATCTGTCCAGAGAGATGTGAAAGTAAGTATGCGACGGATCTGTAGATGCATTTTGCGCCCACGCCGCACAGTTGTTGAGAGCAAGCAGAACCACACCCAGAACAATGATGATTTTGCCTGGTCGAGCAACCTTCAGGAGATGACGATCACAATTCATTCGCGCACGTATCCTTTTTCTGCCATCCGCGCAGCAAGGCGGCGGAAGGCCGCATCGGAGACAGGCTTGACTCCATTGGCAGAGACGAAGCGGTTATAGAAGTTGAAGAGCGCGCAAGCTGCAATGGCATAGAAGATCGAAGTGTCGTCCCAACCAACTGCGTGCAGCATGGCAATATCAGGTTCATCGATTGAACTGGAGTCGAGTGTGACCTTTTGCGTGAAACGAAGAATGGCCTTGTCTTTTTCCGGCAGGGCCGCGCCTTCCAGATCGCGCACCGCGCTCCAAACCAGTTCTTCGTCATTGTAAAGATGAGCCGCAACAGCGGCGTGAGCCTTCATGCAAAATTCGCAGTGATTGAGCGAAGAGGTGCGGGTTGCAATCAACTCTCGCAGCGCAACGCTGATAGGGGCATCCTCATGCATGATTTCATGCGAGAGGCGAACCAAATGGTCGGCAATCTTCGGGCGGAAAGCAAGCAGGTTCCATATCTGCCAATACTCCGAACCGGAAGTTTTTGCTGCGGCAATCAGATCGAAGTACGGGCTGGGCTGGGGGTTGTTCTCCACACCGGCAAGCAACATCAAAGCAGTACTTTGCAATGCACTCATGAGTCAGTCCATTCAATGCCGCCACCCTCGACGGATGCGCCTTCCGCATCGTGTTCATAGAGTGATAGCAGTCCCTGCGATCGAAGCCCGAATGCGTTGGCCACGCGGTTGAATGTGGAAAAGAGAGCGGCCACATGAACGGCCTCGGCAATCTGCAATTCGCTCCATCCTGATTGCATCAGCAACTCAATATCGGCGCGCCCAATCGCGCTGGAATTTAGGTTCACCTCACGCGCAAACTCCAGCAGAGATTGTTCAGCAAGGTTCAATTCCGTTGAGTGAAGATCGTTGGCCTGGATGGCAGCCAAAACTTGCGCGGAGCCTCCATGCACGCGAAGAAAGTATCCGTGACTGTCCGCGCAATAGGGGCATGAGTTCTGCGTGGAGACTAGCGTTGCAATCATCTCTTTGTGTCTGCGGCCCAAATGCCCATCCGCGAAGATCAGACTCTCTGACAGATCCATCATGTGCTTGAGTAGCGGAGGATGAGTTGCGAAACATTTCAGAATGCCCGGCACATCCGACCGTCCAAAGTGCTCGCGGAAGTGATTGTAGAGCGCAGCCAATTCTCCCGTGGCCGCGCTCTCTTCAATGACTGAGAGGTTTGAAGGCGCACTCTGCCTTGGGTTGCAAAAGGCTTGAGCGATCTTCTCGTATTCAGGCAACATGAAGCCGTCCTCTCATCAGAACTCCAGCCTCGTTGCGAATTGAAAGGCGCGCGCGCCGCCTGAGCCGAAGAAACCGCCCGCAACGCTGACTGGCGTGAAGAAATTGCCTTGTACAGTCTGTGCTGGTTGACCTTGTGATGCTGGAACATATGGGCCGATGGAGATGTTGCGACCTGAAAAGTTGGCCGTGTTCGACCCGCGAATATTGACTTGATTGAGGAGATTGAAACCTTCTCCAATCAGGCTGAGAGATGCGCGATCGCCAAAGGAAAACTTTTTACGCAGCCGCAGATCGAGTGAACTGAAGGGACTGTAGAAACTGATGTGCGAAGGAACATTTTCAATGATACCGCCCGCATTGCAGGGATTTGCACCTGGACAAGCGGGCAAAGCATTCCATTGATTGATCAAAGTATTCAGTTGATCGCTATTCTTCACCTCGCGGCCAAGAGCATTGCGCGGTAGAAGCGGCAAGCGCGAACCGCTGGCGCCATTAATTGCCGTGCTCGGCAGAAATGTATCGGCCGGCACGCCGGAGCCGTAAGTGTAGATGGGAGAAAGCGAGAAGCCATACGGAAGCTGCGCCTCACCATAGAGCGTCAGACGATGGCGTTCATCGGTAAGCGCATAGCCCTTTTCCTTGCGTAGGCCGGAGGCGCCCTCGACAAGATTCACCTGCTCGTCTGCGTTGCTGTTGGTCAACTGATCATCGTCGGAGTAGTCGAAGGTCTTCGAGAATGTATAGCTGATGTTGTACTGATAGCCGACTTTTTTGATATGCGATTCGCGATGAGCCAAGCTAACCAGAAGCCCGTCGTACCAAGACTTGGCGGCAGACTGGATCAGTGTGATGTTATCGGAGATGCCTGTAACAGGATCGGTAATCGTGCAAGCAATATTATTTCCTGGGCAACTGATGTCAGGCGAAGTGGAATCCGTGGTGCGCAGCAAGCTGCCGATGAGTTGGCGCTCGCCGAATACATGCAGGCCGTCGGCGCTGATCAGCCAATTGCCGCCAACCTCTTGCTGCACACCAAGCGAGAACTGCTGGAAGAGCGGATGATGCGAGTCCGGACCCATCGCAATGATGCCCACGCCGCCGGTCTGGTGTGGGCCGCTGAAGGCATTGGCGATGGTCGAAGTGCCCAGCACAAAAGATGATCCCGGCGCAAAGCAGAGATCGAGGCTGGGTGGAGCTGGAATGTTGGGATTCGTGCAACTCGAACCCGCGTATTGCGTCACTGCGAGGGCGCGATCATTCTGCACGCGCTCTTCCGCGCCTGTCTCCAGAATGATGCGGTCGTAGTAGATTCCATAACCTCCGCGCAGAACCGTCGTTCCATGCTTGAAGGGATCATAAGTGAAGCCTACGCGTGGCCCGAAGTCTTTGGTGTCGGGATGCTTTTTCAGGTCGATGACGTTGGCCATCCAGACACATGGTTGCGAGGGAATGCTGGTCAGATTGGGGCAGGGATCATGGTCGCTGCTGGTGCCTGTCAAATCCGAATCATACTCCCATCGCAGACCCAGATTGAAGGTCAGGTTGGAGCGCACGCGCCAATCATCCTGCGCATAAAACGCCGTGTAAGTATCGCCCACCTGAGGAATCGGAACTGGTACAACGGGGCCGGTGCTGTGTATGCCGACGGCAACCGGAATATCCAGATCGTCAATGGCGCCATCGCCATTCAAATCAGCAAACCCAAAATCTGATACCAGAATGACGGTTCCATTGCCGAAGGGATTGATGATGCCGTGCGCTGTATAGTGCTGGAATTCGCCGCCCAGCCTGAGTGCGTGCTTGCCAAACTCCATAGCGAGACTGTCGCGCACTTGATTGCGGCTGAGATGCGTGATCTGCGGAAGATTGAAGTTTGGGCCGTCGGCAAGATCGGGAAAGATGAGTTCATTGGTCAGGCTCAGCGAAGGATTGGTGAGCGGAGCAGCGCCTGGATAGGGCGGGATGTCGTTGTAAAAGTTATCGTAGTGGAAAGATAACTGGTTGGTCTTGCTCGGGCTCAAAACGCTTGTCCAGCCTGCCGCAATTGAGTTGAAGCGATTGAGCGAGTTCTGTCGTTCTGCGGCGGTGCTTTGAGGCGTGGTCGAGGAAGCGCTGGCCTGCGCCGTATCCGTTGAACGATTGAAGCTGTAACGCAGATTGAAGCTGTTAGTCTGATTCAAATGGTAGTCAGCGCGGGTCGACCAAAGCACATCGCGCAGCGGCGTCGGGGCTGAAGTGTTCTGAATAAATTCCTTGCTGGGGTCTGCATTGAATACACGGGTTCCGGTCTGCAAGGAAGCGTTCTGGTCGCGATACTCGGCTGAGGTGAACCACCAGAAATTATTCCACCAGAACAGCGGCCCGCCGACAGATCCGCCGTATTGTTCGCGGTCGAAGGGAGGCGTCGGCAGGCTGCGATCGAATGTGGCAGGGAGCGCCTGCAAGTTGCGATTGCGCTCGAAAAGGAAAGCCGATCCATGGTACTTGTTCGTGCCGGAACGGCTGATGATGTTGACAATGCTGTTACCGGATCTTCCCACTTCCGCGGTGAAACGCGCAGTTGCAATCTGGAATTCGCCGATGGCATCTTCGGGAAGATTGGAAAGCGTGCCGCCTACAACTTCATCATTATTGTCGCCGCCGTCGATGGTGATATTTCCGCCACGTCCAAAGCCGCCGGCAGAGCTGATTTCGAGCGTATTTGTTTTGGTGGGATCGAAGGTGGGCGCGGGCCGATTGCCGGGGAGCAGATAGGCCAGTTCAAGAAAGTTGCGGCCGTTCAGCGGAATGCTTTCAATGGTGCTTTCAGTGATTTGGCCTTGAAGCATTGATTGGGCCAAATCGACTGTCTGCGTGGCTGCTGTTACATTCACCGTTGTCACTTGGCCGGCGGGCGTCAAGGCTGCATCTAGCGTGAATGTGCGCCCAGCCTCAAGCTGAATGCCCGCATATTGAGCGGTTGCAAAACCCGTTGAACTCACCTCGGCGCGGTACTCGCCGGGCAGAAGATCTGGAATGGAGTAAGCTCCGTTTGAATTCGTTAAACCTTCGCGTGTTGTACCTTGTGACGTATTTGCAAGCCGAACCTTCGCGCCCTGAATCACAGCGCCTTGCGAATCCTTGACGATGCCTGAGACGGTTGATGTTGGAACCTGCGCTTGTATCGTCGTTGCAAGGCAGGTTATCAAAATACTGACATAAAGTGCGAGTTTGCGCATACGGGGTCAACCTCCAGGGAATCTTGTCGAGATGAATCCTACAGACGCGAGAGCGCTTCGTCATCCACCTATCGATGGATATTTTTCTCCTCCAATATAGGGCTGTCATTCCTCTCTCCGATGTGTTTTTCTTACACCAGAGTGTCGATCATGTCTTCCCCAAAGCATTTCGAACGCCGCCAATTTGGCCTTCCCGCTGCGATCTCGATCGTTGTCGGAGAGTCCGTGGCGCTTGGAATATTTCTTACTCCGGCAACCATGGCCAAGTCTCTTGGCTCGCCGGTGCTGCTAGGCTTGGTGTGGATAGGAATGGCGTTCATGGCCATGTGCGGAGCATTGTGCTTCGCTGAACTGGCAATTCGATTTCCCGAATCCGGTGGAGAATATGTGTACCTCCGCGCCGGTTATGGGGACCGCATTGCATTTCTTTATGGATGGATGAGTTCCATCGTGATGTACCCCGGTGTGGCCGCTGCGCTGGCCGTGGGTTCTACAGCCTATGTGGCGCAACTGCTGCCGCTAAGCGCAACTGCAATTGCGTTTGTCCCTGCGTTCATTCTTTGCCTCTTCGGCGTTATCAACTTTGCAGGCACTCGTTTGAGCGGTTCATTAATGACCTTCATCAACATACTCAAGCTCATCATCCTGTTTGGGCTGGTTGCCTGGGCCGTTGCTTCAGGCCACGCTCATCTGAGCAACCTTACGCCTCTGGCTGCGCGGCGACCGGGCTCTGATGCTCTAGTGCCAGCGATTGCCGGCGGAATCGTTAGCGCGTTCTTCAGCTTCGGCGGATGGTGGGAGGCGAGCAAGATTGCAGGCGAAGTGCGCAACCCAAGGCGCACACTGCCGCTTGCTTTTCTCGGCGGCGTCACTCTGGTTACTATTATTTATCTACTCATCAGCGCGGCCTTTCTTGCTGTCTTGCCGATTGACAGTATGGCGTCAAACACCGCATTCGTGGCCCAGTTTGGTCAGGTTCTCTTTGGTGCGGCGGGAGCCAAAGTTCTTTCGCTTTGCGTGTTAGTGTGCGTCTTTGGTGGAATCGCGGCTCTTACCATGGCTTCACCGCGCGTAACCTATGCGATGGCGCAAGCCGGCGCGTTCTTTCCATCGTTTGGCAGATTGCATCCACGCTTCGGTACGCCTTCCAATTCGATTCTCCTGCAGACCGCACTCTCCATTTTGGTTTTGCTGCTCGGTAGTTTTGATCGTGTATTGGCTTACATTATCTTTTCCGCGGTGTTGTTTCTAGCGATCTCCGCCTCAACGCTTTTTCGCACAAACGAACCTGTCCAAGGCTGGTGGTTCCCCGTCGCGCCTTTCCTTTTCATCGCCTTTTGCATTGTGGTTGCTATGCTGATTCTTCTGCACAATCCAATGCCGGCGATGATAGGCGTTGGCATTGTGCTCTGCGGGGTGCCCATCCACCAACTGCTTAACATAAGGCAAAACTCCATGCCGCTAACATCAGAAGGAGAATGAAATTTATGCCGCACATTCATCTACCTGAAGGATTGCAAGGCATCCGCGCAGCGATGGCCTTTCGCCCGGAGACTGCCAAGCCGCTCAATGAGTTGGCCGAGGCTTTGCTTCATGCTCCCAACTCACTTACTTCCGCCGAACGCGAACTGATTGCGACTTATGTTTCCGCACAGAATGATTGCTACTTCTGCCAGACCGTTCACGGAGCCATCGCCGCCGCGCACCTTGAAGGCGATGAGCAACTTGTGCGCTGCGTGAAAAGCGACTTCAGGAATGCGGAGATTTCAGAAAAACTCAAGGCGCTTTTGAATATTGCAGGCAAGGTTCAAAAGGGTGGAAAGCACGTCACTGCCGCAGATGTTGAGGCCGCGAGGAATCTTGGTGCAACTGACATGGAAATTCATGATACGGTACTGATCGCCGCCGCCTTCTGTATGTTTAACCGCTACGTGGACGGACTGGACACCTGGCAGCCGCGCGATGAGGAGTTATATCGTCGGCGCGGCAGGAAGACAGCAAAGGAAGGCTACGTCAGCATGAGCAAAGAGTACCTGCCGCAACAAGATCTTATTGAACAAGGAGATTAAAAATGTCGCACATTGGATTGTCCCAAGAACTGCCGGGAATCAGTTCCGCATTTGCCTTTCGTCCAGAGACTGCCAAGCCGATGCGCGAGCTGGCTCATATTCTCTTGCACGAGCCCAATACTCTCACGCCGGCCGAGCGTGAACTGATTGCAACATACGTTTCATCGCTCAACGATTGTTATTTCTGTCAGGCCAGTCATGGCGCGGCGGCCGCTTGTCATCTCGGCGATGGCGAAACTGTCAAGCAGGTTCACGCAGATTTTCAGCAGGCGAAGATCTCGGAAAAATTGAAGCATTTGCTGGTCATCGCCGGGCAGGTGCAACGTGGCGGGAAAAACGTCACCAAAGCCGCTGTCGAAGCTGCCCGCAAAGATGGAGCAACGGATACTGAGATTCATGACACTGTACTGATCGCCGCAGCATTCTGTATGTATAACCGCTATGTGGATGGCTTGGCCACCTGGCAACCTCGCGACGAGTCCATGTATGCGCAGATGGGAGTCCATCTTGCCCGTGAGGGCTACATGACTTCATCCATCCGTTCCGCATCTGCGGAGTAAGAAAGTTCTGATTATTCAATGAATCTTACTGTGTCCAAGCCGTCTTCAAGATGCTGACCTCAAAGCATATGTGCGTTCCAAGCAGAGCGAATAACCCTTTCGCAAACTGCGGAAAAATAGGCCGGATGAGATTCAGTTGAGATGCGAGTAAAAATTGAATTCAATTGCCCGTTGCAGCATACAGCAGTCAAACGCGCTCGGGCCCAGTCGCATGAACGGTTGCCCAGCCTCAGCGGCTATTTGGCTCCGTCGATACTGCTCATAAGGCTCCTGCCGAGCCAATTCATTTCGGGTTCCATTCAATCCATGCGCTTCGAGATCGCTCCATTTTATGGTGTGCGGGCTTTTACCAAAATTCCGCTGGCGTGCAATAGCGTGCAATGGTCGACGGTAACCGTGGTATTTATGGCAACCATGGCAATGTTGAATCTTTAACTTACTGATTATACAATAGGTTAAAAGGTTCGATCCCCACTTGCCGCCCCAATAAAAATAAAGAACTTAGTGTCTGTTTTTCCCTCCAGCGCGCAATAGCGTTCAATTTGCTTCAGTCTATTGTCTAGATCAAGGGGCAATTCCATTGCACTTTCGTTGAAGCGACGACTTCGCAAAGAGTGCGAAGCGGAGCGCCCTGAAGACTCAAGAAGCGGAGAATTCGAGGAAGGCCGAAGAGGCTGGAAGCGGTGTTCCTGCCTCATTCACGTGTCGGGTACGATCGTCGGCAAGTTCAGCCGCCAATCGACCGGGCACTGGAGATGGGAAGACGCCAGAGCCGTCACCGACGAATGGCTGAAAAATGGATCGTGGCCACTTGCAGTTCCCCAGCCCCAACCTGTGCGTATATTGATCTCGTGGCATCAAGATGAGGAGCGAACCGCGTATCAAGCGATTAGGCGGCTGAACCGGGCGCAGGAAATGCAGGTCAACGCGGGTGGAGAGGCGCGCCGCTGGAGTTGTTGGTCAGCGGAAGGGCGGATGCCGTTGATTCTACGCGACGACGCGGAGTACGAAGAGGCTTTTCTGGATGAGTACAGGCGGGCCGTCCAGAGCAACCTCCGCACCCGCAAGCCTTGCTTTCGGCAGGGCGGGATTCCGGCTCGATGGCGGCGATGGCGGCACCGCTGCTGGCAACGCAGGGATGCAGCTTGACGGCTTACACATCGGTGCCTTGGCTCTCCGGGGACGGCGCAGGCGCGGAGCGAACTCGACTCTTCGTTCCACTGCGCTATTGCAATGATGGTTGACCTTTGGATTTATCTATCTGCGACAATGAGTTGCCGCTGAAAACCACGGCAAAACAATGTTCTTCGGATGTCTTCACGGTTGAAGGCACGGGAACCGGCACCATCAGCTACCTGTGGCAAAATCTCTCAGGCAGTGACTGGCTCAACTTCTTCGGCGGGACCGGTGAATTCGCGTCAAGCTATACCACTGTGGCTGAAGATTCCAGCATGGACGGTTTGCTGATCCATGCCTTGGTGACCAATGGGTTGGATGTCTCGGTGGCCAGCAATACTGTCACCCTGACGGTGAACGCGCCGTCTATGACCGCGACAGGTTCCATGTCCGTTGCCCGCGACAGCCAGACGGCCAAGCTGCTACCCAACGACAAAGTTCTTGTCACAGGTGGCCAGGCACAACTCTCCCCACAGCAGAGGACTCAAAGGCCAGATTCCACCGCCCGTTCACCACTCTACAGCCATAGAAGAGATGCACCAATTACATCTTGGCTATGTGTTTGCCCAGGTTATGAGCGGTTAAGGCGGCTTGCAAACTTTGAACTGCGCGGTTCTGTTTGACCTGTCTACGGCGGGCTGAACCAAAAGACTGCCGGGAATACGTACAATAGGGGTGAGGTTCTTCCCTATGAAGCGCAACACAATTGTCCTGGGAACTGTCTTCTTTCTCTTGGCTGTATTTGCCTGGGCAGGCTGGGCCAACTGGGAGTTCCGTCAGCAGGCCCGTGAGCGCCTGTTGGCATCGGCTCCTGTTGGCGTGCTGGCGGCCAGCGAGAATGGAGGCGAACCGCAGTACGTCACCCCACTCCAAGGCAAGCCCGCGCCCGCCTTCACCCTGGAAGACCTCAGCGGCAAGAAAGTATCCCTGGCCGATTTCAAAGGCAAGGCGGTGCTCATCAACTTCTGGGCCACCTGGTGCGCCCCCTGCAAAATTGAGACTCCCTGGCTGATTGAATTGCGCAACCAGTATGCCGCGCAAGGCTTTGAGGTGATTGGCATCTCGGCTGACGATCTGGATCGCAAAGATATGACCAAGTTCAGCCGTGACGTGATGCAGATCGCCCGCTTCGTCAAGCAGGAAAATATTCCCTACCCGGTGCTGATCGATGCCGACTCGATCAGTCAGCCCTACGGAGGCCTGGACTCGCTGCCCGCCTCCTTCTATCTAGACCGCAACGGAGTGGTTGTAGCCGCGCAACTCGGTTTGACCTCGAAAGATGAGATCGAAGCCAACATCAAAAAATCTCTGGCCGCCAAGTAAGTTCCCCACCGGTATATCCGACCTGCGGGAGATGAAATTGGTGTGGGCGGGGACGCCCACACGACAGCCAGTCTAGAGACCGGCGCTACTGGTTGTTTCTTTGTAGCTGAACCAATCGCCGCTTCGCGTTAAAATCAAAGACAATATGTCAGCCGCCCAGCTTTCGCCAGAAATCCTTGCCAAGTACGAGCCGGTGATCGGACTCGAAGTTCATGTGCAGTTGCTCACCGCCTCGAAGGCCTTCTGCGGCTGCGCCAATCACTTTGGCTCAGCTCCCAACACCAATGTCTGCCCAGTCTGCCTTGCGCTGCCGGGAGCGCTGCCGGTGCTCAACGCGCAGGCCGTGGATTTTGCCACTCTGGCCTCGCTCGGCATCAACTGCGAAGTGCGCGAGCGCTCCATTTTTGCGCGCAAGAACTACTTCTACCCTGACCTGCCCAAGGGCTATCAGATCTCGCAATTTGACAAGCCGATTGCCGAGCATGGCTGGATCGATGTGCCGACCGCGGACGGTAGCATCAAGCGGCTAGGCATCACCCGCCTGCACATGGAAGAGGATGCCGGCAAAAGCATTCACGATGGGTTGGTGGACTCCGCCAACCACACTTCGCTGGACCTGAATCGCTGCGGCACCCCGCTGGCTGAGATCGTCTCCGACCCCGATATGCGCACCCCAGACGAGGCCTTCGAATACCTGACGCGGCTCAAGGAGATCCTGCTCTACTGCGGCGTCTCCGATTGCAATATGGAAGAAGGCTCACTGCGCTGCGACGCCAATGTGAGCGTGCGTCCGCGCGGGCAGCAGAAGTTCGGGACCAAAGTTGAAGTCAAAAACGTCAACAGCTTCCGCTTTGTTCGGCTGGCGCTGGAGTACGAGATCGAGCGGCAGATCGAAGTGATCGAGGCGGGCGGGCACATCATCCAGGAGAGCCGACTGTGGAATGCCGCCGAGGGGCGCACCTATTCGATGCGCTCCAAAGAGCAGGCGCACGACTATCGCTACTTCCCAGAGCCGGATCTGCCGCCGCTGATTCTGACCCGCGAATATATTGATCGCAAGAGAGCGGAGCTGCCGGAGTTGCCGGAAGCGCGGCGGGCGCGCATGGTCGCCGAGTACGAGATCAACCCCAAGGATGCTTTTACGCTGACCGCCGAGCGGGCCTTTGCGGATCGCTTCGAGGCCGCCGCCAAAACCGCGCGCAATCCGCGCCGCGTGGCCAATTTGCTGCTGAGCGAGGTGGGCGGACGGCTGAAGGCGCTGGACCTGGAACAAGAGCAGTCGCCGGTTTCAATGGCCGGCATTGTGCAGGCCGCCGATCTGCTGGACGAGGGCAAGATCAGCTCCAAGCAACTCAAGCAGCTCTTTGACGTGTGCTTTGAGAAGGGCGAGGACTTCGCGGTGGTTTACGAGCGTGAGAAGCCGCAGCAGTTGACCGACGCCTCGGCCATTGAGGCGATGATCGACGCGGTGATCGCGGCCAATCCCAAGCAGGTCGAGCAGTACCGCGCCGGCAAAAAGACGATGGCCGGCTTCTTTGTCGGGCAGGTGATGAAGGCCAGCAAAGGTCAGGCCAATCCGGCGCTGCTCAATGAGTTGGTGACGAAGAAGCTGGAGGGGTAAGGGACGGGCAGGTTCTCAAATACGATTCTCGACTGGAAATTCATCTCTGCGTTTTTCGATATGCTAAAGGGATGGATATTCCCACTGAGAAACTGACACCGATGAAGCACTCGGCGCAAAGCCGCTGCTTCGGCTGTGGTCCTGCCAACCCCACCGGCCTGCGACTGGAGTTTATGCTCGCCGAGGATGGGAGCGTCGTATGCCTTCCATCTGTCCCTGAGTGCTTTGAGGGCCCACCCGGATACGTGCATGGAGGCATCATCGCCACGCTGTTGGATGAAGCCATGAGCAAAACCGTAAGAGCGACCGGAATAACCGCCGTCACCGGCCAGATGGAGATCAACTATCTGCGCCCCGTCCACTCCGCAACGCCCATCCGACTGGAAGGTCGCCTGCTGCGCAGCGAGGGGCGCAAGCACTGGACAGAGGCCCGGATTCTGGACGCACGAGGCCGTGCACTGGCCAGCGCCAAAGGCTTGTTCATTGAAGTCAGCGGCAACCACGGCTTCTGAGTCCGTAAAGAACAAAAATGGGAGGAAAGCCAAGAGCGCGCAATTCTAAATATGTACCGCTGGCCGCCTGGCCCATATGCGCGTGTTTCGATAAAACATCTTCTACCGGTCACAGACTTGACCGAGGCACTTGCCCTGTTCAAGCAGTGATTCACTTCCTGGACGCGCTCAATGATTGAATGGTACAGTGGATGCTTTGAAAGAGCGTGGCTTGTTGCCCGCCAACCTCATGAAAGCAAGTTGGTGATTTCAGGCGGAAGAACGATGCTCACAAGGAACGATCTCGCAAAGCAGCCAGAGATGGTCTTCACAAAGGACCTACCGTGGTTCCCTGCGGTCGTGGCCCATTGCGGCGCTCTGTGGCGTGGATTCACCCACGCCAAAACACACAAGGAAGTTCTTCGCTTCCTCCTCAGGTTTCCGCCAATTGCTGAATTTGTTTTCAGTGACCGAAGTTTTTCCTTTAAATATCTGACCCAAAACTATCTTGTCCGCGGCTTCACCGTGAGACAGCGAGCTGCCTGCTTTTTATATCACTACAATCGCTTGCACGAGGCTTTGCCCGACAGCCTCTTGCGGCGGACCTTTCAAGAGGATATTCCGATTCTTGAAATCCCTGAGGGCGCCAATCGCTTTCTCTTGACGCTGGGCTTGTCTCGGCCCAGCTACAAGGAAGGAGAGCTATCTCTTCACCTGCGCGTCGATGGAAACATCGTCTTTGTTCTCTCTTTCACCATCGTTCCGGGATGGGTGGTCAACTCCCAGGCATCGGAGATTCTGTTGATTACTCGCCTTCAGGGAGTCAAGGGAGCCTATTCTCATATCAGTGACGCCACCAAAACTCTGCATGATGTGGCTCCTGACGCATTGCTCTTCGCTGCCCTGCAAGGCGTGGCAAATGCCTTCGGCATCGTCGAGATCGTGGCTGTCTCCGCCACCCGGCAAAGTTACTACTCGCGCCGCGCTGCCGCCGTCTTCGAGGAAGCCTATGACGATTTCTTTATCGGGCTGGGCATTCTTAAAGACGCAGCCGGATTCTTCCGCATCTCTATTCCCTATCAGGAGAAGCCGCTGACCTGCATCAAGCATGGCCACAAGCTCAGAACCAAGGAAAAACGCGCCTTCAAACAGCAGATTCAGTCGGCTTGCGAAGGCTTCTTCATGAAAAATGCTCCCGACGCCGCGCGCGGGCTATTCATCGAACTGCCCAAAGGGTTGGCTCCGTTCATCAATCCCATGCCTGCATCGCGGCCCTAACACTTCCCTCACCTCTCGCTGTACCATAAAGATTGACTGCACATTCGGGCTGCGACAGCCCAGTGTGCCCCAACTCTCGATATTGAGACTTGGAAGTTCACAATCCTATGGCCACCAAGAAAAAATCCGTCCTCCGATGCCCCACTTGTCGGTCGCTCGTCCGCCCCCAGGACGAAGACTTCCCCTTCTGCTCAGACCGCTGCCGAAAGATCGACCTTGGCAAGTGGGCGATGGGCGTCTATAAGATCAGTTCGCCCGTCCTCGATCCCGATCTCCTGGACGATCTGGGCGGTCAAAGCGGCCCCAGCGGTGACTCGTATGAAAACTAGTCCTCTTGCCGCACACAAAACCCTCTGGGCCTGGACCATCGCCACCTTCTTCGGCTCCGGTTTCGGCAAGCCCGGCCCGGGCACATGGGGATCGATAGCCGCCGTGCTTCTCTGGGCCGCCTTTGGATGGCTCGCCCATCCAAACCAGCAAGTCTTGTTGATTGCTCTACTTGTAGGCATATTCTTCACGTTGATTCTAGGCATTCCTGCGTCAACCATCGTCGCCCGTGAATCCGGTCGCCACGATCCGCAGTTCGTCGTCGTGGACGAGGCCGCCGGCGTGTGGATTGCTCTGCTCTTCAGCCCCTTTGATCTGCGCCACGGGCTTATCTCGCTCATCCTCTTTCGCCTCTTTGACATCACCAAGCCTTTCCCGGTTCGCCAACTGGAAAAACTCCCCGAAGGCTGGGGCATTGTCCTCGATGATGTGGGCGCGGGATTGTATGCTTTAGGTGTAGCATCTTTGTTACGCATTTGGATTTAGCCATGCCCCAAGCCAGCACCCAATCCGCTCTGGACCACCTTCCGCGCATCGACGACATTCTCCCCGCCGCCGCGCTACCCGGAGGCGAAGTCGAACTGATCGGCGCTAATCTCGGTCCGATCAACGATGAACCGCCCGCTGTTCATGTCAGCGGGCTTCTGGCTCATCTGCTCATGTGCCGCTCCGACCGTCTTGCGCTGCGCGTCCCTGAGCAGGCGACAACCGGCCTGATTGAAGTCCGCAACTCCGCCGGCATGAGCAACGCAGCTCCGTTGCGCGTTGCCCATCGTCTCTCCGAAGGTCTGCACCCGGTCACTAGCCCGGCCGTCAGCCGCTCCGCCATGATCTACGCCACCATCAGCGGCCAGCGCGGCAAGCAGACTCCGGTGTCAATTGTCAGAGTGAGCCCCGACGGCCGCGGAACCCCGTTCGTTACAGGCATCCTCAACCCCACCGGCCTGGCCTTCAGTCCCGAAGGCGACCTCTACGTCACCTCCCGCGCCGAGGGCAACGTATACCGCATCGACGACGCCGGCGAGCCCACCCTCTACGTCGAAGGCATGGGCGTGGCCACCGGCGCTGCCTTTGACGCTGACGGCAACCTCTTCGTCGGCGACCGCAGCGGGACCATCTTCAAAATCGACACCCGCCGCGAGATCTTTGTCCACGCCACCCTGGAGCCCAGCGCCGCCGCTTATCACTTGGCCGTCAACGCCAAGGGCACACTTTTCGTCACCGCTCCTTCGCTCTCCTCCAACGACGCTATTTATGCCATCGAACCCAACGGCGAAGCTCGCGTCTGGTTCCGAGGCCTTGGCCGTCCGCAGGGTTTGGCCATCAGCCGCGAAGGCGACCTTTATCTCGCCGCCTGCCTCCACGGCCAGCGCGGCATCGTGCGGGTAACGGCACAGGGCGAAGCATCGCTGGTTCTCTCCGGCGCCAACATCGTCGGCCTTGCCTTCTCGCCTCTCGGAACCACCGTCCTGGCCACCAGCGATGCGGTTTATCAAGTGGACTTGGGAGTCGAAGGCCTGAATTTATTTTGAGCGGCACAGGCTAGGCGCAGACAGAAATGACTTGTTGGCGCTATCTCAAGCGGCGAGTCGGGGTAGTGCCAATATGCCCAAAGTCAATTGAGAACGGCATTTTCTTTCCCATCTCCCTGCATTACTCCAGGAACTCCCGTACAAAAGGATCTTTGCATCTGACCAGTTCTTGAAGCGAGCCATCAAAGATCAGTCGGCCTTCTTCGAGCATGAGGAAGGTGGTTCCGAGGTCGGTCTCACCTTTGGGCAAAGGAACCATGCGACCCTTCTGCTCGTCAAAGCGGTGGTTGCAGAGCAGAAGCGCATCCTGTATGCGGTGGGTCACCAACAGGGAGGGAGTGTGGAGCACGTCGCGCTCCTTGACGATCAGCTCAATGATGGTGGTTGAAGTGACCGGGTCAAGGCCGCCGGTTGGCGAATCGTAAAGCAGCAGATCCGGCTGGCGGATGAAGGCGCGCGCAATGGCCACTCGGCGGCGCATCCCGCCCGATAGGCTGGCCGGAAATAGGTTGAAGGTCTCCTCAAGCTCAACAAAGCGCAGCGCGGCGCGGACGCGTTGGTTGATCTCGTCGTCGGCAACGCGCTCCTGGATAAGTTGGTAGGCAACGTTGTCGCGGACGGTGAGCGAGTCAAAGAGCGCACCCTCCTGAAAGACCATGCCCACGCGGGTGCGCAGCGCAAAGAGCTGTTCTTCAGGCATATGAGAGATCTCATTGCCGAAGAGCATAATACTTCCTTCGTCCGGTCGGAGCAGGCCGTTGACCAGCTTGAGCAACACGCTTTTGCCCACGCCGGCCGGTCCCAGCAAAACCCGCGTCTCACCCGGCGCAACGGTGAAGCTGACATCATCCAGCACCATCGGGCCGTCAAACCCAATCGAGACATTGCGAAAAGCAACGACGGGCGCGGCGCTCACCGTTTCAGCTCCGGATTGGGCGGCAGCAAGGGCTTGGTTCATAGAGGAAAGAGCGTGAGCAGCACTTGAGTGAGCATGAAATCCACAAAGATGATGAGCACCGAGGCCCAAACCACTGCCTGAATCGTTGATCGGCCTACGCCCTGCGTTCCGCCGCTGGTGCGCATTCCGTAAAAGCAGCCGATGGAGCTAAGGATGTAGCCGAAGAAGAGCGGCTTGACCAAGCCCTGAATGATGTCGGCATAGACCAGATGCTCCCAGGCTTTGCTGAAATACAGGGTGCCATTCTGATGGTTCATGAAGACAGTCACCAAGCCGCCGCCGGCGATGCCGCACGCGTCGGCGACGATGGTGAGGAAAAAAAGCATGAGGATGCTGGCTGCAATGCGCGGCGTCACCAGCTTGCGCATCGGATCGACGCCCAGTGCGCGCATGGCGTCAATCTGCTCGGTGACCACCATCGAGCCCAATTCGCTGGCCATGGAGCTGGCGTTGCGGCCGCTGACCATAACCCCGGTGAGGATCGGGCCCAGCTCGCGGATCATGGTGAGCGCCACAAACTGGCCGGTGATGGCCGTGGCTCCGAAGGCAGAGAGCGTGGCCGCCGATTGCAATGCCAGCACGCCGCCTGTAGCAAGACCCGTGAGCACTACGATCGATATGGAGCCAACACCGATAATGTCGGCCTGAATCAGGAAATCCGGCCAGTAGATCGGCGGACGGAAGAGGTTCATGAATGCGCGAAAGGCAAACAGGGAGTAATCCTGCACTGTAAGAACCAGGTTCAGCGCGGGTTTTTCAATTTTGTCGAACGCCATAGTCTCAGCCATTCCGCAGTTGAACTGTGCTCTACTCTCATGGACAGAATAGCGCATTGCAGGGAACAGAGAATAGAGAAACGTTGGGGACCGCTTGCACGGTCCCCGACGCGACGCCTTCAATCAAGCGAAACAACTACGGGCAAACTCCCGCACTGCCCGCGTTGTAGATGCCCTGGACTTGCACAGGCGTGAGAGCACCGTTGAAGAACTGTACTTCATCGATGAGGCCATTGAAATACCAACTCGGATAGCTTGAACCCTGTCCTCCAATATAGGCCGGCGTTTGGACTTGGATGGAAGAAGGAGACGAGCCACGCTGTTGTGAGACGGACTGCTGAACTCCGTTGATATAGAGTTGGTTCGATTTCACATTGCCGTTATTGAAGACGGCTGTGACCTGGACCCATTTGTTGGCCAAGCCGCTTTCGCTGATGCCCCAAATGTCGCCGGAATTTGTATTGAAGCCAAATCCGCCCGCATCAAACGCTAGATCGTAGTTCGGGAAGCCAATGACCACTTGGTTATCGGTTCCATTCCAATACATCCAGAAACTCACCGTGAACTGAGTTCCGGGCGCAGTGTTTAAAGACGAGGCGAGCGAAGTGCTCACATCGCCGAGAGCCGTGAAATTGAAGGCTTGGCCAACCTCTCCCGTCGCATAGCCGATTGTGCCTTGAGCCGTTCCGGTCACACTACCGATCGTGTCGTTCGCATTGCTCTCGGCTGGATACCAATCGATGATGCTGGTCGGCTTGTAAGCGCATTGCAGGCCTCCCTCGGTCATCGACTGATAGAAGGCCGTCGAGTTGCTGGAGGCTGTCACGGAATCGCCGCTATAGGAAGCGGTGATGTTATGCGTTCCTGCGACCAGCGCGGAGGTGGTAATTGCGGCCAAGCCACCACTGACAGTCTCGGTGCCAAGCGGCGAGCCAGTCGTGTTGTCGGTAAATGTAACCGTGCCGGTAGACCCGGAGGGGGTTATGCTTGCCGTGATGGTCACGGAGGTGCCGACGGGAACCGATGCGTTCGAGGAGGAAAGCCCAACCGTGGAAGCCGTCCCCACCGAGCAGACGCCAGCGCCCGCCACGTTGTAAAGACCCTGAACTTGAGCAGTGCTCAGAGCAGTGTTGTAGACCTGAACCTCATCGATCAAGCCGTTGAAGGGGTAGTTGGTGGCGCTGTCCTGCCCGATGGCAAACCACTCGCTGTTGCTATACGCCACCGTGCCGGTCCATAGACTTGTCCCATCATTTACGGTGGGTTGAGCGACGCCGTTGAAGTAGACCTGCATTGGATTGTTGGCTGTTGCCGCTGCGGTTACCAGCGTCCACTGATTGAGAGGCACCTGGGTTGTGGTCAAGGCAAGGTGCCAGGCACTTCCGTCCCCGAGGGCGAACTCGATGGATCCAATGGGAACGTTTGTGAGGGCATTCTGTGTTCCGTTCAAGAAGACGGAAGCACCATTGTAGTTATAATCGCTGCCCATGATCATGCCCCATGTCGCGCTGCCGCTGGGGGTTCCATTCGAGGTCGGATAAGCCGTGGGGTAAATCCAGGCCGACAGAGTGATGTTGTTCTGAATTTGCAAGTCGGCAGGGACCGGCTCGCCGATCAGCACGTACTGATTGTTTCCGTTAAAGCTGAAGGCGTCGTTGACCGCGCCGAGGGCGAAGCCCGCGCCATTCTCCAGCGTTCCGTTGTTGTGGCCCATCAAGTCAGTGGCGTCATCGTCGCCCTTCCACCAGGAGACCAAACCGGGGTTCTGTGGGTAGCAGGCCTGTGCAGGAGTGACGGCGGCCGAGCAAGAGGCGTTTGTGCCTCCATCCTGGCTGTTGCAGCTCCAGCTTAAAGCCCCGGCTGCGTTCGTCAACCCGGTAACCGAGCCCGCCGAGCAAAGGTTGGCGGTGGGCGGCGGAACAGAGAACGTTCCGCCATTCGCCGTGCCGCAAGCGCCATTCACCGCTCCGGTTGCGCCGGTGGTGAAGGTGGATTCCACGCCGTAATTGCTCAGGTTGTTGCCTGCAATGTCGGTGGGCCACCAATTGTTGGGCCAGTACATGATGTCGTAGATCGTTGACTCAGCCAGCGGCGTTACCGGCGTCAGTGTAATCGTCGTCCCCACCGATGGGGTGGCGCTCGACGAGATGGTGATGGTAGTTGGAATGGTTGTCTGCGTATTATGGGTGCGCAGCCAGAACTGGCTCGATGTGATCAACACCGGATTCAGCGCTTCGCTCATTGTCAGCGAGACAGAGGTCGGAACTCCTGAGGTAGTGACGCCGTTCGCCGGGCTGGCAGACACCACACTTGGCTGCGAGTAATCAAAGCCCGAGCCGGTAGTGAAGGTGCTGGTTGTACTCCCTGAGGCGGCATTACCACTGACGTCCGTCACGCCGGAGACATTGAATGTGTACTGCGTGTTGGGCAAGAGGGACCATGGCAACTGCACCCAGACGATGGTGTTGCCATATTCCGGATAAGTGCCGATGGGTATCGGGCTGCCGCCTTGCGGAGTCAGCGTGATGTTACCCAGCGAATCGTTCGCGACCGGCTCATTGAAGAGCAGGCCGAGGCTGCTGCCGTACCACGGGCCGTTGTTGGAGTTCACCGGCACATTGGTCATGCCGTTGGGCGGGTTGGCGTAGAGCAGTTGCGGTCCCTGGCTGCTGGGTCCGCTTCCTGTGTAGAACCATGAAGCCGCGTTGCTCTGGGAATTGCCGGTCAGGTCAATCGCGCCGTAGCAGGCGTAGTAGTACTCCGAATTGGCGAACAGCGGGTTGACTGGCGTCATCGTCACCGAGGTCAAATCCGTAGACCAGGTATAGGTCCATGGGTCGGTCCCCCAATTGTTGCCATTGGCCACTGTGCTGTAAATGAAAGTGTTGCCAGAGTTGACACTGCTCGGATCCATCGCCTCCTGGTAGTGGCAGGTAAAGGACGCGTTGGTGGCAATTCCATACGTAGTGCTACCAAAGTCAAGCGTAACGGCCGGGCTGGTGTAATCGGGCGTCGCCGCAGTGTTGAAGTTTGAGGTGGCAGTCGTAAAGGTGTTGCCACCGTAATCTAGCACTCCGGAAACACTGACAGAAATCGGACTCGAAGACGGCAGCGGATTGACCGGCGAGAAATTAACTCCGATCACGTCGTTTCCACTGTAGCTGTAGGAGAAGCTGCCAGGGATCGGATTTCCGCCAGTAGTGATGGCCACATTGGTCGTGTTGATGGTGGTGATGTCCACCGGCTTGGAGAATTGCAAGCGAATGTAAGCATTTGTGCCCACATTTGAAACTCCATTCGGCGGTCCGATCTTCACCGTGCCCGGGGTGGTGTCAGTGGTTGTGCCGATGGTGAAGTAAACGGCCCAGCAAGTATACGTGGCCGCCACTCCATTTGTGCCCTTGATGCTGGCGTTGGTGCAGAAGCCATACCAAGTATTGGCATTCCACGGGGTGCTGGGTGTAACACGCACCACGTTGTTGGTGCCCGGAGCCAGGCCCACCGTGTAGGGAGTTGCCGGCCCACTGTTGATCCACACGTCGCTGGTATTCAGCGTAGTTGAGTCAATGGGCTGGCTGAACTCGATGTCCACATTGGCGTTGGTCGGCACACCGGTCGATCCGCAGCAGTGCGGGCTGGTTGCGATCACCGTCGGCGAGGCCGAGGATGGATCTGGCGAAGCGCCCACTATGTAGAAATAACCGCTGTTGCCGTTGAACAGATCGCCATAGACATCCTGCACATTGCCTGAGAACCACCACTGAACCGCTGCGCTATATGGGAATGGCGTGTTGGGCGTGTACTGGATCTCGTAGCCGCCGCCGGTCACCGCTACCGTTCCTGGGTAGACCTGTCCATTTACAGTAACGGCAATGCTGCTGTTGGAGACCGTGGAAGCATTCACTTGGCGATTCATGAACAGCGTCAGAAGGTTATTGGTGGGAACCCCGGAGGTATTGCCAGGATTCGTGGATAGGACGCTACCTGAGCCGGTCGCGGGATCGACCGCTGTGGTAAAGGTGCTGGTAAAGGGCAACGTGAGCGAGTTGCCCCACTCGTCATAGAGACCGCCCGCCGGGATCACGATGGTATAGGCCGCGCCATTGTAGAGCGCGCCAACATTGAAGGTCATAGTGCGACCGTCTGCCGACCAGGTGACATTACCGTTGGTCTGAAGATCCTGCCCAGCAAAGAGCTGCGTGTTATAACTGCCTGCGGAACCGTTATAAATCGGGTTGCTGAAGGTGACCGAGACCGACTGGTCACGACCCACATTGGTGGCGTGGTTGGCCGGACTCACCGAAACCACCGATAAGCTCGTCGGATCGCCTACGGTGCCGGCGGTGTAGGTTGGCGCGTAGAACATAACCAGCGCCGAACCGTAGCAGCCACCGTTCTGGAAGACCTCGCCCAGAATATCGGTTGGACCGCCGCACTCGCCCACGTAGATCTGCGCGCCGCTAGGATAGGGGTTGGCTGGCGTGAAGGTGACCTGATTGGCGTTCGCTCCGGTTCCCACCGTATAGGTTCCGGGCAGGCCACGGTTGCTGTTCCAGGTATCCATCACTTGCAGCGTATTGCTGTTAACAGTTGCAGGGTCAAGCGGCTGACTGAAGGTCATCACGATCGCCTGCGTGGGATTGGTGACGGTTGCGCCCCAGCCGATGTTTGAACCTGTGAAGCTAAGTCCTCCGGTGCCCGAAAGCGTGCCGGTGGTGAAGGAGCTGGTGAAAGGCACTACCGCGTTGCCATTGGCGTCCTTGAAGCCTGCGACGTTCACCGTGTAGGCTGTACTCGCCGCCAAAGCGCTCGTGGGCGCGAAGGTTAGCTCCTGGGCGTTGATCCAGTTCACGGTTCCAGCCACTGGAGTTGCTCCGTTCAGCAACTGGATTGAGTTCTGCGTCACACTGGTTGGATCCATCGGCGCGCTCAGCATCACAATGACTTGTGCGTTCAGCGGAATGCCCGTAGACCCGTTCGCCGGGCTGATGCTGGTAACCGTCAGAGGTGAAGTGGCCGCGCCCGTGCTGGTGTAGAAGTACCACCAGCCGCCGTTCACACTATTGCCGTTTTCATCCTGCAGACCTGAACCGGCGTAGTACCTGTACTCGGTGTTGGGCAGCAGAGCTTCCTGCGGGGTTAGAGTCACGGTCTTGCCGTCCGGCGACATCGTTACAGTAAGCGGAATCCACTGGCCGGTGTCGTTGAGAACCAGTTGGAAGTAGCTGTTGTTCGCATAGATCGGATTGAGAGGCTTGTTGAAGACAATCTTCGGCGTCACATTCGTTCCCACCGTCGCGTAATTCGATGGATCGATATTGACGGCTGCCGCCGCGTTGAGGTCGTAGCTTGGACCGGTGGTGAAGCTGTTGGTGACGGTTGGAACCGTGTTGCCGGCCGGATCCTTCACTCCCGCAATGGTGATTGTGTAGTTGGTATTCGCCGCCAGAGGCATGGACGGAACCAATTGCAGGATGGTATTGCCCGCGCTCAGCGAGGTAGAAATCGTCACAGGCCCGCCACCTGCAAGTGTGACGCCGGAGAGGAAGTTTGGATCAATCGCCGAGCTGAACTGCGCTTCAAGGATCGCGTTGGTGCCCACGCCGGTGGCCCCGCTGATCGGATTGAAGTTGATTACCGTGGGAGGCGTCGAAGCGCTGGCGAAGGTGGCGTAGAAGGTGATCTCAATGCCAGTGACCTGATTGCCAGCCAGATCCGTACCGGAGTTGACGTAGAAATAGTACGTGCGTCCGGCGGAGAGTGGTGAGGTTGGCGTCAGGTAGGCAACGGTCTGAGGAGAGTTCCAGGATAGAGTTGCGGGAACGCGTCCTCCAAACTGCGCGTCGTAGATGTAGATGTCGCCGTTGTTGCCGGTGCTGAATGTGGTCGCATCCATCGACGTGCTGAACTGAATCGTGATCGATGCGTTGGTAGGCACGCTTCCGTTCGAAGTGATGCTAGTGTTGATCACGCTCGGTGCGGTCACATCCGGCGTCGTGCCCGTTGTGAAGCTGGAACTGAAGGTGACCGGGTTGCCCACTTGATCGGTGACGCCATTCAGCGTCATCACCAAGTTGGTGTTGGCCGGCAGCGGTGCGTTGGGAATAAACTCCACGCGTGTGTCGTTGGTGCTGAACCAATAGCTGCCCGCCAGAGGCGTGCCGCCATTGGTGACCTGGAAGGTGCTGCTGTTCAGGCTCGCTGTATCGATGGCCTTGTTGAAGATCACGCCCGGCTGCTCATTGACACCAATACCTGTTGCGCCATTGAACGGCACAGCGCTTGTGACCACCGGCAAAGTGCTGTCAGAGGTTGTGCCGGTGTAGTCATACCACTGCGTTGAGGAAGCAGGCACGCTGGTCGTGCTTTGCAATCCGCTGCCAATGTACACATAGAGGTAATGGTTGGCGGGCAGAACGCTCGTCGGCACCATCAAAATCTCGTTCGGCTGCGGCTGTGTGATCGTCACCGGAATGTGAATGTTGCCGTTGGAATTGTCAAAGATGTAAACATTCGTGCTGTTCACCGTCGTTGAATTCAGCGGCGTATTGAACTGGAGGTCGAAGATGCTGTTGAGCGGAACCGAATAGGTATATGCCGCCGGACTCGCCACTTGCACGCTGGGCGTCATTGTCGATGTGTCGCCGGCAACATAGAAGTAGCCGGAATACCCGTTGAATGTCGCGTTGTACCAGGTGTCGGTCATGTTGCCGGTGGTCCACCACTGGATCAGTGCGCCCGGCGTCCAGGGAACACTGGGCGTGAATTCGAGCGTGAATCCGCCATCCAGTATCTGGGCGGTTCCCGGTACGGCCACATTATTCTGCGCCACCTCGATATCGGCATTGGGGTTGGAGGGGTTGATGGGGTAATTGAAGTAGAGCACGATGGGCAAGTTGGCATTCACGCCGCTGGCGCCGTTGCCGGGCCGTTGCGTGTTCAGAGAACCATGTGTGTTGTAGTCGTAGTAGGTGGTGGAGAATTGGCTGGTATAAGGTGTCAGCGAATCTCCGTTCCAATCGGACAAGCCGCTTCCCAACACTGCGGTCAGTGTGGCGCTGGAAGGCATCACGCCGCAATTGAAGGAGATCGACGTGCCGTCCTGCGAGTGGCTGTAGCTGCCGCCATCGCACCACGGAGTCTGCCCATCGCCGTTGAAGAGCGCGTAATCGTTGTTGTTGATGGAGCCGAAGTTCAGCGAGCGGTTAAAGGTGGCAGTCACAGGCGCGCGCAGACCAACATTGGTCGCCCCGGCCGCAGGCGTGAAGGCCATTACATGGAAGGCTGTGTTGGCCGGCTGACCCGTTGCAACGGTGGTGGCCGTGTTGAAGTAAGTGATCTGCGTGTAGCAACCGTTGTACGCGGCATTGTCACCGGCCAGATCGTACGGACCGTTGCAAGCGCCCACCCAGATTTGCGTATTTACCGGGAACGGCGTGTCCGGCGTAAAGGTCACCGTGTCATTGGGCACGTTCGTAGTGCTGAAGGTGTAAGCTCCTGCAATCTCCGCGTTGCTATTCCAGCCAACCATCACCGGTAGCGTGGTCGAGTTGACCGTCGCCGGGTCGAGCGGGTTGTTGAAGACCAGTTGAATGGTTGAGTTGGTGGCCACGCCGCCCGCGCTGTAGGAAGGCGTCGCGCTGGTCACAACCAGGCCGGCATGACTGTTATTCACTGAGGTACCGGGAAGTTCGCTGACACCGCAGGTTTGAATCGTAGCCTGCAGGCGGAATGCCTCAAGGGAGTTGTCGGTTGAACCCCAACCGAGTGCCAGCACGTTCGTGCCGGTTACAAGGTTGCTTGAAATGGGAATATTCAATGGATAGAGGCTTTGATAGCCGCCGTAATAGCCGTTATTGCCATAGAGACTGAGGTTGCCCATGATGGCGGTCCCATTGATCGCCAGCAGTCCGTTGTCGTCAATTCCCATTTGGCCAACCAGACAGAGATTAGCTGGCACACTTCCAGAGATGTTGAAGGTCGTGTAGTAGAGGCCATACGTGTTGCCGGTCGAGCTGTTCGGATTGATAGTAACCCAGTCCGAACTCGGCCCGTTGGTTGGCCAATTGCCCCACCAGTCGGCATTCCCCGGCCCCACAGTCAAGAGTGGCTGCGCGGCACCTAACGCCGGTGAGCCGAAGGTGGCCTCCGAGGGCGTACTTGTAATTCCTGTCGTGTACACCACCCAGTTGGCGTCAGCGGTGTCGTTGGTGGTGATCAGTTGCCCGGAGGCGTTGAAGCCCGTCGAGACATTGATCGGAGCAATGGATGTCGCCGTTGTGAAGGTGCTGCTGAAGGGCGCGCCCACATTGCCGACCACATCCTGATAGCCAGATACCGAAATTGTGTAATTCGTTCCGGGAGCTAGAACCGATGAAGGCTCAAAGAACAGCGTCACCAGATCGCTTGCCAACTGGGTTGTGCCGCTGATCGGCGAGCCGCCAGAAGGTGTAACCGTGATGATGTTGTTCATCGCTTCAGGACTGATTGGCGAATTGAAACTCACGATGACCTGCGCGTTCAGCGGAACGGCTGTAGCGCTATTGGCCGGTGAGACCGAAGCCACGTTGGGCGCGGTCAGATCAGTGCCGCTGCCGGTGGTGAAGTAAGTGTTCCAGCCGTTCAGATACGCTCCGGTATTGGTCGGTGTATATCCATCCGCGTCAAAGTAGCCGCCACCCTGCCAGAACCGGTAGTACGTGTTGGGTAGCAGCGGAACAGACGGAGTAAAGGTGGCGCTCATGCCATCCGGAGACACCGTCACTGTACCGTTGATGTACTTGCCGCTGTCGCTGTTGTAAAGTGCCACAGTGCCGGTGTTGATGTTGATCGGGTTGATCGGCTTGGCATAAAACATCTTCGGTGCAACATTGGTGCCGACGTTAGTCTGGCCGTTTGCAATATCGCTACTCGGACTATTGGTCGTGGTATCCGCGCCGCTGCTGGTTGTGAAGGTAAATGAACCCGGAGTAACCGCGTTGCCCTCCGTATCGGCAAGAGGCGCGCCCCATGCCACTGTATAAGTGGTGCTGGCCGCCAAAGGCGCTGTGGGCGTGAAGTACAGAACCGTGCCCGGTCCCCATCCCGCAGGATAGCTCCCGAATGGATTGCTGTTCCACAAGAAGCTGCCGGCAACCGCGCCGCCAGGCCCTGTGACGGTCATGCCCGTGTCGGTTCCCTGATTCATCGGAACGCTGAACTCAAGCTCAACCGGCACATTGGTGCCCTCTGTGCTCAGCGCGGGCGGATTGAATGCAACCACCGTCGGCGATACTGTGCTAGCGGTGTAAACGGTGTTGAAGTATTGACCGTAATTGTTGATGGAGTTGCCGGCCGCCGTCGAGTCCTTGATACCGCTCGACAGATAGAGATAGTACTGAGAATTGACAGCCAGTGGCGAACTCGGCGTAATGGTTAGAATTCGGCCCGTGGCGTCCCCGCTGATGCCGATGGGTATGGTAATCCAGCCCTGATTCTGGTTGCTGGTCAGCCGCAAAGACATATTGCTGTTGGTGAATGTGGCAAGGTTCATCGGCTGGCTGAATACCACATAGAAGTTGCTGTTGATCGGGATGCCGCCGGCGTTCATACCGGGGCTGATCGAGAGGATCGAAGGCGGCGGGATTACCGCAGCCTGCACCGTGAAGCCGCCGGCTACGATCTGTGAAGAGCCGCCGGTAGCAATCGTCACGTCGGCTGGGCCAACCGGGGCGCCTGAAGCGATGTTGACCGTGACGCTGACGCTATGGGCCGAGTTAAAGGTCACCGGGCCGGGCTGTCCAGGGCCAGCCGCGCCCACCACCGTAATGCCATCCGCAACGGTGCCGATGGTGACCGTGGAAGCCGCGGTCCAGGTGGTGTACTGGCCGGTGAGGTTGATGGTCAGAGCTGTCTGGCCAGGGTTGCCGATATTCGGGCTGATTCCGGTAACGACCGGCGTGCCAGGCGTGACCGTAAAGCCGCCGGACAACGTCAGAGGCGTTCCGTTCGTGGTTACAGTAATATCCGAGGTTCCCACCGAGGCATTGGAAGGAATATTGAACGTTGCCTGAACCTGCGTGAGGCTATTGACCGTTGTGATGGTCGGAGCCGGCAATCCGCCAATGCTTACCGACGTAAAGCCCTGCTGGAAGTTGGTGAACTGGCCATTGACGGTGACTGTAACCGTCTGGCCTGCCTGACCGCTATTGGGAACTGCCGTGGTCAGTGCCGGAACGCCCGGCAGAATGGTAAATCCGCCGGTCATCGAAGCGACTTCTGTTCCAGTCGTTACTGTGATAGTGCGCGAACCAGTCGTCCCGGAAGGATTGATGGTGATATTGGCTTGAATGTCAGTCGCACTGTTGACGACTATTGAGTTGACTACGATACCCGCGCCGAAATTGACTACGCTGGTTCCTTGAACAAAGTGTGTGTACCTGCCTGTGATCTCAACAAAGTACGGCGCATCTCCATCTCCCAAGTGCCCAAACGGCGGGTTGATGGCAATAAGGGACGGAGCTCCTGAAGTCACAGTAAAGGCACCGAGACCAGTAGCTACTTCACCGACTGTGGTGAGGGAAACATCGTAGAAGGTCAGCGGCGCATTCGGCTGAACCGTGATGTTAACCGTGGCGTGCTGTGCGTCAGTGATGGTAACGGTGTTGATGTTGATGTAGGGGCCGAAGTTGGCCGTGGTGACGTTTTGCACCCAATGAGTCTGGCTGCCGACCACAATCACGTTGCCGGTCCAACTTTGCGGGGCATTGTATGGATTGAGCGCCTCAACAATCGCCGCCGGTCCGACGGTGACTTGGAAGGCATTGGTGACTGAAACAACCTCGGACCCGCCAAGTGAGGTAACACTGACAGTATGCCAGCCCAGCGGAATCGTCGGCGAGATGCTGATGTTGACTTGCAACGAGGTACTGCTGGATGCGCTCACTGTATTGACGGTGATACCCGATCCGAAGCTGACAACGCTGCTATTGGTGAAGTGCGTGTAGGCGCCAGTCAGATTGACGGTTCCGGTCCAACCCTGAACCGCACTATGAAGTCCTGCAGATGCGCCCGTGGCTGCGACCACACCCAGCAGTTCCGGCTGAGTCTGAATCACATCGAAGACATTGACTCCGGTGGCCACTTCGCCCAGCGTCGTCACCGTCACCGACTCCTCGCCGGCCGGCGCAGAGTCGTTCACCGTAATGTTGGCGGTGATTTGCGTCGGGGTGACCACAGTGTAATTGCCATTGATGACGACATTGGGGAAGTTCAGTACAGAAACGCCCTGCTGCCAATGCGTATTGATGCCGTTGATGGTCACATTGAGGGTGGCGCCCTGCCCAGCGGAGTTAGCGACAACATTGTTGATGACCGCCGGTCCCGGTGCAATGTAGAGGGCATAATTCAAGCCCAGGGTCTGCGTGCTGGAGGAAACCGTGAGGTTGCGCCAGCCTGTCGCGGTAGTCGGCTGAATGTAGCCGTCCACCGTCAGCGAAGTATTGCTGGTGACGTTGACGTTGGTCAGCACAACACCATCGCCATAGGAGACCACTGGCGGATTGGTGAGCCACTGCGTCGCTTGGCTCAGGATGGTGAAGACGGCCGCGCCTTGCTGCGGCTCCGAACCAGGTCCGCTGGAGAGCAGATACGGTGTGCCAGCCTGCACCACAAAGGCATTGTTCAGGTTGGCCACTTCGCCTAGCGTCGTCGCGCTGGCCCAGGTCGGACCCTCCGAAGTATATGGAGGAATGTAGAGTTTCAGCGTTGCATCGGTGGGAGTGTTTGGCACATGGCTGACCACGACGATTCCAGAGCCAAACTGGAAGTTCGTTGAACCATCCCAATGGGTGTTCAACCCGGTCACATCCACTACAACTGTAGCTCCCTGAGCGGCAGTATTCGGAGTGACCGCGGCAATTTGCGCCAGGCTCGGAGTTACTGAGAGGTATCCTCCGCCCACAGTATGGCCAAGGCCAATGACATCCGCAGTGGTGGCGACAACGCTGCGCCCGCCCAATGTAGCCAGTTGAGCCACACTGATACTCTGCGAGGCTATCGTCGGCCCGATAATCGTCGGCGACCCGTTGACGGTGACTCCGGGGCCAAAGTCGAAGGTTGTCGTGCTGTCAAAGGAGGTGTAACTGCCAATGATGTTGACCGTCAGGTTTTGCGTGCCCTGCATCGCCGATCCTGGATCGACAACACTCAACCGCGGCTGCGCAATGACGACGTTGAACTGGGCGTGATCCACCTCTTGAGGAATGGTGGTATTGGTGGTCAGCGTCAAATCGCTCGTGAATGCAGTGGCGTTCGGACCGATCGTGATATTGGCCAGAGCCGTTGTCGGACCCGTCACCTGGAAGCTGTTGATCGTAATGCCGGTGGACGGATCAGTGTTGTCAAAGCCAGTCAACTGCGTCCCAAGCGTCGGATTTGGATCCCATTGCGTGTACGCGCCATAGAAGGTAATGGTGAAGGTTTGGCCCGGAAGTCCCGACGAAGGTGATTCATACCAAATATAGGGAGTCGGCGGAGGCGCGGGCACAGTCACCAGGAAGTTGCTGGTAAGAACCTGAATGCCGCCGTTGGGCGCTCCCGAGATTCCGGTCGTCGCAGCCGTGACGGTGCGATAACCCTGCTGAGCCGCTGGATCAATGTTCAACACAGCTTCAATGTGGGTGTTGTTGTCCACCTGATATGAGGCCACTGTAACGCCAGGGCCAAAGTTGATGGTGGTGGTCGCCTGGGTCCATTGCGTGTAGAGGCCATAAATATCCACGCCCAAGCCCGTTGTCCCCTTCAGTCCGTTGTTGGGGCTGATATAAGTGATCACCGGTACACCACCGGTCACCACAAAAGCACCGCTGTCTGTGAGAGTTTCGCCGTCCGTGACCATATAGATGGAGCGCGGCCCAGGATTGGCTGTCGGAGAGATGGTCAGATCCACTGTGGCGCTGGTGGCGCTGTTGATGGTTACGGAGTTGACGGTCAGGTCAGAACCTCCGCCGGCGATATAGAACCGAGTAAAGCTCTGCGACCAGTGGGTCGCCTCGCCGGTAATGTTGAAGACCACTTCCTGGCCCTCATTCCCTGTATTGGGCGAAACCTGGCTGATAATCGCCGGCCCCTGAATGATGGTGAAGACATTGTTGGAAACAATCTCGCTGCCTGTGCCGGTCATTACTCCCGGTGTGCAACCCGGATAACTGACACCCGTAACATTCGCCCCAATAGGAGGCTGATAGGCGCAAGAGACTCCCGGCGTCGTCACTGTGACCAGCCGCCCGCCTGTATACGAGATAGGATCTATGTTGATTTGCGCATCCACTTCCGTCGGACTGATCAGAGTGATCCCATCCACCGTAATGCCCGCGCCGAAGGTGGCCGTGCTCAAACTGCTGAAGTGCGAGTATTGGCCGATCAGCCGAATCGTGCAGGTCGGGAGGGTCGAGCAAGTTGGGCTGGTGATGATAGGCGCGCCTTGCTCGGCCTGGTTGGGAATGGCCTCATTCAGCGTAGCCACGCTCGGCGTTACCGTGAACCCGTACAGTTGCGATGCAACCTGGCCATAGGTTGTAACAGTGACATTCTTGAAGCCGCTGCTTGCCGAGGTCGACACGGCCACGGGCACAGTGAGGCTGGTGGGACTGTTGACCGTAATCTGGCCCACGGCAAAGCCTGAGTCATTGAAACTGACCTGCGTCACGCCCTGCACAAAGTTGGTAGACTGACCCGTGATCGTAATCGGCAAGGTCGATCCCTGCGGCGTCAGAAGCGGCGTAACATTGGTGATCTCTTCCCCGCCCTGCTGGACGCAGAAGTAGTATGCTGGAACGCCTGAGGGCGGCTGGTCGCCAATCTCCTGCACCGTGCCCGTGGTGATGGTCAGATAATGGCCGCAAGGCGTGCCGTAATCCACATAGGCCCACGGACTCACGGTCACATTCAGGATCATGTTGTCGTTATCGATTACATTGATCGAATTGACGGTGATGTCCTTGTTGAACTGCGCAACCGTCGTCGGGCCCCAGTTGGTAAACCGGCCCAGAACCTGCATATCGAAGGTGTTAGCCTGCTCGCCCGCATTTGGCGTGGTAGCCAGCAGCGCCGGGAAGCCTTCCTCAATGTCAATCGCCTGTTGCAGCGTAACGACTTCACCGTCGGTGGTCGTGGTCAACGAAGCATACCCAACCGGCGAGGTGGACAACACGGTGATCTGAACCTGCGCGTGGGTACTGTCTGTGACTACCAGTGCGTCAGTGACTACGCCCGTGCCAAAGCTGAAAACAGTCTCGCCCTGTAGCCAATGCGTGCCCACACCAACCACATTTAAGGTTGCCGTTTGCAGTTGCGTCACCACATACGGAGTTCCGCTTCCATTATTTACGCCGCAGAGATCCGCAATCGTGATGGCGTTGGCATTGCAACCAACCGGCGATACGATGGAGATTGTCGCCGCGTTTGGAGTCACGCTGAAGCCGCTGCCGCTGACAATCTGCTGCTGCCCAATCGCTCCGGTAATCATGATCACGCTGTTGCCACCCACCGGGGCGGTCGGACTGACTGAAAGGTCTGCCGTGGCCGTCGTCGGACTGGTGACATTCAAATTCGATACCGTCACACCCGCGCCAAGAATCGCTTCCGTCGTGTTGTCCCAATGCGTCAGATTGCCGGTAATTACAACGCCGGTCAACGTTCCGCCCTGCGGAGCATTATTGGGAACCACGCTCACAATCGAAGGCAGCGCCGGAGAATCTACCAGGAAGCCACCCATCACCTGCTCGGTGCTGGACGTTAAAGTCGCCACGCCTGATCCGCTCACCGCCGTCACCAGGCAAGCGCTGCCCGTGGCTCCAGATTGCGTCGGGTAAACATAATCGCCAACGATGTAGCCGCTGCCCGGAGTTGTCGCTGTGCAGGAGGTCAGATTGCCGTTGGAAGCTGTAATTGAAATCACGGCTCCGCTGCCCGCCCCGTTGGTCGTCGTGGGCACGCCGGCAGCCGTTGTATAGCCCGTTCCGGTCGCGCTGTTAACGTAAACATTCTGCCAGCCATAAGGAGTAGGCAGCAAAACGCCATCCACATAATTCGTAGTAACGCTCACTGTCAGATGGGTCGCGTCCAACACATTCAGAGAAGCGTTGTTGACCGTAATCTGAGGCCCAAACAGAACTTGAGTTGTGTTGGGGTTGAAGTGCGTATTCAGGCCGGTGATTTCTACCGTCGTCGTAGTGTTCTGCGGCGCCTGATAAGGCGAAATGTTAATGATCCCAACCGGCGTCTGCGTGACGTTAAAGTAGGTGGAGACAATCTCGCCGTTCGTGGTGAACGTAACCTTCCGCGGTCCGGTCGCTGTTTGAGTCCCATTGGTGACTCCAACAATATTGATCGTCGCGGTCGCGCTGGTCGTGCCAGTAACGTTGAAGCCCGTCAGCGTTACGCCCTCGCCGCTGACCACCGGATTGGTGGCGCCATTCGCAAAGTGCGTAAATTGGCCGGTAAAGTTTACCGTAAAGCTGTTGACGGCCGAACCGGAGGGAAGCAATCCATTGGCCGGACTCATCGTCAAAGTTGGCGTCGCGGCGCACACGTTGATCGAAGCACTCACCACCTGCCCGCCGGTGGACACATAGAATCCATACGGTCCTGGAGGCGTGTTGGTGGGAACCGCAACAGCCAGCGACGCGCTGGTTGGGCTATTGATCGTGACTTCGTCAAAACTCGGCGCGGGAACCGGAACTGGGTAGAAGTTCGCAGTCGTTGTGCCCTGCACCCAGTTGGTGTTGATAGCGCCCACATTCAGCGTCAACTGCCCGCCCTGCGGAACGCAACTCGGCGTCACGCTGGTGATGGCCGCGTTCGACGGCGTTACGGTAAATGTAAATGGATACAGAGTGGTGCTGCCCGCTGGCCCAACGATCAGATTCGCCGTAATGCTGCCCACATTGGCGTTGTTGCTGATGCTGATCGGAATCGAGACCTGAGTCGGTGTGACTACGTTGACCGCCGGCGAAGTGATATTGCCGTCAAAGGTCGCCGAGACTTGTCCGCTCACAAAATTCATGTAACTGTTGGCGTTAATCACCACGGTCGGCGAGGTCCCCTGTTGCGCGGCATTCGGCGTAACAGAAACCAGATATGGCGTCGCTCCGGTAACCGTCAATGCGCCGGTGAGCGAAGCAATCTCGCCGCCAGTGGAAACTGTCGCGTTCTGCAGGCCGATCGTTGCACCGGCCTGAATTGCAATCTGCGCAATTGCCGTCAATGGGCTGGTCACTTGAACATTGCCTGTGAGAATGCCGCCTGTAAACGCAACGCCAGTTGCATTCTGCAGGAAGTGAGTCCCGGTGGCCGTCAAGCAGACGGCGCCGCTCCATCCCTGCGGCTCCACAACCGGCGCAGACGTGCAGCTGGATGTCGCGGTCGAGTAGAGCGTCAGAGCCGTGAAGGTCGCGCTGTTCGGGCCAATGTAGAATGCCGTTGGGCTGGAGGTGGCAAACTCGCCACCGGTCACAAGCGTGATTGTGCGATTGCCGACAGGCGTGGTGTTGCTGACGGTGATGTTCGCGTGCGCAATCAAGCCGCCCGGATCAATGGCCAGCGTGTTGACGGTGACTCCATCGCCAAAGTTGGCATAGGTAACGCCCTGAACAAAGTGCGTGCCCGTGGCGGTCAAATCCACATTCTGCGTCTGGCCCTGAATCACATTGGCCGGCGTGACCGTTGTGATGATATGCGCATTGCTTGGATCGGTAATAGTGAAGGCCGAATTCAGCGACGCATATTCCGTGCCACCACCTGAAAGCGGGGTCTTGATTTTGACGTAGCGCGCTCCATATACCACGCCCGAACCGCCGGTAATCACAAATTGGGCATGAATGGTGTTGGGTGTCGTCAAGGCTGGATTCGGAATCGTCGCCACGATGTCAGCGGGATTTGCCTGACTATCCTGATCCAGAACTTGAATCGAAGACAAGGTATTGAAATTCGTCCAGCCATTGCCCGTGATGACTACATTCACGGTGGTGCCGGCTCCGCCCGCTCCCGGCGAGATCACCGCAATTGCCGCCGCCGGATTGGTTGCCGTACCCGAACCGGTTGTCGACAGAACCAGCGGAGAACCGCCGGCCGCCGAATCCGTCACCGTCACCGAGCCGTTCCGCGTCCCGGTCGCGCTGGGATTAAATACGACCGATATATTGCAATTGGAATTCGCATTAATAACACCCATGGGGCAGTTGCTGCTGGCCTGGAAGTCGCCCGCCGGAGTTAGCGAAAACGTCTCCGATTTATTTTCATGATTCGTAAGCACCACAGTCTTGGCGGTGCTGAAACTACCCACCAACTGACCGCTAAAACCAAGCCAGGTTGGCGAAATTGTCAGCGGCAAGGTTCCATTGCCGGTCAGGTTAATCACCTGCGGGCTAGTCACAGCCGTATCGTAAACCTGAAGCTGGCCGTCGCCCACGCCACCCACCAACGGATTGAAGCTCAACGTCACGGCGCACGACGCGCCTCCAGCCAGCGTAAAGGGAAGCGTTCCGCAGCTTGTCGATGTCTGGACAAAGGGCCCACTCAACTGGAGGACATTGAACTGCACTGAACTTGTGCCGGCATTCTTGATGGTCACCGTTTGATAGGTGCTGGTGGTCCCCACGGGAGCTGTAAAAGTGAGCAGTCCCGGCAACACCGTCACTGGCGCGTTGCCGATACCGGTCAGTGGAATCGGCGTCGGGTCGTTGATATTCAGCGTGGCTGATCTGGTTCCCGCCCCGCTTGGTGTAAATGTCACCGACACCGTGCATTGCCCGCCAGGGGCAATTGTTCCCGGAGAGAATGGGCAGGTAGTCGATGAAATCGCAAAGTCACTGCTATTGGCCCCGGTTAATGTAGCCGCCGTGATCGCCAGCGGCGTGCTCTCCTGATTGGTCAGTGTGATCGTCTGGGGCGCGCTGGTGGTTGCCACCGACTGGCCGGTAAAGCTCAGCGTTGCCGGCGAGGCCGTCAATGGCGCAACTGCATTTGCGTTCACTCCAAATATCTGCGGGGAAGTTGGAGCATTATCGTTGATGCTGATCACTCCCGTCTGCGGACCCGCAACCGTAGCCGTCAGGCTCAGTTGAATCACGCAACTGCCACCCGCCGGAATGGAATTGGGCGCAAACTGGCACGTAGTTCCGGAGTTGCTCAGCGAGTAACCCGCCGGATAGCCGGTGATCGATGAGATGACGAGCGGAACGCTCTGGCTGTTGGTCAGAGTCAGGCTCTTGACCGAGGCGATGTTCAAAACCACTTGGCCAAAGTTCAACCCCGCCGGACTTAGCGTCACTGGCGCGCTTCCGCCGCCGAGCAAAGTGACAAGCTGCGGGCTCGTGGACGCATCGTCCACGATCGTCAGAGCGCTGGCTGCGGCCAAACCAAGCGTGGTGGGACTGTAAGTAACATTGATAACGCAACTGCCGCCGGGTATCACCGGCGAACCAACCACACAGGTTGTGGAACCGGCAACAACAGCATAAGGAGTTGGCGCGCTGATGGAAGAGAAGTCCAGATTCACGGCCTGATTATTGGTCACTACGATTGTCTTGGCCGCACTCGTGGTGTTCACCGCGACATAGCCGAAGTTGACTGAACTTGGCATCGCAGCAACAGCCGCAATTCCCACGCCAGACAGCGGCACTGTCTGCGGACTGTTGGTTGCGCTGTCAATCAAAGTAAATTGTCCGCTTGACGTAGCGCCCAAGGCCGTCGGTTTGAAGTCGACGCCTATCACGCAGCTTGTCATAGAGGGCAGTGTTCCATTGACCGTTCCACCGGAGATGGGGCAAGTGGTCACAGCGCTGGTGTCCAGAACAAACGGTCCACCGAAGAGTGCTTCCGTGATGCTCAGGTTGGAGGGTTGGCTGTTTGTCAGCGTTATGGCCAAGGGCGCGCTGGTGCTGCCCACCACCTGATTGCCAAAACTCAAGCCCGATGGCGAAACTCTCACCGGGACGACACCTGTCCCTGACAGCGTCACCGTCAGCGGACTGTTGGCGGCGTTAGTCGTAATGGTCAACGCCCCCGCAGGTTGAGGGCCCGTTGCAACGGGATTGAGTGTCAATCCAACCGTGCAACTGGCTCCCGCGGCCAGTGTCGGATTCAAGCACGTCGAGGACGAACTGATCGAATACGGTGTGCCAGAGCCCACCGCGAGAGATGAGATAGAAACAGGAGTGGACTGGTAGTTTGTGAGGGTTACTATCCTGATGGGACTGGCCTGGCCAACCACCACGCCACCGAAATTAATCGACGTCGGCGAAACTCCGGTTGGATTCACGCCTGCTCCACTCAACGGCACTGTAAGCGGGCTGTTGGGGGCATTGGTCAGAACCGTCAGTGAATTGCTGGCAACCGCTCCCGCCACCGTCGGCGTAAGTGTAATTTGAATTGTGCAACTGGAACTGGCCCCAAGCAAGCTGCCGCACGTTCCTCCACTGATCGCGTAAGGAGCCGCAACGCTGAGCGGCGAGATGGTGATTGGCGTCAGTTGATAGTTATATAAAGTTACAGTCTTTACAGCGCTGGTGGTATTCACCGACACATTGCCAAATGCGACCGAAGTCACTGAAAGCGCAGTCGGCTCAACAACATTCGCAGCCAGCGACACCATCTGGGGTGAATTGGGCGCAGTGGTCGTAATGGTCAGTGTGCCCGCCGGTTGAGGGCCAAGCGTGGTGGCACTGAGTGTCAGTTTTATATTGCAACTGGCCCCGGCCGCCAACGTGGAGGAGCATGTCGAAGAAGAACTGATGGCATACGGAGTTCCTGCAGTCACCGTCAGGTTGCTGATGTTGATGGAGGACGCCCCTGTGTTCTTGACCGAGACAACCTTGGCAGGGCTGACCGTGTTCACCACCGCGTTGTAAAAGTCCACAGACGCGGTCGAGACCGTAGTCTGCGCGAACCCAACAGCTGTGAACATCAGGCAGAAGATCGCCGTCAACGACACTAGAACCACATGATTCAGCTTTCGCATGAGTTTTTCTCCAAAATTCAACATGACCGTTCCTCCAACATGACTTGAGGCCTTTTCAAACACTTATTACCAATTCCAGCAAAGTGATGCCAATCACAGCAACTAATTGCCGACGCTTAGATAGCGCAAAAATGTGACAGACCGTTTCAGCTTCTGCTAACTTTTTTCTTTGCTTCAACGTTTCGGATGAGGGTTATTCGTTTTATTCGCCTTTTCTTTGCCTGTTCGGGCTACCGACCACCCGATGCGTTGATTCATTCCCGGCCTTGGCACTCACCGGCTTCCAAAAAAACAGGAACTAAGGCGGTTTCATCCAAGAGAAAGGATCAGGCGATACTCCACACGACTGAAAGCGAACAGACGGGGAAGTCTGCCGGACCGCAGAAAAAGTTCAATTGAGAGGAGATTCTATTCAGTCTGTGATTCGATATGCAAGTGAATTTCTCTTAAACGATTCATTCCAAAGAGCCGTATTTTGGTAACCCGCATAGGTTACCGAGTAATCGTATTGCCTTAACAGTAAAATCGACTTCAATCACCAATCTCGATTTTCTTTGGTTAAATGTGATCTGCATCACGTATAGCGTTCGACAAGTAAATGCAGTTGATTGACTTAACCGTGATATCGCTTGTCTTTCATCCTGTTTACTTATCTGTAAACTTACTTGGAATCTCAATCGAGTGGCAAGCTCTCCAAATTCAACCGATTACAGTGTCCTTTTGGATTGCCGCTCTTCACTTTGCCTGCGCAATTCCCCTCAGAGTGCCCCCGCACCTCACCAACTGGAAGAGACCCATAAGCCGCTGCGACCAAAATTCTCTTCCGCGGCACAGGCGCGGGCCTCTTTCCAGAGTCCTTCAACCCTGCCAAACGACCGACAAGCCGCGTGAACCAGCTACGGTTTGCTCACCTCAATACGATATTCTGGATGAGAACTTGCTTCCCTTCCCTCTGCCTGGTGAACTGCTTGATTGTCGAAATTCAAAATCTGACCAAAATCTACCCGTCCAAGCTCCCCGTTACGGCCGTCGACGGCCTTGACCTGGAGCTGGAGCAGGGCGAAATCTTTGGCCTCCTCGGCCCCAACGGCGCAGGCAAGACCACCACCATCTCGATCGCAACAACGCGCACTCTTCCCACGAGTGGCACGATTCGCATCAACGGCATCGACGTCGTCCAACATCCCGCTCACGCCCGCCGCATGATCGGTGTCGTTCCCCAATTCAACACCCTCGACCGCTCACTCACGGTTTACGAGAACCTATACTTCCACTGCCGCTACTTCGGCTTCTCGCACAGCACAGCCAAATCCCGTTCTCTCGACCTCCTTACCCAGTTCATGCTCACCGAGCGCAAATCCGTCTATCCGGCGCAACTCTCCGGCGGCCTTGCGCAACGCGTTCAAATTGCCCGCGCCATCGCGCACCGCCCTGCCGTTCTATTCCTTGATGAACCCAGCGCCGGCCTTGATCCGCAGAGCCGCATGGCCATGTGGTCAGCCGTTCAGGAACTGCACAAGGAAGGCATCACTGTCTTGCTCACTACCCACTATATGGAGGAGGCCGACCAACTCAGTGACCGTCTGGCCATCCTCGACCATGGCCGCATCCTGGCTCTCGGCTCGCCGGAGAAGCTCAAATCCACCTTTGGCGCGCACACCCTTTTTGACCTCAAGCTCAAATCGCGCGCGTCGCTCGACCCGTTGCTGGCCAGTCTTCGAGCGCATCCCGGCGTCACCAACGCCGAAGCCACTTCTGACGGCCTGCGCGTTCTAGCCGTCAGCGCCGACGGCCTGCTTTCCGATCTGGTCCAGGCAGCCGCCCCTTATGGCCTGCGCGACTTGCAGATCACCGAACCAAGCCTGGAGACCGTCTTTATCCAACTGACCGGGAGGGATCTGCGTGAATAACATAAATGCAGGGAACAGGGATCAGGGAACAGGGATCAGCCATCTCCGTCCGGCTATCTTTTTTCAAGCGTTTATCGGCCTTTTTCTCCGCGATCTGCGCGTACTCACCCGCGAGTTCCTGCCCTTTCTGCTGCGCGTGGGAATGCAGCCGCTCCTCTTTCTCTTCGTCTTCACCTTCATTCTGCCGCGCATGAGCACCGGCAACCCCATGGCCATTGCCGGCGGCGTGGACTTCGGCACCATCCTGCTGCCTGGACTGATGGCCGTGGCCATTATGTTCTCCGGCATCGCCGCCGTGGCCCTGCCGCTCTCCAGCGAGTTCGGCATCACCCGCGAGATTGACGACCGTGTCATGTGCCCGTTGCCGCTTTGGGCCGTCGCTCTTGAAAAAGTCTGCTTCTCCGCCATGCAGAGCATCATCGCCGCTCTTTTGGTCATCCCCATGGCCTATTACATTCCCGCCAAGCCGGTCGTGGCCCACATCACCAGTTGGTTTCTGCTCGCGCTGGTTCTCGTGCTCGCCAGCCTTTTGGCCGGCGCTCTCGGCCTGGTCATCGGCTCTACGGTCAATCCCAAGCAAATTGGCTTGGTTTTCTCCATCCTGGTTGTGCCCATCACCTTTCTCGGCTGCGTCTACTACCCATGGATGGGCCTCTTCCAGAACATTCGCTGGCTCTCCATCGCCGTCCTCTTCAACCCCATTGTCTATATGAGCGAAGGCCTGCGCGCCGCCGTCACTCCCGGCATCGAGCATATGCCCTGGTGGGCCATTCTCATCGCGCTCGTGTTCTTTACCGCCGTTCTCGGTCGCTGGGGGCTTAAAGGTTTTCTGGGCAGAGTGCAGTCGTAGCACAGCGCCTAACTCATTCAGCAGTAAATATCCCCCGGCAGAGCCGGTGGCTTTACTGTTTGTGGCCCCCCAAAGGGGCCAACATGAGTGCATTGCTAAAGCAACAGAGCGGACAACGCCAGCTTGCGCGCGCCGTAGGCGCAAGGTTGATTAGCCCACCGTTTCAACGGTGGGAAAGGAACAGAAAAAAGGCCGCCGGAGTCCCATAGGGACGGTGCCTCAAATTGGTGCTGAGGCCGTATTTCGAGGGGCAAATGAGAGAAAAATAAACCAATAACGATTCCCGTAAACGTCAAACTGCTACTGCCACACGCAGAGCCGGGGGATCTCCCGGTGATATTAGCTACCAGTCGCATGGTTCATCCTAGCAATGCGCCGTTGATCCGCGCGCCATTCCAGACAGACAAGCACGAGCCGCCAACTGTCTCAAAACACGACCCCCCGTAACGTTACTGGTTCCTCCACGCCGGTTGAGGAAAAACCCGACGCGCGGGAGGCTATAGTGGTATTTGGCGACTCTCACGACCTTGCTCGGGCGTGACGACACTTACCAGCAGCAACCGGACCCGTTCCCAGGTTTGGGAAGATGAACCGCCCGCGGAACCTCTCGCGCGGCGCGCCAGACGAAGTGCGCCTTCCGCTGGCCGTACGCCCTCTGCCCCTCCATCTGAGAGCATTCCTCCAGTCGAAGATGCGTCACTGCCCGGCGAGGAGCGCAAGGAGCGGTCCCGCTCTGCGGGGAACCGATTCGAGCGTCCGCGGAATCCATGGTGGCGTCCGGCGACTTCGGCAGGGCGTACGCTTCTGGCGTTGGCAACGCTGACGGTATTGACCGGATGCGCCGCCTCGGCCTACCTTCTAAAAAATTACATCGACCGCGACCCGCGCTTCCGCATTGCCGGGACCGGAAATATTGAGGCCTCCGGCCTCACCGAGGTCAGCAGGTCCGAGATGTTGCCGGTCTTCGGTGAGGACATTGGCCGCAATATCTTCTATGTCCCGCTCAGCGAGCGGCGCAGGCAACTGGAACAACTGCCGTGGGTGGAGCGGGCATCGGTGATGCGCCTGTTGCCGGATCAGATTCGCGTCTCGATTGTGGAGCGGCAGCCGGTGGCCTTTGCGCTTCAGCCGAACGGGCTGACCGGCTTGGTGGACGCGGATGGAGTGCTGCTCACCATGCCGGCGGCCATGATGTCCCAGCGCCACTACTCGTTCCCGGTGGTTTCGGGCATCAACGCCGGTGATTCGCTGGACGCGCGCAGGGCGCGGATGGCGGTTTACCAGCGCCTTCTTTCGGAACTGGACTCCGGCGGGCAAAAGATCTCCAACCAGATCTCGGATGTGGACCTGAGCGACCCCGAAGTTCTGCGCATCAGGATGCAGGATGATCCAACACTTCTAGTGATTGGCCAGGAGAGGTTTCTGGAGCGGTATCTGATTTATAAGCAGAAAATTGCCGAGTGGCGTCAGCAGCATCCTGATCTTGTTTCAGTGGATCTGCGCATTGAGCAGCGGGCTGTGCTGTCGATGCCGGAGGGAACCAATGCGGCACAGGCTGTGGCGGTTGAAGAGAACGCGCCCACGGCGAAGAATGCCGCTGATTCTCACCCCGGCGACAAAGACAAAGACGTCTCAGCAGTGGGCCACCCGGTTATGGAATCCCACCCTGGCAACAAAACCAAAAGCGTCGCGAAGGTGGGGCATCCCACGACGGGTAGACTCTCCAAGAAAGCAAAGCCCCCCCTTAAATCTACCAAAGCCAAGGCAAGGGTGATGAAGCGCGCGGCTGTCAAAAAAACTGCGCAGCATCCCAGCAAACAGAGAAGCATAGCAGCCAGCCATCCGGCGCCGTCAGCCGGAATGGGGCAGTAAGCGAAAAGAAGTGAGTGAGATGAGCCAGAGACAGGACAATTTGATCGTAGCGTTGGACGTTGGCAGCAGTTCAACCCGCGTGCTGGCGGCAGAGTTGGTGGAAAACAACCTGCGCTATTGCGGACATGGCGTGGCTCCTTCGGCAGGTATGCGCAAAGGACTGATCGCGGAGCTGGGCCCGGCGGCCAAAGCAGTGCGTGCAGCCCTCGACATGGCAGAGTTCACCTCCGGTCTTTACATTGGCGATTGCGCGGTGGGCGTGGGTGGCCCGCACAGTCGCGGACTCAATACGAACGGCGGCATTGAGTTGGGCGGACGGATGCGGGAGATCGACGCGGAGGATGTGCGCAGCGCGGTCGAGCGGGCTCGCGCGGTTGAGCGCCCGCCGGACCGCGAGATTCTGCATTTGCTGCCCCGCCAATTCATCCTCGACGAACAACCCGGCATCTTTGATCCGGTGGGCATGGTGGGCAAGCGGCTGGAGGTGGACCTGCACATTGCCACCTGCTCCGGCAGCGCGTTGCAAAGCACGGTGACCTGCGCCAACCGCGCCGGCCTTGAAGTGACGGAGACGATCATGGAGGCAATTGCCGCCGCCGAGTCCACGCTCACCGCCGACGAGCGGGAGTTGGGCGTTTGTCTGGTGGACATCGGCTGCCACTCCAGCGACCTGGTGGTCTTTTTTGAAGGCGCGGTGGTGCATACCGGCTCTATTGCGATTGGCGGACAGCACTTTACCAACGACCTGGCCGTGGGTATGCAAACCACTGTGCCCTATGCCGAAGAGCTGAAGCGCCGCTACGGAAACGTGGTAGTGACAGATGTGCCCATGCACGAGGAGATCGAGATCGCGTATCCTCAGCCGCGGGTTGTACGCCGCCGTCGAATCGCTGAGATTCTTGAGGCGCGAGCCTGCGAACTGATGCAATTTGTGAAGGAAAATCTGCGTCAGAATGGCGTCCTGGATGCGCTGGGAGCAGGTTGCGTGCTCACCGGCGGCGGTTCGGTTCTGCCCGGAATGTTGGAAGTGACCGAGAGCCAGTTGCGGGTTCCGGCGCGCGCCGGGCTGCCTGTGCGCCTTTCGCAGATGCCCGCAGAGCTGGTTGATCCCGGATTTTCCGTGGCGGTTGGCATGATTCTTTATGCCAATCGCACCCGTATGAAACGCGACGCAGAGAAGCCATCACTGGCCGCCAAAGTACGCGCCGTATTTGCAGGAAGTTTTTGACCGCTATCATTCGATGTGATAGGAATCAGGAGGACGGAGCCCCAATGGATCAGCAAATGAGTGAAGGTGGAGAGATGCGCATTCAGTATCACGAAGAACCCATGCGCGGCGCGCGCATCAAGGTAATCGGCGTGGGCGGTGGCGGCGGCAATGCCGTCAATCGCATGATTCAGGCTCACATGGAGGGCGTCGAGTTCATCGCCGCCAATACCGATGTGCAAGCGCTGAAGGCCTCCCAGGCACCGGTCAAGTTGCAGTTGGGCGTGCGGCTTACCTCCGGCCTGGGTGCGGGGGCCAATCCCGATGTGGGCCGCCGCGCGGCTCTGGAAGATTCGGAAAAGATCATCGAGGCGCTGGAAGGCGCGGATATGGTCTTTGTCACCGCTGGACTGGGCGGCGGCACGGGCACGGGAGCCGCGCCGGTGATCGCTTCGCTGGCCAGTGAAATGGGTATTCTGACGGTCGCCGTCATCACCTGCCCCTTTGGCTTTGAGGGCAAGCGCCGCCAGCGTCAGGCCGAGCAGGGACTCAGTGAGCTGCTGGAGAGCGTCGATACCATGATCGTGATTCCCAACGAGAAGCTGCTGGCCGTGGCCAAAGACGCCGGCTTCTTTGAGAGCTTCCGCATCGCCGACGACGTGCTCCGCCAGGGCGTGCAGGGCATCAGCGACATCATCACCATTCCCGGCATCATCAACCGCGACTTTGCTGACGTGAAAACCACCATGGCCGGCATGGGCCATGCCGTGATGGGAACGGCCGTCCGCTCCGGCAACAACCGGGCGCGGGAGGCGGCGCAGGCGGCCATGGCCTCGCCGCTGCTTGAAGCCGGCGCCATCGACGGCGCGCGCGGCATCCTCATCAACATTACTGGCTCCAGCACGCTCAAGCTCTCCGAGGTCAACGAAGCCTCGTCGCTGATTCAATCCGCCGCGCACGAGGACGCCAACATCATCTTCGGAGCGGTCCTCGATGAATCGATGGGCGAAGACGTAAAGATCACCGTCATAGCCACCGGCTTCCGCGATCAGAATCAGGAGCGGCGCAAGCGGCTTTTGGACGTGGCTGAAACGCCGGTCATCTCTTATCCTGAAGACTCCGAGCCGATTGCCTCGGTCCCGCTGGTCTCCTCCGCGCCCGTTTCTGAGCCGCAAGTATCTGTTCCTCCGGCCCCGGCCCCGCAGAATGAACCCGTTAGCTGGCTGCGTGAGCCGGAACCGGAGCCGATTCCAGCCCCCGCCGCGCCGCCGCGCTTCCTCTCGCAGGAAGAAGAACCGGAAGAAGCGCAGGATGAATTGGCCGCGCAGGAAGAGATTGACGAGCCGACGTATTATTCTTCCTCCGCGGCGGAAGTCGCCCCAGAGCGCTCTGTGCCGGAAGCGGTTGAGCCGGAAAGAACCTTTCAGGTTGAAGAGCCGGAGCCTGTGGTTCCAGCCTATCGACCGAAGTTTGCTGAACTGTCCGAGGAGCCGGCTTACACGCGGGGCGAGGAATACGCCTCCGAGTACCAGCGCGACGATCATCTTCCGCCGGCACCGGAACCGTTGCGCCCTGCACCGGCGCAGACAACCTACAACGAAACCAATGAAAGCACGCAGCCGGATATTGACAAGCCAACCTTTTTGCGGCGGCTGGGCTTTTGAGGATCAGCTTTGGATTGAGAGAGCGCGACTTCTACCGCGTAAGGGGGTTAAAGAAGATGAGGTTATCGTGTCGTATGAACAAAACAAACGTTAGTCTTTAGCCCCCGCAGCAATCTTGATCTGGAAACGGAACCAGAGTTTATGCCATGGTTACGCCGCAAAGTTGAAGTCATTGAGAAACTCAAAGCATTTCGGCGCTGTTTCAGGTATGGTAGAGGAAAGATGAGCAGAATTGATCGCGGACCGCAAGTTGGCCGATAAACAGCAAGAGCGTATTTCAGCAAAGCTAAGTGCACGGCAAACCGAACTCCGAGGATAGAGAGGAAACTGGTTGATGAACCTTTCCCGCGTACGGGCAATTGCATTGATCCTGATCTGCTTGGGCGCTTGTGCCACGGTGGCTGCCGCATTGGACGCGCCGCCGGCGCGGCATCGTATCCGGGTGACCGAAAAGCATCTGGCTGTGGCTCATCACTCCGCCGTTTCCAAACTTGCGCCGCGGACCGCATCCACCCGCGCCGCGCATAAAGCCGCGCCTGCCAAAGAGCAGGCCCACCTGACCGCACGCGGCAGGGTTAGAGCCAGCGCCCGCATCTCAGCCCGGCATCATCACTACTATGAGCGCTTCACCGCCAGTTCCTTTGCCAATGGGGATCTCCTGGCCGGTGACGTTACAGCCGGTGAAGACCCTGTCGTTCGTCAAGCGGCCATCGACGCGCTGGGCGACATGAACGGCACCGCCGTAGTCATAGACCCCGCCAATGGGCGCATTTTGGCCATGGTCAATCAGAAGCTGGCCCTCTCGCCCGGTGCTGAACCCTGCTCCACCATCAAGCTTACCGTCGCCATGGCCGCGCTCTCTGAGGGGCTGGTTACTCGCGACACCCCCGTCCAGTTGGCTGGCTTCCGCATGAATATGACTCAAGCGCTAGCCAAAAGCAACAACCTCTACTTCGAGGAGCTGGGCCGTCAGTTGGGATTTGAACGCGTCCGCCACTACGCCAACCAGTTTGGCTTGGGCGAGCTGGCTGGCTATAACATTGAAGGCGAGCAACTTGGCGTCTATCCCGATCAGGAACTGCCCGCCGCCGAGGGTGGCGTAGGCCGTATGTGCAGCTTCGGTCAGGGTGTTTCGCTCACCCCGCTGCAGCTCGGCGCCTTCGTCGCTGCCATTGCCAATGGCGGAACGCTCTATTACCTCCAGCACCCCAACAGCCCTGAAGAGGCCGCCCAACTCACACCCAAGGTCAAACGCACACTGGACATCGCCCGCTACGTTCCTGACATCGAGGACGGCATGGCTGGCGCGGTCGAGTACGGAACCGCCCGCCGCCTGCGCGCCAACTTCAATGAACTGCCCGTCTTCGGCAAGACCGGAACCTGCTCCGATAAAGGCACACGTTTCGGCTGGTTCGCTTCGTACTCTGATTCGCCGCAGGGCAGCCTGGTGACTGTCTTCTTCCTCGAAGGCGGACGCCCCACCTTCGGCCCCCGCGCGGCGGAATTGACCGGAGAGTTCTACAAGAACCTTTGGGATCACAACTGGTTCGCCGTCAAAGGCCAGCAGGATTCGGCCTCCGTTCCCTCAACACCCATCCAGCAGGCGCAGCCGTAGAGTGCCCGCATCCTACATTTATCACCAATGGCTGCCTACGGGCGGCCATTGTTTTTTCGGCGAGAAATGGTGTTCTGAAGCCAATCCTCTCCATGCATCATCTGATGAGAGGAGAGCGCCTGAATTCTCAACCTCCTTTGGGAGAATGAGGGTGAGTCTGACTTTCCTCAATCGATGATCGGATTCTCAAACATGGCATTGCCGGAACACATCCTGCTCCTCTACGGGTACGCCTTGCTCTTTGCCTGGATACTGGTGGAGCAGTTGGGAATTCCGTTGCCTGCTACGCCCGTTTTGCTTGCGGCGGGAGCGCTCTCCGCCGCGCACGAAATCAACTTCCTCTTTGCCTTGCTGGCTGGACTGGCAGCTTCGCTCATCGCTGACAGTACGTGGTTCTTCATCGGACGCCGCTACGGGCATCACGTTCTGCGCATCCTCTGCAAACTTTCGCTGGAACCGGCAATCTGCGTGCGCCGCACCCAAAACTCCTTTGGCCGCCGCCGCGCCATCACCATTATGATCGCCAAGTTCGTTCCCGGATTGGCCACGCTGGCGCCACCCGTAGCCGGTCTGAATGGGATGTCTTATGGCAGGTTCTTTCTTTTCGACCTCATCGGCGCCACGACCTGGTTGAGCGCGCTGCTTGTGACAGGCCGCATCTTTGGTGATCTCATCCGCCGCAATCCCGGCGTGATGGATTGGGTGGGCCGCTTCTCCGGTGCTTTGCTCGTCCTGGGTATTCTTGGCTTCTTCATTGGCCGCATCATCCGCCGCCGCATGGTCATCAAAAAGCTGATTGCCGCCCGTTTGGAGCCGGAGGAGCTCAAGCAGCAGCTCGACGCAGGCGAGCAAGTCTACATCGTGGACCTGCGCCATCCGCTGGAGGTGGAACCGGATCCCTTCACGCTGCCCGGCGCCATTCATTTTGCTCCTGATGATCTGACCGCCCGCCACCAGGAGATCCCCCGCGACCGCGACATCATTCTCTTCTGCAGTTGCCCCAGCGAAGCCACCGCCGCCAAAACCGCCATGACCCTGCACAAACTGGGCATCGACCGCGTACGCCCCCTGCGCGGCGGCTACGACGAGTGGAAGCGCCTGGGATTCCCGGTGGATGCGATTGCGTAGGCTTGGCCTATGCCTGCAGATTGACGCATCATTGGAGCAAAGCACAACAAACTCATCAGATAGTCACTAGAGAAAGCTCAAATATCCGAGGCAGGATTTTATACTAGTGAATAGCTGATGCCTCCTCTATCATCTTCCGGAAACGAGAGCCGCACGAGACTTATCCTTCGCGCAATGGCCTTTCCTTTTTTGGATTGGTTCGCTTCACTCGTCAAGCACAAGGTGAGTGGCGAGCGAATCAGGACTCTCATTTACGGGGCGGGATCGGCGGGGCGGGCGCTGCTTGCGGAGCTAAGCCAAATCGATTCACAGATGCGCGACGTGATCGGCCTGATCGATGATGATCCCGCAAAGAGCCGCCTGATTCTGCACGGAAAGCGCGTGCTGGGCGACGGCGATGATCTGGCCTACCTGGCGCGCAAACACAGCATCCAAAGAGTGCTGATTGCGATCCCCAGCGCCACCGGGCCGCAGATGGTTCGCATTCTGCAACTTGCCATCGAGGCCGGAGTTGAAATCAAAATCGCGCCCGGCGCGGGCCAGCAGCTCCGGGATGTTGCCCTGGAAGATTTGCTGGGCCGTAAGCAGCTCCATCTAGATCAGGAAGGGATTCGAGCGCGCATCCAGGGCGAGGTGATCTTGGTGACTGGCGCGGCGGGGTCGATTGGCGCGGAGATCTGCCGCCAGATCGCCTGCTTCAACCCCAAGGCCCTGATCGGCTTTGATAACGCGGAGACGCCCCTCTTCGAGATTGAACGGGAGTTGCGCCAGAGCTTCCCTCAATTGGCCTTTCACGCCGAGATTGGTTCCATCACGCATCCTGAAACACTGCGCCGCGTCCTCGGTCGCCATCAGCCCTCCTGTATCTTTCACGCAGCAGCCTACAAGCACGTCCCGATGATGGAGCAGCACGTCTTTGCGGCGGTCGAGAACAATATCTTCGGCACATGGAATCTTGCCCAGGCCGCGATCAACCATGGTGTCCGCGAGTTTGTGCTGATCTCCACCGACAAGGCAGTACGGCCGGCCAGCATGATGGGCGCGTCCAAGCGCGTAGCGGAGTTGGTGATTCGCGCGCTCCAACAGGAGAGCGCAACAAAGTTTGTCGCGGTGCGCTTTGGCAATGTGCTCAGCAGCAGCGGAAGCGTGGTGCCGATCTTCAAGGAGCAGATTGCGGCAGGTGGCCCGGTCACCGTCACTCACCCGGAGATGCGCCGCTACTTCATGACCATCTCCGAAGCCGCGCAGCTTGTCTTGCAGGCCTTCTCCATCGGCCAAGGCGGAGAGGTGCTGGTCCTCGATATGGGGGAGCCTGTAAAAATCGTGGATTTGGCGAGAGATCTTATTCTGCTTACAGGGCTTCAGCCTGACCGGAAGATCAAAATTCAATTCACTGGCTTGCGACCCGGCGAAAAGCTCTTTGAAGAACTCAATCTGCAAAGTGAATCCCTGGTTGCCACCGCGCACCAGCAAATCAGAAGTTATATCAGCCCGGCTCGCATCGATGCCGAGCAATTGAGAGAGTATCTGCTCGATCTGCGCCAGATCAGCGATCATCAAGACCTCGGCCGCCTGCTGATGCTTTTAAAGATCATGATTCCAAGTTACACGCCAAGCCCGTCCCTGCTTCGCAGCGCGTTATCCGCGCCGTCCAATCACGCCGGCCCGGTTGGAGCGCTCTCGTTCTAGTCCCCCACCGGACTTCGCCCAGTCGCCGTGCATCAGGCTGGAGCACCGACCAACTGGTTCACGCTTGATTCTTGTCAGAACTCCCAATGGATGCGCGTGGCGAAGACTGAAACCGGACCGCGGTCCCGATTGAAGGCCGGATTGGCCACGAATTGGTAATCCAGGCTCCAATGAATCTGGCGGCGAAATCCGTGATCGTAGTAGGTTTCCAACAATCGTTCTTTGCCGTAGTTCAGGTTGCCGTCGCCGTCCAGAATCCCAGTGCCGCCGGCCTCAAGGTATTGCTGGTTCACTTTAGTAATGCCGCTCAACACCACGGCCAGCCCGGCCACATCGCGGGAGTGGCGCCAGGCATCCCCTTTGACGCTAAGGCCAAGTGAGCCCATGTGATCGATGTCGGTATACAACCAGGCCTGGTTGTGGCCGTCGTTCCATCCCAAGCGAGAGAAGACGCCGATGTTCTTCGTGATCTCTTGCTCCAGGTTGAGGCCGAAGCCAAACGAATGACGGCTGGCGTGAGTCAGGGAGATATCCGCTCCCGGAACCGAGAGCGCGGCCTTGTAACTGCCGAATTCCCCCTGATTCAGATAAGCCAGGGGCCGGACCACTCCCGGATGGCCCGCGATCGTGAATCGACGTTCACTCTCGGCAACCATCCCCCAATCGTGAAAAAACCTTCCGTCGCCGGCAGAGCTTTCACCGGGCCACACCAGAAACTGATCTTCGGCGGTAAAGCCGTTCGGGTGTTTCGTTAACTGGAAGAATCCATACCGCAAGGCCCACTTCGGCCTCTGCAATTCAATGGCGATTCCGGTCGTGTATCCCAAGGCGTCGGCAGGATAATCCCAGGCAGCGTTGGCAACAAAGGCCCAATTCATAAACTGCGTACGCGGGTCATTGGCGTATGCGTTGTTGTCAAAGATGTCCTTTACGCTGTATCGACCGGCGGTAAATGTGAGCCGAGAACTCCGCTGATCTCCGGCAAGTGTGAGCTGGTCATCCGGCACGGACTCTTTCTCGCCGCCAAAGCCAATGGTCTGGCGGATGAAAAAGCGGGCGATGGCTGAGTGAGGATAACGCACCCCGGCTTTATAGGCTTCTCCATTGGTAAAGTCGTCAATGCCGAGAGTCCCGTGCAGGCCAAAGCCCTGCCAGGTCAGCAGATCAGCGTGAAACTCCGCGCCGCGCCACAACCGGTAACCGCCAAAAAAATCCAGGGAAACAGTCTCGCGTGCCTGGCCTGCCGTTGGCAAGCTGTCTGCGCCAGTATATTTGGCGCTAAAAGACGGGTAGCCCTGGCCGATGATTGTGCTCTGTATATGCCAGTTCCCCCTCTGAGCCTGCGTCTCCGATGCATTGGATTTCTGCGCCTGACCATCAGTCTGTAGATCGACCGGAGCATCGGTTGAATCGAATCCAGAAGGCTCCGCGGCCAGCGCAATCTGGCAAAGCAGAGACAGAAAGCAAACGAAAAACGCTAACGTAAAACCTTGCCGGAAATAGGAGGAACACGAACCGGCGGGGCGGCTGGTCGTGGCAATGAGCGGTCGTAAGTCTGAGCGATAGGTCATCCTGTATCCATGTTAACACATATAATTAACCATAGTTAACATACAGTGTTTTTTTATTTCCCTCCTGCGATTTTAACCCCAAGAACAGGCACAGACACCCTGACTGGCTAGATTCCGCATGAAGGGCGGGCCCGTAATCCTATCGTAAACTGCAAATGTTGCACGGGGATTACATTTCTCTTGAGGGAATGCTCCATCAAGCCGCGGATTGATTCGCGCCCACATAGGCAGACAATGGAAGCTAGGACAGAATGAAGGTCGAATGGCGTTGCAAACAGAAGCAGACCTTTACCAAGGTCTTGGCACTTCGCCCAAGGTAAAGGTCTGCCGACATTCAAAATATATTATCGGGCGTTGATCGCTCCCATGACCGCATCGGTGACAGACTTCACCAGTGCCTCCAACTCCGCGTTCGTCGGCGCACTGGATTGGCCGACGTTGCCGTCGCACGGGCTGGGGATCAGCGCAATGGAATCCGACGGCTCTAGATCGCTGAGTTGGCACTCTTTCATGCGAGAGGTGTCAAAGCGAGCGTCAGGCAGGCCCAGTTTTTTCTTGATGGCCAATAGATCCGTGCCCTTCTGCTCGGAGATATGAGTGATCGGCGCGCCCAGTTGCGAGGCAATCAGCAGCGTCCAGCAGTAGGTCTCCAGCACCTCGGCGTACCATTCGGCGTGGGTCACCGAGTCCGCCCAGCAGATGATTCCGTGATTGGCCAGCAGCACCGTGTTGTGCGTCTTGACGTACGGCAGAACGGTCTGCGCAAACTCCGCTGTGCCCGGTGTTTCGTAGGGCGAGATGGCAACCTTGCCGACAAAGACCTCGAACTCAGGAATCACCAGATTCGGCGGGACGCGGCCGGTAATGGCGTAGGCGGTGGCGTGCGGCGGATGGCAGTGAACGCAGGACTTGGCCTCCGGCACGGCCTTGTAGATCTCCAGATGCAGAAAGATTTCGCTGGTGCGCGGGCGCGTTCCGGCGATCTGATTGCCCTCCAGATCGACCATGCTCAGATCGTCAGGCGTCAGATCGTATTTACTGACCAGCGTGGGCGTGCAGATGACCTCGTTCGGTCCAATGCGATACGAAATGTTGCCGCCGTTGCCGTCCACAAACTGGCGCATCCACAGCTTGCGGCCCACGGCGCAAATCTCTTGCTTGATGGCTTCGGCCTCCGGCGTAAAGAAGAGCTTGGGATTGGCTTTGCTGCGCGTCTGCGGCGCGCTGCTGTTGCCATACGCGCTGGCGGTCGGCGCGGCAACGCTTGCCTTGCCGCCAGTCACCAGAGCGATATTGTGCTGCGCCAGGTAATCGCGCGCTGAAGGCGTCACCACGCACTTGTCCGCAATCACCACGCGCGTTGCGCCCGCCGTGTGAGCATTCTGCGCGTCGCGCATGGAGAGCAACTTTTTGCCGGAAACTTCAAAACTTTTTGCTTCGTTCTTCACCAGAAACACCTCATAAAATTACGAATTAATGGCTATGGAATCGACAATCAAAGAACAGTAGGCATCAATCGGTACAGCAGTTGGCCAGAAGGGATTGGCCGCCTCGCGGCCTTCGGTGAAGGCAACCATCTGCCCTTTCGCCGCGCCCAGTTCATCCACGGCGACGAGCGACTTGCCTCCGCCCAATCCGTTGGCGGCGCGCAGATTGGCCATCGTCACCGGCTCCAGCACGACAAGCGTTTTGCCGCGAAGCGCCTGCACGGCGGAATGGACAACCACATGACCACGCACGATTCCCAGCCTCATGATTGGCCTCCGCGCTGCTGCACCTCGTCCACGATGCCCACCGTCACCATGCGCGCCGGTGTTGTGTTGCCAAGGCGGACGCGCGCAATGTCGCCATCGGTGGATACGATCACCGTTGCGCCCGTGCCCGCTCCCAGCCAATCGATAATTGCGATGGGCTCCTCGGCCAGCGCGCCGTCGGCCTCCATGCGTTGCGCGAGCAGCAGGCGGCAGCCCTCCAGCGTGGGATGCTTGATGGCAGCTACGACCGTGCCGCTGATGCGTGCTAAAAACATGGCTACACAATCCTCAATGCACTGCCGACAACCATCTGCCGCTCGCGCGTGAAGGTAAGCGGAGTGGTGATGCCTTCGCCGGTGGGCGTGGCAATGCTGTGACTGAAATATCCTGGACCGTCCACGCCAAGCGAGGCCGGCGATGCGGCGTTGTGAATGAAGAGCGTGGTGTTCAGAGCGCGCGCCATGCGCGTGGCCGTCTCCACATTTTGTGTGTGAATGATGGCCGTGTGCCGGTAGCCGTGCTCGGCCCTCACCGCGGCGGCAATGCCCGCGTCCACATCCGTCACGCGCACCACGGGAACAAAAGGCATCATCTGCTCTTCCACCACATAAGGATGCTCCTCACTCGTCTCGCCAAAGAGAAGCTGCGTATCTGCCGGCACGCGCACGCCCGCCGCCGCCGCCAGCACGGCAACATCCTTGCCGACAAATTCCTTCTTCACGTGCGCGCGCGCACAACCTTTGCCATCGCCATCAAAGGTGAAGGCAGCTTGGGTGAGGCGCTCGATCTGCGCCGCATCCAACTGATACGCTCCCGCGCGGCGCATCGCGTCGATGAATTTGTCCGCGACAGATGCAACGACGAAGATCTCTTTCTCGCCGATACAAAGTAGATTGTTGTCGAAGGATGCGCCCGCGATGATGCACTCGGCGGCGCGATTCAGATCAGCGGTTTCATCAATCACGACGGGCGGATTGCCGGGTCCAGCGGCGATCACGCGCTTGCCGGATTTGCTCGCGGCCTTCACCACCATCGGCCCTCCAGTCACGCAGAGCAACGCAATCTTCGGATGATTGAAAATTTGTTCCGCTGCTTCAATGCTCGGCGAGATGATCGTCGTCAGCACATTGACCACGCCCAGTTCGCGCTCAATCTCGCGATTGAAGAGTTGCAGTGCGTACTGCGCCACCCGCGCGCCCGATGGATGCGGGCCAAAGACCGCCGTGTTTCCAGCCGCAAGAATGTTGATCGCATTGGCGGCCATCGTCGGCACGGAATGAGTGACCGGCAGCATCATGCCGATCACGCCCCAAGGCGCGCGTTCGATGATGCACAGGCCGGTCGAGTCCGTGCGCGCGCTGGTGCCCGCGGCGCGCATCGCCTCCACGCCTTGCACAAAGCGCATATTGGTCAGCTTGGCAATTTTGTGATCGAGGCGGCCGACCTTGGTCTCTTCCAGCTCCATGCGGCCCAGCTCTTCGCGACGGTCATTGCAGATGCGGCGCACAATCTCGATCATGCGCCCGCGATCTTCCAGGCCCATGGCCGCAACTTTCTTCTGCGCTTCAAAGGCAGCGCAAGCCGCTTCATCCACGGTGGCGAAGACGCCGTCGCGCGCAATGAAAGCTGGCGCGGCAACGTGCGCTGCGGGCCGCTCCGGCAATTGCATCTGGATGCGCAGCCGCGCCACCACTTCTTTGGCGATCTCCGCGATCATCTGCTCTTGAATCTGCATTTATGGCTTCT
>CAZYCV010000012.1:0-68727 GCA_964645305.1 uncultured Occallatibacter sp. | reverse complement strand
AACTGGAAGTCCTTGGCTGGCTTGGGCGTTGGTGATCTGGTGAATGGCGCTCAGATTCGTCAGAGGGGCCGACTGCGCGCTCCAGCCAACTGAGGCGCAGGCAATCATCAGGACGAAGATGGAAAGCGCTCTTCGCATCTCACTTGACTTGGCAGCAAGGACTCTGCTGGCTGTTCATAACCTCTTGCTCGATTATCGGCGTCGCACGATAAAAATTCACTCCGGCTGACCGGTAAACTGGCAATCTGTCTATTTTGTTAAAGTTAAATTTTTTTTGTCCATTGATCTGCTCTGTGCGCCAAAGTGTCGAAATGAGTTCGCAACACTTTTCTCTTCGTTTACAGGGGGGCGAAATTGGAAGTTGTTTTCTTTTTGGTATTTTTGGCAGCGTACATGGAAACATCGGCGGCGTCAAGCAAACTGTCCCTGGTGGCACCGTCCTGAGGATAGAGAGCGATGCCCAGGCTGGCCGTTCCAATCAGGGTCAACAGCTCGATTTCAAAGGGCTCGCCGAAGCAGCGCTCCAGCCGCTGCGCCACCTCCTCAACTTCGGCGCGGCTGCGCACCTTGGGAATCAGAGCGGCAAACTCGTCGCCTCCCAGGCGGGCCAGTGTGTCATGCGGGCGCAACTGATGCTTCATGCGCAGCGCCACCTCTTGCAAGTAGAGATCGCCGATGTGATGGCCATATAAATCGTTGATCTGCTTGAACTTATCAAGGTCAATATAAATGAGGCCAAAGATGCTTGCGTCTTCTCTTGACTCGTTGATCTGTTCGTCCAAGCGCTTTTCCAGCGAGAAACGGTTGCAAATGTCGGTCAGCAGGTCGAACTCCGAGCGACGGCGCAGGTCGCAGTAAAGACGGCGCGTCTCAATGGCCAGCGTAATGAGACGCACTCCGTTGGTCAGGGCTTCCGCTCTGCGTGCGGGCGACGGCCTCCGAGGATCGAAGGCGGCAAACATTACGCCCAACGCCATTCCGGATCGACCATCGATCTTCACACGGACGATCTCCAGCGAATGCGGTTGACGGGGGGGATTTCCCACGGTGGCTCCATTGGCGACCTCGAACCAGCAGGGAGCACGGTCCAGCATCGAAGAGACCATCATCATGATCTTCTCAAGGATTTCAGTCAGCGGCGTGGATCCATTGATGTCTTCCAGAATGCGGCTTCTGTCTTGTTCAGAGGCAGCCGCGATGGCCGTTTGATTGCGTACCTTTCTCTCCAGCGCCCAGCCTCGGCCCAGCATGGCAAATAAGAGCACCAACAGAACGCCGAGTGCCAAAAGGAGGTTATGAGTGTTCACCAAGGAGGGAGTGGCCACCACCGTAATGTCGTCAAAGGAGCGCAGCAAAATATGAAACGGCGCCTCCTGATTGGTGTTATATGGGTTGTCTGCGTCCAGAATGCAGATTCCGTTGACGCGAATTCTGGAGCCCAGAGCAATCCTTTTCATCGGCGGTGGCGCCAACTTGCTGGCCGCATCCGGATGATGGTATAGGGCGGAAAACAGACGCCCATCGGCGGAAAGGACATATTCGTCCTGCATCGCGCCTCTGACCTCAGCTTCCACCTTCCCCTCAATCGAAACCAAATCATACAAATGGCCGTCAGCGTGATTGGAACTCCAAAAGGCCAGTTGCCCCCAGTTCACTTGCGTTGGCAGCACAGGAGCATAAATTTGTTTATCCTCAACCTCCGCATGGTTCAGAATCAGAAAGCCATTCCTGGTGTCAGGAAAACCGGTGGCGTCCGCCCTATCCCCAATGCGCATGGAACCACGAGCCGGGGTTGCAACCCAGATGCTTCGCAAGCCGTCCTGCAAGACCACGGCTGAACCGGGCTGATAATACGTAATGATTCCCTGGACGCGGATTCTCTGGCTCTTGTCTTGCACTTGATAGGCGGAAAGAATCTTGTCCATCGGCGTGATTGCCAGCGAATCCAGAGAGATCGGGGCGCGCTTGATCACTTTGATCTGAGCGAGGGATGGGATATGAAGCAGCACACCGGTGAGTTGCATTTTGTTATCGAACTTTCCGCCCGCAATCCCGATGATCTCAACTTCGGCGTCCAGCAGGTCATGCAGCGCCCGCTCGTCGGTGCAATCCAGCATGCCCTCGATATAACCGCCGTCCATTAACATCTGCAAATAAGCAACTCGCGCACTCGGGCTCCAACCCAGTTCGGCGGTGCGGACGACGGCATGAACCTTGACCAGGGCGCCGTCATAGCGCGCATGAACCAGATCCTCGAATGTTGCCGCAATCGGGGTTGGCAAATTGCCTGGATGCAACATAGTGATGCTGTCGGCAAGGATGATGGGATGAAAACTGCCCTGTGTCCTGCCTCGGATCAAAATGCGGTCACCCAGGTGCAGTTTGAGAGGAAGGTTGTCATAGACAAAGATCGCGTGGGTGCCATCCTGCACAAAAAGAAGACCATCATAGCCGGGACAAAGTGTCACCGTGGCCTCCACAGCGACCGGCAATCCCTGGTTGGCTTGGACGTCGCTGAGCGCGCTGATCGATTCGATCGTGGGCAAGGGTGCTCCCGGCGCTGCCCCCCATGCAGAACCGACGCATCCAAAGAGTATTGCGATGCCGAAAATCAGTTTATTCATGCAAAAAAGTCGCTTTCGATAGGACGCCCGAGCCCCTTATTCATGTCAATCGGCTGTAATGGCCAAAAATTCAATGATCCTGGACAGACTGCGCTTCTGAACGAACCCGAAAAGTCAACAGTCTTGGAAGTCCATCCAGCTTTGCATTCTGTGTGTGGGGGCAGTGGCGGAAAAAGTAGCCCCACCCAAAATCCAGAAAAATCCGGCGCAAAGTTCTACACTGAATGTACATCTTGAATGAACTTTCAATGGGTTGAATAAAGAGAAAAATGGCGAAAAAACTGCGTGTGGGAATTCTTTTTGGCGGGCGAAGCGGCGAGCATGAGGTTTCTCTGCTTTCGGCGGCTTCTATCTTGAAGGCGATAGATCGCCGCAAATTTGATGTGGTGCCGATCGGCATCAACAAGGCAGGCCACTGGCTGACCTCCGGTGCGGCGCAGGGGCTGCTGGAAGGCTCCGCGCCGGTGGAGTCAACCGTGCTGGTTGCCGGTGGCGTGGCCGCGCTCGACAGCCACGCCGCGCTGGGCAGCCAATCGTTGGATGTGGTCTTTCTCGTGCTGCACGGAACCTTCGGCGAGGATGGGACGATCCAGGGGCTCTTCGAGCTGGCGGGCATCGCCTACGTGGGCTCCGGCGTCCTCGGCTCCTCGGTGGGCATGGACAAAGACGTGATGAAAAAGCTCTTTGCCCAGGCCAAGTTGCCCATCGTCAAGCACGTGACGCTGCTGAGGGCCGAGTGGGAGCGCGACCCGCAAAAATCCATCGCCAAGGTTGAGGCGGCGCTCAAGTACCCGGTCTTTGTGAAGCCGGCCAATCTCGGTTCGTCGGTGGGCATCAGCAAGGCGCACAACCGCGCTGAACTGGGGCCGGCGCTGACCGAGGCCGCGCGCTTCGATCGCAAGCTGGTCATCGAGCAGGGTGTGGGCGGCAAAAAACTCAAGGCGCGTGAACTCGAGGTGGCCGTGCTGGGCAATGACGAACCGCAGTCGAGCGTCGTCGGCGAGATCATTCCAGGCAAGGAGTTCTACGACTACGAAGACAAATACCTCTCGGAAGGCTCAGTGCCGGTGATTCCCGCCAAGCTGACCAAGGCGCAGACCAAGCAGATTCGAGAGATGGCCGTCGCCGCCTTCCGCGCCTGTGATCTGTCGGGTCTCGCGCGCGTGGACTTCCTCATGGAGCCGGATGGCAAAAAGCGCATCTTCCTCAATGAAGTCAATACCTTGCCCGGCTTCACCAGCATTAGTATGTATCCCAAGCTGTGGGAGGCCACCGGCATCGGCTACAAGGAGCTGATTACCCTGCTGATTGAGCTGGCCCTCGAGCGGCACGAGGAGAAGAGCCGGACGGTGTACAGCAGGGAATAGGGATCAGGGGTCAGAGATCAGGGATCAGTTACTGGATCTGGGAACTGTTTGCCGGTTTTCGGTGTCTAAAGATCAGGGGAGTCACGTTATTCTGATTGAGCCGGGTTTTGATCCCTGATCCCTGACCCCTGACCCCTGTTTTCCGAGGAACTTCACAATGACCCTGCTCGACGCGCCAGAGTTTGATTACGCCCGCGATCATCGCCGCAAAACGATTCTGAAGGCCACAGCCGTGGCGTTTGTTGTCTTCGTGATCGGTTTTTGGCTGGCCGCCGGCCACCCGGTGGATTTTCCATGGTACTGGAACAATCACCTGCAAGGCCGAATCAGGGTGAATGCCTTCTTCAAGGCCGTCGAAAAGAACGATATGCCGAAGGCCTACGGCGTCTGGACCCACGACAAAAACTGGCAGAAGCATCCGGAGAAGCACACCGGCTACACCTTTGACCGCTTCCTGAAGGATTGGAGCCCGGAGAGCCCCGACAGCGATTACGGCGCCATTCACTCGCATCGCATTGCCGCCGCCGTCATGCATGGCAACGTGTTGCAAGTGGGCATCTTCGTCAATGAGCGCAAGACCAAGGCGATCAATCTGGACTACGACCCCAAAAGCCACTCCCTGAACTTCTCGCCTGAAGACGTGCAGTTCTTGGAGGGTCCGGGAGGGATTTCGTAAGCAAAGTTGCATTCACTCTGGAGGGCGGAATGTTCAAGCCGATCCTGTTTGTATTCACCTCAATCCTAATCGCATTTACTTCGATTCAATTCGTATTTGCGCAGGCTACGCCACTTGCAGCACCCGTCGAAGTGCGCACGGAAGACTCGGTGCTGCTTCCCATCCCTGGAGCCGTGCTGGACAACAATGTCTACGGCAAGGGCAACATTACAAACTACAAGCAGTCTATCTTTCGTGGCAAGGACGACGCTGGTTGGGAGTGGGATTGGCCGGAGAGCGGCGGGCCGGAGTTGAAGAGCTATCCCGAGGTGCTTATCGGCCGCTCGCCATGGAGCGATGCCGGTGGGATAGCCGGTGCTGCGGGATTGCATGCAGGAGAACAGTTGCCTCTTCGGCTGGCCGAAGTTAGCAGAACCCTCGATTTCGACTTTACTACTGTCGCCAGCGGATTCTGGCTGAGTAGTTTCGACTTCTGGATTACCAGTTCCGATCATCCGAGCAAAAATGACATCGTAAGCAACCTTTGCATTTGGACCGTCAACCATGGCCTAAAGCCCTCCGACGTCTACAAAGGCCGTCATGAGATGTTGAAGATCGGCGGGCGCACCTACGAGGCTATCTTCGAGACGCCCAAGGAGCAGCCGAACAAACCGTGGAAGACGCTCTGTCTGATAGACACTGAGCCTCGCAGCAAGGGAAGCCTTGCGCTGGCTCCCCTGATGGAGGCTCTGATTGCACACGGACTGGCAAAGCCGGCCGACTTCCTTGCGACCGCCGAGTTAGGCACGGAAGTCGCGTACGGCAAGGGCCAAACGACACTTCGGAGCTTCAATCTACGGTAATCAGCAAGGCGATCAATCTGGACTACGACCCCAAAAGCCACTCCCTGAACTTCTCGCCGGAAGACGTGCAGTTTCTGGAAGGGCCGGGCGGGATCTCATAGGCGAGCGCCCAACTCCCAAGGCGAGAGTTGAGACGCCCAATCGTCTTGGGAGGGTCGAACCTGGGCAACGCGCACGCCCGCCAACACCACCTGCCTTTTTTGCGTTTGTCCCGCACTATGATCTATGCTCTTCCGCCGCAACTTTTTCCAGAACTTCCTATGCGCGTTCAAACAGGTTAAATATTGATTTTATAGGGGTTATATCTCTGTCATCCTCTCAACAAAGCTGCCTCAAGGCTCTATCACAGATTCGATGGCGGCTGTATCACGATACAAAATAATCACCCTGATTGTGAGGTTCATCACATCAAGGAGCCCCTTCGCAAAATAGGATTGCTGGTATGAACGCAGAAGCTATTGTTCTGATCGCGCCGTGCTCCCTGCTGCTGGGGGCCGCGCTGCAGATTCTTGTTGCCAAGCTCTGTTCCGCCAGAGCGAAAGGGATACTGGCCTTTCTTGCCTGTTTGCCCGCCGTGGTCTCGGTGATCTGGCTGATTGGCTGGGTAAGAGACGGGCGAGCCGTCGATCTGAACGTGCTGCCCTGGGACGGCCCTCTAGCACTGGTTCTCCACGTGGACGCCTTGAGCGTCCTTTTTGCGTTAATGGGGACCGGTTTGGGCGCATTTGTCCTGCTTTACTCCATCGGCTACATGGCTCACGACAAGTCGGCGACGCGCTTTTTTGCGACGATGCTGGTCTTTATCGGTGGCTTCGTCGGACTGGTCTATAGCGCCAACCTCTTCATCTTCTACCTTTGCTGGGAAGTGATTGGGTTGTGCTCCTTCAGCCTGGTGGGCTTCTGGTACACCAACCGCGAAGCGGTCGCCGGCGCGCGTAAAGTGCTGCTGATGACGCACATCGCGGGCTACGGCTTGCTGGCGGCGATTCTGGTGGTCTATCACCGCACGGGCAGCGCGCTCTGGACCGATCCGGGCGTGGCGCAGGCCTTCACCGGCGGCGTCTTTGTGCTGATGCTGGTGGCGCTGGTGGCCAAGAGCGTGCAGTTCCCGCTGCACACCTGGATTCCCGAAGCGATGGCCGCGCCGACTCCGGTCAGCGCCCTGCTGCACGCCGCCTGCTACGTGAAGGCCGGCGTTTACCTTGCTTGCCGTATGCACAGCTTTGGCGCGTGGCCCGTGAACGGCGGCATTGCCTGGGGCAGCGCCTCGCTGGTTTGGGTGGGCACGGCCACCATGGCTATCGGCGTGATGTACGCCATGGTGCAGACCGATTTGAAGCGGATGCTGGCCTTTTCGACGGTGAGCCAGATCGGCTACATGATGATGGGCATTGGCATCGGCACGCCGCTGGCGATTGCCGCCGGCCTCCTGCATTGCCTGAATCACGGCTTCTTCAAGGGCGGGCTCTTCCTCACCGCCGGCTCGGTGCAGCACGCGTCCGGCACGCGCGACATGAACAAGCTGGGCGGCCTGGCCGGCAAGATGCCGCAAACGACTTTATCTTGGCTGATCGGAGCGGGCAGCATGGCGGGCGTTCCGCTGATGAGCGGCTTCGCCAGCAAGTGGATGCTTTACGCGGCGGCGTTGCAGGCGGGCTGGGCCGTTCCGGCGATGGTCGCCTGGGCGGTTAGTCTGGGCACCGTCTTCCTTTGCGCCAAGGCCACTAGCGCGGTCTTCCTCGGACCGACGACCGAGGCCACCAAAGACGCGCATGAGTCCCCGCCGACGATGCTTTGGGGGATGGGCTTCATCGCCGCGGGCAGCATCATTCTGGGCGTTGCACCGCAACTGGCGGTCAACTATCTGCTCAATCCGATTTTGAATGCGCTGCAAATGAGCGCGGTGAATGTGACGTGGCTGGGGCTGTCGTCGGATGCGGGCAGCTTCTCCTCGATTGGCGGCTTGGTGCTGGCGGTCTTTTCGTTGATTGTGGGCGGCGTAATCTACGCGATAGCCTACGTCTCGCGCCAGCCTAAAGTCGATGGCGCGGCGATTGCCGGCGGCGGCATCTTTACCGGCGGCGAGCCGCTGGCCTCCGATGTGCGCCTGACGGCGGGCGATTTCTCCTCGATCTTCCTGCAAAACTGGCACGAGTTCTTCCGCTGGACGAATGTGGACGCCGTTTATATCGGCGTCTGGAGCGGCTTGCAGGCGGTTTCGCGCGGGCTGGGTGTGGTGGTTTCCTGGATGGAGAAGCACGCACTGCCGCTGGTTGTTGTGCTTGCGGCGGCGATACTGGTGTGCGTCAAGCGATTTGCCTTTATTGCAAATCCAAACCTGAGCTACGATTTCGTTCCCACACCAGATGGTCCAGTTTTAGCTGTTTTCTGCGCCGTGTCCGGACTCGCTTTAATCTTGGTTGTATTTGCACAAATAAAGAATCGTCATCTTGCACCGCTGATGATTCTAGCTGGTGCGTCTACCGTTGCGGGTTTAATCGTTCCAGATCATTGGCTGCGGCTTGGACTCTTGGAACTGGGCGCGTTCGCAACCGTTGCGTTGGTTTGGCAAAATGCCAAGAGACAGGCTACAAAATTAACTTACTTAGCTGTAGTACTCATCTCAGCTTTGTCGCTCGTAGCAAGCGAACTAGCATCCGATCATGTAGGTGGAGGGGGATGGGCTTGGGCTCTGCTACTAACTAGCGTTTGTGTCAAACTGGCAGCTGTGCCGCTTTTCTTCTGGCTGCTGGTTATCGCTGATGATGTTCCTGCGTTAGTTTTAGGTCTCATCATCGCTGTCGTCGATATGGCAGCTTTTGGCGAGTTCTGGATATCAGCGTTCAATCTCCCCTCTTGGTACATTGGGCATCAAACCGCTTTGATTTGCGTAGCTGCGGCCACTTCATTCCTCGCTGCTTTGCTGATGCTTACTCAGAGAAGCCTCAAGCGCCTGTTAGTTCTCTCTACCGTCGAAGATGTCGGCTTCCTGCTGCTTGCAGTCTTCTCTATGAATTCGATCCTTGGCTTTCAGGGTGGACTCTTTGCGGCCTATACCCACATCCTCGCCAAAGCCCTGCTCTTCATCTGCCTCAGCGGCCCCGAGGCCGACGGCGCACTAGAAGGCGAACCGAAGGGCCTGGCCGCACGCTATCCCGTTGCGACCTTTGGCTTCCTCTTTGGAATGCTGGCGATGCTGGGCATTCCGCCAACGATGGGCTTCCTGGGACGCTGGAGGCTTTACGAGACGGCGGTGCAGATCGGCTGGCCGCTGGCAGCGGTCTTTATTCTCTCGTCGATCTTTGCACTGATCGCCTACGTGCTGGCGCTGACCCGTTACTGGTGGGGTCCGCCGGATGAGGCGAATCCGCCTGTAGCCGATGAACATCCAAAGAAGGAGCCGTTTATTTTGCAGTCTGTGATTGTGGTTCTGGTTGTGTTGATTCTGGCCGTGGGCATTTGGCCGGATGCGCTGCAAATGCTCTTTGGAGGTCGGCTATGAATCTCTGGAAGAAGTTGATGTGTTATAGCCGCAGCCACAGCCCATGGGTCTTTCACATGAACGCGGGCAGTTGCAACGGCTGCGACATTGAGATTGTGGCCTCGCTCTCGCCGCGCTACGACGCCGAGCAACTTGGCGTGCGCCTCGAGGGCAGCCCGCGCCACGCCGACATTCTGGTCGTCACTGGCCCGGTAACGCACAACGCCGCCGCCGCCATCCGCACCGTCTACGGGCAAGTCTGCGGACCGAAGGCGGTCGTCGCCATCGGATCGTGCCCGGCAACGACTAACGTCTTCATCGAAAGCCGCACGCTGGATGGCCCACTCGATAAACATATTCCGGTGGACGTTTTTGTTCCCGGCTGTCCGCCGCGCCCGGACGCAATCATTTTGGGCATCGCCAAGGCCGCAGAGATTCTGGCCACGCGCGGCAACAAGCCACCGGAAGAGTCTTTGATGATTCCGATTGCTGAATCGGCCTGTTGCAAAGACGGATGCGCTTGCGCAAAGAAGGAAGAGGTGCAGGCATGAATCCATTGATTACTTCACTAGCGCGCTTGCTCATCTTTCCCGGCTTGCTCTTCGCCGTGCCCTGCGCCTGGTTTTTTCTCTGGTTGGAGCGCAAGGCGGTGGCGCGGATGCAGGGGCGCATTGGGCCGCCGTTCATGCAGCCGTTTTTTGACTTCATCAAGCTGATGGGCAAGACGACGCCAGAGCGCAGCGGCATCGCCGGATTGCTGATGCGGGCTTGGCCGCTGATTGCCGTCTCCTCGGCGGCGGGCGCGGTTGGCCTGTTGCCGGTGCTGCCTGCTTCGGGTGGCTTTCAGGGCGACTTGATTCTGCTGCTCGCGCTGCTGGAACTGCCTTCGACGTGCATCATCGCGGCTGGCTTCAGTTCGGGGTCGATCTTCGGCGAGATCGGCTCGGCGCGCGAAGCGGTCTTGAGCGTCAGCTACAACATCGTCTTCCTGCTGGCCATTCTTTCCATCGCAGCCTCGCAGCACACCTTCAGTCTTTCGGCGCTGGCGCAGTTGCCCTCGTCGCCTTTGCGCTGGCTGGGAATTCTGGCGCTGCTGGTCTGCCTGCCCGCCAAGCTGCACTTGAATCCCTTTTCGCTGCCCAACGCCGAGCAGGAGATTTACTCCGGTCCCATGACCGAATACGCCGGGCCGGAACTGGCCATGTGGGAGCTTTCGCATGGACTGGAGTGGGTTGCGGCGACGGGCCTTGTGGCCACGCTGATGGCTCCCGCCATGACCGCCGGTTGGCTGGCAATCCTTATCTTCATTGCGATTTCGTTTGCCATCGTACTGCTTTTGTCGGTGGTGGCCTCCGCCACGGCGCGCTTGCAGATTGACACAACCGTGCGCTTTTACTGGCAATGCACGCTGATCTTCGCGGTTTTGGCCGTTGCAGCCGCGCTCTTTGTGAGGTTTAAGGCATGAATATTTTGACCATGCTGTGGAAGAATCTTTGGGGCGGCTCACGCACCATGGTCTTCCCCCGGCGTCCCAATGTGACCGAGCACTATCGAGGTCTTGTGACCTTCGATCCCACGCTCTGCGGCGGCTGCGGCATCTGCAAGATGCGCTGCACCGCCAAGGCAATTGAGTTCAAGGGCGGCAAGGGCGAGTTCACCTGGAGCTACAATCCCGGCCAATGCACCTTCTGCGGACGCTGCGTGGAAGGCTGCAAAGATCACGCGATCACGCAGGAGTCGGCCTGCCCGCCGATCTATCTGACCGTCGGCGAATTGAAGAAGTCCTACACCGTGGCGCGCAAGGCGCCCGTTAAGCCAGCCGTGGCGCCAAAGCCCGCAGCAGTTGCACCAGTTGCTGAACCTGTCTCTGGAGGCACCAATTGAGCGTTCTTGAAAGTATTCCTGAAAAGTTGGGAAGCACTGAGCCGTTTATTGAAAAAGGCGGCGTGCATTGGCTCACCCTGGGCGCATTGAATGTGCGCCAATTGGCCGAGGTAATGAACTCGCTGCACGCCCGCTTCATTACCATCACCGCTTATCAACTGCCGAAGGAAGAGGGTTTCCGCCTGGAGTACCACTGGGATCTCGACGGGCAGTTGCTCGGCTTTCCTTTTGTGCTGACCGGTAACTCGATTGAAAGCATCTTCGATCTTTGCGAGGCAGCCGATTGGATTGAGCGCGAGATTCACGAAGAGTATTCCCTGGAGTTTACAGGCCGCGAGTACGAGCCGCTGTTGCTGCGGCAAGGCGACGAAACTGGCGTGAATCTGCGCGACGGCGTGGCTACAAGCAACGCAGTAGCCGCGAAATAGGAGAAAATATGAGCTACAAAATCCCCATGGGGCCGTATCATCCGGCGCTTGAAGAGCCATACAAGCTGGACATGATCTGCGAAGGCGAGACGGTGATCGACGCCAAGCTGCATATCGGCTTCAACTTTCGCGGCATCGAGCACCTGGCCGAGACGCGCAACCACATTCAGGTGATCGCGCTGATGGAGCGGGTCTGCGGCATCTGCTCGAATATCCACACGCTGACGCTCTGCAACGCCATGGAGAAGCTGACCAACCTGACGCCGCCGCCGCGCGCGCAATACATCCGCGTCATCATGGCGGAGCTGGAACGGCTGCACTCTCATGTGTTGTGGGCAGGCATCGCGGCCAAGCTGATGGGCTTCAAGACCATGTTCATGACCTGCTTTGAGATACGCGAGAAGGTGATGGATGTGCTGGCGGCAATCAGCGGCAACCGCGTCAACTATTCGATGAACCGCATTGGCGGGGTCAACCGCGACATTACCGATCCGCAGGCTATCTTGAAGATGGTTGAGAAGCTGGAAGGCGAGATGCTGCGCACGGTGATTCCCATCTTTACCACCAGCCGGACGGCCGCCTCGCGTTGTGCGGGGGTGGGCGTGCTGACCCACGAGAAGGCGCTATCACTGGGCGTGGTTGGTCCCGTGGCGCGCGCCTCTGGAGTCCCTCAAGACCTGCGCAAGGCCGCGCCATACGCAGCCTACGCGGAGATGGAGTTCGATGTGCCGGTGCAACCCGCCGGCGACGTAACCGCCCGCCTGCTGGTGCGTGCGCTGGAGATCATGGAGAGCTGCAAGATTCTCAAACAGGCGCTGAGCAAGCTGCCTCCAGGTGAGATCGCCACCGAGGGCGAGAAGTTCGTCTTCACCACGGGCACCGGCACGGCGCGCGTGGAGGCCCCGCGCGGCGAGGTGATGTACTCGGTCAGTTGGAAGGAGGGCTCGCGCAATCCTGCTCGCGTCCATGTGCGCACGCCAACCTTTGCCGTGATGCCGGCGATCCGCTGGATGGTGAAGGGCGCGCGCCTTGCCGACACGCCATTGATTCAGGCTTCGATCGATCCTTGCTACTCCTGCACAGACAGGTAATTGATCCAGGAAACCGTCAACGCATCATCAGCACCAGCAGCCATCCGTTCAAGACGGCGATCAGGACGGCAGTTGTCCAGGCCGTGACCTTCAGCCAGCGAGGGTTGACAAACTCGCCCATCAACTTGCGATTGCCGGTGAAGAGCACCAGCGGCACCACGGCAAAGCTCAGTTGGATGGAGAGAATCACCTGGCTGAGGATCAGCAGCTTTTCCGTGCCCTGCTCGCCGGTGAATGCAACGACGATGATGGTGGGGATGATGGCCAGAGAGCGCGTGATGAGGCGGCGCAGCCAGGGCGCAACCTTCAGATGGATGAAGCCTTCCATCACCACCTGCCCGGCCAGCGTTCCGGTGATCGATGAGTTCTGGCCGCTGGCCAGCAGTGCCACGGCAAAGAGCGTGCTGGCGCCGGTAACGCCGAGCAGCGGGCTGAGCAGCTTGTAGGCGTCCTGGATGGCGGCCACTTCAAAATGGCCGCTGCGATGGAAGACGGCCGCCGCCACAATCAGAATGGCCGCATTCACAAAGAGAGCAAGAGTCAGAGCAACAGCGGAGTCGATGTTGGACATCAGGATGGCTTCGCGCTTGCCCTTGGATGTGCGTTCGTATTTGCGACTCTGCACAATCGAGGAGTGCAGATAGAGGTTGTGCGGCATCACCGTCGCGCCCAGGATTCCGATCGAGATGTAGAGCATTTCCGGGTTGGTGATGATGGCGGTTGAAGGCAGGAAGAGACTCTTCAGCGCAATCCAATGCTCGGCGTGCGAGAGCAGAACCTGAATAAAAAACAAAGCTGAGATGGTTCCGATCAGGGCGATGACCAGCGCCTCAATGTAGCGGAAGCCCCAGCGCTGCAAGAGCAGGATCAGCAGCACATCGGCGCTGGTGATCAGTACGCCATAGAGAAGCGGAATATGGAAGAGCAGATTGAGGGCGATGGCCGAGCCAATCACTTCCGCCAAGTCGCAGGCGGCAATGGCGATCTCCGCGCCGAGCCAAAGAAAAAAACTGACGCGCGCTCCATAAGCCTGGTGGCAGAGTTGCGCCAGATCGCGCTCAGTGGCGATGCCGAGTTTGAGCGAGAGGCTTTGCAGCAGGATGGCCATCAGGTTGGAGGCCATGATGACAAAGAGCAGCGTATAGCCGAAGCGCGAGCCGCCGGCAATGTCCGTGGCCCAGTTGCCGGGGTCCATGTAGCCAACCGCGACCAGGAATCCAGGCCCAATAAATCCAGCCAGCCGCCGCCAGAACTTTGGCGAGCGGGAGAGCCGCACCGAGGCGTGAACCTCCGGCAGCGAGGGCACCTGATGCTCAGGACCGGGCGCCAGGCCTGGGAGAACCGGCAATGGGAAATCTGTTGCGCTCATAGAAACAAGTATGCCATAAAAGTATTAACTATGGTTAACATTATTTATTATATTTGATTATTTCTGAGCCTCCAAGCAAACCCAGACGGCTTCAGCCGCCGGACGGCCAAGAGTGGTGATTCCCGTAGGAAGTTCAATTGAAACGGTTTGGTCGTAGTTCTGGCTTGTAACAAGCAGGCTTTGGCCGGGACCGATGCCCGCGCCGTGCAGAAACAACAGCAGCTTGGGATCGCGTTCTTGCAGGCTGATGACGGTATAGCGCTCGCCCTCTTTAGCCTCTGAAAGTGGTGTTTCGCCGTGCTGTTTGCGTTCAGCGGGACTCTCTGGCAGCACATGGTTGCCGTGTGGACAAGCGCCGCCGGGACCGAGTTTCTCAAGCAACTTGACCTCGAAGGCCGGCGAGACGGCGTGCTCCAACCGCTCTGCCTCCTCGTGAATCTGGTGCCACTCCATGCCGAAGATTTCGCTGAGCATCCGCTCGATCAGGTGGTGGCGCAGGGCGGTGCGATAGGCGATCTCGCGGCCCGTCTCGGTCAGGCGCACGGTTCCCTTGACCTCGACAAAGCCATCCCGCTTGAGCCGCTTGAGGGCCATGGTCACGGCAGGCGCGGAGACCTCCAGACGATGGGCAAGCAACGCCGGAATCACCTCGCGCCCTTCGGCCTCGGCCTCCAGAATGGCCTTGAGGTAGTTCTCTTTGGAAACGGGGATTGAGTCCTTCATCGCGTACCTGCCTCTTGCATCTAGCTTATCGCTCCTTGGCGATGCGTGCCTTGCAAAACCGTCCTCTGGCTGGGTATCTTTGGGAAGCGGTGATTTCCGAAAAGAGATTGATGGACGTTCTTAAAAGACTATTCGAAGAGCATTTTCAGTTGCCGGTGGAAGAGGCGCGACCGCTGCAGGGCCAGTTGGGTGGCTCGGGCAGAGCCATCGTACGGCTCTCTGCGGGCAACATCAGCGCCATCGGCATTCAGTATCCGGTGCGCGAGGAGAACGTCGCCTTTATTGAGTTTTCTCGCCACTTCCGGCAATGCGGATTGCCGGTCCCGGAGATCTACGCAGAGGATTTGAACGCGGGCGCTTATCTGGAAGAGGATTTGGGCGACACCACGCTCTTTGAGTTTCTTGGTCGGAATCGAGTGGGCGACTCGATTGCCTGCGAGGCGATTGAAGCCTACCGTAAAGTGGTGGCCATGCTGCCCAGCTTTCAGGTGGAGGGCGGGCGCGATCTGAATTACAACGCCTGTTACCCGCGCGCCAGCTTCGACCGCCAATCGATCACTTGGGATCTGAATTACTTCAAATATTATTTTTTGCGGCTGGCCGGCGTGCCTTTCAACGAGCAGGCATTGGAGGATGATTTCAGCCGATTGACGGAGTTTCTGCTCGAAGCCAAGGCCGACTATTTTCTTTATCGGGATTTTCAATCGCGCAATGTGATGCTGCGCGATGGGCAGCCGTACTTTCTGGATTATCAAGGCGGGCGCAAAGGCGCGCTGCAATACGATATTGCATCCATGCTTTTTGACGGGAAAGCTGATCTTCCGCATGAGCTTCGCCGGCAATTACTCGACTACTATATAGAGTGCTTGGGCACCCATATTCGCATAGATCGCGATGCCTTCCTGGAGCACTATTATGCCTTTGTCTACGTGCGCATTTTGCAGGCGCTGGGCGCGTACGGCTTTCGCGGATTCTATGAGCGCAAGGCCCATTTCCTGCAAAGCGTGCCCTTTGCGCTGAAGAGCCTGTGCTGGCTGGCCGAGAACGTCAAACTGCCCATTGCGCTTCCGGCGCTGATGAACGCGCTTGACGCAATCACGAAGTCAGAGAAACTCAAAGGCTTGACCCAATCCGCTGACGGATTGAAGGTGAGAGTCTTCAGCTTCAGCTATCACCGCGAGATGCCTGCCGATGAGAGCGGCAACGGCGGCGGCTTTGTCTTTGATGCGCGCAGCCTGCCCAATCCTGGCCGCGAGGAGCAGTACAAGAAGTTGACCGGCAAGGATGCGCCGGTGATTGAGTATCTGAACCGCCATGCCAGCGTGCATCAGTATTTCGCCAGCGTGCTTGCGCTGGTGGATGCGAGCGTGAGCGCCTACCAGAAGCGCGGCTTCAAGGATCTGATGGTCTCCTTTGGCTGCACTGGCGGGCAGCACCGCTCGGTTTATCTGGCGGAACAGTTGGCTGCTCATCTGCGGAACAGTGGAGTGAATGTGGTGGTCCGCCACATCGAGCAGGAGAAGGTGGGCCGATGAGGGCAATGATTCTGGCGGCCGGCCTGGGCACGCGCTTGCGGCCTCTTACAGACGACCGCCCCAAGGCGCTGGTGGAGGTTGGCGGACGTACGCTGCTGGAGATTACGCTCTGCCGCCTGCGCTCTTTTGGCGTGGATGAAGTGATTGTCAACGCGCATCACTTCTCCGCGATGATTGTCGAATTTTTAAAGGATCACCATAACTTTGACTTGAAAGTTGAAGTCTCGCTTGAAGAAGATTTGCTGGATACCGGCGGTGGTCTAAAGAAGGCCGCGCATTTTTTCAGCGGGAGCGATGAGCCGTTCCTTCTGCATAACGTGGATGTGCTGAGCACAATCGATCTGAGGCGCATGGTGCGATTTCATCAGGAGAGCAATGCGCTGGCGACGCTGGCCGTTCAGCAACGCGCAAGTTCGCGGCAACTGCTCTTTGATCAGAGCGGGCAGTTGTGTGGACGCCGGAGTGGAAGCGCTGAGGAGAGATTCGATCCCCGGTCTCAAAATCGAGACCGGGGGCACCCGCACCTTCCCATCTCCCAAAATCAAGACCGGGGGCACCCGCACCTTCCCAGGTCCCAAAGTCGGGACCTGGGGCACCCAGATATAGAGCCCCTGGCATTCTCCGGGATTCATGTTCTTTCTCCTCGAATCTTCTCGATGCTGGAAGAAGAGGGAGCGTTTTCAATTGTCCCTGCTTATCTGCGGCTGGCGGCTCAAGGCGAGAAGATTCTGGCCTTTCGCGCCGATGAAAGCTACTGGCGCGATCTGGGCCGGCCGGAGAGCCTACGGCAGGCTGAAGCGGAGATTGCCGGTGGCCGAACCAGTAGCCGGATCAGTTGAGCAATCGGCATTGTCCAGATGGTTGGCCTTTGAGCGCAGCCCCAGCCACGCGCGTCTATTGGGGTGCGGGCTGAATGGGCCGAAGCTGGTAACCTGAATCCTGAGCATAAAATCCCGGAAGAGCCGGAGCAACTGGCCGGCGGGCAGAGGCATGGCGGAGTTCATTATCAAATTGGCCGACGAGCGCGGCCGCGTGCAGGAGCAGGTGCAGACGGCAGCCACCGCTGAGGAACTGCGCGCCCGCTTTACGCACGCCGGCTTCCACGTCTTCAGTGTGCGCCCCCGCTCCGGATTCGGCGGTTTGAAGAAGCGCAAGGTCAAGCTGGAACCCTTTCTGATCTTCAACCAGCAGTTTCTGACGCTGATCCGGGCCGGATTGCCGATTCTTGGTTCGCTCGAGATGCTGGCAAAAATCCAGAAGAATGAGCACTTTGCCGCGCAGTTGTACGATGTGGCGGGCCGTGTGAAGACGGGCGACTCGCTCAGCTCAGCCTTTGAGGCGCAAAGTGGCTTTCCCATCATGTACACCACCACGCTGATGGCCGGCGAACGTTCAGGCAACTTGCAGGAGGTGTTGGAGCGCTATGTAACCTTTCAGCGTACCTCGCTCACCTTTCGCAAAAAGCTGATTACTTCACTGATCTATCCCAGCGTGCTGCTGGCCCTGGTCTTCGGATTGGTGGTCTTCATGATCGTGGTCGTGGTTCCAAAGTTCAAAGAGCTTTACGACCAAATGGGTGCCAAGCTGCCGGCGCTGACCACGGATCTGATGGACTTCGGCGCATTTTTGAACTCGAATTTTCTGTGGATTCTATTGGCTGTGGCGGCGGTCGGCTTTGGCTTTTACCGCTATGCGCAGACGGAGCGGGGGCGCGACGCGATTGATGGCTTGCGCATCAAGCTGCCGATCTTTGGCAACATCTGGCTGAAATACCAGGTGGCGTTGTTTTCGCGCACGCTTTCAACTCTGCTCACCGGCGGCCTGTCGCTGGTGCCATCGCTGGAGACGGCGGCGCGCTCCATCAGTTCGCGGCGCGTTTCGCTGGCGGTGATGCACTCCATCACCACGGTGCGCGAGGGCAAGAGCTTGGCGGATGCGCTGATTCAGACCAAGGTCTTTCCCAACCTCTCCTGCGAGATGATCTCTGTGGGCGAGCAGACCGGCGCATTGCCGCAGATGCTCAACTCGGTCTCGGAGTTTTTTGAGGAGGACGTGGCGACGGCTCTGACTGCGTCGCTGGCGCTGATTGAGCCGGCGATCCTGATCGTCATGGGCGTGGTGGTGGTCTTCATCCTCATCTCGCTTTATCTGCCTATCTTCTCGCTGGGCCAATCGACAGGAGGTCAGTAAGCCATGGCTGACGCAACACATCCCCTTCCCATTCCGATGCCCGTTGGTCCGCTTCCGGGCTCCGAAGAGGAGCGCGCCCAGGCGGAGCTGCTCGCCCAGCGCTATCATGCCGAGTTTGTGGATCTGAAGAACTTCAAGATTCAACACGAGCTGCTGCGCACGGTTCCGGTGGAACTGATGTTCCGCTATAACTTTGTGCCCATCGAGCAACAATCGGACGCACTGGTAATTGCCGTCAGCGATCCATCGCGGCTGATGATTCTGGATGAGATTGCCGGGTTGCTCTCGCACCGCATTCTGCCGCGCGTGGCCACGCTCTCGCAGATTACCGACCTGCTGAAGAAGACCGAGCAATCGCAGCGCGTGCTGGATGAGGCGAGCGAGGGCCTAACCTTCGACGTGCTCACCGGCGATGAAAACTCGGACGAGAATATCTCCATCGAGAAGCTGACCAGCGAAGAGGACATCAGCCCGATCATCCGCCTGGTGGATACAACGATCTTTACCGCGCTCGAACGCCGCGCTTCGGATATTCACATCGAGACGAACGACGATTCTGTCGTCGTGAAGTACCGCATTGACGGCGTCTTGCAGGCGGCCATGGCGCCCATTGCGCGCGAGCACCACGCGACGATCCTGAGCCGCATCAAGATCATGAGCGAGCTGGACATTGCCGAGCGCCGCGTGCCGCAGGACGGCCGCTTCCGGGTGCGCTACAAGACCCGCCTGATCGACTTCCGCGTCTCCATCATGCCGACGATTCATGGCGAAAACGCCGTGCTGCGCGTGCTGGACAAAGAGTCGATGAGCGAGAAGTTCCACAAGCTCACGCTGGATGTGGTGGGCTTTGCCGATGAAGACCTGCGCCGCTTCCGCCGCTATATCCGCGAGCCGTACGGCATGGTGCTGGTCACCGGCCCAACCGGCTCCGGCAAGACGACCACGCTCTACGCCGCGCTGAACGAGATCAAGAGCGAAGAAGACAAGATCATCACCATTGAAGACCCGGTCGAGTATCAGATTCGCGGCATCACGCAGATTCCGGTCAACGAGAAAAAAGGTCTGACCTTTGCGCGCGGGCTGCGCTCGATTCTACGCCACGACCCGGACAAGATTCTGGTGGGCGAAATCCGCGACAATGAGACGGCGCAGATCGCCATCAACTCGGCCTTGACCGGCCACCTGGTCTTCACCACTGTCCACGCCAACAACGTGGTGGACGTGATTGGGCGCTTCTTGAATATGGGCGTCGAGGCCTACAACTTTGTCTCCGCGCTGAACTGCATTCTGGCGCAAAGGCTGGTGCGCACCATCTGTGAGCACTGCGCGCGCCCTGTTCATTACAGCGATGCGGAACTGGTGGCTTTCGGCCTGATTCCGTCGGAGTGGCAGGGCTTTGAGTTCCGCGAGGGACAGGGCTGCATCGAGTGCGGCGGAACAGGCCATCGCGGAAGAACGGCGATTCACGAGCTGCTGGACTTGACTGACCCGATCCGCGAATTGATTCTGGAGAAGAAGCCCACCTCCGAGGTGCGCAAACTGGCGCAAAAAGAGGGCATGAGCTTTTTGCGCGAGTCGGCTCTCGACCGCGTGCGCCGCGGCCTGACCACGCTCAAGGAGATCAACAAGGTTACGTTTATCGAGGCGTCAAGATAGCTTTTAGCTGTCAGCTTTCAGCTATCAGCCATCGAAGTTGATAAGCGAGTTTCAAATGTTTTGTAGCAGTGGATGGTTTACGAACGAGGGATGCAGGGCTGAAAGCTGATAGCTGATAGCTGAAAGCTCGGCAGCAAGGAAATCAAGGATAGAAATTGAATTCGATTCTTAGCAAAGCAAAACTCGGTTCTCAGCTTGGCGCGCGCCCGCCGGCGGCGGTGGAGTTGTCGCCGCAAGGCGTGCTGGCTGCTGCCTCGCCGGGCGCGGGCAAGCCGCCCGTCTATGCCTTCGAGACGCTGCCGCAGGGCGCGCTGATTCCCGGCATCGGCGAGCCGAATCTGCGCGCGCCGGAGGTCATTGCCAACGCCATGCGCTCGGCGCTGGAGCAGGTTTCGGCGCACTCGCGCTCGGTGACGCTGGTGATTCCCGACACGGCAGTGCGCGTCTTTGTGCTGGATTTTGATTCGCTGCCCTCGAAGCTCGCCGAGGCGCTGCCCGTGCTGCGCTTCCGGCTGCGCAAGATGGTTCCCTTCGAGGTGGAACACGCCGGGCTGAGCTACCAGGTGCTGACCGAGAGCAAGAGCGAATGTCGGGTGCTGGCTGCGCTTCTGCCTGGGCCTGTGCTGGCCGAGTACGAGGCGGTGGCGCGCATGGCCGGCTACGAGCCGGGCGCGGTGCTGCCGACGAGCTTGGCTGCGCTGTCTGCGATTGATTCCGACGAGCCTATTCTGGCCGCGAACCTGAGCGCGCTGGCCCTGACCACTTCCATAACTTACGGGCAGGATTTGCTGCTTTATCGCACGCTCGACCTGCCGGATGAGCCCACGCAGCGGCTGGCCGAGGTGCAGCGCGGCATTGCCGTGGCCGCGGCATATTATGAAGACAAGCTGGGTACGCGGCCCAAGCTGCTGTATTACGCAGGCATTGGAGCGGGCGGCAACAGTTCGGCAGAGGATTTTGCCCGTTGGATTGACGATGCCGAGCTGACCGTGGCCGACCTTGCGCCAAGGCCGGAGACCGGCGCGGCCACGCCGTTAGGCAATTTGATGAGCCTGGCCGGAGTGGTCGGCGCGCTGGCGGGGGCAAGCTAATATGCGGATTACACTCAATCTCGCCACTCGACCATACGCCAACATAGGGCCGGCGCTGAAGCGGTTGCGTATTGCCATGGCCGTGCTGGCGGTGGTCGCCATCGGGCTTGGCTGGGGTTTGCGCTCCATCGATCAGCAGGCCAGCGATGCGCGCGCTACCGAGGATCGCGTGCAGCGGCAGATCGACGCCATCAATCTGGAACGGCAGGGCTACCAGAACAGGATGCACGAGCCGGCCAACGTTCAGTTGATTGCCCAGGTGGGAACGCTCAACCAGCTCTTTGACGAAAAGACCTTCTCCTGGACGCTGGCGATGGAGGACTTGGAGACGGTGCTTCCCGGCGGCGTGCAGGTGACCAGCATCGATCCGATACGCGATCCCAAGACGGGGCGCATCACGATAAAGATGCGCGTGGTGGGCCCGCGCGACCACGCCGACGATCTGGTGGAGAATCTGGAGCACTCCAAGCACTTTCTGCAGCCGCATATTGTGGACGAAAGCACCGAGTCCAACAGCAGCGCCAATCAGCGGATGGAGCCGGTGAGCGCATCCAACCGCTTCACCTTCGAGATTCTGGCTGAGTACAACGCGGCTGCGCCGGAAGAAGTCAGGAAGCCGAAGGAGCCGGAGACGGAAAAGCACGCGACCGAGTTGAAGCAGGAGAAAAAAGCGCAGGCCGCTGTAGGAAAGCCTGGGCAGAGCGCGTACAAGCCATTGCCGGTCCCGGCGCTCCCGGCGACTCGCCCAATGCCCGTGCCTCTCCCGCCGGGTGCCGCCCACGGCCCGATCATTCCCGGCCAACAGCGGCTCAGGCCGATGGGCGCTCCCGGCCCGATTCCCACTCCGAATGCAGGAGGCCCGCGATGAGCCCTCGCACTCCTTCGCCTTTCGCTGAGCGTCTGCGCTCTCCGCTGACTTGGCATTATGTGGGCTTTGCTGTGCTGCTGGCCGCAGTGGTGGTTCTATCCGTCCGCTTTGGCCTGGATTGGCGCGCCACCAACGGCAGCTCCACCTATGCTTTGGTTGAAAAGCAGGTTCAACTGAAGGCACTCAATCTGCAAACCGCCCCGCTGCGCGGCCTGGACAAGCGCGTCGAAGACTCACGCGCAGAGATGAGCGCTTTTTACTCCAAGCGCATCCCTCCCAACTACTCCTCGATAGACCGGCGCATTGGCGAACTGGCGCTGAAAGGCCCGGTGCGCCTGACCAGCGTCAAGTTCACGCAGGGCAAACCCGGCTCCGAGTTGACGGAGATCTCGATGGACGCCGGCATCTCGGGCGATTACCCGCAGATCATGCGCTTTGTCAACAGCCTGGAGCGCGATGAGAACTTCTTTGTCATTCGCGGCTTGACTTTGACCGGCCAGCAGGGTGGCTCAGTGAATCTACGTATTCAGGTTTCCACCTGGCTGAAGCCAATTGATGCCGAGGCCAGCGGCCTGCCGCACACCCCGGAACCCGCCACAACCGCAGCGTCAAAGTCTCAAGGAAAGGAGGGTGAATAACCATGGCCATGCAACTGGGAACGGAGAACAAGAATCAGGTTCGCTGGGTCATCGCCCTCTTTGTCGTGATGATCTGCGTTGGCGGCTATGTGCTGAAGGACTACGTAGTAAGCCCCTCCGCACCAACTCCAGTGCCGGCGCAGCCCGCCGCTCAATCCACCTCCAAGGGTTCAGTTGCGGTTATCAGCGCGGCCAACTCCACCGCTTCGCAGGGCCAGGAGGCGCAGAAGCTATCCAACGCGGGTATTGATCCCGCCTTGCACTTGGAGATTCTGGCCCGTGCCGAGAGGACTGAATATCTGGGTACGGGAAGGAATATCTTCTCTGCCGAGTCCGCGCCCCCGCCCATCGAAAGGCCGGTTGCCGGTGCCCGGCCTGGTCAGCTTGGCCAGCCCGTGGTGAGCGCTGCTCCAACAGGTCCGGTCAAGCCCGTCGCGCCGCCCATTGACCTCAAATACTTTGGCTACACCCAGACCAAGGACAAGTCTTTGCAGGCATTTTTCGTCCATGGAGACGACATCTTTGCCGCTCGCAGCGGCGAGATTATCGACCACCGCTACAAAGTGGGCGTGATTCAGGCGAGCAGCGTTCAGGTAACCGACCTGGGCTACAACAATACGCAGACATTACAGTTGCAGGGGAACTGACTATAGACCGCCGGTGTCAGCTTTGGTTCCCTTCCAATTGACAAGATGCGGGTGCCCCACCCTCGCCGCGTTCTTGTCTTTGCGGCTAGGGTGGGATACCTATACATCAACAGGAGAAGTGCTCTAGCTTTCAGCCGTCTGCTATCAGCTTTGGTTCCCTTCCAATTGACAAGATGCCGGACGCAACAAAGCCCGCCTCCACCAACGGGGCGGGCTTTGCCGCGAGATCGGACAAGAACCAACCTGCGCCGTTTACGCGCTGAAAGACGAACCGCAGCCGCAGGTGCTCTTGACGTTGGGATTGTCGAATTTGAAGCCTGCGGCCTCCACCGTCTCCACAAAGTCCACGGTGCAACCGTTCAGGTACATCAGCGAAGTGGCGTCCACAAAGACCTTCAAGTCCTCAAAGTTGAAGACCTTGTCCATCATGCCGGCCTGATTCTCGAAGGCCATCGAGTATTGAAAGCCGGAGCAGCCGCCGCCGACCACGCCGATGCGCAGCCCCGCGGGCAGTGGATCTTGTGTGGCCATAATCTCGCGGACCTTGGCGATGGCCGTGGGGGACAAAGTGAGAGGAGCCTTTTTTACGGCTTCCTGGGTGGGCGTGACGGTTGCAGTGGCCATGGATTCTCCAATAAAAGTGAAATACTTGCCGGAATCTTAACTGTACAGCCCCGCGAATAGGGATTCAAGGCCCTGATGCGGTTCTGGTTCATTGGATGCAATTGCGGGCGGAAAGTCGCAGAGGTGGTAACAACTCATGCACTCCCCCAGCCACCCAAAAATTAATCTCCACAGCAGTACCCTTTCGGGGGTATGATGATGCTCCAGATGGCTCATTTGCTGAACGGGTCTGCGTTAAATCTTGGTCCCGTCGGACTACTGGGCTGAAGAACCTGATGGGGAGGGAAAACGATGTTCATTCCAGTGATGTTGACTCTATGGGGAATAGCGGCTGTGGTCGCGACCACGCTATTTGTCTATCGCACCAGCTTGACCCGCGACGAAGATGACCAGATTTATCTGGATGAAGCCTTCCAGCATGAAAAGGCTGCCCAGGAGGCGATTGTAGCCAAGGTCAACAAGATTGAACCTACGCTGCGCATCTCCCTTTGGGTGGTCGGTGTGGTCACGGTGATCATCGCCATTTATTACATTTGGGGACTTCTTTCTGAATTCTTCAAATAATTCAACGAACGATGTCTGTTCCACATCGGCAGGCGAAGTCCAAACGGGCTTGGCCTGCCGAAGGTGTTTCAGAAGGGCTTGAGCCCGCCAAACCTGTATAGAATTCTGCAATCAAAGCGTTTAGTAGCCGCTGGCCACCAGCCACTCTTCGGTCAGTTCCAGCGCGGGTTTCTTCTCAGCCAGCAACTGAGCGTGCGCCAGTTTCACCAGCACATCTGCCTCCACATTGACCGGCGCACCTGCGGCCAGCGTGTGCAGATTGGTCCTCCAATAGGTGAGAGGAAGAATAGCGATCGAGATGACCTCTCCGTCAAAGTCGGCGATGGTCAGGCTAATGCCCTCGACGGCCACCGAGCCCTTATGCACCATCCACGGGCGCACCTTCTCCGGTACGCGCACTTTGAGCGTCCAGTCGGTGGTCTGGCGATCAAAATCCGGGCTGGATTCAGGCACCACCGGCTCCAGCGCGGTCATTATGCCGCATCCGTCCACGTGTCCCTGCACAATGTGACCGCCCAGCGGACTGCCGGCGGCTGTCGGCAATTCCAGGTTGACCTTGGCGCCGGCGCTGAGTGAGCCCAGCGAGGTGCGGTCCAGCGTCTCCTGGGCCAAATCGGCGTGGAAGAGCGTCGGATTGACATCCAAAGCTGTAAGACAGACGCCGGAGACGCCCAGCGAATCTCCCTCGCGCAACCGCCCAGCCAAGCCAGGCGCTTCGACGGTAATGCGCCGCACTCCGCCCCGGCTCTCCAAACCAACCAGCGTGCCCGTCACTTCAATGATTCCGGTAAACATACTTCCAGTTTAACGGCAACGGGGCAGGGAAGCAGCATGGTTGGTTGTTTATCACGGAAGAATGAACAGGTGTGCTTCGCAGATGCTTGATTCTCAACTCAGCTCTATCCAGATGCAATTGGGTGGCGAGAACAAATTAATGATGAGTCAGAATTGGACGGAGAAAGGGAGAGGGGCGATAGAAGCAAGGTGTGTACTGGCGGTCAGGCCAATCGATTCCACAACTACCAGATGGAGAGCACAAATCAAGCTGCGCATCCAACTGGCGAGTGCGCAATATAATACGAAGATTACTGGTTGAGGATTCCACTTTGCTATAGAAATTGGCAAACTCTCCATAACTAACATCGGGATCGGAAGAGATAGGAAGGATTTTTTCCTGGCGATTCTCATAGATTTCCGCGAGTCTGAGACGCAATTCATTGGCAGGTACTTGAGTCTCATTGATCCAATAGCTGCCATCTTTGCGCAATTGCGCATAGATAGTTCTATCGACGCCGGGGCAATAATAGCCTGGAATCTCCCGAACCCTTGTCAACGGAAGAACCATTCCAACCGATGGTGGCTTTTGCAACTCGAAGGTGCAAAAAGCCAGAATCAGGAAGAGGCTGGCCAGGGGCGCGGCGAGGAGCGATCTCAGGCGGTTGAGGTCCATGTATTGATAGACACCGGCAGAGTTACATTTGTTCCCAGCGCCTGAAATCGCCTAAGCGTTCTTGGTAAGAGCGCGGATCAGCATACCAAGCAGCGCCAACACCAGTGCGCCCCAAAAGGCCGCGCCAAAGCTGCGCACATGAAAGCCACGCACAATGCCCGACGCCAGCATAATCATCATGCCGTTGATCACCAGCAGAAAAATGCCCAGCGTTAGGATGCTGATGGGAAAGGTAACAATCTTGAGGAAGAAGCCGACGGTCGCATTGAGCAGGCCGATCACCAGCGAAGCGGCCAGCGCCGAAGCCAGGCCATCCACCTCAAAGCCATTGACCAGACTGGAAACCGCCAGCAAGGCGAAGGCGCTCAAGAGCCATTGAACCAGAAGTTTGACCATGATGGAAGCTCTCCTTCTCCATCCTACCAGTTTGAAATCTTTATGCGGGTTCAAGCGGCGGAGAAGCAGAACGACAGCCGAAAAAATGGGGCTGGCAGAATGGAGTATCTTTCACTCCGGCCTGCCAGCCCCTTCCCCAGTGCTGCGACAGTCTGTCCCCCTGGCGGCTTGCGTTACAAAACTTTGTCCTCAATGCGCATATTGGCGATCTCCGAGGTGCGGTGCGCGGCGCGTTCCAGATTCTGGGCCATCTCCTGCGTCGCCAGATGCTGCTCCTCAGCGGCCGAGGCCATCTGCTGCGAAAGCCCGGAAAGCTCTTCCGTTTGCACGGCAATTTGCCCGATGGCTTCCATCGCGGTATTCAGGTCCTGGCCAATCGAGGTGACCTTGGCCTGAATCTCATTGGTAGCCGATGCGGTTTGCTCGGCCAGCTTTCGCACTTCACTGGCCACCACGGCAAAGCCCTTGCCGTGAGCGCCGGCGCGCGCTGCTTCGATATTCGCATTCAATGCCAGCACGCTGGTCTGCGTGGCGATGGAGGCGATGAGCCCGGCGACCTTGGCCACTCCGCTGCTCGATACTCTGAGATTCTCGATAGCCGTCCGGCTCTCGGCGCTGGCTACGCGCGACTTCTCGGCAGCCTGCGAAACATCCACCGCGTTGTGGGCGATTTCGGCAATGCTGGATTCAATCTCATGGGTCGCCGTGGCCACCATTTGCAGGTTTCCGTTCAGGTGCTCGATGTCCGTGCGTTGCGCTTCCTGCGCGGCGCGGAGCGTCTCCAGTTTGCCCTGCGTACTGACCCCCCAAACCACACAAGCGCCAATGAACTCACCGTGCTCATTGGTCATGGGTTCAACTTCGAGGTCCAGTTTCACTGGGCCTAACGCGATGGTTGCCTTGTGCGGAAGTTGATGGCGGCCTTGGCGCTGCTTATTGCCCATGATCCGGTCAATATTGTCGATGTTGCGGTGAAAAATGTGGATGGATTTGCCCACAATCTGATCCACCGGAACCGGCAGATGCTGCTGAAGTGAGTGAAGTGTTTTGAGCGAGGAGCGGTTGAGGTAGCGCAGAATCAGATCGCGGTCGCAGAACATGGCGTTCACCGGCAGTGCGTCCAGCGCGAACTTGAAACTGTGATCTGTTTCCTCTGCGGAGTGCGTTTCCGCAATCGTCAGTAAACTCGCAGGGACCGTTTGCGCCTGAACGCTTCCACCTGAAAACAAACCGCCAAACATCCCGTGAGACATAACTGACCTTCCTCCCTTAACCTCTCAGACTTGTTCATTTCAACATGGCATGAGGCCCTGCAGGGCGAAAAATCTCTTTCACTTGCGCGAACTTCCCGGATGCGGACTTGACTGTTCCACTTTGGCAAAAGTCAGGTACGGTAGTGATTGAAACGAGCGCAAAAGCGGGTGGCTGAAATGGCTCCATACTGATCGAGATTTGCACGTTGCACTGATTCAGTGGAGAATAATCTTCCATGGGATGGATGGAAGAGTTGCGGATCAGTTGCGAGGAGCGCGTGCTGGCTGGCCTGACCGGGATGGAGCGCAGAAACGGAGGAGCAAGCGGGCCCGCCCACCTGGCTACGGGCATGGATGGCGAGGACGCGGCTTTCTTTTATCTGCGCCGCAAGGGCTATGTGGTGGTGGCGCGGCGCTGGTCGTCAGGCGATCTGCCGGGGGACATTGACTTGATCGCGTGGCAAGGTGCGCTGCTCTGCGTCGTTGAGGTGAAGACGCGTACCGCTCACGACATGAGTCCGGCCGAGATTGCCGTGGATATGCACAAGCGCAACACGCTCCGCCGTCTGGCGCGGCAGTACGTCCGCCAGTTGCCGCAGGAGCCAAAGCCGCCGGTGCGCTTTGACGTGCTCAGCGTCTATCTCATTCCGGGCAAGCCGAAGGAGTTCCAGCACTTTGAAGGTTCGTTTGGATGGACGGAGCGGGAAGCCTTGGAGTGGCGCTGAAAATTAAAGGGTAAAGACGCATGAACTTTCGTGCAATAGCACTTCAACTTAACATGACCAAGTAGGTCATATTGTGCTAACGTAGAGTCATGAGGACTGCAAAGATCAGCGAACTGAAGGCTAAACTCAGCGCCTATATCCGATTCGCCAAGAACGGCGAGGAGGTACTGATTTTTGAACGCAACACGCTGGTTGCGCGGCTGGTAGCTCCGGGCGCGGACGAGGATGAAGACGCGCGGATGCGCCGCCTGATTGCCAAGGGTATTATCACGCCGCCCAAGATGCGGCGTCCGGTGGGATACAAGCTGCCCTATCCGCCTGGCCCGATGATCTCGCAGGAAGTGATGGACCAAGTTTGGGAAGAAGAGCGTGAAGGTAGATGATGAAACCCGTTGCTTTCTGGGACTCCAGCGCGCTCATCCCACTCTGCGTCTCGCAACCGATGACAGATACGGCCCGGTGGCTTGAAGAACGTTACGGAATCGTGGCTTGGTGGGCAACCCAGGTTGAGATCATAAGCGGATTGACTCGGCTTGAGAGGATGGGTCAGATAACGCACGAACGGTTCCTCGTTGGCAAGCAGATCGCGCGGGAAATCGTACAAGACTGGCATTCCGTTGGCTCAACCAAGAGCATTGCCCTGGACGCCTGTTCATTGCTTGAGCTTTACCCGTTGCGTGCTGCGGACGCGCTACAGCTTGCGGCGGCGCTGGAGTGGTGCGAAGGCAATCCCAAGGGGCAAGTTTTTCTGACCTTCGACCAGCGATTGGCAGAAGCTGCCGCTAAGGCGGGCTTCACGCTGGAATAATTCCGCCCTAACCTTTTGCATCCTCAAACTCCTCATGCCAGGCCATCTGAATCGCCTCCAGGCGGGATTCATTCGACTTTGCCGGGTCGTCGGCAAATCCTTCCAGCTCGGTTACGTAGCGGTGCAGGTCGGTGAAGCGCACGGTGAGCGGGTCAAGGCCGGGGAACTTCTCTTCGAGTTGAATGCCGATCTCTTCGGCGTCGGTCCAGTGAATCTCGCGCGGCATCGGCTCTCCTTTACTTTTCTTCCGCCAGATTGAGCGGCTTTCCTTCAGAGACATAATTGCGATTCCACTCTGGAATCTCGACGACATATTCGCCGGGGCGCGTGATGACGGCTTGGCAGCCCAAGCGCGAGTTCAACTGCTGATCGGCGGCCATGTCGAGGCGATCCAGCTCATCGTCTTCGGCTTCAGTGAGACCGCTGGCGCCGGATTTGACGAGCACATGACAGGTGGAGCAGGCACAGACGCCGCCGCAGGCGTGATCGAGAAAGACATCGTGGTTCTCGGCGACATCGAGGATGGACATTGGTTCGCCGTGGCGCTCGTAAGGCAGCGTGCCAAATTCAAACTCCACCGTGCGGCCTTCGGGAAGGAAGGTGACGCGGACGAGCTTGTCGGCGGGAATGTTTATCTCGGTTTTTTCATTCATATAATCCTTCTTTCACGTCTTCTTTGTAAGACCGTCTCCGAATAGAGGGCCTTCGATCACATCATTTCTCAACGCTACGCACACATAACGCGCGCATACCATTGAAGGAATAAGGCCAACCACTTGGCTCATTATTGGATATTCCTTCATTGAAATCGAAGTACCATTCGTAACCCGAAGGACGTCCGCGATCATCATATCTGCGCTCACTGCTCCACTCATCACCGGTAAGGAACAAATTCCCCTTCACGTGCCATGTAAAGAGATTATCTTTGCTTGAACCAGCTAATCCAGGAACATTGGCATTACGGTCGTAAATCGCCCCTAACTCAGCAAGTGTCGCCAGCCTCCAATCAGAATACCCAGCCAATCGGAGATTGCGGCAGTACTTCACCGCACCTTTCCAGCGCACATCTCTTTCATTGTCCTTTCCAGCCCACATGAGTCCCGTGGAAGGATCAGTCCAATAACCTTGTGATTGTGTCTTCTGCACTTGGTTCGGTACACCCGGTACGGACTGAGCGCTCATTAGAATAGCGGTGACCGAGAGCAAATACGCAACGACCTTAATCCAAGATTTCATGACGCACACTCCTGACTGGAGCTAACTCCGCTCACTTGAACTCCGCCGGAGCAAATTCATGCGGTGCGCTGACGGCTTCGGCCAGTTCCTCGCCGGCATCATTCATTGTTTTGCCGCGCAGTGCGCTGGAGACGGCGGCCTCCATCATCAGCTCGGCAAAGCGGCGCGTGGCTTGATCGAGCGCGAGCGTTGCTTCACGAATTGCAGCGGCGTCCTCGCCTTGTTTGATTTGCTCCAGTTGTTGGTGCGCGGTGTTGATTGCCGCCTGCTCCTCGCCGCGCAACAAAGCCCATGCGGGACTCTGCGGCGCGCGCTCGACGGCGGAGAGAATCGTCTCCGCCTCGTTGCGCGCTTCGATCAGCAGCCGTTTGGCAAAGTCAGCCTCGGCGTTGTCAAAGGATTCGAGAATCATGCTCTCGACCTGCTCGTCCGTCAACCCATAGGTCGGCTTGACCTCAATCTGCGCGGCCTGGCCCGAGCGCTGCTCGCGTGCCGTCACGTGCAAAATTCCGTCGGCGTCAATGAGGAATTTGACTTCAATGCGCGGCAATCCTGCGCTCATCGGCGGAATGCCCTTCAAGTCAAAGCGCGCGAGGGAGCGGCAATCGGCGGCCAGTTCGCGCTCGCCCTGGACGACGTGAATGGCGACGTTGGTCTGGCCATCGACGCCGGTGGTGAAGTGCTCGGTGGCCGAGGCGGGGATCGTCGAGTTGCGCTGAATGATGCGCGCCACGGTGCCGCCCAAGGCCTCGATGCCCAGCGAGAGAGGGGTCACGTCCAGCAGCAGCATCTCTTCGGTGGACTTGGAGGCGCCGGCCAGAATGTCGGCCTGCACCGCCGCGCCGAGAGCAACAACCTCATCGGGATTGAGTTCCGTGTGCGGACGCTTGCCGCGCGGGCTGAGTTTGAAGATTGAATCCACTAACTCGCGCACGGCGGGAATGCGCGTGGAGCCGCCCACCAGCACCACTTCGTCCACCTGCTCCGGCGCAATGCCGGCGTCGGCCAGCGCTTGATGGCAAGGGCCCTCGGTGCGCTTGAGCACCGTTTCAATCAGCATCTCGAAGACATCGCGGGGAATCTCGCGTTGATAGCTGTCGCCATTGGGCAGTTCGATATTCAATTGCGCCGCAGCTTCTGAGGAGAGCAGAATCTTGGCTTCAATCACGGCCTTGCGTACCGCCTGCACCGCGCCGGGATGCAGCCGCAGATCGACGCCATGTTCGGCGTGAATCTCGTTGAGCGCGATGCTGAGCAGCAGGTTATCAATATCGTCGCCGCCCAAGTGCGTGTCGCCGTTGGTCGATTGCACCTCGAAGATGCCGTCATTCAGCTTGAGGATGGAAATATCAAACGTTCCGCCGCCCAGATCAAAGACTGCAATCGTCCCCACTTTGGCGCGGTCCAGGCCGTAGGCCAGCGCCGCCGCGGTGGGCTCGTTGACCAGCCGCAACACCTCCAGCCCGGCCATGCGCCCCGCGTCTTTGGTGGCCTGCCGCTGGGCATCGTTGAAATACGCCGGTACAGTGATTACCGCCTGCGTGACCGGCGAGCCGAAGAAACGCTCGGCGTTGCGCTTGAGCTGGCGCAAGATGTACGCCGAAATCTCCGGCGGGGTAAAGCGCATCTCGCCAAGCTGAATGCGCGGCACTTCTCCAGCTTCCATATCCTTGGCCAGATGAAAGGGAAAGAGCTTCAACTCATCCTGAACCTCTTCAAGGCCGCGTCCCATCAGCCGCTTGACGGAGTAGATGACGCGCTCCGGCGTCTCGATCAGCGCACGGCGCGCCGTGTTGCCCACCGTAACAGTGGGACGGCCACCTTCGGGCGGAATCGGGTCAAGCGCCACCACCGACGGCACAAGGTTCAAGCCGTCCACGCCGGGAATTACAAACGGCGTGCCGCCCTCCATGGTTGCGACCAGGGAGTTGGTGGTTCCCAAGTCAATTCCGACTACGCGTCCTTGCGCCATGCTCTCTTTCTATGCCCCCAGGGTTTCCGTTACATCGCGGACCAGATTGCTTAAGTAACGCCGCCGGTCAAGCAGCGCCACCATTTTTTTCTGAGCGGAACTGCGCGCAGCATTGTCGCCTTCGTCCCACCTTTGCCACGCTTGGCGCAAGTCATCGTCCACTGCGCTGAGCAGAGTCTGCGTCTTCAACTTGGCTTGCGTCAGCGCAGCTTCCAAAGCCGCGTCTTCTGCTCCAGTCTTGCGATTTTCGCGCATCTCTTCAATCTGCATATTCAACTCGAAGACTTCTTCGAGCAGATCAGCAGGCACGCGCGCACTCTTTTCATCTTTGGATTCGGGATCCACCGCGCCCAACAGCTTGAGCAGGTATTCGGTGCGGCGCAGCGGATCTTTCAGCGTGCGATAGGCGTCGTTGAGCAGCGCCGTGTCTGCCAGACTGAACTCTTTTTCATTCTCCGCGGCGCGCGCAAAGCGGTCAGGATGCAGCTTGCGGCTGAGGCGATGGAACTCGTGCTCCAGCGCGGGCAGATCGAGATTCAGCTTTGGATCCAATCCGAAGACGGAAAAATAGTCGCCGCCCGGAGGCGGCTGAATCTTGCTGCAATGCGGGCAAAACAAAGTGGAGTCATTGTGGCCAATCGAGCACGACCAACAAGCAACCGGAACCGCGGAATCGAGAACTTTGAACATAGTCGAACCTTACAAAACTTCATGCAACTCGTACTGAAGGGTACGGGCTTTAGCCCGTACATTGACCCCGCAAAATCAATGCGGGCTTTAGCCCCTGAGGGAATGCGGACTTCAAAGAAGATTTCCCTCGTGGGCTGAAGCCCATCTTCTCTTGTTGCTTTTTATGTACGGGCTAAAGCCCGTACCCTTCATTCAATCCAGCCCGCTTAGGAGAACGACGACCCGCAACCGCAGGAGCGCGCCGAATTGGGGTTGATGAAGTTGAAGCCCTGGCGCATCAGCGTCTCTTCGTAGTCCAGCGTCATGCCGTGCAGGTAGACAAATGATTTGGGATCGACAAAGACGCGCACGCCATCGAACTCAAAGATGCGGTCGCGCTCGCGGGGTTGCGTGTCGAACTTGATCGAATACGAAAGCCCGGAGCAGCCGCCGCCCATCACGCCCAGGCGCAGTCCGCCTTCTTCCGGCGAGATGCCTTCCTTGGCCATCGCGATGCGGATATGCTTGACAGCCTTTTCCGTGACATTCAAGCCCTGCTGCAGCGCTTGCGGCTGCGCTACAATGGCTTCCGGCGTTGGTGGTGCTTGGATGCTTACCATGTTCGACATAATCGCCCCCTCACAATTGCAATTCCCCGTTGCGCCGTCCCTACGGGACTCCGACAGCATTCTGGTTGATCCTTTCCCACCGTTGAAACGGTGGGCTAATCACCTCTGCGCCTACGGCGCGGGTACTCTTTGTGCGCAACAGATGCTCTTCGTACGCAACGGATACTCTTGGTGTTCAACAGACACTCTTCGTACGCAACAGATATTCTTCGTGTGCAACAGGTACTCTTCGTGCGCAACAGGTACTCTTCGTGCGCAACAGGTACTCTTCGTGCGCAACGGATACTCTTCGTGCGCAACGGATACTCTTCGTGCGCAACGGATACTCTTCGTGCGCAACAGATACTCTTACTGTGCAACCGCTTCGGCTTCAACCGGCTGCGCCGCAACGTTCTTCTTCTTCCAATCGCCGATGGCCGCGCGAATCGCATCTTCGGCCAGCACCGAGCAGTGAATCTTCACAGGCGGCAGCGAGAGTTCCTTCACGATGTCCGTGTTCTTGATGCCCAGCGCATCGTCCACGGTTCGGCCCTTGATCCATTCGGTCGCCAGCGAAGAGCTGGCAATCGCCGAACCGCAGCCAAAGGTCTTGAACTTGGCCTCTTCAATGACCTGCGTCGCGGGGTTGACGCGAATCTGCAAGCGCATTACGTCGCCGCACTCCGGCGCGCCCACCAGGCCTGTGCCGACCTCCGCCGATCCCTTGTCCAGTTGGCCCACATTGCGCGGGTTGTTGTAGTGGTCAATCACTCTCTCGCTGTATGCCATTTTGTTACTCCTTTTCACAGGTTTACAAGTTAACAAGTTGACAAGTTAGCAAGTTAACAACCTGTCAACCTGTTAACCTGTCAACCTGTCAACCTGTTAGTGCGCCGCCCATTGAATCTTGCTCAAATCGATGCCATCCTGCACCATCTCGTAAAGCGGCGAAAGCTTGCGCAAATGCTGGACGACTTCGATCACTTTGTCGGCCACGTAATCTACTTCGGCTTGCGTGTTGAAGCGGCCCAATCCAAAGCGAATCGAGCTATGCGCCACATCGTCGCCGAGACCCAAGGCCTTCAACACATACGACGGTTCCAGCGTTGCTGAAGTGCAGGCCGAGCCGCTCGATACCGCAATGTCGTTGATGCCCATCAGCAAGCTCTCGCCTTCAACGTAGACAAAACTCATATTCAAATTGCCGGGCAAGCGGTGCTCCCAGGAACCATTGACGTGAACGTAATCGAGCGCGCCTTCGAGCTTGTCCTTGAGCCGATCACGCAGAGCGGTCTCCCGCGTGGCTTCCGCACTCATCTCCTGCCGCGCAATCTCACAGGCCTTGCCCAGTCCGACGATGCCCGGCACATTCAGCGTGCCGGAGCGCATTCCGCGCTCATGGCCGCCGCCGTCAATCTGCGCGGCAATCTGCACACGGGGATTGCGACGGCGCACGTAAAGCGCGCCCACGCCCTTGGGTCCGTAGAGCTTGTGGCCAGAGAGCGAAAGCAAATCGATGTTGTCGGCAATCACGTCGATGGGAACCTTGCCAACCGCCTGCACCGCGTCTGTGTGGAAGAGGACGCCGCGCTCATGACAGAGCTTGCCGATTTCGGCGATGGGCTGCAAAACGCCGATCTCGTTATTGGCCGCCATGATCGAAACCAGAATCGTCTTCTCGTCCATCGCCCGCTTCAAATCGTCCATGTCGATCAGCCCGTCGGCCTTTACCGGCAGATAGGTGACGCGGTAGCCGTGCTTCTCCAGGCGCTTGCAGGTGTCCAGAATCGCCTTGTGTTCGGAGACCTGGGTGATGATGTGGTTGCCGCGCTCGCGGTACATCTCGGCAGCGCCCTTGAGGGCCAAATTGTTGGACTCCGTGGCGCCCGATGTGAAGATGATCTCCTTGGCCGTGGCGCCGATCAGTTGCGCAATCTGCTCGCGCGCCGCTTCGACGGCCTGCTCCGCCTCCCAGCCAAAGCTGTGATTGCGGCTGGCAGCGTTGCCGAATTTGGTGGTGAAGTAGGGCAGCATCGCCTCAAGCACGCGCGGATCAAGAGGCGTGGTGGCGTGGTTGTCCATGTAAATCGGAAGGCTTACGCCCGCGGGCACTTCTACTTGGCTGGCAACTGTGCTCATTTTGGTCTCCATTCCTTCGTTAGCGGTGTTAGCGTTGTTAGCGGAGTTAGTGGTGTTCACCTGCGCCGCTAACTCCGCTAACCGCTAACTCCGCTCGTCAATACAATCAGATCACTTGCCTGGCGCTCCCGCGCCGCTGGCTGTTCGTGCTCCGCCAAATCCTGAATGCTGATGCTCTTCAGCACGCCGGCGATGGTCTCATTCACCCGCGCCAGCGGCTCTTTGATGGTGCAACTCAATCCCAACTCGCAACCGGTCTTGCCTTTGCTGCAAGAGGTAATGAAAAACGGCCCGTCAATGGCCAGAATCACCTCATACGCCGAGATGGAGCGCGCCTCCCGCGCCAGCGCGTAACCTCCGTTCATCCCGGCGGTCGATTTAAGCAGCCCGGATTTGGTCAACAGTTGCAGAATCTTGGCCAGCAACTGTGCCGGAATCCCGTAAGCGTCGGCCACATCCTTGGCACTGAGCGCACTCCGCTCCGGGTGCTCGGCCAAAAACTTGAGCGCCATCAATCCGTAATCCGCTTTTTTGGTCAGCTTGAGCATTGAATATCCGACTTCTTCAGTCCGTATTCAGTATACGACCGTTTCTGTCGGAATTACAAGCCTCCTGCAAAGAAATTCGGGCGCGCACTTCCTGATCACTGTCGTGAGCAGCGGATCAAGGCGCGTTTGAGCATGAAATGAAATTATTTTTAGGGCGATTCACATTGAATTTGCAGCCATTTTGTCCCATTTATCGGGACCGTTCCGGCCAAAAGATACCCAAATCCTTTTTTTTCGCTTATGCTGTTAACAATCCTTTCTTGCTCAGGCAAGCCACACACACACCGAGACACGAGTCCACATGAATCCAGTCGCTTTGGCGGTTGACGATCTTCGGGAGCAGTATACGCGGGAGATGACGCTTGTCCGCCAAACCTGCGAACGCACCGGCGACGGCACGGCAGCCATTCGCCGCCGCTCCGCCGTGGTGGACCGGATACTTATTGAGATGTGGCGTCGCGCCTTTGCCGGCCAGCCCGCGCCGAATATGGCTCTGCTGGCGTTGGGCGGCTATGGGCGCAAGGATCTCTTTCCTTACTCCGACATTGATGTGCTTTTTGCCTTTGCCGACGACAAGACCGAGGCCAGCTCCAAGGACGCCGTCCGCGCCATCATTCAAGGGATGTGGGATATCGGCTTGCGCGCCAGCCCCAGTTCGCGCACGGTCAAGGAAGCCGGCCGTTTTGATCCCGACAACCTCGAATTCACCTTGGCCACGCTTGATCGCCGCTTTCTGGCCGGTCACTTTCCGCTTTACCAGCAGCTCCACCAAACCGTGCTGCCCGGCCTGGTGCTGAGCGAGTGGAATACCATTACGCAGAAGCTGGGCGAGATTGCCCGCGCCCGCCACGCCAAATTCGGCAACACCATCTTTCACCTGGAGCCGAACCTCAAGGACTGCCCCGGCGGATTGCGCGACTTCAGTCTGGCCGTATGGTTTGCGCTGCTCTTCCACCTCAAGGAGACCAAGGAGTGGCCTCGCCATCGCGGAGGCGTCTTCCAGAGCGCGCGCGGAGACGCCGAGGCTGCCTTTGACTTCCTCGCCGCCGCTCGATGTTTTCTTCACTTCCGTCATGGCCGCGACGACAATACCCTCGACTGGCAATCTCAGGATGAAGCCGCCGCCAACTCCATCGGCCTGGAGACGCGCGGCACCGCTGATCCAGCGTATTGGATGCGCACCTACTTCCGCCACGCCCGCGTCATCTATCGCCGCGCCGCGCTGCTGATGGAGCATCTGCCCGCCCCGGTCAGCTTCTACAAGCAATTTCGCCGCCGCCGCACGCCCATCGCCGGAACCGACTTCCTCCTCGATCAGGGCCGCATCGACATTGTCCCCGGCGCGCAGTTCAATGACACCAGCGCCATTCTGCGCGTCTTTGCCCTGATGGCCACGCACGGCTACGCGCTTTCGCAGGGTGCGGAGGATCGCATCACCGACGCGCTGCCCGCGCTAGCCATTCATATTCCCGAAGGCCCGTATCTATGGAACGCGCTGCGCGAAGTGTTGCTCGGACCGCACGCTGCACACGCGCTGCGCACCATGCACGCCCTTGGCATTCTGGAAATGCTGATTCCGGAGTTCCACGGCATTGATGCCCTGGTCATCCGCGACAGCTATCACCGCTATACCGTCGATGAGCACACCTTCCTGACCATCGACAATGTGCACGGCCTGCGTCAGCCCGCCAACGAATACGAGCAGCGTCTGGCCCAACTGCTGCCGGAGATCGACCGCCTCGATCTCTTTCTGCTCACGCTGCTGCTGCATGACACCGGCAAGGCCCGCCGCAATGAAGATCATGTTGCCCCTAGCATCGAGCTGGCCGATGCGCTGCTGGCCCGTCTGGAGTTCGACGGCGAAGAGCGCGAGGCTGTGATTCAGCTCATCCGCTTGCATCTTGAAATGTCCAACGCCCTCCGCCGCGACATCTTTGATATTGAGAACGTGCGCGGCTTTGCGGAAAAGGTCGGCAGTCCACAGATTCTCAAGATGCTCACCCTGATGACCTTTGCCGACATCAAGGCCGTCAACCCTGAGGCGCTGACGCCCTGGAAGGCTGAGAACCTCTGGCAGCTCTACATGGCCACCGCCAACTTTATGGACCGCTCGGTGGATGAAGTGCGCTACCACGCCAACATCGACCCCACGCTGCTCAACCGCCTCCGCTCGATGGTCCCCGCTGCCCAGCATGATGCGCTCAAGGTCTTCCTGGAAGGCTTGCCGCAGCGCTACCTGCAAACCCGCCTGCCGGAGCAGATTCGCAACCACTTTCAGATGGCCGCCAAGCTCGACGAAGACACCGTTCAGCTCGATCTGCGACCCCATCGCCAGCTCTACGACCTGACCGTCATTACACGCGACCGCACCCGCCTCTTTGCCGATGTTGCCGGCGCTCTGGCCGCTTGGGGAATGAACATCGTCAAGGCCGGGGCATTCTCCAACGAGGCCGGCGTCATCGTTGACAGCTTTCACTTCCAGGACATCTTCCGCACCCTCGAACTGAACCCCAGCGAGAAGGATCGCTTCCTTGCTTATCTGCATGACGTGGTCGCGCTCAAGGTGCCCGTCGAGCAGATGCTGGAAGCACGCCGCCACAACTACGACCCTGCCAACCTCAAAACCGAGGTCGCGACCAAACTTGAGTTTGACTCCGAGTCCTCCACGCACTCGACCATCCTGCAAGTCGTTGCGCAAGACCTGCCCGGCCTGCTGCGCCAGATCGCTCTAACTCTAAGCACCCATCAATGTAACATCGAAGTTGCTTTGATCGACACCGAAGGCGAGACCGCCATCGACGTATTCTATTTAACCAGCCTCTGCGCCAAGCTGACGCCGGAGGCCCAGCAAACCCTTGATAATGACTTGACAGCCGCGATTGACGCAATCCGTGCTCCTGCCAGTGTATAACCCCATCCAGTTCGCAGAATTTCACATCGAGGGAGTCAGCGCCCGAAGGGATAAATCCAACATAAAAACCGCGATGATTGCATTCCGAATTTAATTTGACAGCCGGAAGTATCGCGCAGTGTAATGAAAACGTTGGTTATGGTGAAAGAGTTCACCCTTGACCGCTGTCCTTTCCTTTGGCTGGGCAGAGCTTGACTCCTGACAGGGAATCCTGTTGCGGAACTGCCTCCCAGCGCGATCCCCGAGTCCAGTAGGATTGAGTGAGGAGATCGTTTTGCAAAAATATCTGCTTATCGCCGTGGGCGGCGCGCTTGGCTCAATTGCTCGCTACTGGGTGGGTTCGACGATTGCCGGGCGCATGGGGACGCGTTTCCCTTACGGCACATTCGTCATCAACCTGACTGCCTGCATCATCATTGGCTTCTCGCTGACCTATCTAGGCAAACGGGCGGGCCTGAGCCCTGCATGGCGATTCCTGATTCCAATCGGCTTCATCGGCGCCTACAGCACCTTTTCCACCTACGAGTGGGAGACGCTCTCCACCTTGCGCGCCGGAGCCTTTGCCATGGCCGGCCTGTATGCGGTGGGCAGCCTCATCCTGGGACTGGTGGCCACATGGATCGGCGCGGTGCTGGCCGAAGCCATCTCCTGAGCGTAGAATCCTGACTGAACTGCGGAGAATGAAAATGCTGCAACCTGGAAAAGCCGTCAAAGTCACGATCTACTTGAGCGACGGAGCCACCCATCACGGAGCGCCGCTTTACTCCACCATTCTGGATTTTCTCTTTTATCGCGGCGTGGCTGGAGCTACGGTTCTCAAAGGGGTTGCCGGCTTTGGCGCGGATCACCATATGCACGCCGCGCACCTGATCGACATCTCCGACCGGCTGCCTATCAAAATCGAATTCATTGAGAGCCGCGAGAAGGTTGAAGCGCTGATGGGCAAGCTGGAAGAACTGGCGGGCACCGGGCTGATCGAGATGCAAGAGACGACCGTGGCCAAGCCCGCGCAAATCACAAAGAGCCGTGAGCCGCTCACCGCCGCGCATCTCAAGATTGAAGGCCATGCGCAGATGATGCGCATCTTTATCAGCGAGGAGGACCGCTGGAAGTCCAAGCCGCTGCATGAAGCGCTGGTGGAGGCGATGCGCGCCAACGACATTGCGGGCGTCACGGTCTATCGCGGCATTCTGGGTTACGGCGCGCACCGCCGCCTGCACAAGGACAAGCCGCTGGTCTCCTCGCATCACGGCTCCATCATGCTTTCGGCCGTCGATACGGCGGAAAAACTGCGCGCCTTTCTGCCGCTGGTGGATCAGATGGTGCCGGAGGGACTGGTAGTCTTCTCCGATGTGGACATTATCAAGTATGCTTACCGCGCGCTGGAAACAGGGGAAGCACAATGAAAGAACAGTTCACGGCACGTTTGCTGCGCATCCACTTTGGCGAGGCCGACCGCTGGCACGATAAGCCCCTTTATGAGGCGATCCTGGCCAAATGCGTCGAGCTGGGCATCGCCGAAGCGGTTGTCTTTCGCGGCATCGAGGGATATGGACCCAGCACACGCATCCATCGCTCCAGCCATTGGAGCTTTTCCAAGGACGCGCCCATTCAGATGAGCATTATCGATACCGAAGAGCAGATCGCCCGGCTGACGCCATTTCTGGATGCGATGGTCGAGGAGGGGCTGGTGGCCGCGTCCTCAGTCGAGGTGATTCGCTATACACGCACGGAGACTCCGGCTACTGCGGCCATCGCCAACAATGCCAAGATTTTGTAGCGCCGGCCTCCTGGCCGGCTGTCGCGTGGACCTCCCGGTCCACGCATTCACTACACCGACAAGAGAGATGTTCTATTTTACCGACGTGAACGGCGAAGCGGGCAATCCGTCGCCGTTATACAGGTTGCACTGCGGGCTGTTGGCCCAGCCGTAGCGAATCTGCATCGGTTCAGGAACTGCCGCGCTGGACGCAACCACGGTCGCGCCTTCGATCTTGGCGGTAGCGGGCGAAAAGACGCCGTCCGCTCCAGCAACCTCGAAGCCGGTCAGCTCGCCACCTTTGGCCGACAGTCCCTTGGCGTGGTCGAACCAGGCGCGAATCGCGCTACCTTCCGGTGTCGCCTGGCGGAAGAGCGGGCCGGAGTACTCGATCTTCTCGCCGTAGCTGACAGCCCGCGCCGCCCGCGCCAAACGCAAACCCACATCCAGTTTGTTGGTGGGATGAACGTTGTCCGGATCGCCAACGTCGATGGTCACGGCCATGGCGGTGTTGCTCACGTCCAGCGTCTTCAATTGCTGATCGCGCAGCGTGGCCCAATCCTCAATGGGTGTGGATTTGAAGTTCGCAATCTGCACATAAAGAAAGGGGAAATCCCCCTCGCCCCACTGGTTGCGCCAATCCTCGATCAGCGTGCGGAAGAGGCGATGATAAAGCTCCGGCCGGCGTTCGATGATGCTGTTGCTCTCGCCCTGATACCAGATGACCCCGCGGATGGGCAGACGCGTAAGAGGCGCGATCATGCCGTTATAAATCTGGCTAGGCGCCCAATTGACCAGCGGCGGCGTCCAGGAGAACTGCGGCTCCGGCTGACCGGCCGCCTTGGCCGCATCGCGCAACTTCTGGCGGCGTGCTTCTTCGAGCAGCGCGCTTGCCTGACGGTCGTCCATCCTGCCTTGCGAAAAGAAGTAGGGAGCCAGCGAAGCGTCTTCGCCGAGCGCGGTCAGGCGCGTCCACGACTCGGCCATGGTTCCGCCCCATGAAGAGTCGATCACGCCCACCGGCACTTGCTCGCGCTCGGCGATCTCGCGGGCAAAGTACCAGCCGACGGCGGAAAAATCCTTGGCCGTCTCCGGCGATGAAGCAATCCATCCGCCCGTCACGGCTTCGTCTTGCGCCCACTCCGCCGCATGCGGCTGAATGAGCAGCAGCCGAATCCGCGGATTGGCGGCGTGCGGCAGGTCGGCGGCTGCCGTATTGGCCTGGTGCATCCTGAACTCCATATTGGATTGACCCGAGGCCAGCCAAACATCGCCCACCAGCACGTCGTCCAGCATGATGGCAGGCGCGGCATTCCCGCTTGCAGGCTCACCCTGGACCGTCATCTGAAATGGCCCGCCCGCCGCGCCCGGAGAGAGGAAGACGCTCCAGCGGCCCAGCTCGCCGGCTTTGGTTGTGCGGGTTTCGCCGCGAAAACTGACGCGCACCGCTTCGCCCGGCGCGGCCATGCCCCAGACGTGTACCGGCAGATCGCGCTGCACAACCATGTGGCTTGAAAGAATTTTGGGCAGCGTCACTTGTGCGCAAACAGGCGCGCAAGCCAGCAGCAAAAGAAAGAAAACGCGCAATTTCATGGAATCCTCATTGCCGCGCCGATCTGCTGGAGTCGTGATCTGGCTCCATGATGGCGGCGAATTTTGGAATGATTACGCTATCAGAGTACACGATTCTGAAAGACGGTGTTATCGGAAGCCCTTCAGACGACCGTCGGCTGTTCAGCCTCCTTGGCCGCGTCCATGTCGCAACCGTCACAGGCTTGATCGCGTCCATTGAATTTGGCTTTATAAAGCGCCTTGTCGGCCATCTCGATCAGGTCCGGGGCATGCTTGCCGAATCGGGGAATCAGTGTGGCGCAGCCGGCGGAGATGGTAACGATGCCGGGCGCGTTGCCACTGTGCGGCAGGCGTCGGCTGCGCAGCGCCTCGCAGATTTCGGTGGCCACGTGCATCGCCCCGGCGCGCTCGGTGTTCGGCAAAACCACCACAAACTCCTCGCCGCCAAAACGCGCAATCAGATCACCGGGGCGCGAGACCACGTCCATGCAGGCTTCGGCAATTTGCTTCAGGCAGTTGTCGCCGCGCTGGTGGCCATAGGTGTCGTTGTAGGCCTTGAATTTATCGGCATCCAGCATAATCAGCGAGAGCGGCAGGCGTTCCCGCATACTGCGCCGCCACTCGATGTTCAGGTACTGATCAAAGCGCCGACGATTGGCCAGGCCGGTCAACGCATCGGTAATGGCCAGCGCCTCTACTGCATTGTAGGCCTCTTGCAGCTTCTTTTCAGCAAGCTTGCGCTCGGAGACATCACGCACAACGTTGAGGATTCCCGATGGCTTCCCGGTCTCCGGATCGCGCACCAGCCGCAGACTGGCCTCCACCCAGATGTAATCACCGTCAGGCTTTTTGACGCGGCACTCGATCATTGCGCCATCAATACCGCCATTCAGTTCATGAACAATCGCCTGCGCGCGTTGCTGGTCATCGGGATGGATCATCTCCATGCCGGTCTGGGTCAGCAGATCTTCCGGCTTCCATCCCAGGTGCTCACTGGCGGAAGAGGCATAGCTGCGGTGACCGCTGAGGTCGGCCAGAATGATTGCGTCGCGGGAGTTCTCGCTGACCAGCGCATGCAGCGCGGCAATCTTTTCCAGTTGGCGGATGACCGATTGCTCCCGCTCCAGCACCACAAAGATGCAATAAAGAAGCAGCACCGCTGAACCTATAAAAGTTTGCAGCAGGAGAATGGATTGTCCCGGCGCAAGCAGATGCGCCGCGGCGAATGGTCCTTCACCGCGCAACGTAAACCAGCTTCCCGTCACGGAGACAAAGAGCGTCGCAATTGCCGCCCATCCCATTCCCAAACGCACCAGAACCATGGCCAGAAGCGGAAAGAGAAGAAAAACCAGGGGAATCCTGCTCTGCGCAAAAGCTGACACTGTAAGTGCGCCAAGCAAAAAGAGATAGACCCAATGGCGTTTGAAGCTATGAGTGTTGCGGAAGTTTCCCAGCAGAATGGCGACGCAGATCGGTGTCGAGATGGCAGTGCCCAGGCTGTCGGAAGCCATCCAGGCTAAGGGTGTTGCCGCGGGCGCGGTTTGCGGCCAAATCATTGTAATCAGCCAGAACAGCACACCCGCAACCAGCGGAGCGGCAAAGATGCCATAGACCACAAAGCGAAGGATATAACCGCGATCCGTAAACTGAGGAGCAACCGTAGAGCGGCCGCGCAGAAGAAACAGGGCAACGGCAACTTCAAGCAGGTTCAGCGCGCTCAACAGCAGGCTGATCCGCCAAGGCAGGCCGGCGAGCGCGTTTGCCGCCAATTGCGCTGCAAATCCGGCCACCAGCAGCGCCGGCCAGCGCCGACGGGCAGCCAGCAGCAGGAAGGCCAGCAACACACCATTCGCAATCCAGATCAAATGAGATTCAGAGACGGAGCGAATAACTTCCGTGGCCAGCGCGACCGCGAGAAAACAGCTCGTCAGGCGCAGACCATGACCATGCCTCCGCAGCCACGGAGGTTGAGGCCGGTCGTTGATGGACGCGGCGCTTGGGCGCATGATCCTCCTCACAACTCTGTTTATCGGTGAAAACCGGAGAGAGAATAGCCAATTAAAGCTGGAATCAATCGGGCATCTGTCTTTTATTGGTCATTAAAAAGCATTTATCAGTCTCAGGCACCCGTCTCCGCTCCGCTGGAGATAGATTTTTTTCTGCGCCAATGTCGGCCAAGAACCGCATCGCCTTTGAGCATCGGGCCGCATCTGAGCCCCCGAAACTGTTACCATCAATAACCGATGAGCAAACAAGGGAATCCACACGATCCAAATGAACCGGCGGCGCTGGTGCGCACCGAGGCGGCGGCGCTGGAGGCATTGGCCGCGCGGCTGGAGGGACCGATGGCGGCGGCCTTTGACCGGGCCGTCGAGCTGATTCTGCGCTGTGGCCAGGAGCGGGGGCGCGTGGTGGTCACCGGCATGGGCAAGAGCGGGATTATTGCGCAGAAGATTGCCGCCACGCTCAGCTCGACCGGCTCACCGGCGCTCTTTCTGCATCCGGCCGAGGCGGTGCATGGCGACCTGGGCGTACTGATGGCGGGCGATGTGGTGGTGGCACTTTCCGCCAGCGGCGAGACGGAGGAGATTCTGCGGCTGCTCACCGTCCTGAAGCGCAAGGGCGATGCGCTGGTCAGCTTCTGCTGCCGGATGGATTCGACGCTGGCGATGGCAAGCGATGTGGCTCTCGATTGTTGCGTGGAGCGCGAGGCCTGCGGGCTGAATCTGGCGCCGACGGCCTCGACCACCGCCATGCTGGCGCTGGGCGATGCGCTGGCCATTGCGGTGAGCCTGCGCAAGGGCTTCCGGGCGGAGGATTTTGCCGAACTGCATCCGGGCGGCAAGCTGGGCAAGCGGCTGGCCAGAGTGCGCGACCTGATGCACGCAGGCGACGAGGTTCCGAAGGTTGCCATCGCCACGCCGATGACCGACGTGATCTACGAGATGTCCTCGAAAAAGCTGGGCCTGACGACGGTGCAGGAGGCTGGACGGCTGCGGGGCGTCATCAGCGACGGTGACCTGCGGCGGCTGCTGGAGCGCGAAGGCGGTGCGGCGCTCGGCAGGACAGCCGGCGAAGCGATGAACGCCCAACCGCGAACGATTGCCGCGGACGAACTGGCCGCCACGGCGCTGGCGATCCTGGAAGAGCGGAAGATTACCTCGCTGGTGGTGGTGGATGCGGCTGGAAGCGTCGAGGGCGTGCTGCATCTGCATGATCTGTGGGGCGTGGAGTTGATTTAGAAGCAGGGATCAGGGAACAGGGGTCAGGGGTCAGGGATCAGAAAAACACGCCAGTGGAGGGGCGTTGTCTCCCAGGTCCGAAAATCCGGACCTGGGGCACCCAATCGTTTGGAGAAGGCTGGAGCTGGGCCAGTCGGCCAAGAGTCTCAATCGTTTGAAAAATAGTTATGCAATCGGTCGAAGCTGGGCGTAGTATTGAGAAATTCTCAGGTAGGTGTTTGGAGGGTATTTCCAGTGGGTACTGGACGCCGCCTGAGAAACGCTCGAGTGGCCTTATCAGCCACTAGGGTTCAACCCCCTTGCCCTCCGCCAGGTACTCGACCTTAAAATTTGACAGACTCCCGTGGATATGCCATGATTCTGGTAGTTTCTCAGGCGGCGTCCATTCCCATGGATACCCAGTTGGCGAAGGCCCCAGATTGATAACCTGGGGCCTTCGTGTTTGTACATACGGGCGGTTATCGGGGGTCTGAGATTAGGGAACAGGGAGCTGAACGGAACGTGAGCCATGGAGAATGATCCAAAATTTGAGCAGATTCGTAAAGAGATTGAAGCCAAGCAAAGAGCGATTCTGTGGCCAGATGGATTGAATGCCGGCAAAAGCGTGGACGAATTCCTCTGGAAGGGCGACCCTAATGCGAAGCCCGTCCAAAGAGCGGGGCTTATAGTTTTTGCGGTAACGTTTTGGTTCTTTGGATGTTTCATGATTGCAGCTTCTTGGGCAAGTAAAGAAGACGCGTGGTTTGCTTTCCTCCTTGGAACACTTGTTGGATTGGCTTTCATCCTTGTCGCTATTCGACTATTTCGTAACGCTTTTCTTCGTCAAAACAATACGGATAACGAGAAGGATGATTTCGAGGAATAACCTATCTTTTATCGATACTCATAAGCTCGCTGTTCACTTATCTTGTTGGCTACCCTTCTCGCATCACTGTCTGCCAACTTGCTGTCTGTAATTAATAGAAATATCCGATACGCAGTCATTGAGTTTGCGATTTGACCCGCAACTGGCTTCGTCCTACCACGGAAGTATCTCCGGCATTCTAGAATCCTGTCGGAAGAAACGGATTCTCCATGAGCAGCAGTGCGCATATTCCCCGCTCCCTAGAATCTGGGCTACCCGCCTTGGGCACCGTCCCTCCGGGACTCCGGGTGAATGATTGGTTGATCCATCCCCACCGTTGAAACGGTGGGCTAATAACCACTGCGCCTACGGCGCGGACGACGCCCGTCTAAAATTACGCGCATGGTGCCCGTCTAAAATCACGCGCATGGTGTCCGTCTACAATCTCCCGTACGTGCCCGTCTACAATCAATATAGATGTCTGACACACTTTATTTGAGTTTGTGGTATCCGAATCTGCGCCTGGTCGGGCTGGCTGACAAGCTGACGGCGGTGCTTGGCAGCTTTGCCGCGCATGGCGGCGAGGCGCGCGCCTACTCGGCGACGGTCTGGCCGATTAGCTGGAACGAGTCGCCGGTCTTTCAACAGGTCTATGGCCGGAGGGTTGGCGCGGGGGCTGATGGAGCCGCTGCGCTGGGCGCGGAGCCGCGTTTGGCCGTGGCGGAGGCGCTTGAGTTGCTGCACGAGGATTACGCTTACGAGTTTCAGATTGGGTGGAGCTTATGGGAGTTGGATAACGCAGGTCCTTCGACTGCGTTGCGCTCCGCTCAGGATGACAGTGCATTTAAAAACGCAGGTCCTTCGACTACGCTGCGCTCCGCTCAGGATGACAGTGCATTGGGAAGGTTGGATGCGCGCTGGGCGCGGACGCCTCGGCTGGTGCGGGTGACGGGCTTTGGGCCGCTCTTTGACGAGGGGTGCTACGAGGCCGACGGGCATATTCGCGTGGAGTTTGGCTCCGATGCGCCGTTTCTGGAAGAGGATTTGGAGCTTGATTCTGTTGCCGCGCGGCACGTGGAAGAGAATGTGCGGCAGTTGGTTGCGTTCACTGCGGCTGTCGAAAAGGCTTCGGGAGCCACGGCGCGCCTGCTGTGGAGCGAACTGGGCGAGAGCCTTGCCGAACGGCTGGCGGCACGTCTGAGGGGGGCGAACTAAGCGTGCGACTGACGATCGAACGAATGCGGACGCTGGTGCTGGTGGCGGGCGGACTGCTGTTGGCGGCTCTCATCATCTTTCTGGTCGTGGGCCGGTGGAAGAATCCCTTCAATCGCAGTGATGTGCCACAGAAGCTGGGCGTTGAAATCCAGTCGGATTCCGGCGGCATCACCTACACGCGGGCGCGCGGCGGGCATACGCTCTTCAAGATTCACGCCTCCAGGGTGGTGCAGTTAAAGAAGGGCAACGCGCTGTTGCATGACGTGAAGATTGAGCTGTACGGCATGGATGGCAGCCGCGTGGATCGCATTGAGGGCGCGGAGTTCGAGTACGACCAGAAGGCGGGCACGGCTCTTGCGAATGGGCCGGTAGAGATTACGCTGATGCGTCCGGGGGTGGCGCCGGCGATTGCTCCCAAGGCAGCCACGGGGCAGGTGGTGGGCGAAAGACGCAAGGGCGCGCCGGTGGACGTGGCGGCGGCGACGGCAGCGCGCGGCGAGATTCACGTGAAGACCAGCGGGTTGATCCTGACTGAAGCCGCTGACCAAAAGAGCGGAGTGGTGACGACTAGCCAGCGGGTGGATTTTTCCATGGTGCAGGGGGCGGGCAGCTCGATGGGCGCAACCTACAACTCCGAAGAGGGAATACTGGTGCTGGACCGAGCGGTGGAACTGACCACGGAGCGCGCCGGAAAGACGGTGGTGATTCACGCGCAGCACGCGGAGTTCGAGCGCGCCAGCCAGATCTGCCAGATGCGCGCGGCGACGGCCGAGTATCAGGACGGGCAGGCGACGGCAGGCGAGGCGAAGATTCTCTTCCGCGAGGATGGATCGGCGGTTCGGCTGGATGCGACCGATGGCTTTACGCTGACCACCGCAACCGGCAGCCACCTGGCTGCGCCCACCGGGACGATGGATTTCAACGAAAGGAATCAGCCGCGGCACGGGCATCTAGCAGGCGGCGTGACGATGGACTCGGTGAGCGAGACGGCGGGTCGGCGGCGGCAGTTGCATGGGACGGCGCCCACGGCGGAGCTGGAGTTTGCCGCGCAGGGGCAGTTGCGCCGCGCGCACCTGGAGACCGGCGTGGCGATGGAGATCGAGGAGCAGGGTTTGCAGGCCGGTCAGCCCCTGCGCGCCAGCCGCCATTGGCGTTCGCCCGTTGCCGATGTGGAATTCAGCGATTCCGGCCATGGGCAGATTGAACCTGCATCCGTGCATGGGACGGGCGGCGTGGTGCTGACCAGCGAGAGCCAGCTTGGCGGGGGAGCGGTTGCGCTCTCGCGGCTTGGGGCGGACGATGTGACGGGCAATTTTGGGCCAGGGTCGGCGCTGACGGCGATGAGCGGGGTTGGGCACGCCAGCGTCGAGGAGACGACGGCGGCAGGGGCGCATCAAGCCACGAGCGGCGACCGGCTTGAAGCAAAGTTTGTGCCCACAACTGCGACCGGGGCAAAGCAAGGGCAGGAGAGCGCGGCGCAGCTTCAGTCAGCGGCGGTCGTAGGTCATGTGCTGCTGACGCAGACGCCGGTAGGCAAGCCGGGCGCGCCACCGCCTGCCACGCTGCGGGCAACGGCCGGGCGTGCCGACTATCAGGGCCAGGGCGAGTGGCTGCATCTGACGGTGAATCCGCGCGTCGAGGATGGCGCGCTGCAATTGACTGCCGACAAGGTGGATGTATCGCGGACCTCGGGCGACGCCTTTGCACATGGCAATGTGAAGGCGAGTTGGATGAGCACCAAGCCGGATTCCAAGCCGGGTCAGTCGGCCGGGAGCGTGGTTTTGGGCGGGCAGGGGCCGGCTCATATGGTTGCGGCGGAGGCGCAGTTGCATCAGGCGACGGGCGAGGCAACCTTCCGCGGAGAGGCGCGCCTCTGGCAGCAAGCCAATTCAGTGGCCGCGCCCATCATTGTGCTGGACCGCACGCGGCAGACGATGACTGCGCAAACCGCCAGTGCGACCGAGCCGGTGCGGGTGGTTCTGCTGAGCGCGGGTGGGACAAAAGCGGGGCAGGACGCGGCCAAGCCTGACCGGTCTTCAGTGATTCGCGTGCGTGGGGGCGATCTTTGGTACTCCGACGTGGAGCGCAAGGCGGTGATGCGCTCGGGCGTTTTGGGCAATGTTCAGGCGGAGACGGGAGTGGCGAACTCGACCTCGGATGTGCTTGAAGTCTTTCTGGTCCCGGCTGGCAAGGCGAGCGGGCAGGCCGCGCCGGGGCAGGCGCAACTGGACCACCTGACGGCGCGGGGCCATGTGGTGCTGACCAGCGAAGGGCGGCGCGGCACTGGCGAGCAGTTGGTCTACACCGGCGCAACCGGCGAGTATGTGCTGACCGGAAGCGCAACCACGCCGCCCAAGATGACCGATCCCGTGCGGGGAACAGTCACCGGCGCGGCGTTGATCTTCCAGGGGCGCGATGATAGCGTCCGCGTTGAATCGGCAACCGGCGGGCAGAAGACGGTTACGGAGACCACCGCGCCCAGGTAATTTGGTTAGGAAATTATGCGGTCTGTCATTCCTTTGTTTCCCACTCATTCCGCTGAAAAACGCGGAATGAATGGGGCACGGAAGTCTCTAGTTAAAGCCAAAAACGGTCTAAATAAATATCTAGGTTGAGTGCGGCGGTTTATGCGCCGCAGAGACTCACTTCCAGCCCCAGCGCGTGGAAGCTGGCGGCCTTGACCGCCAGCGCGCGATCGGCCTCTTCGGCGGTCTCTGCGTAGGCGACGTTGACGTGGTTCGATGGATGGCGCGCCATGAACTGATTCTGATCCACGCCATGCAGCACCACGTGCATGACCGGCCATTGCGGCGTTACTTCGGCCCAGCGGCGATTGGTCTCCGCCTCCGGCAGAGCGATGGCCGTGGCGCGTCCCAGATCAACCTTCAGGCTTCCCTTTTCGACAAAGACGCGGCTCCAGACAATCTCGCCCGGTTTGCAGACGCCCTTGATTGTGCCTCCGCCCAGGCGGAAGTACATGGAAGGCTGGCGCTCACTGACCGCGCCTTTGTATCCGCCCACCAGATGCGAGGCCGGCACCGCGCCGGAGATTTGAAAGAGCCAGACAAACTCATCAAAGCCGTCGGCGGTGTAGCGCTCGCCCCAGCGCACGTCATGCAGCGTCGTCGCCGGGTCCAGTCCCATCGCCGTCCAAACACGATTGGTGACCACTGCGTCCACACCCACGCACTCGTCCACCTCGTTGAAGTGCGGCAGCGGACGGCCGGCATAGAGTTCGCGGCCATCGCGTCCAAAGACCGGCGGACGGTCCACGTTGTTGAAGAGGCCCTCGGCCAGATCGGAGGCGGGAACCAGATCTTTCAAGCCCTGCTGATACTGAATGCCGATGGCGTCGCAGCCGAAGTCGTCGGCGATGCGCATGGCGGCGATATACATTTTGCACTGGAGAAGAATCTGCGCGTCGGTCAACTCGGTTGCTTCATCCTTGCCGGTCAGGAAGCGCATACCGCGCCCATCCAGCCAGTAGCGCACCTGCTGCGCATCTTCGTCGGAGACTTCGCGGATTGCCGCATAGAGCGCCGACTGACTCAGCCTCTCTTTGAAGATACCGGCGGAGTTCATCAGCGCGTCTTCGACAATGGCGTTTGCCATGCCCATGCAGCCTTCGTCAAAAACGCCGAGCAGCGCCTTCTTGCCGCGCAACTCTTTGGCCAGAGCCTCGCCCAGCGCCAGCTCGGCCGGGCCCACTTTGGCCGGATCAAATGCATGAACGTGCGAGGTGTCGTGGGCAAAGCTCTTGTTCTTGATCCACGCACGCAGGCCGCGCTTGAAGAGCGGATCGGTAAAGTCCTTGCTCCACAATGTGGTGAACGGCACGCCGGCCTTGATGAGGCAGCCATTCAAATTCAACATACCCACCAGGCCCGGCCACTGGCCGCTCCAGTTGGCCACGGTGAGGATTGGCCCGCGATGCGAAAGTAGCCCAGCCAACACATGAGCGCTGTACTGCCAAACCGACTCGGCCACCACAATCGGCGCGTCGGGATCGATCTGCTCAAAGACCCGCATGCCCATGCGCTGCGAGTGAATGAAGCCGTGCTTCAGCACGGGATCAACCGGGTGAGCGCGGCGCAGCGTCACGCCCTCTTCGCGGAAGGCGGCGGCCAGTTGCGCTTCCATGGCCTCCTGGGCGGGCCAGCAGACTTGATTGGCCGACTGGCGCAGATCGCCGCTGGCTACCAGCAGAACCTCATTCGGCGCTACCGGAGTGGGAGTGGAAAGTTCAGGAATCACGTATGCCGCCATGGTGTTACCTCTCTTTTTTTCTGGGCGATTGCCCGAATTCTTTTAAGTTCTCCACAACTCGTACCGGTCTGTGGGGCTTGAATTGGTAGCGCCGGCCTCCCGGCCGGCTGTAACGTGGACCTCCTGGTCCACGTTTGTTTTATTTCAGGATTCGTCGAAGGCGGACTTCAAACTCCGCTCGCGCTTGACTAAAGATATGTACCGCCCATAGGCCTGCTCCGTCGCCGTGGTTGGCACGGGCTCGTATTGGTGAAGCTCAACCGAGAGGCGCAGAGCCTGCTGGACTTCAGGAAAGTTCCTCAAGTGGCCGGTTGCCAAAGCCTGCAAGCTTGCATTGCCCAGCGCCGAGGCTTCCACCGGCCCTGCAATCACCGGACGAGCGCAAGCATCGGCGGTCATCTGGCAAAGAAAGCGATTCAGGCTGCCGCCGCCCACTACGCGAATTGCGTTGAGTGAGCGCCCGGTAATGCGCTCCAGCTCTTCCAGCACATGGCGATAGGCAAAGCTCAGGCTCTCGAAGACGCAGCGGGCAAACTCACCTTTGGTTTGCGGAACCGGCTGGCCGCTCGCGGCGCAGAATTGCGCGATGGCGGCGCACATATCTGCGGGCGCCAGAAAGGCGCTGGCCGAGGGATCAATCAAGGAGCGAAAGGCCGGCGCGTGGCTGGCTGCTTCTTCCAGATCGCCCCAGGCGCAGGGGTTGCCGGAACTCTCCCAAAGTCGAACGCACTCCTGCAGAATCCATAGGCCGGTCATGTTCTTCAGCAACCGGACCCGGCCGTTGGTCGCGCCCTCGTTGGTGAAGCCGCTGCGGAAGGCCGCATCACTCAGATTGGGTTCATTCACCAAGACGCCCATCAAGCTCCAGGTTCCGCTGCTCAGGAAGACGCTGGCGTCGTCCATGCCGGGAATCGCCGCCACGGCGCTGGCCGTGTCGTGCGATGCGACGGCAATGCACGGCACGCCGCTCGGCAAACCACACTCCGATTGCACGCTGGATTGCATATCTCCCAGCACAGTCCCCGGCTGCACAATCTGCTGGAAGATGCGGTCGGGCAGCTCAAGCCGTTGAAGAACCTCGCGCGACCATTGGCGCGCGCGCAGATCAAAGATCTCCGTCGTCGAAGCATTGGTGTACTCCGCGCGCTTTTCGCCGCAGAGCAGATACTGGATGAAATCCGGAATCATCAACAGGCTGCACGCGTGCATCAGCCGCCGGTCCTTTGCCAAATCCATCGCCGCCAATTGAAAGACCGTGTTGATCTCCATCGTCTGCACGCCGGTCGCGCGGAAGAGATCGTGCCCGTTGATCTTCGATTGCACGGCCGCGGGCACGCCGCTCGTGCGGCTGTCGCGATAATGATGAGGATTGCCGAGCAGGCGGTCGCGCTCATCGAGCAGGCAGAAATCCACGCCCCAGGAGTCAACGCCGATGCCGGCCGGAGGCTCCTTGCGCTGCGTGCAAGATCGCCTCAGACCAATCTGAATCTCACTCCAGATGCGCAGCACATCCCAGTGAAGATCAGCGCCGATGCGTACGCCCGCGTTGGGGAAGCGATGCGCCTCGTTGAGCGAAAAGCGCTCTCCATTCCAGGCGCAGTCCATCACGCGGCCGCTCGATGCGCCCAGGTCCACGGCCAGAAAGCTGACGTTCGTATGCATGCAGTTCTACCAGACGATCCACCGATTCAAAACCGGCAGAGCCAGCCAGCCCACTGCCGCTCCAGTTCGGTTGAATCCCTGAATAATTCTACAACTTTAACCTGTACTTTAACGTTATTGAAAAGGTAATGCAATCAGCAAACCACCATTCCTGTGCAAATTATTCTCCCCGCGCGGCAGCTTGAGAGGCGATCCTGCGCCCAAATCCCGCTCATAGATTTCGCCGTAGTTGCCCGTGGTCGCAATCACGCGCGACACCCAGTCATTGTCCAAGCCCAGCGCCGCGCCAATCTCGTGCGAACCGCCCAGCAGAAACCGCAGCTTTGGGTCGCCATTTGCGCTTACCCGCTTGGCATCCACATTGGCGCGCGTCACGCCGCTCTCCTCGGCTGCAATCAGCGCCTCCGCCACCCACGTCACAATCATCGCCCACTGCGGATCATTGTCGCGCACCGCCGCCGACAACGGGTCGGCGGAGATGAACTCCGGCAGCAAACGCGCCGAATGCCCATGCCGCGTAACTGTGCCGCGCGTTTCGGCCAGTCGCGTCCGTTCGCCGGCCAGTGCGCCGCAGTTGCCGGTAGAAAAGGCCGCCTGCATCTCGCCCTCTTCTTGAAAAGGAAAGGGCACAAAATCAAGATGCTGGCGGGCAAACCAGGCGCGCACCGCCTCTTCCACGTTGGTCTCCGCCAAAAAGCAAATCTTCTTGCCGCTCAACTGACGCGCATGAACAACAGAACTTTGGGCCGGCACAAGATACCCGATCCCATCCCAAAGCACGGGCAGTGTGAAGCGCAGATTGCTTCCAACGGAGTGCGTGAAATCATCCGGCAGTGTAGCCACCATCTCCACTTCGCCGTTCTTGAGCGCGAGCATTGCCGCTTGATCGTCGGGAAAGCGCGTTACGCTCACCCGTGCATCTTTGCCCAGCACGGCCACCGCAACCGCGCGGCAGAGATCGCCGTCAAAGGCCTCGCGATTGCCGTGATCGTCCGAGTTGGTGTACTCGGCCTCCTCACTATCCATGCCGCAGCGCAGCACGCCCGCCGCGCGTACGCGGGCCAGCGTTGCGGAGGAATCCGCTGCGTGCGCAATGCCGCATAACGCAATCATCGCCAAAGAAAAACAAGCCAGAGCTTTTTGCCTATACGCAATGGAGCGCCGGCCTCCTGGCCGGCTGTCGCGTGGACCTCCCGGTCCACGCCGAACACTGTATAAAAAGGGACAAAACTTCATCACATTCATTTCTACTTTGACAGCATGATCTGTGAATCTATCCAAGACAAACGCGGACGAGGACGTCCGCGCCACAGCCGACCAGGAGGTCGGCGCTCCATTCACGCAATGATCGAGTCTAGCGGTCATCGTACTACGGTGTCCATCCACCCGCCGAGGGAATTCCCGGCGTGGTGTCGGGCCGGGGATTGAAGTCCGCCGGCAGCGGATTCGGCAGCGCCCAGTCTGTCGGCGTGATCTCCAGCCGCTTGCAGCCTTCGCCGTTGGCGTGCGGGAAGCGCGTAATCTCCGCATCAGGAATGGTTGCGTACTCAGCGCTTAACGGCGCGCGCTTGCCTTGCAGACGCAGCGTGTCAAAGGCCGAGCTCATGTCGCCCACGCCCTCCACGTTATCGTCCGCCGGGCCCAGATTCGTCTGGCCGAATTTGTCAAAGCCGATCTGCCGCGCGCGCAGCTCATCCGGCAGGTCGGCGAGCGGAATCAGATTGAAGAGCTCATCGACAAATTTGATGATCGAGCTGTGCTCGGACGGCACGTGCGAAACGCTGTGAGTTACACTGTAAGGAGAAATTACAATCGCCGGAATGCGCGGTCCCTGCTCCAGCGGCAGTCCATTCGCATCATGCGAGCGCACGCGCGGCTGGGCATGATCGTAAAGCCCATCCGACTCGTCATAGCCAATAATGATCGCGCTCTGGCTCCAGTAAGGGCTGGCGGCGATGGCGTTGATCTCCTCGGCCAGCAGTCCTTCGCTGATCTGCGTATCCGAGTAGCCCGGATGATCGTCGTTGCCGCTGAAGACCTCGGCCAGCTTGGGGTTCGGGTCGACCGGCTTCCAGTTGCGAATGTTGCCGTAGCCGCCGCGCAGATAAAAGACGCCGCTGTCCGGCAACTGCTTCTTCGCTACCGCATCAAAGAACTCGCTGAGTCCATGCAGATGCGTGCTAGCTTGCGGATTGTTGGCCACATAGCCGAAGTATTGCGGCGCGTTGTGGTGCGCCACGTAGCCTTCGTGCGAGGCCTTCCACGATGCGTCGTTGACCTCGTGATTGTAGCCCTGCTGATACCATCCCCAGTTGACCGCATCCACGCCGTGACCGGCGATCTTCTCGATGTCATTCTGCACATCGGGCAGATCAAAGTCAGGATCGTAATCGGCCGCCGTGGTCTCTTTGATCGCGCTGCCCATGAACGAGAGCGGCAGGGTGGCAAAGGTCAGATTCTTTGAAATGCTCTTTCCCGGCGGCACGGCCTGCGGCTGATGCAGCTTGTCTGCCGTGTCCAGCGCCGATCCCCAATACGGCGCTGGATCGCTCACCATCGGCACCACCGCGTCCTTGCCTTGCCCGCCCGTCGAGGCCTGCTCTGGATGCAGCATCCATTGCGTCTCGCCGCCCTGGCCGCTGATCATGGCAATGGCGTTGGGTGTCGAAGGCCCGATGATCGTATCCATGAAGTGGTCAAAGAGCGTGAAGCGGTCCGCATAGCGCCAAAGAAACGGCGCGGTATCGCAATCCACGTGCGCCATCACCAGCTCGCCGAATTGCTTGCGTTCAAGCGTCGGCGCCTTCGACGGTTCGCCGTGAACCATTGCCACGCCCTCTTCGCTCAGCGCATACTCCGAGTTCTGCGCCACGCCGTTTGAGTCCAGCGCCAGCTTGCGCGCAATCGCCGTGTGCGAGTGATTCACGCTGGCAATATCCGCCGGATACAGCGGAACTGTTTTGCCCTTGGCGTCCACAATCGTGGCCGGAATGCGGAAGGGAGTAATGATGCCCAGGCTCCCGTCGGTATTGACCAGCAGTTGCGTGAATCCGGCCGGGTCAATGTTTCCGTTGGGTCCGTCCGGCCCCGCGTAAAGCCCGTCCGCGCCCGGATAGCTCCCAAAGTAAAAATCAAAGGAGCGATTCTCCTGAAAGAGCACAAAGACGTATTTGATCTTCTCGCGAATCAGGCGCAGCTTCTCTTCGCGCGAGACGACGGGCTCGGCAGCCGGGTCAATGATCTGCGCGCTCACTGCGGCGCTCGACTTGGGCGCAATCGTCACCTCTGGCACAGCCTTCTGTTGCGCCGCGCAAACTTCCGCGCTCACTCCGCTGAGAGCCATCAGCAGGGCCAATCCATAAATGCAATTCCTCTTCCGCATATCCCTAACCTATGCTGTTCAACCCGTTACAGGCAATACCAAACCCGCCGCGCAGAGACGAGTCACGAAAAATTAATCCAAGCGGAACAAACCGCCTTCGATCGTGCTCACCCTCCGGAGCCGCAGGCGAAGGCCGAGGATGATCGCGAGCAAACGCAGAGACCAACCCGTCTATACTCGTAGTGGAAGCACGGCTCATCCACCTGGGATCAACGGCTGAAAGGTAAAGAGATGAAGGCAGATCAACCGGTACTGGTCGGCCGCAAGCACGAGCGGGGCGTGACGCTCGCGGAGTTGATTGTGGCAGTGACTATTCTGCTCATTCTGGCCTCCGCGGCGGTTCCTTTCTCCCTCATGCAGGTCAAGCGGGAGCGGGAGCGTGAGCTTCACCGCGACCTGTGGGAGATGCGCAACGCCATTGACCACTACAAGGACGCCGCCGACCTGGGCAAGATTCAGACCAAGGTGGATAGTCACGGATACCCTCCGGATTTGGAGACGCTGGTCAATGGCATTGAAGTGCAAACCAAGAAGGTACGGTATCTGCGCCGCATCCCGGTGGACCCGATGACCGGCAAGGCCGAGTGGGGTTTGCGCTCGATGCAGGACGACCCGAAGACCGACTCCTATGGCGGGCAAGGCGTGTTTGACGTCTACTCCAAGTCGACAGGGACGGCGCTTGACGGAACCAAGTATTCCGAATGGTAGCGTGAAGCGGCGCTCTTCACTCTGTTTACGAATCGGGCGGTCAGAAGCTAGGATGGATAAGCAATCGAAGGAGTCTTTATGGCGTCGAATTCGCGCAGAACATTTTTGAAGGCCGCGTCGGTCACCGCCGCGGCGCTGGCAGTTTCAAAGAGCATTCCGGCCTGGGCCGCCGGCACAACCAGCCCGGTGCGCCTCTGGTCCTCCTATCGCGATCTGCGCTATAAAGAGTCCGCGCCGCTTCAGTGGAAGCCCGCGACCGAAGTTGCACCTGACGCCATTGCTCTTGACCCCGGCGCCACTCGCCAAGAGATTCTGGGCTTCGGCGCGGCGCTCACCGATGCGGCCTGCTTTGTGCTGAGCCAGATTCCGCAGGCGCAGCGCAGCGCCCTCCTGCACGAACTCTTTGCGCCCGGCGAGATGGGCCTCAGCGTCTGCCGCACCTGCATCGGCTCCAGCGACTACTCGCGCAACGTCTACAGCTTCGACGAAAGCCCCGAACCCGATCCGGAGCTGAAGAACTTCTCCATCGATCACGACAAGGCTTATATTCTGCCCATGCTGCTGGAGGCGCGTCAGGCCAATCCGGAGCTCTTCCTCTTCTCCTCGCCGTGGTCTCCTCCGGGATGGATGAAGGCCAACCGCTCGATGCTCGGCGGCGCCATGCCCAAGCGCAGCTTTGCGCCCTACGCCCAATACTTCCTCAAGTTTCTGCAGGGCTACAAAGAAAATGGCGTGGCCATCAATGCGGTTACTGTGCAGAACGAAGTGGACACCAATCAGGACGGCAATATGCCCGCCTGCCAGTGGGGTCAGGAGTACGAGACTGAGTTTGTGGAGCAGCATCTTGGCCCGGTGCTGCGCAAAGCCGGCGTGCCCACCAAGATTTGGGTCATCGACCACAACTACAACCTCTGGGGGCGCGCCATCGGCGAACTGAGCACCGGCGCGTCCGAGTACATTGACGGCATCGCATGGCACGGCTACCTGGGCACACCGGAGGCCATGACCCGCGTCCATGACGCCTTCCCGCAGAAGAACGCGTACTGGACCGAAGGCGGGCCGGACATTACGGCCCCTGACTACCAGACCGACTTCGCCACCTGGGCCGAGACCTTCAACGGAATCCTGCGCAACTGGGCGCGCTCCATCACCGCATGGAATCTGGCGCTCGATGAGAAGGGCCATCCGAATATCGGCCCCTTCACCTGCGGCGGCGTCGTCACGGTGGACAACGCAAGCAAGGCCATCACACGCAGCGGACAATACTGGGCCTTGGCGCACTTCTCCCGGCACATTCATCGCGGGGCAAAAGTCTTCCAGACCGATGGCGCGGGCGATCGTGCAGCCGACGCCAGCACCGGCACGCTTTCGCACGCGGGCTTCCGCAATCCGGACGGCAGTTCTGTGGTTGTATTGTCCAATCGAGGCCCGGAGAGGCGCGTGCAACTGATGCTCGGCGTGCAGAGCCTGGAAGTGAACCTGCCTGCCAACTCCGTGCATACGTTGCAATGGGCGTAAAGCGGCTGGAGTTCCATTTTTTGCCCGAATAGGCGGATAATGGAAGCACAGGAGGTGCGATCATGACAATTTTAGTTGAAATCAGCCCGGAAGCCGAAGCCAATCTAACTGCTGTCGCCATGATGCGCGGCATTCCGCTGGAAAAATATGCCGGAAAACTTTTAGAGGATGCCATTCCAAACTACGCCACCGGCACAGGAATCCTCAAGCCCGGAGACGTGGACGATCTGTCTCGAAGACTTTCCGAGGGATCCGAACATCTACCCATTCTTCCGCTGGAGGTCAATGACCGCGCCAGCTATTATGAGGACCGCTGGTAAATGGCCGGCGAACTCTATTTGATCGACAGCAACGTTCTTATCCGTTGGGTTCAGCACGAGTCTCCTGATTTCAGCGTCGTCAGGACGGCCATCAAGCAATTGTCTCGCTTCAAACACGTGCCCTGTTACACTTCACAAAATCTAGGTGAATTCTGGAATGTCCTGACCCGTCCAGCAGACAGAAATGGATATGGGTACACTCCAGCGGCCGCTCACATTCGCGCGGCAGATATTGAATCCAATTTACGGCTGCTCCCCGACACTCTTGCGGTTCACAACGTATGGCGTCGCCTTTTGGTGGACTATCGCGTCTGCGGCGTTCAGGTGCATGATGCGCGACTGGTTGCCGCCATGCGCGTCCATGGTGTCGAGCGCATTTTGACCTTCAATACCAAAGACTTTGCGCGCTTCGACCAGATTCAAGCTATCCATCCGCGTGATCTGGCCGCGTAACGCTTGCCCTATGCACGCTGGGCTGCGCCAGACTGCGGAAACGTTGAGAGATAAGTTCCCCCCCGCGTTTTTTGCTGCTTGCGCCGCCGCGCTCGTGTTCAAATTGGAGGAGGGCGTTCCTGTCTCCGGTATTGAACTGAAGTGACGCCCGCCCTGGAGGCTTCTTGAACCCGTACATTCAATCTGTATTGCTGGGCATTGTGGAAGGCTTGACCGAATTTTTACCGGTCAGCTCAACGGCGCACTTGCGCATCACCGAAGCACTGATGCACATTCCGCTCGATGACGCCTATTGGAAGATGTATTCCATCGTGATTCAATTGGGCGCGATTCTGGCCCTGTTGCTGCTCTTCCTGAGCCGCATTGTCAATTTCATCCGCAGCTTCCCTGAGGGTGAAAACCGCGACCGCAACTGGCTCAACCACCCCATCTCGCTGACGCTGATCGCCTTTGCCTTCACCTCTGTGCCCGCGCTGCTGCTGCACAAGTGGAGCGAAAAGAACCTGGGCAGCCTCAAGGTGATCGCCCTGGCGCTGCTGATCGGCGGCATCGTGATGTGGATCGTCGATGTATGGAGTCAGACGCATGAGGCCAGCACCAACCACGTCGAGGAGATGAGCATTCCGCAGGCCATTTGGATCGGCCTCTGCCAGACGCTTTCGGCCATCTTTCCCGGAACCTCGCGCTCCATGTCCACCATTGCCGCCGGGCAGATTGTCGGCTTGGACCGCCCGGCCGCCCTCGAATTCAGCTTCCTGCTCTCCATTCCCACCATGATCGCCGCCACCATCTGGGATTTGAAGAAAGAGGTCTTTCCCAGTCATGGCGCTGCGGCCCACGTGGTCATGACCGGCGATAGCTGGATCATTCTGATCATCGGCTTTGTTGTTTCCTTTGTTGTAGCGCTGGGCGTGGTTGAATGGTTCCTCTTTTGGGTTCGCAAGCACGGCTTCACCCTCTTCGCCATCTATCGCATTCTGCTCGGCGGAGCGCTGTTGATTTGGGGAGCAAAGTATCTTGGGAGTTAGAGAGAATCCGGCGTGGACCGGGAGGTCCACGCCACAGCCGGCCGGGAGGCCAGCGCTACAGATTCACTTTACCGAATGAACAGAGATGGTTGTCACGCAAAATGCTGGAGCACTGCGGAGAGCGCGAGCGTGGTCCCCAGTCCGGCCACAGAGAGCACCGTCTCCAGCACCGACCAGGTGGACAGGGTCTCTTTCAATTCCAGCTTGAAGAAAGATTGAATCAGCCAGAAGCCGGGGTCGTTGACGTGCGAGAGCATGATAGAGCCGGTTCCTGTGGCCAGCACCAGCAGTTCAGGACGCACTCCGGCGTGGACGGCCATGGGGGCTAGCACCGCCGACGCAACTGCCATGGCAACGGTTGCCGAACCGGTCGAGACGCGCACCACCGCGGCGATCAACCAAGCCAGGAAGAGCGGCGGAACGGATGCGCCGAGCGCCAGACCGACGGTGGCCTGCGCCGCGCCGGAGTCGCGCAGAATGCCGCTCAATCCACCGGCCGCAGCCAGAATCACCAGCACGTTGGCGATGGGCTCAAAGGACTTGCCGGTCAGCTTGCGCAACAACTCCCGGCCATGATGCTGACCGGTTTGAATGTGGCCTCCAAGCGTGACCAGCGCCACCAGAACGGCGATCAGCAGCGCCACGTCCGGCGTGCCGATGAAGGTTAGAATCTGGTTGGCGACGCTGCCCGAAGCGGTGAGCGCGCCGGCCCAACTGCCCAGGAAGATCAACGCCACCGGCAACAAGATGGCCGCTGCGGCCAGCATGGGACCGGCGGGCGCGGGCGTCTCTTCCAGATTCTTCACTGATTTATTCTTCGTGTGAAGCGTCTGTATTTCAGATGCATTTGCTTCATCCGCCTTCTGTTCTTCAACACCAAAGACTGGAGTCTCCATCTCGGTCTTCTCTTGCCGCTTCTCCCAGCGGCGCAAGCTCAGCCAACTGAGGCCGGGGCCGGCCAGCGCGGCGGCGGGCAAGCCTACGATCAGCCCCCAAAGCATGGTGCGCCCCAGATCGGCATGGTATTGCGTTACGGCAAGCATCGCGGCCGGATGCGGCGGCAGCGTGCAATGGACGATGGAAAGGCCGGCCAGCATCGGCATGGCGACCAGGATCGGTGGACGGTGGCTGCGTTCAGCGGCGGCGGCCACAATGGGCAGCAGCAGTACCAAACCCACCTCAAAGAAGACCGGCATACCGACCAGGATGCCCAGCGCCAGCAGCGCCCAGGGCAAACCCTTCGGGCCGCAACGCTCCACCAGCGCCCGGCCCAGAGCCGTTGCGCCGCCGCTTGAGGCCAGCAACTGGCCCAGCACCGCGCCCAAGGCCAGAATGATGGCAATGTGGCCCATCAGATTCCCGACGCCAGCGGTGAAAGAAAGCGGAACCTGGTTGAGCGGCATTCCAGAAGCCACACCCAGGCCCAGCGCGGAGACAGCCAGCGCCAGCGCCGGATGCATCCGCACTTTGGCAATCAACAGCAGCAGGACCACCACCGTTGCGGCGGCGCAGGCCAGCAGAAAGTAGCTGCCCGGAAGAATTGTGTGTGCAAGGCTCACCGCCAGATTATTCCACATGAGGGCGCGGAACTCCGAAACAAAGCTGAATTTTGAGTTTGAACTCACGTCAAGCGCCTATTCCGGTACAATCTCATCCATGAAGCTAGGTGAATTGGCAACGAGGCTGGGAGCGGAACTACGCGGAGACGCTGAGCGGGAAGTCACTGGAGTGAAAGGGATTGAGGAGGCCGGACCGGCAGAGGTCACCTTTGTCGCCAATCCCAAGTACGCGAGTTTGGCGCGCAAAACGCAAGCCGCCGCCGTGCTGGTTGAGCCGGAGTTTCCTGAGATTGAAGTGGCAACGCTGCGCGTCAAGGATCCCAAGCTGGCCTTTACGCGCGTGCTGGGCTTCTTCTATCAGCCGCCTGCCTACGCTCCGGGAGTTCATCCGACGGCGGTGATTGATCCGACGGCCGAGATCGGCGCGGGCGCGCATATCGGCGCTTATGTGGTCATCGGCCCGCAGGTCAAGCTGGGCGCGCAGGCCACTCTGCTGCCTCATGTGGTGCTGTATCCGGGGGTCGAGATTGGCAGCCGCTTCTTTGCCCATGCGCACGCCGTGGTGCGCGAGTTCTGCATCTTGGGCGACGATGTGACGCTGGAGAACGGCGTCATCATTGGCGCGGATGGCTTCGGATTCGCTAAAAACGAGCAGGGCCATTGGGAGAAGACGCCGCAGTCGGGGCCGGTGCGCATCGGCAACCGTGTGGACGTGCAGGCCAACGCCACCATCGACCGCGCCACGGTGGGCGAGACGCGCATCGGCGACGGGACAAAGATCGACAATCTTGTGCAGATCGGCCACGCCTCGCACGTCGGCGAGAACACACTGATCTGCGCGCAGACCGGCCTGGCTGGTTCGTCCGTCGTCGGCAATAACGTGATTCTCACTGGCCAGACGGGCGTGGCCGGCCACTGCACGGTGGGCGACGGCGTCATCCTGACCGCGCAATCGGCGGTTGCGCATGACGTCCCGCCCGGTAAAGTGATCTCCGGCTCGCCCGGCTTTGACAATCGCGTCTGGCTGCGCGCCGTTACCCTCTTCCAGCGCCTGCCGGAGTTGGCCAAGCGGCTGGACCGGGTAGAGAAGAAACTGGCCGCACATCTCCCAGCCGAAGGCACAGACGGGATTGAGAGATGAGAATTACAGCCGCACTGCTCTCCGCTGCATTGTTTGCTCTGGCCGCCTGCCACTCCTATCACATAGAAACCACCGTGGAAAACCGCACCGGCGGCGCGGTGAAATTGCTGGAAGTGGATTATCCCAGCGCCAGCTTCGGCGCCGACAGCCTGGCCTCAGGCGCGCTTCTGCCCTATCGCATTCAGGTGCGTGGCAGCGGCCCGCTCAAGGTGCAATACACTGCCGGCAATGGCCAGCAGAGGCAGATGGAAGGCCCCGTGCTCTCAGAGCATCAAGAGGGACGAATCGAGATTGTGCTGCTGCCGGAAGGCAGGGCGGAATTCCATCCTTTCCTGAGTCCTCAACCCTGAAAATGCAATCTCCGCCCGATAAAAGAAGAGTTCAAAATGTGAATTCACTCTCATTCAAGCCATAAAAACAAGCGCCTGTTCTCGCCATTCAATCCGGCAGGATCAAGATTTTGCTTCCGCCAGTCGCGCGGAATCCCGCTTCCAGCGCAGCAAAAGGGTGAGCGCAATGACAATCAGCGCCAGCGTCAGCCCGACCCACAAACCGTAAACGCCCCATCCAAGCGCAAAGCAGAGCGTCAGCCCCAAAGGCAATCCCAGTACCCAGTAGCCCACTAGGTTCGCCAGCATCGGCGCGCGCGTCTCGCCCAGTCCGCGCAATGCGCCGGTGGTCACCGTCTGAATGCCGTCAAAGACCTGGAAGGCCGCGACGATCAAAAGCAGTCTGCTCGCCAGCAAAATCACTTGGGGATCACGGCTATACAGCGCGATCAGCGCGCCGGGAAAGCCCCGATAGACCACCGCCGCCAGCAGCATGAAGCTGGTGCCCATCGCCAAAGCCAGCCAACCGGCCCGCCGCGCCCGCGCGCCGTCGCCAGCTCCCACGGCGTGGCCCACGCTCACCGCCGCAGCCGATCCAATCCCCAGCGGAACCATGAAGCTGAGGCTGCCGTAATTGAAAACAATGGTATGCGCCGCCAGCGACACCGCTGACAATCTGCCGGCAAAGAGTGTAACCGTATTCCATGCGCCCACTTCAAGCAGAACCTGCCCGCCGGCCGGCAATCCCAAACCGGCCAGTTCACGCAGTCGCGCCAGGCTTGGCCCCGCCCAATGCCGGAAGAGCGGATGGCCACGCCCGCGCTCATAATGCCAAGCCGCGGCGATCAGCGCCAGGGCTATAAAGATGCGCGAGATCACGGTGGAAAGCGCCGAGCCGTTCACGCCCAATGCCGGAAAGCCCAGCTTGCCGTAGATCAGAACCCAGTTGGCAAACCAGTTCAGCAGGTTGCCGCCCACGATGGTCACGGTGATAATGCGCACCTGGCCAACGCCCTGAAGATAGCGGCGCGTCGCTCCGTAAAAAACCAGCGGCAGCGTTCCCCATGTGAGAATGCGCAGATAAGAGGCCGCCGGAAGACCCACCTCCCGCGTAATGCCGAAGGGCGCAAAGCCGTAGCTGGCCGCAAACAGCAGCAGCATCAGCGGCACGGTCAGGATGCAGGCAAGATAGATGCCTTGCGCCAGCCAGCGATGGCAGTCGTCATGATCCTGGCGTCCGTAAGCCTGCGCCACCAGTGTGTCGAGGCCGAGCAGCAACCCGAAGCAGAAGAGCACCGGCGTAAAGTAAACGGCATTGCCCAGCGCCACCGCGCCGATTGCCGCCGGCCCCAGCCTGCCCACCATGATGGTGTCCACAATGCCCTGCGCCGTCCAGCCCAGTTCGCTCAGCACCACGGGAACCGCCAGCGCCACCAGCGCTCTCAGTTCGCTTCCCCAATTGGATCGCTCTTGCCCCATTCCTTTCATCTTACCGGCCCTGCTTCGGTGAGAACTGCCGAAGCATTGCCTTGCAGCGTAGAATGGTCTGGGTGTTAAGGGATCGGAAGCAAAGCGGGAAGAGGAGAAGTCGGATGGAATCAGGAATGTGCTTCAACAGAATCTGTAAAACGTTGGCTTTTGGTCTGCTTGTTGCATTTGCAGGTTGCATCTGGTCACAGCAGAGTACAGCCGTGAAAGTGCTCCCATCCAAGATGCCCAAGCTCGGCACCGTGGATTCCCGTTTTCTTTCTTACAACGTAGAGATGGTTGAAGTGACCGGCGGACGCTTCTGGAAGCCTTACAAGGATGTGTCGAAGGCCGACGCGCCCCCAAAGGTCAATCAGGAAGTTGGACTTGATCCGGGACTCTTCCAGTACCGCTCGCCCATCGACCTGAGCAGCGCGCGCCTGCGGAAGCTGGCCGCCGGGCTTGGACCGGCGTACATCCGGGTCAGCGGAACCTGGCAGAACAGCACCTACTTTCAAAACAATGACGATCCTGCCCTGCAACAGCCGCCCACCGGCTTCAAGAGCGTACTGACCCGCGCGCAATGGAAGGGTGTCGTCGATTTCTCCAATGCGGTGGACGCCAAGATTGTCACCTCGGTGGCGATCAGTCCTGGCGCAAGAGGTGCCGATGGCGTCTGGACCCCGGCTCAGGCCCATGAATTCTACAGCTACACCAAGAGCCTCGGAGCGGGCATTGCCGCCACCGAATTCATGAATGAGCCGACCATTCCGCTCCAGGGAGGCGCGCCGCAGGGTTATGACGCTGCGATCTATGGCAAAGACATCAAAGCCTTCAGCGCCTTTCTGCGCCAAGAGTCGCCCAACACAGTATTCCTGGGGCCTGGCGGAGTTGGAGAGGGAAGCTCTCTGATGCCGGTTGGCATCAAGATGAAGCTGCTGCCGACTGAAGAGCTGATGAAGGCCACGGGGCCGGTCTATGACGCGTTCTCCTATCACTTTTATGGGAGTGTCTCACAGCGCTGCATGGGAAGCACGAAGATCGATCAGGCTCTCTCCGCCGAGTGGCTCGACCGCACCAATATCGATGAGGCATTCTATGCCTCGCTCCGCGATCGCTATCTAGCCGGCAAGCAGATCTGGCTGACGGAAACCGGTCAGGCAGCCTGCGGCGGCGACCGCTTTGCCGGCCAATTTGCCGACAGCTTCCGCTTCCTGAATCAGTTGGGAGCGCTTGCCCAGAAAGGTGTGCAGGTGGTCATGCACAACACGCTCGCAGCCAGCGATTACAGCCTTATCAATGAAGCCACCCTGGAGCCCAAGCCCAACTATTGGGCGGCTCTGCTCTGGTAGCGAACCATGGGCACGGTGGTGCTGGACCCCAGCGCACCCAAAGATCAGAGCCTCAGAATCTACGCTCAATGCATGAAAGACTCCAAGGGCGGTGTCACGCTGCTGGCGCTCAACACCGATACGCAGAAGACGCAGACGCTGACTATTCCCGTTTCTGGAGCGCAATATACCCTGACCGCAACCGGCCTTGCCAGCGACAAGATCTTGTTGAACGGAAGCGAACTGATGGCCGGGTCGGACGGCACTCTGCCGGCGATCAACGGTCAGCCCGTCAAAGCCGGCATCATCAACCTGGCCCCGGAGAGTGTTACCTTTTTAACGCTGCCCACGGCGCACAATAAGGTCTGCCAGCAATGATTCGATCATGAAATCAAAACTGTAGCGCTGGCCTCCTGGCCGGCTGTCGCGCGGGCGTCCTCGCCCGCGCCTGTCTCGGATTCGGTACCAATTTATACGGCTCAAGCACTAGAATCATACCTGTATGCAATTGCCCTCCAGCCCCGCCGGCCTGAAGATTCTCGTGCTCTTCACCCACGTTTGGCGCGGAGGCCGAGCGGGAGGCGCTGAGACTCATGCGCTGCAACTGATGAAGGAGATGAGCCTGCGTGGCCATCAAATAACCTTCGTCGCGGCCAACGGTGCTGCCAGTGTCGACGATCCCCCGCAAGGCGTGCAGACCGAGTACAGGCTGCCCTTTCAGAGCTTGAATCCGCTCGACAAAATCACCGCCTATCGGCAACTGATCGGGATCGTCCATCGGCATCAGATAGACATTGTCCACGCGCATCACCGCACCGGCGGCTACTTTGCCGAGGCAATCTTTCGCCGCACCGGCGTCCCTTACGTCATCACCGTTCACGATATCTGGCACCACGCTCCCTTCAAATTCCTGCATGGCCGATTTCTTCACCGCATGATTGCGGTCAGCGCCTTTATCCAGCGCGGCTTGATGGAAAGATTTGGCGTCACCGAGCAGCAGGCGCGGGTCATCCATAACGGCGTTGATCCGGCCAAGATTGAAAAGGCAAGCGCCGAGGAAGCCGCGCGCATCCGTGAGCGCTTTGGCGTGGCCTCAGAGGTTGTCTTCAGCCTGGTTGCGCGCATCACAAAATCCAAAGGACACTATGACCTGATCGAGGCGCTGCGCCTGCTTCCGCGCACGCTGAATTACAAGTGCCTGATCGCCGGTGAAGGCAAAGACAAAAAGAAGCTGCAAGCGCTGGCAGCGCGCTATGGCCTCAGCGAAAAGGTCGTCTTTTGCGGCTTTCAGGCCAATGTCCCCGCCCTGCTGAAAGCCTCTGACGTGATTCTCCAGCCCTCGCACCGCGAACCCTTCGGCCTCTCCATCGTCGAGGGGATGTTTGCGGGCAGAGCGCCGCTGGTCTCCAACTCCGGCGGCATCCCGGAGATTGTCACCAACGGCCACGATGGGATTGTCTTTCCGGCGCGGGATGCAACCGCGCTTGCCAAGGGTATCGAATTGCTGGTGGGGGACGCCGCGCTCCGCCGCCGCCTGGGCGAAGAGGCATCCCGCACCGCGCACCGCAGATTTCTGTTAAGCAAGACGATTGATGAGACCGAAGCCTGCTACCGCGAAGTCGTGCGCGAGCAAAAGCACGCACGGAGTCCCCTTCCAGCCTCTTGATCGCTGTCGTACCCCATTCATGCAGCGTTTTTGTGCAATCGCTGGGAAGCTAATAGCCTTTACTGTTCGCCGCCCGGTAGAATCAACTCTGTATGAGTCCAACCGATTCCATTCTCGAAGCCGGAACCGCCGGCAGCCGCTTCCTCCGCGCCTGTCTGCGCCAGCCCGTCGACCGCACGCCCGTATGGTTTCTTCGTCAGGCCGGCCGCTATATGCAGGAGTACCGCGACATCCGCAAGCACCACACGCTGG
>CAZYCV010000011.1:49559-69579 GCA_964645305.1 uncultured Occallatibacter sp. | reverse complement strand
GCCAACCTCTCCGGGGCCAACCTCTACGGGGCCAACCTCTCCGGGGCCAACCTCTACGGGGAGAAAATCTCGAAATGCGAGCGTCCATTTTACCAGTTGGGGCCGATTGGTAGAAGGATGGATTATTTGATCGCGTTCTCATGCGAGAACGGAGTCAGGTTAAGGTCTGGTTGTTTCTTTGGCAGTGTTGACGAGTTCCGATCCAAGCTCGCGGAAACCCACAAAGACAACAAACACAGCCAGGAATATCTCGCAGCTTTGGCTTTGATCGAGAAACATTTCGAGCTTTGGAAGTAAAAAACAAAAACGAAAGAGAAAACTCAAACTCGAAAAACTCGCGGAGTCAAAAAAACTTAACCGCCGGGAAACCGGCAGAAGGAACAAAATGAAGATAACAAACGTAAACGAGTTGCGGGCGGCGAGTCCATGCGCCGACGGGCTGGCTTTTGCGCGGCAATTCTCCACGCTTGCGGAGGCGTGGGAAAAATGCGAGCGGGGGGACTGGATGCTGTGGCTGCTGAGAAAGACCGGCGGCCTGGACAAGAGGACGTCGGTGGCGGTCGCGGTCACCTGCGCGGAGCGAGTGCTTGCGCGGTACGAGGCAAAATACCCCGGCGACAACCGCCCGCGAGCGGCGATTGAGGCGGCGAGAAATTGGCTGGACAATCCGTGTGAGGAGACACGCGCCGCCGCCTACGCCGCCTACGCCGCCGCCGCCTACGCCGCCGCCGCCGCCGCCTACGCCGCCGCCGCCGCCGCCGCCGCCGCCGCCTACGCCGCCGACACCGCCGACGCCGACACCTACGCCGCCGACGCCGAGCCAGACTTCGCAGAACTGGCGCGAAAGGCAGTCGAGATGGCCCCCGTTGGCGTGAACAGAAGGGTCGCCTAGATGGACAAGGCGGTCAGCCGGGGGTGCCCCGTGGAGAATCGGGATTCGGGGACGGGCTAGGCCCAGCCGCGCGTTAGTGCGCCCGGGCGGCGGCCACGTAGGCGATGGCCTGATAACAGGCCCACCAGGCGCGGTCGGTATCGGCGGCGGCGACCTGTATGGTGCCGGGATTCTGCCAGGTGGCCAGGTCGGCAATGGCCTGGTCGAGCAGGTCGCCGATGGTGCGGACCTCGCCTGCCCGAGCGGGCATGGCCTTCTGGAGTTGGGGGAGCAGCTTCTGGGCCTGGACCAGGTGGGTGCGCCACTCATCGATGGTGCCGCCCAGGCCCTGGGGGATGGTCCCGTACAGGGAGCAGGAGCGGGCCAGGCCGTCGCCCAGGCCGCGGGCCTGGGAAAGGGCGGCGTTCAGCTTGCAGAGGGGGCAGTTCTTGCCCCAGCCCCGGCTCTTGGCCCAGGAACCCGGGCTGGGGGCCTGGGGGGCCGCTCCGGCCGCCACGTTGGCGGACGCGGGCATTCCCGGGGGTATCCCGCAGGCGCCCGGGTCCCGGGAGCAGTCCTGGGAGGGGTTCACGCCCGCGGAGCGGGGATGAACCAGGCCCGCCGCCCCCCAGGGGCCGGGCACCGGCGCCCAGGCGGCCTCCTCCATGGGCACCCCGTCCGGCGTGTAGCCGGAGCATTCCGGGCAGTCGTCGGAGATGAGGAAGCAGGTGCCGTCGGCCATGCAGGCGGCCGAGTGGTCGTGGCCCAGCAGGTGGGCGATCTCGTGGGTCAAGGTGTCCCGGGGCGGCGTGCCTGCGATGGCCACATTGTCCTCGAAGACCAGGATCTGGTTCTGCTTGCGAATCCAGATGCCCAGGAGCAAGGCGCCTTCTTCCTCCGCACCGTCGTGGGCCACGAGGTGGAGTTGGGCGGGGGTGGGCCGGGCGGCAATGCCGATGTACGCCCCGGCAATGGTCGCCTGGCGCTCGGCCGAGAGCGTGGGCCACATCTCCTGGAGGGCCTGGGCCAGTTGCTCGTCAATGGGGACGGGGCGCATTAGAGAACCTCGTCCAGGACGCCGATGGCGCCCGCCCGGGCCTCCTGGGCGGAGATGCCCGCCAGGTACATGCCCAGGTGGGCGAACTCCTGAAGATCGCCCTTCAGGGTAGCGAGCAGCGGTTCGGCGTCCTCGCCCTGGTCTAGGCGCTGGGCGGCTTGATCGGCGATCTCGGCCATATGCCGGAACAGCCCGGCCAGGTTGCGCCATTGCTCGGAGGCGAAGGGGCTCATGCCTTCTTCCTTGCCCGTGGGCGCTCGACCACCGCAATGCCGGACTTGGTGACCCGGGTGGCCCCCTGGGGCGGTGCGGGCGTGCTGGACTTGGTCAGCAGCACCGGCCCCTTCTTCTTCTCGGCGCGGGCGGGCGGGGTGGCCTTGCTGCCGGGCCGGGACACCGACCCGGGCAGGAGTTCGTCGGCCAATTGGCGCGCCAGCTTGATATCCCCGTGCGAGAGCCGGGCAATCCGCTCGGCGTCTCGGACGTTGGTGGTGCGGGGGGCCACCAGGGTGGCGACTTCCTTGGCGAACTTGGGCGAGACGTTCTCCCGCTTCACCAGGAACCCCTCGATGATCTTGCGGCGCTCCTCCTCGGTGTTCTCGCGAAGCTCCAGCACCTGGAACCGGGACACCAGTTCCTCGCGCAGCCCCTCGGTGGTGTTGCAGGCGGCGAACACGGTGACGTGGACGTCCTTGGCATCGTCGTCCTGGTCGCGCAGGCGGGTGACGTGCCCGGTGCCGAGCACGGCCAGCAGCACGTCCTGCATCTCCCGGTCGGCCTTGTCGATCTCGTCAATCAGCAGGTACTTGGGGCAGTCCTCGGCCAGGAGAATGGCCACCAGGCCCGCCCGGGTGGTATTGCCCGCGTTGATGAGCTTGGCATTGGGCAGGCGGTCCAGCTCCTCCAGAAAGATCGACTTGGAGGTGGCATACCGGCCCTTCAGGAGGATGCCCACCGGCTTGTCGGCCTGCAGGGCCAGCAGGCAGATCTTTTTCTCCCGGTCCATGCCCACGATGACCACGAACAGGTCGTCGGGCAAGAGGGTGGCGCCGTCCGGGTCCACCCCGGCTTCGGCCAGCAGCCGGGCGCGGAAGGCTTCGAGTTCCTTCCCGGCCTCGGTCTGCACATCGTCGGGGGCGGTGATCGACTGGGCGCGCAGGGCCAGGCCGTTGCCGACCATGTTGAACACGACCCGGCCGACCACGTCGGCGACCATCATGGTGTCAGGCATGCGACCAGTATCCGGCCCCGGCCCGCCGCACGGGGCCAGACGGTCGCAGTGCCAAGGGTACCCATCCTGGGGTATGTTTCCCACGAAACATGGGCGTGGGATATCGCAGGCAGCGCGATCCGGGGGTGCCGCGGTTCGCGGGGTCGGCCCGAGGCCAGGATCTGCAGGCGGCCCGCGTGGGGGCGTGCCTGCCCCGCCAGGTGGTGGCGGTACGGGTGGGCGTGAGCGCCGAGGCCCTGAAGGCGGTCGAGGCCCAGCGCTGGGTGCGTAGCGAGACGTTCCGGGCGTACACCGATGCCATGCGCCAGGTGCTGATCGAGCGCCGGGCCGCGTTCGAAGCCCTGGTGATGCTGGCCCCCGCGCGAGCGCGAGCCGCCACCGAACCCTCCGACGAATCAACCCAGCCCATCTCGGCCAGCACATAACTGTCGCCTCCTATGCTGGAGGCGTGAGTGCGGCTGGAGGTCTGTGGCAGTGCCCGTGCGGATATCAGGGCGCCCGCTTGTCGGTGGTCGCCCACCAATCTGCCGCCATGAAGCGCCCCGACCGCCATCCCGACTGTCAGGGTGACAAGGTCTGCCTAGACCCCGACGTGCAGGTGGTGCGCGACGCCGACCAGCCCGGCTCGCGGTTCGCCGACCTCCCGTATGAGCCCGACCTGCCGCCGTTCTCGGGCGACGACCCGGCCCCCTCTCTGGGCGGGGCGGCCTTCTCCCCGCCTCGCCCTTCGCTTCCCGAACCGCCGCCCCCATACCGCGCGCCTTCCTCCGGGGCGGGGTCTCCTCCAGCCGAGGCCCTGCCCCATCCCCACCCGCGCACCTGGGTGATGCCCACCAAGCAGAACGGCGCCCCCAAGCGCCCCCCCACCGTCCCCATGGAGGAGGGCAAGCCCCGCCAGGCCGCCTGGATCTCGGCCGCCTCCACCGGCGCCCCCTGGGTCACCGAGACCAAGCTCCGCAATGCCTTCGAGGCCGAACCCACCAAGGTCAAGCTGGGCGCCCTAGAGGTGTCCCCGATGACCATCCTGCGGTACAACCTCGCCCGCTATTACCTGGGCTTCGACGGCACCTTCGCCGAGTTGGTGGACGAGGTGTTCGACGAGTTCTTCAAGGAGCACGTCGGCAACCTGGCATTCGTGCCGCGGCCCGACCTCCTGGAGACCATCTTCCCCACCGAACGGCCGCTGGTGGCCGTGGGCGAGCGCGCTCCGGCCTGGAACAACGGCCAGGGCATCCCATCGGAGGACCTGACCCCCAGCGTGCTGCCGGTGGACGCCGACGGAGGTTGGGAATAATGGGCACGTCGGTAGCGGACCTGGCCAACCTGGGGCGCCGTGCGGCCGAGCAGCAGGGCATGTCGGGTCTCTCGGACCAGCAGGCATCCGCCTATGGCCGCGAAATCGAATACCGGCTCAGCAAGCGCCAGGCGGTGCCCCAGGCGTCGGCCTTCTTCGCGTCCGCCAAGCCCGCCGCCTCGCGACGGCCCGCCGCCAGCGCGCCGCCGCCCGCCGCCCGCCGTACGGTGCGGTTCCTGGGCCTGGAGATCGCCCGCCAGGACGCCCAGCCCGCCCCCAACCGCGTCCAGCGCCACGGCCGCTGGGCCGAGGCCACCACCGGCCGCTATCGCCGGACGCGATACCACCAGCATCCCGCCCACCCCTACTCGCACCTGGCCACCACGCGGCACCGGAGGGCGCGCTAGTGGCGGACTTTCACTTCGTGGAGCGTCCCCAGGGCGGGTACCGCGTGTTTGACGAGCACGGCTTCGACTACTTCGGGGTGGTGCGCAAGATGCCCCGGACCGGCTCGTGGCACGCTCGGGATGATCGCGCGGAGATGGGGAGGGACTTCCCCACCCGGGCGTTGGCCGCCCAATGGCTGTGGCAGCGCCGCTATTACGGCGCGTCGCGGCGAAAGCGCCGCTAGAAGGAAGGATGGAATGTCTCGGCCTAGTGACTGGGTGAAGCCGCCCCTGATGCAGCCCGCGCCCGCGGGCGCCGCACCGCAGGAACCCGGCGACCCGATGGCGCAGTACACGCAGTCGTTGGCACAGGACCGCGCGTCGGCGTTGCAGGACGCCGCCGCCCGGCGCGAAATGATGCGCCAGCAGCGCGAATTTATGCGCGACCAGATCGAGATGCTTTCCCTGACCCGCCAGATGGAGTCCCTCACCATGCCCCGCAATGGCAACGGTAACGGCAACGGGCACGGCAATGGCGACTCGGCAATGATCGAGATGCTGAAGGTGCTGGGCCAGAAGGACGAAGCCACCCAGCGTTCCATTGCCGACTTGCAGCGCCAGATGATGGAGGCCCAGCAGCGCCAAATGCAGGCCCTGCAGGAACAACTGGCCTCGCTCTCCAAGCCCCAGCAGCAGCAGTCCATCATCGAGAAGGCGCAGGAAATCAAGACCATGCGGGAGGCATTCTCGTCGGCCTTCCCGGACGGCCAGCAGATGCCGGACCGCATCCAGACCTCGCGCGAGGCCCTGGAGTGGTTCCGCGCCGAGACCGACCGCGAATTGAAGCTGGCCGAGTTCCGGCGCCTGGAGGCGAAGGACGAGCGAGAGCGCAAGCAGGCAGAACAGGAGGTGGAGGCGCTCAAGTCCCGGTACCAGTGGCTGGGCCAGACCCTGAAGGACGTCGGTCCCATGATCACCCAGCTAGTGGGGGCCAGGTTCGGGGGTGGTGGAGCACCCCCGAACCTGGCCCAGCAGCAGCCCACACCGGAAACGGCGTCCACGCAGATTCCCACCGTCACCATCGAATGCCAGTCGTGCCACCGCCCCATGGAGGTGCGCGCCGACCAGTCGCGAGCCGAATGCCCCCGGTGCGGCGCGGTGATGTACGCGCCTGGATACGAGCCCGGCGACGAGAACGTGCTACCGCTGCCGCGCCAGCCATCCGCCCCCGTCCCCCGCGATTCCGAGGGCGGCATCATCGACTCGTATCCGCTCCCGGGGCCGCCGCTCACCCCGCCGCCGCCACCCGCCCGCATCCAGCCACCGTCACCTGTGGGGTAACCGATGAACCAGCGCAGAAGGGCCGGAAAGCTCGGCCGCAAGATGGGCGTGTCCGAGACGGGGTCTCGGTTCAAGTTGGCCGCGTACCAGACCGACCCGTTCCCGCCCGACGCCGGGCAGCCCCTGGACTTCACGTCCGGGGTGGTGGCGTGGGGCATGCTCGGCAACGACACGTACGGGGATTGCGGCGTGGCGGGCGACGTCCACGCCGACATGGCGAACGCCTGGTATGCGGGCGAGCAGCCGCCGGGCAATATCGCCGCCGCCTGCTGGCCGTCCGCGGACCAGGTGGTGCAGACGTATCTCAGCTATACCGGCGGTCAGGACTCGGGGGTAGACCTGGGGGAGTGGCTGCTGTGGCGCTGCACGCACAGCATCGGTCCGCTCGGCCCCATCGGCGGCTTCGCCCAGGTGTCCGTGAACGCCCCCGAATATGGCCAGGCCCTGGCCGCGTTCGGGGTCTTGTACACCGGCGTGAACTTGTGCCAGGAGGCCATGGACGAGTTCAATCAGGGCCTTCCCTGGACCTCCGTGGCCACCGACTGGATCGGCGGCCACTGCGTGCCGCACGTAGCCCGCAGTGCGCAGTGGGGGCGCCTCATCACGTGGAGCGACGACCAGTTGTTCTCGTGGCCCTGGTGGGAGGCGGCGGGCGAGGAGGCGTACGTCATCTTCACGCCCGCCCAAATGGCCGCCCCCGGGGGGGGGTTCAACGGCGTGAACGTCGCCCAACTGAAGGCGGACATCCAGGCCCTGGGGGGCACGCTCACCCCTCCCGAACCCGCCCCCACGCCCACGCCCGGCGGCGGTTGCGCCATCCCGTTCTTGGGGAAGGGCCACCAGTGAGCCCGCACGCGCTCTCCGACATCTCGGTCCTGGACCAGTTCCTGGCGGCCCCGGTGCCGCCCGGATACCCCACCGACCGGCGTCGGTTGTTGGTCACCGTGGACCAAGTGCAGCCCGCCATCCTGTACGTGGTGTCGGCGGTGACCGCCTCCCAGGTGGTGGCCATGTACTCGTTCGATGACGCCACCCTGGCGGCCCAGATCGTCACCAACTACCACCTGGTCCCGGGTGGCCTGCCGACGCTGGTCGTGCAGGACCAATCCTGCTACCAGACCCCAGAGGGCAAGCGGGTGGCCGCCCCCCTGGTGGCGCTGCGCGGCCAACCCAACTTCCGGTGGTCGGTGGGCACGTCGGACAAGGGAAACATCATGCACCTGAAGTCCTTTGTCGGCGACGGCGCCTTCACCATCACCGGCTCCACCAACTGGTCGAACATGGGCGAGAACGCCGAAGATAACGAGTGCGAGGTGACCATCGCCGCCGCCCTGGCCGCCCAACTCACCCACCGCATCGAGGCCATCTATGCCTGGCAGATGGCCAACTGTCCGCAGCCATAGCGGGCCATGTCCCCGTTCACCTTTCGACCCTCCGATGATGTACCGGGGGCATATCTGGTGTATCGGCGGGGTCACGAGCACGAATTCGGGCGCGGATTCCTAGGCCGCGTATCCCCCTATGGGTCGGCATGGACGGCGCGGCACCGGGTGTATGCGTCCCGAGAATCGGCGGCCCGCGGATTGGCCGCGCTGGGGCCGTGGCGGGGGTCGATGCGCAAGCGGAGGCGGGCTGCCTGAGTCGGGGCGCGGGCGGGGTGCGCGCTGTACCCTGGGAGGGTGGATACCGCCGACAAGGTGCTGCTAGGGACGGCTGCCGCGACCACCGGGGTGATCGTGTGGGTCCTGCTCTCCCCGCACGGCACGCCCCAGGGCACCGGCCCGGGGCCGTCCGGGTCGACGTGTTGCGTGCCCGGCGTGCTGGTGGGCGACTTGGATACCCAGCAGGAATACATCTGTGGCCCCGAAGGGCTGCTGCACCCGATTGACGGCGCCACCGCCTTCGCCGAGTGTCAGTACTGCACGCAGTCCGTGGACTGGTCGGCGGGGGCGCCGCCCGCGGGGTGCGTGTCGCCGGTGGCGGTGACCGGCACCGGGTCGTGCCTGGCCACCACCGGGTCGCCCTGCCAGCCGTCCAGCACCGGGCAGCCCACCGCCGCGCCGTGCAGCAACTTCCACAACTGCTGGGCGTATTACGCGACCGATACCGGCAAGGGCTACATCCTGGACCCGGGCGGCACGTTCCACTGGGTCCGCGATCCTTGCGCATGGTGGCAGTGCGGCTACCCCTGGCCGGTTTCCACGGCTACCCACACCACCACCCAGGCCATCATGGACTGCGCCAATTCCCGGGGCGGCCTGGGAATGGACGTCTGCAACGACTCCAACGACTGCCTGTATGGCTGCCCGACCTGCAACTACCACCAGCAGTGCGGCTTCATCTGTGGCAACAACGACATCGACTTCCAGGGCATGTGCGCATCGTCTGACTGCCAGGAATGCTCGGGGCAGGGCTGCGGCGTGAATACCCTGGACACCAGCGGCAACGCGGTGCCGTCCCCCCACCCCTGCTCGTGTGGCATGGGGCCGCGGCCCGGCTGCGCGGGGCTGGCGGCCAAGTAGCGATGGATCGGGGGCAGTACCTCGGCATTGGGGTGGCTTGCGCCACCGCCATCGGTATTGCCGCGTTCGTGGCCACCGAACATGCGCCGGTAGCGCCCAATTCCTGGACCGGGCCGGAGATCGTGTCCTGCCAGGAGGCGTGTTGCTGCGCGGGGTGTGCGGGGGAGACCGCCTCGGGGTGTCAATTCACGGTGAATAGCGCGGGAGTTTGTCGATGCGGAAGCTAGTGGTGGGCATGGCCCTGGGGGCGGGATTGACGTTCTGCGTGCTGGAGGGCCACTTCACGTACCGGGCGTTCGTGAAGAAGTGGTCGCAGCCGCCGCCCCCGCCCCTGGCGGACGGTTCCTTCTGGCGCCAGGAGAAGGACGGCGAGGCCCGCGAGCCCCAGGAGCGCGTGCATGTCTGACCTGGATACGGCCGAGGCCCAACTCCAGGCGGCCATCGCGGCGGCGTCGGTGGGCGCGACGTGGGCCGACCTGCGGGCCGCTGCGGCGTCGTTGGGCCAGGCCGTGGCCTCGTACGACCAGGCGGGCGACTTGGTGGCGGCCCAGGCCGCCCTGAATATCCAGGCCACGGTCCAGAACATCGTGAACCAGTCGCCGAATCCGTGCGGCACGCTGGCCAATCTGCAGCAGGGGACCTTGACGTCCCTGGCCCAGCAGATAACCACCCTTCCGCCCCAGCCGTCCCAGGGATTGGGCCTGGGCGGGCATGGCGGGTGGTTGGTGGCGGCGCTGCTGGTGTGCGGTGCCGCTGCTGCGGTGGTGGTGCTTCAGCGCAAGGGCGACTAGCCCATGCCCCAGGTCGGCAATCCCATCGTGGTGTACCCGGGCGTGGCGACGTCTGTGCCCCTGTACCAGTCCGGCCCCACGCCTTGCGCCGTGCTGCTGTCCAACGCATCGTCCTTCGCGTTGCAGGTGCAGTCAGGTGGGGACCTCGTCTGGATTGAGCCCTCCACCGCTCGCGCGGTGGCGTGGCCGCCGGGGGCTCAGGTGGGGCCGTCCATGGTGCCGTCGGTGCCCGCGGGGGTTACCACCACGTCCGGCACCGTTCTCCCCACCTACTATTACCCCAACGAGGACGTCCCGGGATGGGGCAGCATCGGCCCCACGTCGGCGCAGCCCCCGGAATCGGTGGGCATTCTCACGTTGGACGCCGGGACCACGTCGGTCCAGTTGACGGCGCTGGTGCAGTCGGCGTGGACCGGCGTGGTGGTGGACGTGAATCCGGCCAGCGGCCAGGCCATTTCGTTCGTGGCAGATGCGACCTGCTCCGGGGTGGGTACGGGCACCGCCACCGTGGTGATGCCCGCGTCCGCCCTGCCCGGGGACACCGCGATAGCGTTCGTGGCCGACAGCGTGGCGGGGTCGGCGTCGGCGCCCGGATGGACCAACGTCGGCGTGTCGGCATCCGAGACCGTCCAGATCTTCGTGCGCACGGTGCTGGTGGGTGACCCTGGCACCACGTTCACCTTCTACGTGCAGAATACCGGCGCCAGCCAGGCAACCGTCGACCTGGCGGTGTACCGCAACGTGACCGGCATCGGCCCCTTCGCCGCCACCGAGGCGTCGTTTACGGCGCCGTCGGTCGTGGCTGCCGCCGCCGGGGACTTCGTGGTCTGCGCCTGGACCACATTGTGATCGCCTGATGCCCATTCTTGGCAACGACCCGGGAGCTTGGAACGATTACAACTTCTATGGCACCGGCGCGTACCCCAACCAGGTGTGCACGGACCTGTACACCATGCCCGTCCCGGGATGGGTGACCCTCGCCGACTTTTACGCCTCGGCGTCGTCGGGGTCCTGCAATTTCACGTGGGTGGTCTGGGACCAGAACTCGAACGTGATCACCAACGGCTCAGCGTTCTCGGTGGGCTCGGGGTCGCAGACCCCCGGAGGCCAGGCGTGGCAGTCGCAATCCTGCGGCTTCTATCTGGCCCAGAACCAGCAGGTGCGCATCGGCTGGTGGCGTGATCCGTCCGGCACCATGCTGTTCTCCACCACCAGCCAGGCGTCGGACGGCTGGCTGGGGTCCAGCTGCCCCTCGTCGCCCGGCGCGCTCGGGACGTTGTCGGCGCCGACCTATGGGCACGGCATCGGTGCATATCTCACCTACACCCAGATCGCCGCCCCCACCGCGACCACCGGCAACGCCAGCAGCATCACCGCGACGTCCGCCACGCTAAACGGCAGCGTGGCGGATGGCGGCCAGGCTGGTGCGGGGGGCGGGACTAGCTCCTGGGCCTTGTACATCTCCCCGACACCATCGGGGGGGACGTTGGTGGCGTCGGGCAACTACTCCACGTCGACCAACCCCACGGGCAACGCCACCGGATTGTCGCCGAGCACGCAGTATTACCTGCTGGTGCAGTCGACCAACCTGGTGGGTACCACCCAGGGGTCCTGGGTCCCCTTTATGACGCTAGCGGGGACGTCCACCTTCTCCATCGCCCCCCCTGGCGGCATGACCACGGCGTTGACGGTGGGCGGCTACCTGAACAATGCCAACACCCCGCCCATCCGGCCCGCCCGGGCCATGGCCCACTTGCTGCTCGCGACGGGCGGCGGCACCGCGACCCATACCGCCGTCCCCACCTTCTCGTCGGGGTCGGCGTCCGCCAACGCCGCGGCCAGCTTGATCTTGTACGGGCCGTCGTCGTCCCTCCCCTATGTGGTGACGGCCGAGATCGACGGGGTGCTGGGGGTGGTGCAGAGCGTCACCGAAAACTTCTATACCCCCGGGCAGATCGTGCTGCCGGTCCCCGGCAACGTCACCGGCATGGACCTGCTGAACGTTCTGGTGACGGCTCAGGCGCCGCCGCAGTCGAATATCGAGGTGGCGGCGGTGGCGGCCCTTCTGGGGACCGGCGTCCAGTACGTGTTCGCCCCCCCCAACCAGCCGCTGCCGGTGCAGCCGCCGGTCGCCAACGGTTACGCGTTCACCGGCTACACGCCCGCGGCGGTGGCCACGTGGTATCAGGTGCTGGCCGCCAATCCGCTGCGCCGCGGCCTGATGCTGTACGCAGGCTGGACCAATCTGTCGCACTGCAGCATCGGCATCGGGGGCTCGACGGGCGTGAATGTGGTGCTCCTGCCGGGCGCCGAGTTCGAGTGCCCCGGGCCGATTCCAACCACCGCCATCTGGGCGTATTGGGACGTGGCGCCGTCGGGCGGATTCGCCGGGTTTGCGGCGGGTCTTTACATCACCGAGATTACCTAGATGCCGCTCACCTACCCCCCCCAGAACCCCTGGTTCGCGATGCTGGTGATGGCCTCGAACACCCTTACCTGCCCGCAGGGATGGGCGCCCATCCCCTTCGACACCGTCTACGCAGACCCGGGCGGCATGTGTGCGACCGGGGCCAACGCCAATATCACGGTGCCGCTCTCGGGCATCTGGATGGTGAACGGCCGGTGGCAATGCAACAACTTCAACAGCGCGATTCGATGCCTCATGGACATTGGCCTGGTGCCCATCGTCGCCTCGGGTGCCAGTAGCTCGTTTCGGCTCGCCGACCTTTCAACCAACGCCGGGTCAGAACCGGGCGGGTGGGGGTCGATCGTCCTGCCCCTGACGGCGGGCACCATTCTCTATCCGGCGTCGTATCAATTCGTGGGGCCGACGACCTATAGCGGCTGCACCATCCCGCCGACCCCGGGGACCCCGATGTTCTGCTGGTTCTCGGTGACGTACCAGGGGCCGTAACGGGGATCAGCCGACCGGGTGCAGATCCTCGGCTTCGGCGACGGCCTGCTCCAGGGCCGCTTGGCAGACCGCCGAGACGTTGATGTCCACGCTGCGCTGGCGCAGGGCCACGATCCGTTGCTGCAACGGCAGGGGGAGATACACGGACACCTGCGGGCGCGCAGGTGTCCGTGTGCCCCGGAGCCAGGGCGGATCGTTGCGGGTGGGGATCACTTAGCAGGAGCAGACGGTGGTGTTGGTGTACGGCGACCAGTATGGCCACACCCAGCGGTACGGGGTGACGGTGACGTGGCCGCAGGTGGGGCAGCGCCCGCAGGTGGGGCATACCCCGAGCGGCGACGGGTAACCGGTGTGCGTGATCACCGTGTTGTGGATGACCGCCGGGCGGTGGCGGTTGGTGAGCCAGGCGGGTTCCTGGCGGGTGGCGATCATTGGCGGTACAGGATGATGGTGCAGTCGGCGGCGTGCTGGCCAAACGGCTGCTTGCAGGAGGGGCAGGCAACCACGGGTGCCGGGGTGGTGGTCACCACCTGGGTGGCCGGGGGCACGCTGCCGCGGACGTCCACGGCGCCGCCGGTGCCGTAGAAGTCTCCGCCCGAGGCGCCCGCCACCGAGCGGTAGTTGATGGTGGACCCCGAGGTGGTGCTCCAGGCCGCGGAGGCGTTGGCAGAGTCGAACGCGAAGGTGTTGGCGGCGGCGACCGCGATGTGGGCGGCGTTATCGGCGTACGCGTCCTGGTCGGCGCCCATGAACACAAAGTCCCAGCCCGCCGCCAGCTTCTCGGTGATCAGGTCGAACACCTGCTGGCGGGTCCATTCCCGGGAGTCATTCTCCTGGCCGTCGGTGACGATGAGGCACAGGATCTTGTCGTACTTGTCCGCCACCTTCTCGGTCTCGCGGATGAGCAGGCCCACCGCGTCGTACAGGGGGGTGTTGCCGTTGGGGTGGTACAGGTTCTTGGCCGAGCCCAGGTCGGGCACCTGGGCCACGGGCCGGGCCGGAATGCGGTGCTCGATGACCGGGTTCCCGGCCGGAGAGTGGAACAGGTCGAGGGACAGCGAGCACTTGCCCTCGGGGGACGCCTGTTGCTCGTGCAAGAAGGCGTTGAACCCCGCGATGGTCTGGTGCTTGGCAGATGCCATGGACCCCGTGACGTCCAAAGAGACAGCGATCAGAAAGTGCATGTGCGGCTCCCGGGTGGGATAGATAGATATGGACGTCAGTATGTATACGGGCTCTGGTGCTGTCAAGCGCCGCCCATCTCGCCGACCCCCGCCTGGTGCGGTGCCACCATGAAGGCATATGGCAACCGCCCTGAACACGCCCACCCTGAACTCGCTGCGCGCCAAGGTGCTCACCGGCTCGCCCGCGTGGACGTTGGTGTATGCCACCCAGACCAACACCCCGCCTGCGTCGGGGGCCTGCACCGCCGAGGCCCAGACCGGCACCCTTTTCTCCATCGCGGGCTGGCAGCTAGGGTCGGCCCCCACTGCCCAGGAGGTGGCCCAGCACCTTCCCCAGGGCAACTACGGCATCCATAACGTCTATTACGTCGAGCAGTGGGCGCAGAACGGCACCGTGCTGGGCACCGGCACCATCGCGTACTGCTGCATTGCGGTGTACGACTGATGTGGTTCGTCTGGGTGTTCTTGCTGATCCTGGGCATCACCCTGGTCCCCGGCGTCTCCCAGAAGGTGGAGACGACCGTGGAGGACATCTTCCATGGGGTGTCATCGGGGGCCACGTCGGGCATCGTGAATGCCTGGATCGAGGTGGCCGCGGTAGCCGCGGGCCTGGCGTTTCTCATCTGGGTGGCGGAGTCCAAGACCGCACCGCACCTGGGCCAGCAGGTCGGGGCGCCGCCTGCCGTGGAGCCCATCCGCGTGGCCGCCACCCCCACGTTTGGTACGACGGCCGGGGTGTCGGCGGGGCCGGGGGGGGTCAACTTGGGCTCCACTACCACCGCTGCGACCGGCGGTTCCGCACCGCCTTCCATGATGGAGGCGCCGCCCCCCCGGCGAGGCTCGCTGGGCTCGATACGTAAGCACGTAGAGGAGTGACATGGACTACGACCTGATTCCGCTAGCCACCGGTGCTGGCCTCGGCATCTTGGATGGCGCCCTGCGCGAGGTGTCGTACTTCCAGTCGCACCAGGAGGCGCTGCCGCTCACCCGCCTGGGTATCTTCGGCGCCGCCCTGGCCGCCGAGCTAACCGGCGTGATGAACTCGGAAATTCCCGCCACCGTCATCGCCGTCGAGGCGGCGTTGCTGGCCCAGGGTATTCCGTCCTGGGTGCAGGGCAAGGGCTACCTGAAGGCGGCGGGCGGCGGTGCGGGCCAGCGTCGCATGCAGCAGGGCGGAGCTTCCGGCAGCGTGCTGCAGCAGCAACTGAACCGGGCTGACGGCGACGTGGTGAACCCGTACGGGGAGGGGAGCATCGGCTCCGACTACCAGATGACCGCCACTCAGGCCCCCGCCATCGGACGGCTCGCCCACGGCTTGGTGCCGTACCCCGACCTGCAGCCCGGCACCGAGGTGGTTCCGTTCGGGACCCACTCCAACCTGGCGCGTAGCACCAAGACCCTGGCGCCGTCGGTGGCGGGCCACGTCACCGGCCCCCAGGCGTTGGCGGCAGCCGCCCCCGGTGGCAGCCCCGCGGCCTGGGGCATCTATGGCCCGCGGCGTCGGCAGCAGGCCCCCTCCGAGGTGGGCTAGCTGCGATGCCCCTCTTCGGATCGCACATCTTTGGCGGGGGGGACCCGCCCGGGGACGACTATGCCCCGGCCAACACCGTCGTAGTGCTCTCGCTGGCGGACGCCCAGCAGGACGTGTTCCTGGCCAAGGCGGATCTGGGCGCGCGGCTCGCCGAATTGCTAGCCGCCAAGGGACGCTGCGCGGAACGGGGATGTGGCGGACCCGAGGATCGGGTGCTGCCCAATAGCCCCACCAAGTGGGGCCTGATTCACGCCGAGCACGGTGACGCCCTGGAGGCCGCATACCGAGCATTTCAGGTGGCCACCCAGAACCTGGTGGAAGCCGAGCGGCAGTTGCTGATCTCGCAACTGACGTCGGGGGGGCAGGGCTAATGGCCGCCCCGTCTCAGTACATCCAGCCGCTCCTGCTCGCCGCCATCTTTGGGGGCGGGGCCTCCCAGACCCAGTGGACGGGCAAGGCCACCCTGTACATCGCGGTCTCCACCGCCACCTGGTCGACATCGGTCACCGATGCGACCCTCACCGGCGGCGAGCCGACCTCGGCGGGGTCGTATGCGCGCATCACCGTCACCAACAACACCACCAACTTTCCGGCGCCGACGGGGTCCAACCCCTGTACCTCTGAGCTGAACGTGTCGTTCAGCTTCGCTACCTCGACCGGGGCCTGGTCGACCGGCACCACCCCGCTTGCCTCGGTTTTCATCGCCGACGCGCTGACCGGCGGTGACGTGCTCTGGTCGGGCGCGCTCACCCCGGCCACCGACATCGTGAATGGCACTGGGGTCACCTTCACCTTCGCCATCAACGCCCTGAAGTTCACGTTGCAGTGAGTCGACAGGAGGTCCCGGTCTAGGGCCGGGGGCGGCCATGGCCCAAGAGGCCCCCGTCAACGGGGTTAGCACCACCCTGGCGTCGCCTGGCATCACAAGCACGAGCCAGACAACCGCGCCGCTCACGTCGGCCACGGGCTTTACCAACGCGCAGTATCACTGTCTGATCACCGATGGCACCCACTATGAGCTAGTCGAGGCCACCGGGCTATCGGGGACCACGCTCACCATTGTGCGGGCGGTCGAACCGTGGAATGGTGCGGCCACTGCGTATACCTTCGCGGCCGGGGCGACCATCACGGTTATCATCTCGGTGGCGTCGGTGCTGGGAGTGATCGCGTCGCAGATGCCCTGGACGTTGTGTCCTGCTCCTACCGGCGTGGCCGCCACCGACACCGCCAATATCACCGCCGCGATCACCGCGGTGGCAAGCACGGGGGGCGTTGTGCAATTGCGGTCGGGCACCTACGCCGTGACCTCGGCGGGGCGCACGGACGCGGGTGTGACCTACAACACCGGCCCGGCGACGTGGAGCGACACCCACTGCGTGTCGGGTGACGTCGGCTCGTACGTGCTGGGGCTCGGCATCAACGGGCGCGCCCCTCAGATTCTCACCGTCACTGCGGGGGTAAGCTTTACCACTGACATCCCCCCCCAGGGAACGGTCTCGGCCGCCTCGATGCTCATCGTTCTCCCCGCCTTTGTGCTGCCCGAAGGGGTGACCGTCCAGGGCATGGGCGCGGCGACGTTGACGGGCGGCGCCGGATGGGGTTCCAGCCAGATTGAGACCACCAAGATTCTGGATTCTGGCACCGGGATAACCTGCCTCATCCGTGGTGCGGCCGTCAACCAGTCGGCCAAGTTCGGCCTGAAGGATATGGCCATCTGGGGCAGTTCCAACAGCACTATGATGGGGCTGTTCGTCTCCAACAACTCCTGGTTCCTGAAGTGCGACAACGTGGACTTCTGCTATCACGGGATTTGCGGGGCGGCGCTGGACGACAACATGAACTCGGACGACTTCCGAGACTGCCTCTTCTTGGGCAACGGCAAGGTGGGCGCGACGGGGTACACCGGGGGGGTGCTCACCAGCTACTTCCAGAACATCTCGTCGGCCGCGGTCTGCTTCTACAACTGCTTCTTCGATCAGAACTACGGCTGGGGCATCGCGGCCGGGTCCGGCGTCGGCGCCTACGGCGTCACCCTGTACGACTGTCAATTCAACGTCACCCATGCCAGCGCGGCCACCGGGAGTGGAGCCTCCGCGTGGCTCGCCTCCGGGTCGGGGTGGGGCGATTCCCAGATCGTCGGCGGGTGGTCGGAGTCGGCGGCCCTCTATGATCTCGTTACCAACAACACGGTGACGGTGATCGGCTTCCACCTCTATTCTCCCACCGCCTACGCCTGGCAGATCAATAACGGCCCCTGTAACGCCATCGGGTGCTGGTTTGCCAATCACACCACCGCCTCGATAACGGGCACGGGGGGTTGGAACATCTCCTGGGTTGGCTGCAACGTGGGCGATCCCTACTTCTACTCAGGTGGTCCCTCCACGCAACTCCAGTATCAGGGGGTCGGCTCCTCGGCTGGGATGTTCTGCGACAAGGCCATCACTGGCTCGGGGGGCGGGGTGGCGCCGGGCAACTTCACGGGCACCACCGCCAACGCGATCTGGCAGGGAAGTGGAGCGCCATCCACGAGTGGCGGGGCGGTGGCGGACGTGTGGTGGCGCACCGACACCCCCACCACTCCGCTCCAGCAGCTTTACATCAAGACTGCCTCGGCGGTCTGGACTCCGGCGGTGCTGGGGCCGTTGGCGAGCGTCATTGAGTCCGAGCTGACCACGACCAACGCCACGGCCGTGGCCACCTATACGCCGTCCGTCGCCATGAATGTGAACGTGAACATCTATTTCCGCGTGGTTACCGCCACCACCAACGTAACCGTGACGGCCACCTGGACGGATGTGACCGGTGCCCAGACCTTGAGTCTCCTGACCACGGTCGCGGAGCCGGTGGGGTCGTATTCGCTGGTGGGGTTCATGGTGAATAGCGTGGCCAGCTCGGCCATTGCGGTGAATGTCACCGCGGGCACGGCCAATCAGGTGTATGCCAGCGTTCTGATGACCGAGGCATAACCGATGGCCGCCGCCACGCTTGTCAACGTCGCCGTGCCCCAGCCTGTGGTATCGGTGAGCGCAGGCACTACCACGACGGCGACGGGTACCACCGTGCAGACCTCAGGGGCCGCAGTCACCATGACCACCTCGGGGACCGGCTACAACCTGAACTCGGTATCGTTGGCGGCGGGAACCTGGGCCATCCTTGGGATTGCGGGATCATCCACGTCGGGAACGGTGACCGCGTACCTCTCCACCACCTCGGCGAGCAAGACCAATGCCTGGACGGTGCAGACGACCGGGACGGGCGTGGAGCCGGTGTCGGTGACCATCGCGGCCGTGGCGAAGCTCGCCAGCACCACAACGGTGTACCTGAATGGGAGCGGCAGCGCCTCCAGCATGTCGACGTATGGCATTTTGCGGGCCATCAGGATCGCTTAGCTAATGCCCGCCACGCCCTCCAACTCGGCCGCGATTTTCGGCGAGGCGGCCTGGGGCCTGGCGGCCTGGGCTTCGCTCGCGGCCCCGCTGACGCCGCAGAGTACGGGGTCCGGTCAGGGCGGCATGAGCGCCACCCTGACGGTGACGCAGGCGGTGTCGGGCACGGGCGCCGGGGTGGGTGGTGCGCAAGCCACGTTGGCGACGCAGCAGACTCTGCAGAGTACGGCGGCCGGGGTCGGGGGGCAGGCCGCCGCGCCGCTCTCCGTCCGCCAGGCGCTGCAGAGCACCGGAGCGGGCGTGGGCGGTGCGCAGGCCATGGTGGCGGCGCGGTATCCGCTGGCAAGCCAAGGCGCGGGCGTGGGCGGTGCCCAGGCGGCCGTAGGGGCTGCGCAGGCGGTATCCGCCACGGGCGCCGGGGTGGGTGGTGCGCAAGCCACGTTGGCGGCGCAGCAGACCCTGCAGAGCACCGGGGCGGGCGTGGGCGGGCAGCCCGCGACGCCGCTCTCCGTGGGCCAGGCCCTGCAGAGCACCGGGGCGGGCGTAGGGGGGGCGCAAGCCACCCTGGCATCGGGTCAGGTGATCACCTCCACGGCGGCGGGCGTGGGAGGCACGCAGGCGGGGCTGGCGGCGGGCTATCCGCTGGCGGGCACCGGGGCGGGGGTGGGCGGCGCGCAGGCCACGTTGGCGGCGCAGCAGACCCTGGTCAGCACCGGCGCCGCGGTGGGCGGGGCGTCCGGCACCCCCACCGTCACCGGCGGCGGGGTCTCACCCACCGGCCTGGGCGCGGGCGTGGGCGGCTGCTCGGCCACCCTCTCCGTGGGCCAGGCGGCTAGCAGCACCGGGGCGGGCGTGGGCGGGGCACAGGCGGCCCTGGTGGCGCAGCAGGGGATATCCAGCACGGGTGCTGGCGCGGGCGGCACCCAGGCCGCCCTGGGCGCCGCACAGGCCATCGTGAGCACGGGCGCGGGCCAGGGCGGGACCCAGGCCCAGGTGGCGGCGGCCCAGACCCTTTCGGCGACCGCGGCCGGGCAGGGGGCTACCCCCCAGGCCACCCTGGCCCAGGCCGCCAACCTCGGCAGCACCGGGGCGGCCCAGGGCGGCACCCAGGCCACCCTGGGGGCCACCTATCCGCTCGCTAGCACCGCACTCGGCGTGGGCGGTACCCAGGCGGCCCTGGCCGCCCAGCAGGCCCTTCTCAGCACTGCGCTCGGGGTGGGCGGGGCGTCGGGCACGCCCACCGTTGGCACCAGCGTGATGCCGACCGGCTTGGGCGCCGGACAGGGCGGCACTCAGGCGGCCTTGGCTGCGCTCCAGGTGGTGGGTGCGCAGGCCCCCGGCCAGGGCGGTACCCAGGCGACGGTGGCCCTGCTGCAACTCATCGGGGCCTTGGCAGCGGGCCAAGGCGGCTGCACCGGACACCCCACCATCTCGGGGGGCGGCCAGGGCGGCGCCCCCACCGGGATCATCACCAGCAGCGACCGCCAGGCGTCCCAGTTGCTGTGGTAGCGG
>CAZYCV010000011.1:32396-49459 GCA_964645305.1 uncultured Occallatibacter sp. | reverse complement strand
CCTGCTGGGGCGCGGGTCGCTGAGGTTACGCCTCGCCTGCGGCGGGGGCGGCCTCGACGGCGTCCTCGGTCTCGGTCACCCAGCGGAAGCCGACCTTGCCGTTGAGGCGGCCCCGGGTGGTGAACCGCACCAGGGTGGCGTCGGCGGGCACGCGGCCCGCGTAGCCGTTCAGGCGCGCCTGGAGCGTTCCGAGGGTGTCCCCCACCTGGGGGCGGAACTTGATGGTGTGGGTGACCTGCATCGGCTTCTCCTGTCCGTAGTCCCCGAGGGGGGGCTAGCTAGCCGGGCCAGTATAGGGCGGCCGGTAGAGGGGCGTCAAGTGGGGGCGGGTGGGCCTGGTCTTGACAAAGTGGCGCATCTCGCCGTGTTGCCCCAAATGCCGTGCCACCATCTGGTTCAGGACGTCCTTGGGAAGGTGGCCAAACCTCCCGGATTCGTTTCCCAAGGACGCCTTCGGGGGCTCCACCTCCCAAGGGCGCACATTCACCAGACCGGGCGTTCATCGGAGGTTCCTAACCAGCCCATGCGAGTCCCCTTCCTTCCCCTGGTTGTCGACGCGGCAGCTGGTGGTGTCCACGGCGTTCTCGCCCACGCTGACGCTGCAGCGGGGAGGTCGTCCATCATGGGCACACCCGGTGCAAACGCCGGATTCATCCACGAGTGGGCGACTTGGTACGACGCCGGTCTGATTCTCGCGGGAGTGGGCGCGGGCCTGCTCGGCGCGAAGGCCGACGTGTACGAGCCCCCGCTGTTCGCCTCGGTTGCGCTCCTCTCGGCGCGCGCCGGGTACGAGGTCATGGCGAAGACCGCCACGACCACCTCGACTGGCGCAGGCGCCGTGCGCAGGGTCGCGACCCCCGCCGCCGCCGGAATCCCCGCCCCCGCGTACGGTCAGTGGTTCCACCCTGGCCGCAAGACGCAGGGCGCCACCCTGGTGGGATAAATGAGCGTTCTCGTTCCCGCCATCCAGATCCCGCTTGACCGGCTGGTCACCATCAAGCAGTCGCTGGCAGGCCGCCTGCAGGCGATCGTCCAGGCCTCCTCGACCGGCACCGCCGGGCAGGAGATCATCTACCGCGACCTGCTCGCCGCAGACGTCGCGGTGACCGCCACCACCGGCCGGGTGAACTCGGGGACGCTGTCCGCGACCACCCTCGCCTCCAACGTCTTCTCGACCTTCACCCTCACCTCCTTCCAGGCGCTCGGCATCTATGGCTACGCCGCGCTTTCCCCTAACCCGCAGATCGACGAGATCGACTTCACGGTGTCGGGGAACGTGGTGCTGGCCAAGTTCACCCTGGACCCGCTGTACTGCCTCCAGCAGTCGGTCGGGTACTTCGTGGACCCGATCATCTGGAACCCCCAGGAGACGGTGGGCGTCAACCTGCTGTCCCAGGCAGGGGTCACCAACGAGCAGTTCTGCTTGATCGGCTACATGGCCGAGCCTGCGGGCCGCACCGTGGCGCCCCGGACCTCGGCGGCGTAGGGGTAGCAGAAGATGGCCATCATCGGCAACCTGCCCAAGGCCCTCGGGGAGGGCACCCGCAAGATCTCCGTCAACCAGACGTCCATCACGGGCACTGGCACGGTGGCCACGGGCCTGACGTCCATCCTGGCGGGTGGCGTGGTGGTCACGGTGGCCAACTCGGGATCGGTGGCCCCCACCTCGTCGGCAAGCGTCTTCCTGGTGTCCGGTGGCACGGTGTCGGTGGTCGTAACCTCGCAGGGGTCTGCGGGCAACTCGATCTCGGGCTCGGCCCTGAACGTGAACACCATCGCCATCGGGCAGTAGGGCCGCACCAACATGATTCAGATGATGACGGACGAGGTGGCTTGCCCGCACCGGGACGCCACCTGCCGCATCACTCTCCTAGAGGCGGAGCCGCCGCAGACCATCTGCGGCGGCTGCCTGGAGCTACTCACCAACCTGAAGTCCGGCTACCTGTCCGGTGCACTCGCGCCCGGCCAGGTGGTCGAGCAGATGGTGGCCGCAGGCTACACGCCCAAGGAGGCCAACAACTTCATCGAGTACCTCCCAGAGGTTGAAGGGTAGCTATGCCGTCGCGTTTGTTCGCCCGTGAGTTCAATGCCGTGTGCGACATTGGCGAGGTGGTGATGCTGCTCGGCACCTCGGGGCCGTACAACGACGCCTCGTCATCCTCGCCCTTCTTCCAGGTCACCATGCTGGAGGCTATTCCCCAGATGGGCCAGCACGGGGCGATCATCATCTATGCGCAGTCCGGCTCGGCCCCCGCCGGATACGCCCTCGACCAGAAGGCGGCCACCGGCAATATCAACGCCGGGCAGTCCGTTTCCACCACGCCCCAGGCGCTGGTGATGGCCTCCCGCACGCTGTTTCAATTCCGCACCCTGGTCAAGGTGGGTGGCACCCTCACCGGGGTCGCCGACGACCTGGACGTCGCCTGCTTCTTGCCCACCGCCACCCAGCGCTGGGCGGTGCAGAACTCGTATGGCGTCATCAACCCGATGGGACAGTTCACCCTCCCGGGCGACGCCGCGGCGCTGCCCAACCAGGGATCGAACATCGCGTATCCCACGGTGACCACCCAGGCCGACCCCTTCGACATGGCCTACGCCACCGAGTTGTTCTCGTACCAGGACCAGTCGCCGCAGTTCAGGATCTCCAACAACGGGTCCGGCAACATCTCCACGGCGGAGTACGTGGGCCTGGTGGTGCGCGGCTTCCGGTATGACCTGGCGCCGCTCACCCCCGACACCTCATGGGAGGTCCAGAACGTGGTGGGCCTGGCCATGAAGGCGCCGCCCTGCGACTTCACCATCCTGCCCATCGGTGGCCGAGCCCCGGTGATGTAGGCGGGGGCTCCGGTGACGCAGTCCCCCACCCCCCCCAACTCGGTACGCAACCTGCCGCCGCCGCCGCCCACCCCGGCGGCGGCGCCGGAGACCACGGCCCAGCGCGTGGCCCAGGCGTACCCCAAGGCCAAGCGCCTGCACCCGCGCTCGGTGCTGGTTCCGGCGGGCACCCAGGCGATCTCCCTGGCCGAGGCCCGCGTCCGTGGCACCATCGTGGTGCAGAACACGTCGTCGGGCACCTTGTACCTGGGTGACTCCATCTCGGTGACCGCCGGATCGCAGTCGGCGCAGCCCGGCTTCCCCATTCCGGGGGGCGGCTTCATCGGCTTCGAGCACGGTGAGTACGAGGGGCCGCTGTACGGGGTGATGAACTCGGGATTCGTGGGGACCGCCGACATCCGCATCATCGAATTGATCGACCAGGGGGGCTGAAGGTGTGGCGGACCCAGACGATGTGGGCAACATGGAGGAATGGCTCCGGTACAACGTCGCCCACCGCCGTCGCGAACCCAAGCGCGCCCCCTTCTCGTCCCACTATGAGGACTGGCGCCGCCTCTATCCAGATGCCCCCGACTGGGGCGTGGACCTGGCGGGTCAGATCTCCCAGGTGCGCCACGATCAGATCGCCTTGGAGTCGATGATGACCCAGGTGTTTCAGTGGACGTTCGGGACCCCGGACGAGCGAGGCACAATGCAGGGCGGCTGGGTCCGCCGCCTGGACGAAGGGATGCACGAGTTGCAGGACGAAGCCAAGAAGGCGGCGGCGGCCCGGGCCGAGAAGACCAAGTGGAGCCTCGGCCTGCGCACCTCCTTGTTTGTCTCCGGCTTCGCGGCCATCGTGGGCGGCGTGATTGTCGCCCTGGCCAACTTGGTGCATTGAGATGTTTCTGAATATGGGGACGTCCCCGCGCGGGACGCAGATCCAGGCCACCGCCACCACCAACTCGGGGTCGGCCATCACCGCCACCCTTCCCGGCCTCTATGGGTCGACCACGTCCATCATCGGCTTCGACGTGACCCTGGGGGAGGCGGCGTCGGCGGCGACGGTGATCGTGACCATCACGGGCATCGTGACCGCGGACGGCTCCAATACCTTGAACTACGTGTTGTCGGCGTCCACCACCGGCCAGGGCGGGGCGTCCATTCGCCTGCCCAACGCGATTCCGGCGGCGGCGGGGGACACCGCGATTGTGGTGTCGCTTCCCGCGATTGGCGGCGGGTCGGCCGAGAACGCCATCAACGTGTACGGTTACCAGGGTTAACGCCAGGAGGTAGCCCCGGTGGCGATTCCCGTCTGCCTCGGGTTGTTCGACCGGAGTGGACTGGCCTCCAACTCGACCCCGGCGGCGCCCCTTCTCAGCGGGTCGGGGGGGAGCGCGGCGTACAACGCCGTGGAGGGTGGGTTCGTCATCAACGCGGGCAGCAACGGCACCGTGTACTGGAAGAACCTGCAGCCCACCGCGGGGTCGCCGCCGGGGTCAGGCGCCTTGTCGGGGTCTGGGATCACCGCTATCAACACCGCCTGGCAGACCATGCGGGCGTATAACACGTCGATCGGCAATCCGGCGCCCGGGGTGGGGCCTCCGTATGGATGGACGACCAAGCTGCGCATCGAGTGCGGGAACCTGGGGTCGGGCACCACCAACTGTCAGCCGTCTTGGCTGGTGGGGTCGGTGGGCGACAGCATCACCAACGGCACCATCACCCTGGCCCCCTTCTTCGTCGCCAACTACCTCACCATCTTCACCCAGTTCATGCAGACCCTGGCGGCGTATGTGCCGACCGGGGAGAGCCAGGCGCTGGCGTCCAACAACCTGCTCGGCGAGTTGTGTTTGTGCGGGATCGCCACCGAGCCGTTCTTGCCCACCGCATACGGCTGGACCCAGTCGCAGTTGACCACCGCCAATAACGTGACGCCGACGGCGAGCACGTGGTTTACGGCCCTGGAGAACATTGCCCAGGCCATGTTCGCGGCCTTTCCCAACTCCTGGATCTCGACGGCGCTGAACCCCCCGCAGATCTTTGGGTCCACGACGGGTGGCTCGGCCACCTCGTTGTTCGGGGGGGCGGCGTCGTACGTGCCCAAGTTCCTGTCGTATGGCAATGCGGTGCTAGAGAACAATTCGCTGCGCGCCAACGCTGCCAACCAGTCCACCACCATCGGCGTGGCCGGTCCGTTCACGAGCGTGGACCCGAATACCGGGGTGGCCTGGTACAACTCCGGGTCGTACGCAGACGGGCACGGCTCCTCGTATGCAGCGATGTACACGCCGATGGCGGAAGATGGCCAGGGTGCCTTTGCCTCGCAGGTGGGGTCGGGGCCTGCCACGCCAGCCGTCCCCATCGACATTCAGACCGCCACCTATAACGGGTTGGGCAACACGGGGCCGCTCTTGGGGGACACCTACTCGTACGGGGTATGCCTGGGCGCCAAGTTGATCGAGCAGCCTGCCGGATACAACGTGCTGACGCCGTCGCAGTTGGCCCTGTACGCCGGTCCCATCGTGGTGAATAGCACCGCCACCTCGACCACCTCGACCACGCTCACCGACACCTCGCAGTCCTGGTCGCCCGCCAACGTGTGGGCGGGGATGACGTGCGTTGCGGGATCTTCGTCGGGCGTGATCACCGCCTCCACCACCGACAAGCTCACCGTCTCGGCGTGGGTGGGGGGGACGCCGTCGGGCACCGCCGCGTACGTGGTGAAGTGGGGGGGGATCGCCACCGCAACGTCGGCCACCACGCTCACCGACTCGGCGCAGTCCTGGTCCACCAACAACTGGCAAGGCCTGAACGTGGTGGCGGGAACGTCCACGGGGCTTATTGCGAGCAACACCGGCCATGTGCTCACGGTGGTCGCGTGGGTGGGGGGTACCCCCGCCGCCAACGCCGCGTATACCATCCAGTACGGGTTGGTGGCCAACAACCCGGGCCAGGCGCAGGCGGCTGGGCAGGTCGTCCAGCACGTGCAGGCGGGGACGTCGGCCGACTCCACGACCTTGGTGGTGGCCAATCTGGCGACCACGGTGGGGAACCTGTGCGTGCTCAAGGTGGGCGTGCGAGCGGCCTCTGCGCCCACCGCCTCCATCTCGGGGGGCGGGACGTGGAACAACCGCTACTCCGTCAACTCGGGGGCGGGGACCGGCAACATGTCGGGCTGGGATCTGGTGCCCACCGGCTCCATCTCGGCCAACGGCATCACCATCACCTCGTCGCAGTCGGGCTCCATGGAGTACGAGTTCTGGGAAATCTCGGGGTTGTCGGCGACGCCCTATGAGAACTCGGCGACCGCAACGGGGAGCACCGCGGGGGCCACGGTGAGCATCACCCCGGCGGTGGCCTCGGACGTGGTGCTGGGGGGCATCTTCTGGCCCAACGGGTCGTCCACCATCGGTTCTTTGCCGGGCTCGCCGTGGGTGAATGATCCGACCATCGTGGGAACGGGCTGAGATGGCCTTCGTGTCCGCGGGGGCGCTCACCGCCGGTACCACCACGGTCCAGCCCACCGCGCCCGCGTCCATCGTGGCGGGCAACTTGCTGCTGGCCTGTGTGACGTCGCACTGCACCACCGCGTCCACGCTGTCGGGGTCGACCACCGGCTGGTCCTTGATCGCGGGCGTGTATCCCGGGCCGAACGTCCAGGTGTGCGAGATGTGGGCCAAGACCGCGGTGGGCTCGGATACCATGCCCACCTGGAACTTCTCGGGGGGTACCCAGTCGGCCGTCGACGTCTCGCAGTTCTCCGGCACCGTCACCCTGGACCAGTTCGGCACCAACTCCGGGTCGGCGTCGCCCCTGACCACTTCGTGCAGCGGCACCGATGGTGGCACCGGGCGGCTGATCGTTACCATTCGCAATATCCGGGCCACGGTGGCGGGCACCATCACCGCCGAGACCGACAACGTGAACGCGCTGGGCGTGGGCACGGGCATCAACGTGCTGGCCACCAACGCCACCACCTCCCAGGCCGATCACCACCGCTCCTTGTACGTGACCACGGCCACCACCGGGTCCTCGGCCGACAACGACGTGACCACGTGGACGTTGAGCACCGGCTCCACCAACTACTCCTCGATGGTGATCGCCTCGTTCAAGGCGGGCGCCACCGAGATGTCGTCGTTGCAGCCGGGCTGGGTATTCCCGAGGGCGACCGCCGCGCAGACGTATAGCGGGACCCTCGCCCCGTTGGCGCAGTGGGTGGCCGCGGTGCTTGTGTACACCTCGGCGACGGTCCCGGCCCAGGTGACGGGCGCGGCGGGGACGGCGGGCAACGTCCAGGTGGCGTTGAATTGGAACTCGCCCGCCAATGGGGGGACGCCCATCACGTCGTACACGGTGACGCCGTACATTACGGGGACGCCGCAGACGCCCATCACCAGCATCGCGGTGGGTGACTACTCGGCGGCCACCGGCACCCCCTACACCGTCAGCCCATTGGTGAACGGCACCACCTACACGTTCACGGTGACGGCGTTGAACATGCTGGGGGCGGGGGCGGCGTCGGCGCAGTCGGCGGGGGTGACCCCGGCCGGTTCGACGGTGCCGTCGACGCCTGCGGCACCCGCGGTGGTGGCGGGCAATGCCACCTGCCAGGTGACGGTGACCCCGCCCGCCAACGGGGGGTCCACGATCCTCTCCTACACCTTCTTCTGCTACCAGTCCACCTCCTTGGTGGCGCAGCAGACCCAGGCGGGGACCACCTACTCCTTCCCGGATCTCTCGAACGGCACCACCTATGGCTTCTCGGTGCTGGCCACCAACGTGAACGGCAACTCGGGCACGTCCACGCAGACCATGGCGACGCCGCAGGCCCCGCCCGGTGCGGGCGGCATGGTGCTGCTCCCGGTCACCGTGAACGCCCAGCAGTCGGCCATCTGGTGAGCATCTGGCCCCGGGCGCCCGGGCCAGGGGGTATGGTGGCTGTATGAGCGTGAACAATCAGGCGGCGACCGTCGGCATCCTGGCGACCCTGGGGACCCTGGGGATCGCGGTGGCCATTCTGGGGCCGCGTGGGTCGGCCCAGGGGGCCGCCAGCGCCTGCCCCAGTTGCCTGCCCGTGGAGCCCCAGCCGGTGGGGCCACAGTCGGTGAGCACGGACTGGGTGGTGGACGCGGTCTGCGGCCCGGGGGGCTGCACCTATCCGTCCATGCCCAAGGGTGCCAGCAAGTGCGCGCCGCCGCTCTGCGCCTCGTATTACATCGTGGGCAACGGCACCTACTCGACGGTGGGCGGCAACTCGCTGGGCCTCCCCTCCTAGGTGCTCAAGTACTACCTGACCTGCGCGCTGATCCTAGTGATCATCGTGCTTCTGTGGATTCACTTCAGCTAGAGCAGGGCTTGTAGCTCGCGCAGCAAGGAGGCGTCCCCCTCCACGCGCACCTTGCGCATGGCATAGGCCAGGAGCGCGTTGGTCTGGCCCAGGCAGATGGCCACGAGGTCGGGGGCGGCCAACGTGAGCGTGAGCCCGGGGTCGGATGCCTGGCCCGGACCGGCATAGGGGAACTTGCCGAACATCACCACGAAGTTGCCGCCGCCCGGGCCGGTGGCCTGGACGTTGATGATGCCGCGCCGCTGCGGCGGATGGGCACGCAGTCGCGCGAACAGCGTGGCCATGACGTCCGCGCAACTGGTGGTGGTGCTCATGCCGCGTTTCCCTTCTCGTGGGGGCGCACCAGATAGCTGGGGGAGGCCACAAAGGCGCCTCGCTTGCCCGCGCAGAATCTGGTGAGCCACTCATAGTCCTGCGTATACGAGCCGGGCAGGTGCGGATTGCGCGAGTACTCGTCGGTGCGGAACAGGATCATGCCGTCGCCCACCCCCGCCTCCAAGATCCGCCCGTCGCCCGCCACCCGTCCGTCCCCGTAGCGGTATTGGCACAGTGCATAGTCGGCGTCGGCCGCCTGGACCGCCTGCACCAGCCGGGCCACGTGGTCGGGCGCCAGGCAGTCGTCATCCCCCACAATGCACGCCCATTCCCCGTGGCAGAGGTACAAGGCCAGGGCGCGCGCCTCCAGGCCCCACGAGCCCCGGGTGGCCGCGTGCCAGCGCCTGCCGCATTCCATGTACCACCGCGCCACCCCGGCCTCGGTGCCCAGCAGCCCGGGGCGCTGTTTGGGGATATCCAGGCCCGAGGGGCCATCAAACACCACGTAGTGCTCTAGGGGGCGATAGGTCTGCGCGTTCACCGAGCGGACACAAGCCGGGAGGGTGGTGTGCAGGCGCTCTGCGATGGCGGCGGTGACGACCGTGACAAGCGGCGGTCGTCCCATTGGCAGACCGAGCATCCCAGCAGCAGCAGTTGGGCGCGCTCGTGACGACTGGTCGGCGGATACAGCAGCAGCAGGCCGCACCGGGGACACTGGCCCCGGTTCACGCAATCGCGACGAATCTGACGCCAGGCGCGCTTCCGACACGTCGCCCCGCAAAAGCGGCGCGGCCTGCCCTGCAGCAGGGTTACCGGGCGCGGACACATCTGGCATGTCGGCATAGGGGGGAGAATACACCCTGGCGTGGGCGGGCAGGAAGTGGATGTGCTTCGGGCGGCAGCCCCACACGATGCAGGCCCGCTCGCCTTGATTCCACGTCCATTCGGCGAAGTCGCGGTCGGCGGTGGGATAGCGGAGGCGGGGCCACACATTCTGGGCGGTGGCCTGGCGCAGAATCCGCTCGGGGAGGTACGTGAACCCGAACGAGAACACGTCGCACTCCTTCTGGCCACGACCCACCGGCGTGATCGTGTGCTGCGTGGTGGGGGCCGCCAAGATCACCCGCCTGGCCGCTGCCTGGCCGTCCTTCCCCAGGCCCGCCAGCCATCCCGCCCGCTCCCAGCGCTCTAGCACGGCTTGGGGGGTGCTATCCGCCTTCACCTGGACGTCGCCCATCGCCCACATGCGAACGAACCCGGGGTCGGTCTGGTGCAGGGCGTCCTGGGCCGACGCCGCCCAGATGTGATACGGCGCGCACAGGATGCGGTCACCGTGGGTCCGGCGGACCGCCCGCGCCATCTCGTCCACGTCCTGCTGGTCGAACGCGAGATCCCATTCGCAGACCACGAAGCCGCCGTCCGGCCGGACCTGCCCCAGCGCCTCCCCATAGTCGGCGCCCGGTATCAGCAGCGTCTCGTACCCCGGCAGCACCACGTGCGCTCGTCCCGGCGGCGCCGGATGGGGAAGGGCGCGGACAATACGCAGCGGCCCTAGGGCGGAAGGCCCGCCCGCCTGCGCTCCTTGCGCGCCCGCCTCCGCCACGTCCAGCTTTCCCAACGCTGAGAGACTTTACCCCAGGTGTGGTGGTACCAGAGGCGCCATAGGCGGTTGCGCCAGCAGGGGCAGTCCTCCGCCCGGTGCGCGGCGATGTGCAGCGAGTCCTGGTCGAAGTCCCCGAACGCCACGCCCTCATATGGCCCCAGGTGGCGTCCGCAGTCCGGGCAGACCCCTTCCCACGTGTAGGACTGGGGCAGCCCGGCGAAGTTGACCTTGTACCGGCCCGGCTCGCGGGGTATGGCATTGTACGCAGCCAGCGCCTGCAAGGCCGCCTCGGGCGTAGGGGCCGCCATCACGGCCCCCCACGCTTGATCGCGCAGCCGCTGGTTCAAGTCGAGGGGCGGGTCGCTCACGCCGCCCACACCGGAATGTGCGCGTCCATGGCGCGCCGAACACAGTTGCGGGTCCCCTCCCCGCCCGGGAACGCGATGCAGAGATCGGCGCCCAGGGCGACCATCTCGGCGTTGCGGATCATTCCCGCGGCCCGCCCGTGCCGCTTCCAGTCGGCCGGGTGCGCCTCCACCCGCATGCCCAGCCGGGCGGCCGTCTCGGCGGCCAACGCGTCCGCCCCCCGAGCCCCGCCGTGGACCAAGGTGATCTCGCCCACGTCGCCCAGGTGGTCACGGGCCTGCACCAGCATGCGCAGAACTTGGTAGCTGTCCAAGTAGTCACGGCCTCCGGTCACCAGTAGTCGCTTCATCGGTCCGCCCCCTGCTCATCCTGGGGCCATACCCACTGGTCGACATAGCCGGGCATCACCGAGAAGGTGGGGGGCTCCAGGTCCACCTGCCAGGGGCGGGCGTCTTGCAGCCCCACTACGGAGACCCGGCGGCAGGTGGCGCCCCGCTTGCGGTACGTGGGCGTGTCCTGGCTCCAGTTGATGTGGTGCTCCTGCCACAGCATCTCCTGGATCTGGTCGGTGTTCTGGCCGTGCAGTTGCCGCGGCGAGAAGTGAGCCTGGCCCAGGCCCAGGATGGAGTTCCGCACCGCGTCCTGCTGGCGCCACACGAAGTAGTTGTTGACCTCCTCGCGGGGGAGCGCAAAGGCTCGGGCGTCGAAATGGGCCGGGTGCCCGGCCTTGGCGGGCAAGTGCAGGGCCGCCGCGAACAGGAAGCTTTGGGTCGCTATCGACGCCGCCACCGACACCAGCTTCTGTACGTTGTTGTCGAACCACGGCATCGTCTCAAACTTCATGTAGTCCACGAGCAGCAGCGAGATTTCGTCGGACTGCTGGTACCCCAGCACGCATCCCGCCACCTCCTCGCACAAGCCCAGCATGGTCGCCTGCATGCAGCGCTCCAGACCCACGTCCCAGGGCCGCTCCAGGCCCCGGGTGTACGAATGGAACGCCCGCCCGTCCAGGCGTAGCAGGCACGGCATCCTCCGGGTCAGGTGGGTCTGCGCCGCCCCCTCGTACAGCTTCATGCGGTCGGTGAGCGTGCCCATGTCAGTCGGGGGGCTCCAGGTCGATCCCGGCGGCGTCCACGCGGCGGCGGATCTCTTGCACCACCGCGGTCGCCGACAGTCCCGGGGCCGGGACATAGAACTCCATATCGACCAGAATCTGCTTGCAGAGGCGCAGTTCCTCCAGCGGCGCTAGCGGCAAGTCCACCCATTCCGCCGCCACCACCTCGCCCCCCAGGACGTACGGGGCCAGGCGGCTCGACTTGACCTCCGCCCGCCATCCCGGCCGGATGGCGTCCAGACTGGCCTGGGCATAGCTGTTCATATCCACGGTCACGCGGCGTACACGCACGGTCATTCAGGACTCCTCGCGAAAGAAGCGGGCCAGGCATCGGTTGACCCGCGTGTTGGGGACGTAATTGATGTCCCAGTCCTCGGGCATGAGCCCATGGGCGATGTCCAGGCCATCGCAGATCCACCGCCAATGCAGACGCAGATGGTGCTGGAGTTGGTCGGCTCGATACAGGAACCGATACGCGGCGTGGCGAGCCAGGCGTCCCATCTCAGTAATGCAGTGCCCGGTACTCGGCAAGCTGGGTGGCCAGGTCCATGCGCAGGTCGTAGCATTCCATCCGCCGGGCCATCGGGTTGCGGCTGAGATGCTCGTGCTCCACCTTGCGCGGGTCCTGGCCGCGCAGCACGTACACCGGATAATCGTCCTGGTCGTAGGTGTCGCAGATGATGAGCACGTGGGTTGCGTGCTCAGGGGGCTTGCGCAGCCAGTGCTCGATCTCGGCGCGAGTGGTCATCGCTTGTCCTCCGGGGCGAGGGGCTCCACCACCCAGATCCCGCCCGGCTTGCGCGACTGCAACTGGACCTTCACGGGCAGCTTATCGACGCCGAGATACCCCCAGAGCCGCCCCTCGCGCTGCCAGGCGGATTCGTCCAGCAGGCGGTTGATGGCCTCCTCCCGGCTATCGGTCGTCCACTCCGAGGCGGCCGTGCTGTCGGCGAGGGCGAGGCGGTACTCGGTGACCAGGCTCAAGCCAAGCATGTCGGCGCACGACGCGCAGATGCGGCGACGCCGGTGGTGATACGGGATGATCGCCGAGCACTCCACGCAGACGGGGGAGCCGCAGGCGTAGCAGGCGGTCCGTAGCCGGGGGTGCTCGGAGCCGGGAGGCGCCTCGCACTCCCGGCCCCATACGACCTCGCAGTCGGGCATGTCAGAGGCCCAGCAGGCGCTCGATGCGGTCGAGCACGCCGGGGTCGGCCTGCTTCTCGGCGGCGGCCAGGAGCAGGGCCAGGTAGCGGTCCCGGCCCTCGGCGGCGGGGGGCGGCGCGGGCGGCGCCTGGGCGGGCGGCAAGGTGGCCTCCAGGTGGGACGGCAGGGCGGGCAGAGGCGGCACGTCGGCCAACGCGGGCTTGGGGGGCCGGACCGGGGCCGGTGGGGCGGCCGGGGGCGCGGGTGGCGCCGTGGGCGGCGTGGCGGGCACAGGCGCGGCCTGGTCGACCAGCCGGTACATCCGGTGGGGGCGCTTGGGCTGGCCGGAGGCCATGACCCGGCCCAGGGCCGTCAAGCGGACCAGGGTGGCGGCCGCCTGGCTGGTCGGCATGACCAGGGCGGTGGCCACGTCACGGACCGTCACGGGGCGGCGCACCGCCCGCAGGTAGCGCATCACCACGTCGACCACCTCGCCGCGCTGGTGGGGGGCGGGGGGAGGCGCCGTGGACGCCTGGGTCAGCGCGTACAGCCGGGGCAGCTTGCCCCCCTTCGTCTTGTCGGGACCCTGCTCGCGGGCCACGCGCACGCGGCCCTGGTTGAGCAGCGTAGAGCACGCCACGCAGATGGACGCAGCCTGCGGGGTGGCCCCCATCAGGGCCGCGATCTCCGTGTACGCCATCGGCACGCCGGTGTGGGCGAGGGCGGCGAGAATCCGCTCCGCCTGGTGGAGCTTGGGATTGCGCGCCTTCAGCAGGTGCTGCTCGCGCACGTGGTCAGCCACGCGCTCGCCGTCGTCGCGCTTGTCCACCCACGCGGGGCGCTGGATCTCGGGCGGCTTGGCGGGCATGGCCGCCGCTGGCACCTGGGGCAGGACCACGCCCGCCACCGACACCTCGATGCCCGGCTGGCCCCACTCCGGCAGGGCGTACAGGGTGCGGCCCTGCTTGGCGCCCCTGGGAGACGTCTCCTTGCCCACCCGGACGAACCGGCCAAGACTCGCCAGGTGCGAGCACATGGCCTCGCCGGAGGCTCCGGTGCCCGACCGCTGCGCGATGTCCTGGGCGGTGAGCGGCTGGCCCGCGTCCCGCAGGGCCGCGTACACCTGCTCGATCTTCAGGGTCGGCGTCGCGTACGGGGTGTGTGCCGCCTCGGCACTGGCCACCACCGGCGCCCCGGCGGGGAGCCGCCAGCGGCCGTCCGCGTCCCGCATCACCTTGCCCTGGCCGCGCATGCCCGCCAACGCCGCCTCCACCGCCTCGGGGGTCTGCTGCGGCCCCTTGATGGCGATGGCGAGCGCCTGGGGCGTGATCGGATTGCCGTCGGCCATGGCCTCCAGAATCCGCGCCGAGATGGGAATGTCGTCGGTGATCACCTTGGGTTCCTCCGGGTGGCGTCGGCGCGGCGGCGGCCACACAAAGCCGTTCCGCCGCAAACTGGTCAAGACCTTCTGGGACGCCGGGCCGCTATCCTGCACCGACGTCGAGGCCCACGTCACGAATCCCCCGCCCCGCGTGAAGATGTTGATGTGCCCAGACCCCGACAGCTTCAGGCGAAAGCCCTGGTGCTGGGCCTCCTGCAAGAGATCGCGCAGCAGCGCGTTGGAGAGGCCAGACGTCAGGTCAGCGGTCCCCATCGGGATCTCCTCGTACGTGGACGCAAAAGGCGGCGGCGGCGCCAAGGAGAGCGAGCGCACAGCCCGCCGCTACCAGCCAAGCCCAAAACAAACCGCAGCCCACCAGGGCGGCGATGGCTCCTAGCACCGCGACGAAGGTAAGCAGGCCCTGCAGGGGCGACCCTACCGGCTCGTCAGGCGCCTCCCAATGGCGCAAAACGCGCGCCTGCCCATCCCAGCGTAGGTACGCGTCGAGGGCAATGAACTTCCCGCGGCGGTCGCGTCGCCTAGGCACGCTTGGTCCGCCCTAGATACAGGTCGAGGCACAAGGCTGCGTGCTCGTGGTATGCGCGTTCCTCGCCGCGGCTGCCGCGGTGCAGCAGCAGCCAAAGCTGATGCCGGACGTAGCGGTCCCGGACCAGGATGCGGGTGCCAATGCCCGCAAGCTCATTGTCCAGGCGTTGGCGGGTAGCGACGTCTACCAGTCCCACGTCACCGGCCCTCCAAATCCCAGGCATGCCGCCAAAAAGCAGGCAAATAGGATGATGCCAAGCAGCCACATCATCTGGTTCACTCCACGAAATCCTTTGAGCGATCCCGCGCAGCATACGCAGCTAGAAGTGCATCGTCGTCATCCAAGAACGCCGATGTATCGTACGAGATGTGCTCGCCGTCATCATGGTAGGCACAGATCGACAAGCCGGTATCCTTGGGGAGTACCGCCCCGGGAAACTCAGGTGCCCAGTTACGCAGCCACCATAGAAACTGACGGATCTCCCGCTGTTCCCACCTAGTAAGACTCCAGGGATCGGTGACTTGCTGCGTCCCCGGCCGAGCGGAGGGCGCGCCCCCTCCCCCCGCAGTCTGCACGGCAGCGGGAGTAGGTGCAGGGGCGCGACCCCCCGTCGGTGGAGAGAGATTGCGATGCATCACGCCACCCCCGCCATGGCGAGGGTGGGCTGCGGGGCGGGCGCCACCGCCACCCGGGTAAGGATGGTCTGGCGCTCGCCCTTGTATTCCTCGTGGCGCTTCACCGTGCCGATGATGTGCAGCGTGTCGCCCTTGTGAGCGTCGTCGGCGAAGTGCCCGGTGGCGAACGTCCGCAGGGCGTGGCCCTGGGCGTCGCGCATGCCGACCAGCACCTTGATGCCGTAGTCGGAGTCGAGCGCCCGGGTGAAAAGCACCGTGGCGCAGAAGGTGAGCCGGTCCCCTTCGTTGCCGACCCACTCGTTCAGGTGGGGCTCGTGCATCTGGGCGAAGGCCCGGCCAATGGCCTCGGCGGCCCGCTTGGCCATCCGGTCGCGCGAGGCCAAGGCGGCGTCCACCTGGCGTGGCGAAAGCTCGCCCTTGCGCATCCATTGGTCGGCCAGCGAATCCAGAAAGCCGTCCCGCTCGGTGCGCGGGCTGGTGATGTAGTCGGCCGCCTCATCGTTGCGGGGGTCGGCGGCGAGCCAGGCGGCCCGGCGCTCGAATGCCTGCTCGCGCTCCCGCAAGCGCTGGGCGGCGTCCCGCAGGACCCCCACCCGCTCGCCCACCTGAGAGGCGGCCGTCGCGTCGATGGAGGCGGCGCACTCCTCGCCGGTGGTGATGAGCGTGCCGTCCGGCGTGTGGGTCCAGACCACCGCGTAGCGGTACCGGGCGCCGCAGACCGAGCACTGCGAGATGCTCGGGTGGTCGCCCCGAATGCGAGCGGCGATGTCCAGGCGGTGCTGGTTGGCCGCGGCCACCTCGGCGTTCAACTCGGCTAGCTTGGCGGCCTGCGCCTCGGCCGAGCGACCCCAGAAGTACACGGCCACCTCGTGCGGGGTCCAGGGTCGGACCGGCTGGGTGTCCAGGCACTCCAGGTACTGGTACCGGGAGGGGTCGAAGGCGGATGGCTGGTGGCCGTCGGTGCGCTGGGTGGCCATGTCAGGCGGCCTCGCCCGGGAGAAGGACCACCGCGTCCATCGGGGTGTACACGCGGACCGCGGTCTCGGCCCGCTGGACCATGGCCCAGGCCTCGCGCCAGCGGTCGAGTTCGTCCAGGGCGCGCAGCCCCTCGCGGGCAACCCCGCCGCCGATCACCGCGTCCAGGCCACCGTCATCGCTGCGCAGGCGCCGTACGGCCTCGTTGGCCGCGGCCTCCCGCGCGCCCTCCTTCTCGTCGTTGCCCGCCAGGTACGCGAACTCGGCGGCGGCGGCGTCCAGGCATGCCTCCAAGCGCTCGGCGGCCTCGCGAAGCTCGCGGGCGATGCCGCGAACCTGCCGAACCACGTCCTTGCCCGTGTACTCCAGGTGGTGTCCGGCGATCTTGACCGCCTGCTTGGCCTCGTCCAGCTCATCGGGTACCAGCCGCTTCACCGGGTAGGTGCCCTCGACCATCCGGTCCTCGTTGAAGCCGTGGCAGTCGTACACCGTGATGTACTTGATGCGCGGCTTGCCGACCGACATGACCTGGGTCTCGATGCCGTGCGACCAGACGAAGTCGCCCTCCCGGATCTCCCGGCCCTTGACCTCGATGGTGACCTGCTTCATGGCTTCTCTCTCCTACCGGCCGTGCAGGGGCCGATGTGGGGAGTATAGGGGGGGCACCATAGGATGTCAAGACCCCGGGCTCACCCGGGCCACCGTCCCTATGTCCTCGCCTAAGAGATGGGCCAGGGTCGTATTCCGGCCGCCCCGTAGGGCCTCGGCCGCCCTGGCGATCCCCTCCTTCCGGCGCAGCCGCTCGGCCAGCAGGTCGGCT
>CAZYCV010000011.1:30638-32296 GCA_964645305.1 uncultured Occallatibacter sp. | reverse complement strand
TACACCTGCTTCTGCCAGGTCACGCGTCGGGCACCACGTGCAACCGCGCGTCCAGGCGACGCGGCCAGGGCCGGAGACATTCCGCGGGGTCGGGGCCACCAGTTTGCACGAACTCGGCGGTCATCCCCTTGCGCTCGGTCACGATCTCATGCCGTCCCGAGCGTCCGCAGCTAGCGCACGTATGGTCCTCGGCCAGCGCGGTCTTGGCGGCGAGCAGGGGGACGACGTAGAAGTCGGGGGCCGCGCAGAAAGGGCACGGAATGTGCTGCGTGGTCTCGGCGCCCTCGCCGGTGACCCGGCTGTTCTGCTGGAAGCGGGCCATCCACTCGTCCTTGCTACGGGGGTCAGCCACGTCGCTTCCTCCGCGGCTTGCCGTACTCCAGACGGCCCAGCAGCACGGTCTGGTCATAGTCCTCCATATCGGGGTAGCGATGGGCCACCAGGAACCGACGCACCTGGGCCACCTCGGCGTCCGAGCGGTGCCCCATCATGCGCATCACGTCGGTGACGTCCTGGCCTCGGCCCGACTCCAACTTCAGCAAGACCATGTGCGAGAGGGTGGCCGTGGGCATGCCGTCAAAGCGGTTGTCCTCGGCGGCGGCCAGCAACTCCTGGGCCAGGGCGTCGGGCAGGTACAGAATGTCCACGTGGTTGCCCTGGGGCGTATCCCAGGCCGACCCGCCGTACGTTCCGGCCCGCAGCGGCCCCACGTACTTCCATCCCAGGGCCGCCACGCGCTGGCGCACCACGGGGGCGTCCTGCACCGCCACGCCGAAGTCCAGGTCGCGAGTTTCGCGCTGCGGCATGTAGCGGATCACGGCCACGCCACCGATCACGGCGTGGCGAATCCCGGCGGCCTGCATCTGACCCTGGGCTACCTTCCACCACTCACGCATCTCGACCGGGTCCTCCAGAAGGTGCCACAGGTCGGAGCCCGATCCGGCTTGCACGCGGCGCTGGACCAAGTCCAGAAAGGCGGCCACGCTCACGCTGCAGCATCACCATCGGCTTGACGGAGCAGGGGAACATCGGCGGGGATCTTGCCCACCAGATCGTTGTCCACCACCTCCAGGGGCACGCGCAGGCGCCCCTCGGCGGGGGCCAGGCCGCGCAGATAGGCGGCATACACCGTCTCGTCGCGGTGGATGCGCAACTGCCCCTCCTGGGGTGGGGAGTTCTCGGGGATGGCGTGCAGGCGAAACGCCACCGGGCGCTCGCCTTGGTACTCAGCCGTTACCGTGAGGTCGCGGCAGCCGAGCGCGCTGAAATGTCGCTGCACGGCCACCGGCAGGTACATGCGCCCGACTAGTCCGCCGCGGCGGGGATAGTGGGCGCGCAGAAGCACGTACAGGGGCGCAGGCTTGCGCGGAGCCGGGATGGGACGCACCGGCTCCCACGGTTCGGCCTTGCCCTTGCGCGTACGGGGCGGGGTCTGGGTCACAATGCTCCCCATCAACCCTCCTCCTTGCGGGGAAGGGGGCGGACACTATGGGTGTCAGTATAGGGCGGCTTGGGAATTTCGCCACCCTCCCCCCCGAGCGGCAGCAGCCCGCCCACGTGGTCCCAGAACGCGGCGTCCCGGGCCACCCCATGGAAGCGGCCTCCACAGCGGCAACGACAGCGCCCCCCGGGGGCGTTCTCACAGCGCGCGGCCTGGC
>CAZYCV010000011.1:16186-30538 GCA_964645305.1 uncultured Occallatibacter sp. | reverse complement strand
CATGGCGCCACCTCGGCCCGCACAGGGGCTGGCGCGGGGCGGCGCGTCTTGCTTCGTACCCGGGGCGGCAAGGGCGGCAACCCGCGCGCCTTCCGCCATGACGGCGGGGCTAGCTCGGGGTGCTCCCGGCGCTCCATCTCCAGGGCGTACATGTGCTGCTTCCGGGCCAGCTTGCAGTGGGGGCACCGGCAGCCCCAGTTGCCGTACCCATTCTCGGTCCCATGCCGCGGATCGCCCGGCGCCAAGCCGCGCTGCTTGCGGCTGGCAATCGCGGTCTGCGACCGCCGCGCCACCGCCGCCCGGCAAATCTCACACGGGCAGTGCAGGCGGAACGCCAGCGTCGAGAAACCGTGGCCCCGGCGGGGCCGGTGCGCCCGCAGCCGGGCCACGATGGCGGCCACCTGATTGACGGATAGCCCGTACTCCTTGGCCAGCCGGGGCGCCGTCTCACCAGCCAGGAAGCGGCCCGCGATAGCCTGGTCGCGCGAGGCGTTGGCAACCCACCGCGAGAGGACCCGACGGCTATCCCACCCCCGACCCCGCGGCGGGGCTCCGAGTCGGGTAGCTATCTGGCGCACTCGCTCCCGCGTGATCCCGAATCGCTCTCCGATCTGCGCCAGGGTCTCGCGGTCGCCCACGTACGCCTCATAAATGGCCCGGCCCTCCGCATTATTCCAAGCGCCCCGTTGTCCCCGAAGCCCGGCCCCCATACGCCGCGCCACGCGGAGCACGGTATTCACGTCCACGCCCAGACGACGGCTGATGGCCAGCAACGTCTCCTGATTGGCGGTGTAGGCGTCCAGAATCTCCAGGCGCTGGTCGAGCGTAAGCCGGTGACTCATGCGAACAGCACCCAGCCCGCATAGGCCACGCCCACCACCACGCCCAGCACGAGCGCGAAGGTGAACAGGCAGCAGTTGCCCATCCAGTGGTGGTGCCGCGGCACCCCGTTCATCGTTGCTCCTCCTGATTGGACCGGCCGTCCTGCGACCACACCGTCATGTCCACGTCCGGCGCGGCAGGCCGCATGGCCCGGTCCTGGGCCACGTAGTCAGCGGGGGCCATCAAGGGCACCAGGCCCTGGGCCATCCGTTTCACCATCCGGTCGTACAGCACCAAGTTCACCGCCGCCGACAGGTTCAAGCAGTGGGTGGACGGAATCATCACGAAGCGATGGCAGAGACGTAGCTGCACCGGCATCAGGCCGCCATCTTCTGGGCCGAACACGTACAGGGCATGCTCGGGGTGCTCGAAGGTCGGCAGCATCTCGGCCTCGCCCCGGAACTCCACCGCTACCGGCGTCACCCACTTGGGGAAGGCATCAAAGAACATGTCGCACTGCACCACCGAGACGTCCCGGTATCCCTTCATGCGCTCCTCGCGGGGAAGGCGGGTGGCCCGGGCCAGCGGATCGAGGGTCACCCGGTCACCCGAGAACCACACCTGGCGCGCCCCGAAGCAGGACGCCGCCCGGACCGCCGCCCCCACGTTGTGGGGGTACTTCGGGTTCACCAACGCCACCGCGGGCGTCTCCCCGATGTTGCGGGCGTCCCGACCCAGGATGCGAATCTGCACGCTCATCGCGACACGCCCACCGTGAACTGGCGGGCGTAGACCCGCGCTCCGCCTGCGCGCAAATACACCTCGTGGGACCCCCCGCCGGTGTGGTTCACGGTGCGCCAGGTATCCTCGTCGGGGTCGCCCCCGTAGCAGCGCTGATACTCGCGCATCTCGCGGCGCATGGCCTCGGCCAGCGTGGCGAGGTCGATGTCACCGGGCAGCACGGCCTGCACGTAGTCGCCGTGGACGATGTCGCCGGACTCGATGACCCAGACCTTCATGGCTTGGGCACCCCCTTCCAGCCCTCGCGCTCCAGCAGGTTGCGAACCATCACGGCCTCCTCCTGCGCGTCCGGGTCCTGACAGAACTCGCACCACGTCTTGGGGTGGCGCAGCCAGTACGCGGCGTCGGTCTTGCGCTCGTGGCACACCACCGTGTCGTGAGTCTCGCAGACCGTGGCGTAGCGGAGGCGGGGGTCGGACTCGATGCCCGCCTCATTGGCGAGGTACAGGCCCACCACCGTGCCCGACTCGCGGTTGCGGCGAAGGGCGAGGCAGCCGACCCGGTCGGCCATCTCGGTGCGCAGCCAGGCCCGCTCGATGGCCGCCTCGGGGGCTAGCGGGTCGGCCGCGTGGCCCCGCAGGATGGGGCGGATGCCCTGGGGCAGCATCACCGCCGCCCCAGGGCGCGCTGGCGGGCGTGGTAGGCGGCGGCGCGGATGCGCGCGCAGCCCTTGCACTGGCCATTCGCGTAGGTGTCGGTGGAGCCGCACTTGGAGCAGGCGACCATGCGGTTGCTGTTCCAGGTCGCGGTGATCTTGGAGCAGGCGACCATGCGGTTGCTGTTCCAGGTCGCGGTGATCTTGGCGGCGGCGGCCGACACCGCGGCCAGCCGGGTGTTCATGCAGTCGGTGCAGGGGCAGGTGGGGCGGTGCTGGTTGGCCGCGGCCACCTCGGGCTTGCGGGTCCGGGTGGCCTTGGGCTTGGCGGCGCGCACCAGGGTGCCCGACTTGCCGATCCGGTAGTGGGTGCCATCGGGGGCCATCAGGCGGTCCAGAGTAGGCTCCCACACCAGGGCGCCGTACTCCTTGACCGCCGCGTACTCGATGTCCAACTCGGTCGCCGTGCCCGCGCCGTAGTCGGCCAGCAGGCGGGCCTGGGAGGCGCGCCAGCCGTCCTCGTGGGCGAGCACCCGGCCGGAGAGCAGCACCGCGCCGATGTGGTAGGTGCCGCCGCCCGCCTCGGCCTTCGCCCGGCTGAAGGTTCGGTAGGCGTAGAAGCCGCAGCCGTGGACGTGGCCGCTGTGGGGCGCGCTATCGCGCTGGCGGTAACTGCGGCGGCTGGAGTTGCGGCACACCGCCTGCTTCCAGAGCCCGTCCACCTTCCAGTACTCGGAGGCGTTCAGGGAGCGTAGGCCATCGCCCCACCCGGTCCGGAAAATCCGCCAGGCGAGGATGCCGCCCTGCTCTTTGCCGGGGGCAGCGGGGGGAAGGGAACCGTCCCCCACCACCACCTCGCACTCGGCGTCGGCCAGCGGCGTCCACCAGCCCGGGCGCTCGGCCCAGGACATCTCGTCGGCGACCTCCTGGTAGGGGGAGGCGAGCCGCTCCCACCAGGCGAACTCGCGGGTGATCTCGCCGCCGCTCATGCGGGGACGGCGACCGGGGCTTCGACCGGAACCTGGGTCGGGGTCTGCACCGGGGCTTCCAGGGGGGCGGGCGCGATGCCGGGCTCCCGGGTCGTGAACGGACGGGGCACCTGGGTCGGCTGGGTCACCGGGACCATGACCGGCCGGGTGGCGATCTCCCTACCAAGCTGTGCCATCTACTCTCTCCTGCGGCCCGTGCAGGGGCCGATATGGGGAGTATAGGGGGGGCGCCATAGGATGTCAAGCATAACGGGGTAACGCGCCAAACGTGCCAGGACTGGGGAGGGCACGACGCCCTCCCCAGTCGGGCTGGCCTACACAGGCGAGTGGTGCGCCCGCTTCCCGTACGCCAGGGTCGCCGCCCCCAGGAGCAGCAGCACGCCGCCCAGGAGCAGCCAGGGGGCCGCCCCCCCGCCCGTCGGCGGAACCCCGCCCCCGGTGCCCGGCGTGGGCGCCGTGGTGGGCGTGGCCGTCGGGGTGGCCGTGGGCGTGGCCGTCGGGGTGGCCGTCGGGGTGGCCGTGGGCGTGGCCGTGGCCGTGGGCGTGGCCGTGGGCGTGGCCGTGGGCGTGGCCGTGGGCGTGGCCGTGGGCGTGGCCGTCGGCGTGGCCGTGGGCGTGGCCGTCGGCGTGGCGGTCGGGGTCGGCGTGCTGGTCACGCAGGGAACGAACTCCACCGCGGGCACGAACGGGGCCAGGCCGCAGTTGGTGTCCGGGTCGAACGCCGTCGACACCTCACCGAAGGTCCCGAAGGGCGACGGCAAGGGACCGCACGTCACCTCCTCCCCGGGAGGCGTCTCCTGAATGGCCGGGTTCTCAGCCACGTAGACATAGCCGGGGTCGGTGTCCTGCCCCACGCTGATATCGGTCGTCTCGTTGGCCAGGTTCACGTTCAAGGAGCCCACCGGGTTGGGGTCGTTGCCGCAGTCGGCAGGCGTGGTCTGGCAGTCCTCGTTCAACGCGTCCAGGGAGATGCCGTACACCACCTTGGCGGGCAGCACCACGTCCTGGGCGGCGAAGTGAAACGTGATGTTGAAGACCGCCACGCCGTCGGTCGGCCCCCCCGAGCCGTATCCGCCGTCCTCGGGGATGCTGAACGTCTGGGTCTTGGCCGCCAGCACCGCTAGCGCGGGCGAGTAGACCGTGAACGTGATGGGGGTGGTGAACGCGTCCGGCGAGAAGTTCGCCATCGCCACCACCACGTCATCGAGTTGCTGGCCACCCTGCGCCAGGGTGATCGCGTTTCCCAACTCCTCGATCTGGGTGCCGTTGAACGCCTGCGAGTACTGGTACGCGGTGGGGTCGGCCAGCGTCGCATTGTAGGTGGCCGCCCCCGCCTGGCACGTCTGGTCGCAGGCGTACACCGGGGCGGCCCCGCCGGACGCCAGCAACCCCGCCACCAGGGCCACCAGGCCCCCCGAGGCCAATCCGCTACTGAGGTACTTCATGTTTCCATGCCTTCCTTCGTTTGCCGCTGTTGATAGGGGTGGTATCCCGTGGCGGATTCGAACCACCGTCACCGCCTTGAGGGGGCAGCATCCTCGACCACTAGAAGAACGGGACCCGATCACACGCGCCTAGCTGATGAGCAGTGGGTTCACCTCCCTGCCTTGCTCGTCGTACACCAGGTCGCAGTCCTGGCAGTACATGCCCGCATAGAGGGGGCCGTGCCCCTTGGGGCATTCGTCGGGCCGGGCCAACGTCGAGACGTCCGTGTCCTTGTCCGCGCCAAGGACCTGCTCCTGCTTGCCGTCCAGGTCGCTCTTGGGGGCCAACACCACGTGCCCGGTGCTGTCCTGCTCCCAGAAAGAGCCGCCCTTGCTGCTCTTGCCGTCGGTCAAGACTCCGTAGTAGGGGGGATCGGTGCGCACCACCGTCACCTCCCGCGTCTTGGTGGTCCCCGCGTAGGTCTTGGAGCTTCCGGGAAATGCCTCCTGGATCGCCCGCCGCCGCTCGTATGCCTCCGCGTCCTCCGCGTCCCACCGAGTGGAGGCCCGGCTTTTCCACTGCCCCTTCTCGTCGTAGTAGTGGCTGCCAGTGGACCCGGTGCCGCGGCCACCGTAAAGAGTGGGGTACTCCTTGTCGGTGTGGTAGTACACCCGCTGCCCCGTCCCCGGGGTGTGCTGCAGGTACTCGTTGCGGTGGCGCTCGTAGAAGGCGACGAATTGGGCCACCAGGGCGCGGGTGTGGGACAGGTAAGCGTAGCCCTGCAGGGAGTGATAGTCCATCATCCCGCAGCCCCAGTTCAGGCCCTTGCAGCCCAGGTGATCCAGCCTGCAGATATCCGAGAAGGACCCCGTCCCCACCTTGCCACCCACCTCGTTCACCATGCGCACCAGGCCCGGGGTCTCGTAGTGATACATCACCACGTCCTGCCCCCCCCGGTCGAACGAGAACATCCAGCGGTACTGCTTGTCGGTGGTGAACTCGTCCGCGGTGCTGTGGCACGACTCCTCGTCGGTGGTCAGCAGCCAGTCGCACCGGATGCCCAGCCGGGGCAGCCACTCCAAGATGATGTACGCCCCTAGGCGGTCATCCAGGGCGCCGGACAGCACCGTCACCGGCTGGCCGGTGGAGCGCAGCGTGTAGTAATCGGTGGAGCGGTCCTTCTGCACCGTGTCCAGGTGGGCGACCCCCAGAATGTTGGAGCCGTTGTCCTTGTAATAGAAGAAGCGGTCCTCGAACTTGCCCTCCGACGGCAGGTCAAAGCGCTGCGCGTAGGCGGTAAAGTCGGCGGCAGGCGCCTCACACACGCGCTGCAGGTCGTCCGGCGAGAACGTCGCCAAGATGATCTCGGGGGTGATCAGTCGTCGCTGTCGGCGGCTCATAGTGTGTGCTCCTTCTTGTCCCATTTGGGGAATGCAAACGACACGCTGTGGACCCGGTCCAAGATCTCCTGGGGGCCGACCAGATAGCCGTCCCCGTTGGTGTAGAAGAGGTCGCGGTTGGTGTCCACCTCGATCTTCTTGTACGTCATGCGGGCCATCTGGGCGACCAGGCGCGAGGCCACATAGCCCTGCAAGCTCCCGTACCCATTGAAAACCAGGAAGGCGCTGGCCGCCCGGGGGTCCGAGATGATGGTCAGGTGCTCGTCCAGGCTCAGTATCCACGCCCGGCCCCGGGGACACTTGCGGTCGTCGTGCGGGTTGCCGTAGGCGCGCATCGCAATACCGTCGTAGGTCTTGAAGATGCACCGCGACTTGGTCATGGACTGCCACCAGCAACTGCTGGCATTCACGAACTCCTGGGCCGGGCCATTCACGTCTCGGGTAAGCTCCAGGGTGTAGGCACTGGAGGTGGCCGAATGGTCGCGCGCCAGCACGCCCAGTCGCGCCATCTGGTCGGCGGTGAGCTTCCACGAATAGTTCTGGTAAAGCCACTTGGCCAGGCGCTTGGGGAAGTTGCCTTCCGCGGTTTGCCATACCGGCTCCAGTACGCTCGCGACGCTTTCGGCGACATACCCGATGCTGCAGTCGTAGCGGAGGAAGGAGCGGATGGCCCCCATCCCCGCCTCCGAGATCTGTCCCTCGCCCATCTGCACCACGAAGCGCTCATCCGGCCCGACCGCCGTTCCCCCATCCCGGGGAAACGCAAACTCCGCATGCGGGGCCACGCAATGACAGCGGTGGTCGTGGTACTGCAGCGCCACCTGCGGGAAATAATACCCGCATTTGTAGCACTGCGAGTAGTGCTCGCGGCGGTAGCAGGCGATGCAGACCTGCTCGACGGGATAGCCCGGACGCTCCATCACCGCGGAGGTATGGCCCTGCGGGAACCGCACGTGACAGCCCCGGCACTCCGGGAAGTTCTGGGCGCAAGGGGCGCAGTACAGGTTCCCCTGAACGTTGAGCCGCTCCTTGGACCAGCACACCCGCTGACACGCCGGGCATTCGGCCAGATTGCGCTTCAGGATCTGAAACACTGCGTGCTTCAACTGCCGGAACGTGAAGCGCGGGAATTGCCCGCGCAGTCGGTAAATCTGCTGGACCGCCTCCAGGCGGGCCGCCGAGTCCGGCAGCTCCTTGAGTTGGAGCAGCGCCGGGCGATGCCGCTCCAACTCGGCGGGCAACTCCAGGGGCAACGCCAGGGGCAACTCCTCCACTTGAATGACCACGTCGTCCAGGTCCTCTTCGCGCTCGGCCACCATGTCGATCATCTCGCGACGTGCTCCTCTTCCCGCCAACGCTGAAAGCGTGGGTACCATTCGGAAACGGCGTCGCAGGTGGCAGGATCTGACACCAGATACCCCTGCTGCTGGTTGACGTAGAGGATGTGGTTATCGCCCGCCAAGATGCTCACCTTGCGGTAGGTCATCTCACACATCTGGGCGATAATCCGGGCAGGCGCGTAGCCCTGCAGCCGCCCGTATCCATTGAAAAGCGCGAAACCGCTCGCGCCCTCCACATCCTCGGTAACGTTCATGCGCGCATCGATGGGCAAGATCCACACCCGCCCATTGGGACGATCGGTGGCGACCTCCATGGAGTCGTACGAGCGTAGCCCGAGGCCGCCGTTCTCCTTCATGGTGCAGCGAGACCGGGAGAACCCCCCCCACCAGCACGACTTGGGGTTCGCGTAGGCGGTCACCGGACCGTTCAGGTCGCGCGTAAACTCCAGGTACCACGCCGTGCTGGCGCCCGCGTGCTCCTTGGCAATGGCCCCCACCCGGGCGAGCACGTCCGGTTCCATCTTCACCAAATATTGCTTGTACACGGCCCGGGCCAGCCGCTTCGAGTAGTTGCCGTCCCGAAGTTGCCACTCGGAGTCCACGAGGTACACCATCTGGGCGATCGTTGACCCGTGGACGTTCAGCATCAGCCGGTGGATCTCCTCTAGCCCCGGGTCCCCGATCCGGCCCGCAGGTTGCGTGACCGCAAAGCGCGTGTCCGACCCCACCCAACCCCCGCCATGCAGGCGGAACCGAAACTGGGGATGGCGAGCCACGCACTGGCAGCGGTGGGCCATGTCGTGATGCTCGGCGCGAGGATACCAGCGACGGCACACGTGGCACATCTCATAGTCCAACTCGCAGCAGGGCACGCAGAGGGGGCCAATCTGCCGCGGGTCTAGCGGCCCCGCCGTGAAGATCACCTCGCGGCCCGGCCACAGGTACGCATTACAACGCTGGCAACGCGAGCACCGCTGGAGACACCGATCGCAGGCGGGCCGACGCGATCCCGCAATGACCTTGGCACCTGCTCGCCATCCGGGGGTGTCGCAGTATGCGCACCACATGATGCGCCGCCGGATTACTGCCAGGACGGCGCGCTCCATGTCCTCGAAACCGAAGCCGTGGTAATCGTATCGGCTCTGCCAGATGACGTTCACGGCATCGCGCTGCTGGTCCCGGGACAATCCCCGGAGCGCCAGCAACGCCGGGCGATGCGACTCCATGTTGGGGGGCAGCGGGATCTTCGGTTCGGCGTCGGCGTCGGCCGCGGGGGGCTCGCCAACCCGGGGAAGCACCTCCCAGCAGTTCAGCGCTGCGTGGTGGACGTACCGGACCCCGTCCGGGCCGTCCGCCAGGTACTTGCCCTCCAGGTCGTACCAATACTGGCTGCCCACGGGGGGCTGCGCCGTCGCCAGGAACTCGCGCCCCCACCGCCGCCGCGCGACGAAGACGACGTCGGGGCCGATGATCGGGCTCATGGGCAGGTCATGGCTCCACTTGTCTCCCAAGGGCAGGTGCGGCTACGGGGGGGGAGTATAGCCGCGGGCGCATAGGGCGTCAAGTAGCCCCAGGGCACCCCCGCGCCTTGCCCAGCCCCCGGGGCCTTCCTATACTGTGCCCCCTACCCCAGCCGCCCTTGGGAGGCCCCAGGATGCCTAAGCGCCACTATCCCCGTATCCGTGACCCATGGGGGGTCGTCCATGCCAGCGACGGCACCCATACGCTCTGCGGCATACAGCACGGACGCCCCGAGTCCAAGCCTCCATATGCCGCACCGCCCTCTCCACCCAAGCCGCCGGAAGACCCGTCCGCGTTCTGGCCCCTGCCCCCCAGCGAGCCGTGAGCCTGCACTCGTTCCCCCGGGTGGGGGTGGGGGTGGGGGCACGGCCCTGGACCCTACATGGCGAGGCCCGTGCCTTCACGGTATGGATGCGCCCCGAGACGCACGAATTGCTGGCCGGGTTGGCTTTGCGCCATGGCACCACCAAGAGCCAGGTGGTCCGGGAGGCCCTGCGCGAGTACGCCCTGCACGAGCCCATCATCTAATCTGGCTCATCTCGTAGAGCACGAATCCTCCGTGGTGTATACGTTGGAGGTTGTGCGACCGAAGATACTGTGTCGAACCTCTCGGCCGGTCGTTTTCCTTCCCCCCGAAGCCGGTGCGTCCAAGGCTGAACGCCTGGAGATGCGCCAGCGGATCGACTACCTCATCGCCCTCTGCGAACAACAGAACGAGGACGGCGACCCCGACCTGCCGGTATCCCGCGAGCTAGCCCTGGCGTGTCAATACTGCGGCTGCGACATCCCCGCCGACTGCACCGGAAGCCTGCTGCACTCGGCCCTGATGGACGCCGAGGAAATCTGGCTCCGCCTGCCCACCCGCGATATCGACACGTTGCTTCCCCGCCGCAATCGACGCCTCAGCCTGGCCCCCATCCGCGCCGCCGAGTAGCCCGCTAGCGCCTGGCCTCCACGAGGGGCCGGGACTGAATCGCCCGCACCGGATGCCCCTTGGCCTCCTGATGCTCACGCAGCGCCTCCAGGCCGAACATACACCCGGCCACCAACACGATGCCCCACCAGGCCATGATGCCGGGAAGCTCGCCCTGGTACTGCGCCGACTGGTTCAGGTCGCGCAGCACCCCGAAGAAGGGGAATAGCTGCTGGGCCTGAAACGCGGCGAGACCGTTCTGCCACGATGCCTGGTCGGAGATCCAGTACCCCACCTGGGAGTACGCGCACAGGGCGCTCTCCTGCAGGCCCGCGGCGCCCACCAGTTGCCAGCCCGAGGCCAGGCGCCCCAGCCACTGCTGGCACAACTGCAGCGCCTCCAGACAGGTTCCCGGGTCGCCCGCGTACACCGCCTCCTCCAGCGCGAACGACGCCTCCATGACGTCGATCTGGGCCTTCTGGGAGGCCGCCCCCGCCTGCGACCAGTCCTGAAATTGGGTATCGCACCAGCCCGGAGTGCCAACCTGGGTCAAGAGCCCACCCCCTCGCCGTCGTCGTCCCACACGAAGGCATAGCCCCAGTCCAGGCGCGACGCGATGGGCTGGATCTTCACCATCCCCTGGTTGCCATAGGTGCGGAGCGCGAAGTGGTCGCGACAGTGGGCACAGTACGTGCCGCCATAGAACTCGGGGTCGCGCGCATAGGTCTCGGCGAGCGCGCGCCCCATCTTGGTGGAATGCCCACACTGGAGGTGGGTGTAGGAGCGGCGCACCGGGCGCACAAACCCCTTGCGCCGCTCCTCCTCCGACAGGATCAGGTACGACCCCTGCTGCCCGTCGGGCTGGATCTCCCGCAGGCCCGGATCATTCCGGTCCGTGGTCAGGCCCACGGCCGCCCTATCGCTTGGCTGCCGCGCGCAGCGCCGCCTGGGCCTGGAAAAGCTGGGAGAACACCGAGGCGATGAGCGCCGTGCCCTGGAGCAGAAGGGCCGCCCAGGGGCGCAGCGAGGGCGCCACGGCCGTGGTGTATTGGAGGATCATGCCGCCCGCCGCCAAAATGGCGATGAGCAGCCCGTCCACCCACATCAAGGCACCGTACACGCCCGCCGGGACCGAGATGATCACCGACTTCAGGTAGTTCTGGCCCACCGCCACGACCACCGCGACGCCGCCCAGGATGGAGCCTGCCACCACGTCCGCGCCGGGGTTGCCGAACCCATGCACAAACGTCAAGATGGCCGCCTGCACCCCGATGATCACGGCGAGGAGTTGGTACAGCGAGAACCTCTGCAGCACAGCCTTCACGATTGCGTACTCCTACTTGCCGCAGGCGGGACAGCCGCCTCCGCAGGAGGGGCATCCTCCCGACTTCGAGTGTGTGCTCACCCAGAAGCCCACCCCGCCCACTCCGGCCAGGATGAGTAGCAGAACCCATGCTCCAGTATTGGAGCCTTCCATGTCGACTCCTTGAAAACGAGGCGGCGGCGGGGGGAGGCTGGTTCCCCCCGACCGCACACCGACCTAGACGAACCGGCCGAAACGGTCCCGACGACGGGCGCGGGAGCGGCGGCGGCCCCGGTGCAGAACGTGGTGGACGGTGTGCTTGCGCTTTTTACGGGCCATAGCGGGGTTGCCCTCCTTTTACGGAGAATCTGCTCCCAAGGTCGCGCCTTCCCCTCGACCGTACCACGTGCGCACAGCCGCCCCCCGGAGATGAGCCACCCCCAGCGGCGCCCGTGGGTATAGTCTGGGGACCATGGTACTTTCTGAACCCGTCCGCGACGTCCTGGCCGCCCTGCTCGACTACATCGAGCACCTACAGCACAACACCAACGCCTGGAATCCCCCCGACCTCGCCCGCTATCAGGCCGCCGTGCGGGCCGCCCAGGCGCTCACCGCCCCGTCTGAATCTTGACCTTGCGCCGGTACCGCTGGGCATAACGCTCAGCCTCGGTCTCGCAATGGTCGCCGTGGCATCCCGCATGCCGGAAGTGGACGATCTCGTGCAAAGCGGAGGTCCGTAGCTCGTCCTGCCACGACGACGCCCCCACCTGGGGGTATCGGTCCTTGGGCTCCACCCGCAGCAGAATCGGCTGGCGGTGATCGTCGGGCGTGAATCCGAGAAGGGTGTCCTGGCGGAGGGTGCGATATTTCACCTCCACCACCTTGGGCAGGGCACCGCGAGACGCGGTCATGGCCCTGCGCACGATGCCCTCCACCTCGGCATCCGGGTACGGTGTGAAGTTGCGGACGATCATCGCGACCACCGATTGGGAATCAGGATGCCGCCCACCGTACGCTTGTGGTCCTCCACGTCCTCCAGCACGCGCTCCCGGATGGCACCGCCCGTATGCGAACCCCAGCCACACGAGCACTCGGCGTCCCAGGCCACCCAGCCATTGCGGGCGCCCCCCATGCGTACACGTGCTCCCACCAGAAGCGCCGCTCCGCCATTTACGTGAACCTCCCGAATCTGTCTCGCCGCTGGCGCGCGTGGCCAAAGGCCATACCGTACTTCCGGCCCGCCACCTGAATGCGCTGGTGGATGATTTCCAGTTGCTTGCGCGTGTAACGTTCCGCGTACGCCTTGCGGTTGATGTACGTCCAGGCCGCATGCACCCGCTCTGAGTTGGAGAGCGGATAGCGAGGCTTGTGGTCGGGCTGGTACCCGGGGTCGGCGTAGTTGGTGCGCCCATACGGGCCTTGCTTCACTGGCATCTCATCTCACCCTGGGCTTGCGGCGGGTATGCCCGGCGTACACCCGATGCCGCTGCTTGACGATGAACGCCTTGCCGTCCGGGTTCTCGCGCAGCCAACTCTGGGCCGCGGCAAACGCCGCATCAGGCGTGTCCTTCTCGACATGCCCCATCAGCTTGCGCTCGCGGTTGGAGAACTCCACGTCGTACGTGGTGGCATACGTGGGCATCTAGCGGCCCTTGTGCTTCCGCCGCGACAGACCGCCGTACGACCGCATGACCTCGGCCAGCCATCGCGATGCCTCCAGGCGCGTCAAGTACGGGCCTGCCTGGGCACCCGAGGTTGGCAGGCTGCCAAACCAGTGGCCCGAGCGACTCTTGTGGACCCGCCCCACGTACTGAAACTTGCCCGTTCCCGGATCGGCCCAGACGTAATAGCCGCCCGCCTCGGGGCGCCGCTCGTACGAGAAGTTCATCAGGCGAATCTCCCGTCCTTGCGGCGCGGCTGGTGCTTTCGACGCGCGACGCCGTTCAGAATCTGGGCCGCCTCGGTCAATCGCACATTGGCCCGCACCATGCGGTCCAGGGCGCGGTCGGCGTACACGCTGTGTTCCTGCTCCTGGAGCAGCTTGCGAACGGACGCCAGGATCACTCGCGAGTGGGCCGCCTGGCGGACGCGAAGAAGGCCGACGCCTGGGGCACCGCCGTCGCGCACCTGCTGCGTCTCCCTGCGCGCAATCATGGGCATCTCAGGCGAACCTCCCGTCCTTGCGACGCGGCTGACGCCGGGCCGCCCGAGCGCGCCGGGCAGCTTCTGCGGCGAGGCCATAGTGGCGGGGGCCGTGCGTACGCGTGGGCCGCTTGTGGCGGAAGTCACCCGCGGTCTCCACAATGTGCTCCTTCAGCACGATGGCGTCGCCGCGGCTGCCTTCATACGCCTTGGTGAGGAACGGGGTTGCCGGTTCACCGTCGCCCTCCCGGCCCGTCTCGGTTCCGTGAACCGGCACGCGGTGGCCACCCTCGGTCAATACGCCAATCAGAGTACCCACGTAGTACCCGAGTCGGTTGCGGTGGACGTACAACGTCCCCGTGAAGTCCGCATCGCGGAACTCATAGGTGCGGTATGGGGACGACGCCATCAGATAAACCTCCCGAAGCGGTCGCGACGTATGCCCGCGCTACGGCGCCGCGCATGCCCAGAATCCGTGAGAAACCCCTCGGCCTTGTGCAGTTTCTGGATAACCTCGCGCAAAGCCTCGTCCGCGCCCGCGTACTGCCCAGGCCAGAGATGCCTCGCCGCCCGCGCCCGCTCCGCGATCCCATGGGCCAGCACTTCCGCGTGGTGCGCGTTGACCTCGACGTGAGCCCAGGTCGCCATTTAGGCGAACCTCCCGAAGCGGTCGCGGCGAGCGCGCGACTTGCGACGCGCGGCTCCCGGGTTGTAATGGCGATAGAGGTCGTACGCGGATGCCGCGGCCTCCTCGCGGCTCGGATAGTCCTCGCCCGGCACACCGTTGCGGATATACCAGCGCCGCTGGTGGCGACGGTTGTCGGAACTCGGGTACACGTCACCCACCCACGTCTTGCCCGCGTACACCTCCCAGGTGCCCCAGTCGCCACTGCTGTGCTTGTAGTGGAAGTCGGGGTAGTACACGCCCATTACGACCGCCTCCGCCGACGGTGCCGCGGGCTGCCGTGTTGCCGCAGCAACGCCCGTGCGGCTGCCGCACGGGTGTCGGGCAGGTCGTCGCGCTCCCAATCGGCCCCCGAGTACCACCAGCGCCCTCCGTGCCACTCGGTGACATATCCCAGGGTCTGCCCGGTGCTACGC
>CAZYCV010000011.1:0-16086 GCA_964645305.1 uncultured Occallatibacter sp. | reverse complement strand
CTGGACGCGGCCATTGCTCCGCCACTCGTAGCAGGTGCCGTCAGGGCGATGGCGGTCGTTCATGTGGACGCGCTGCACGCCCCCCAAGACGTCGGCCCGGGTTAGCGGCACGATGTCCTTGCGCGCCGCCATTGCGACGGCGATCTCTGCCTTGGATGCCATGGGCGACGTCCTCTGCGGTGCGGTACGGTACGGCTCCACCATAAGGCCGCCGGTGCTCATCTCGGCCCAGATGGGCCGGGCGGGGGGTATAAGGGGTGGTATGGGAGACCATGTGCTAGCCACCACCCTGGTGGGTGCGGGCGTGGGGGCGGGGGTGGGCCTGCTGGCCGCCAACGTGCTGGGGCCGCCCACCGCGGGGCAGGCGATTGCCGCGATGGGCATCTGCGGCCTGTCCGGGGCGGGGGTCACGTTCCTGCCCGCGTACGCGGCGCACCGGGGGGTCAACCCCTGGGCCATCACCGCCATTGGAACGGGCGTGGGGGGCGGTATGGGCCTGATGGCCCATACCCAGAACCAGCAGGGCTGCGCGGGATCGGGCATGGTGATGTGCCCGGACAAGGAGTCGGCGGCCACCCAGGCGATAGCGGGAGCCCTCTCGTTGGGCATTGTGGCCGGGCTGTGCGCCTGGGTCAACTCGTAGTGGTATAGGAGCCCCCAGGTGGCGAAACCCGCCCTGGGGTGGTACCCTGGACCCGCCTACCGGCGCCGCCATGGAGGCCCCTGATATGCCCCGGCTCACCATCACCTGCGAGGAATGCGGCTTCAAGCACAAGGTCGCCCGGAGCATCGACACGCCCCAGGTGGTGCGCATCATCTGCCATGACTGCGAGGCCCCCCTGGGCGCCTCCGTCACCGCCTGGGACATCGCCAACGCCCGGCCGGACATGTCGATTCGCCCCATCCGCGAGACCCCGCCCACCGCGGGCTAGGGGCGGCCCACCTCGGCAGGGTGCGCCCCGGCGCACGGTAGCCTGGGGGGTATGGGAGTCTCGCTCGCTGCCTTCATCGGCCAGATGCAAGGCGTCTGTTACACCCACGCCGGATACAAGCCGCCCGCCCAATGCACGGACTTGGTGGCCGCGTGGTGCGACAACCTGGGCCTGCCCGAGTTCTCCGGCGACGCCGCCACCTACGCGAACCAGCGGCCGTCAGGTTGGACCTGGATCGCCAACACCCCCTCTGGCGTCCCCTCCCCCGGCGACGTCATGGTGTTCACGAAGTGCTCCGCGCAGGGCATCGGCGGGGACGGCCACACGTCCATCTTCATCTCGGGCAACGTCGACTCGTTCACGTCCTTCGACCAGAATTGGCCCGACTGCCCGTATGACTGCACCTGCGGCCAGGACGCCGGATCGCCGCCTGCTATCACCAACCACAACTACGCCTGCGTGGCGGGCTGGCAGCACCCGGGGTCGGTGCCGTCGGGCGGAACCACCCCTCCGCCGCCCACGGGGGGCTCCTGCGCCGGGGTAACGTGCGGGCCTGGGTGTACCTGTAGCGGTGGCTTCTGTACGTGCCCCGCAGCGGGCGGCGAGCAGGGCACGTCGGCCGCCACGTGGGGCGTGTTGGCCCTGGCCGTGGGCGCCGCCGCCCTCCTGGTTCGCAAGTATCACTAGGGTCGGCCGGGCGACCTAGGGTTGGTGGCCTGGCCCCCACCGGCTCCCCGGATTCCCTCCTGGCGGAGGCGACAGGATTCGAACCTGCGAGGCTGTCACACCCGACGGGTTAGCAACCCGCTGCGCTACCGCTACGCCACGCCTCCAAGGTACCCCCGGGGCGATTCGAACGCCCACTGTCCTGCTCTTGACGCAGGCGCCTCCTACCAGTTGGGCTACGAGGGCGGGGAAAGTACCCGGGGCGAGATTCGAACTCGCAACCTTCAGTTCCTGAAACTGACGCTTCTACCAGTTGGGCTACCCGGGCACGCACGACACGTCGGATAACCCCTGGCGGGTGGTGGAGGATTCGAACCCCCGCAGCGCAGGATCACTGCACCTCTCCGGTTTTCGGGACCGGCGCCTTGCCGCTCGGCCAACCACCCACGAGGGGCCACCGACTAGGAAAGTCGGCGACTCGACAAGCGCAGGGATCGACCTGAACGAAACATCGTGGGCAGTATAGGGGGGCGGCCCCAGGACGTCAAGCTAGAACAGCCACTCCTGCTGGGCGTCGCCCACCACCGCCACCTGGGGGAGCGGCTCGGGCTCGGGCAGGGGCAGGGCGGCGGGGGGCGGCTCGTCGTCCAGGACGGGCTCGGGGAGGGGCTCGGCGGCGTCATACGGGTCGCCGGTCCCGGTCTCCACGAACTCGCAGCCCAGGCCGATGCGTGCGCAGGCTTCGTCGCAGGAAAGGGCGCCCCGCTCGATGCCGATGCAGGAGCAGCCGTTGCCGACCGCGGCGATAGCCGTGGAGCCAGATCCCAGGAAGGGGTCCAGGACCATGCCACCGGGTGGGCAGACCATGCGCACCAGATACGCCATCAACGCGATGGGCTTCACGGTGGGGTGCTTCGACTTCTCGGTCATGCCCTCGCGGCGTTCCGCGTTATCGGCCTTGGCAATGTAGAACATGCGGGACAGGCCACCCGAGTCCCCGTACGAGTAGGTGGGCTGCGGTCCCCAACCGCCCTCGTACAGGCCGCCCTTGGACGCCGTCCCGGCCCGGGCCGCGCGCCGGGGGCCGTCGCCCTCTACCACGTCGCCCTGCTCGTCCAAGACCTGGGCGGCAACCTCGTCCAGGACGAGGTTGGCTGGGTAGCGGCCCCCCGTCTCCTGCGCAACCCCGGACTCGATGCGACACGCGTCGACGTTCAATCCGCCCACCCCGTACCGGAGCACGTTGTCGGCGACGGTGCCGCTGAACGGCTTGCGGCACATCACGATGGGCTCGACGGCGGGTTTCAAAACGGTGTTCCAGCCGTCCCAGCGCTGGGCATCCTCGGTGATGGGCGTGCCCTTATCGGTGCGCTCATATCCGGGGCCGGAAAGGGCCACCGACTGATATTTCACCTCGCCATGTTGGCCGCGCCAATGGCCCGCCTTCTTGTCAATCGCCTTGGCAATATCCAGGCCCTTGGGCATGCCCTGGCCGTACACCCACATGATGCAGTCGCGAATCTCGAAGCCCGCCTCCTCCAGGCCGGTGGTGAGGCGGTGATAGGTGCGCGTACCCCCGAACGCGAGCAGGTATCCGCCTGGTTTCAGGACCCGCAGCGCCCGCTCGCCCCACGTCTTGCACCACTCTTGGAAGGGCGCGCCCGCAATCGCCACCGTGTCCATACCAAAGCGGATGAACCGGCCCTTCGAGGGGTCATCAAGCTCGTCCTTGCGAGCCTCGCGGGCTCTTGCGCCATGGCCCACCTTGGAGCCCCCGAACGTGTCCCACTCCTTGCCCAAAAACCCTAGGGCATAGGGGGGATCGCAGACCACGCAGTCGACCGAGTCGGGGGGGAAGTCGGCCAGTACCTGGATGCAGTCACCGTGATAGACGGTTACCGAGGACGGCACTGGGTTAGGGAAGGATACGGGGCCGCTGCAGGCGTCGGGTGTTGCGGTTCACCACCCGGATCTGCCAGCCCCAGCGGAGCCATATCCCGAACGTGACCAGATAGCCGGGAAGCATGCTGAGGTACCACCAGGACGACGTGCCCACCCAGGTCACCACGGCCACCACCGCTACCGCCCACATCAGAGCCGCCCACAGCGCGGTGACGCACCGGCGCTGCCAGACCAGCAACTCCAGCACGTCACCACGCATCGTCGGGGGCTCCTTTTAGAACTCAGCGGCCAGGAAGTTGCCGATGACCTGGGGAAGGGAGGCGTCCAGGCCGACGCAGTCCAGGGTCATCGGGTCCTGCTGGTCGGCGATGCTGGACCGGGTGGCCGTGAACGCCGCGGTCACCATGCGGCACGCGGGGTTCTTGGCCTTGCGGTACGCGGCCAAGGACGTGGTGGGGTGCTCGTGCCCGTACCACGTCTCCGAGTCCGTGTAAATGCAGATGCCGTCCCACGTCTCGGCGGAGCGGTGGGCGTACTGGATGGGCAGCGCGCAGTTGGTGCCGCCGCCAAAGGCGGCGACGGCGCGCTGGGCGTCCACCAGGCGCGAGCGGCCCGAGATGGCAAGCTCGTGCAGGGCGGTGTCGAAGCCCACCACGTGGGCCTGGGGCTCGGTACGGAGCGTGACCAGGGCCATGGCGACGGCGGCCTCGGTGCAGGTCATGTTCCCGGCCGTGGTCATGGGGTAGTGCATGGAGCCGGAGCAGTCCACGCCCAGCAGCAGGCGCTTGCCGGTGGTCGGCACGTATGCCATCGCGTCGTAGAAGGCGGCGTCCAGCGCGTCCACCACCTGGGCCACCGGCGTCCACGTGGCAACGCGGTCGCGGACGCGCTCCGAGGCGTGGCCCCCCTGGTACTGGCGCTCGGCCAGCAGCAGGGCCATGGGGTGGAGATGCGAGCCGCGCAGCCGCTGCTGGTCCTGAAGGCGCTGCACCACCAGCTTGGCGGCCGACGAGCCGGGCACCAGCAGGGCCGCCTTGCCCATGTTGCCGAGGTTGCGGACCATGGCGCCCAGGGGCATGTCCTCCAGGAGCGCCCCCCAGACCACGCGCTCGGTCAAGTGATCCGGCTGGACGCACTCGCGGGGCAGGCGGTACTCCTTGACCAGATCCGCCGCCGCCTTGGCGGTGGTGGCCTTCTGGCAGCGCTCGAAGCCCTCGATGATGCGCGGCAGGTCGGCGCCCCCGAACGGGTGGTAATGGGCGGGCGACTGGGTCGGCCGGGCGGCCCAGTTGAACAGGGCGTTGCGCAGGTCGTCGGGGGGCGTGGGGTGGGCGAGGCGCAGCAGGTCGCGGTGCGACCAGCCCACGCGGGTCCGGTACTTCACCATCTGGTACGCCAGCGAGTCGGCGTCTCGGTCCAGGTACCAGCGCGCCACCGCGCGGCGGGCGCCGTGTCCCCAGCCGCCCAGGGCCTGGATCATCTCGGCCCACTGGAAGAGCTGGGACGCGGTGCGGCACACCTCGCCCACGGTCGCGTACGCCAGATGGCGGGCCGCCTCGTCGCCCTTCTTGGCGCAGATGGCCAGCGCCACGATGCCCGCGTCGGGGCGGGGCGCCAGCGACTTGCGGGCCACCTCGGCGATCCGGCGCACGGTCCGCAGGCCGTCCTCGCGGACGCAGCGCTCCACGACCCGGGCGTTGTCCTGGGTCAGCTTGCGCGCCGAGGCGTAGTACGAGCCGTCGTCAGATCCCAGGAGCAAGAAGCGGTCCAAGCGGGTCCAGTCGTTCACGGTGAACGTGTAACCGCCCGCCTGGTTCTTGTGCATCTCCTGCTCGCGACCGGGCAGGGGCTGCGACTGAGGCGGGGGCTGGGTGATGAGCCGGGCGTAGCGGGTCGTGGCCATGACCTTCTCCCAAGGAAGGGTGGGATACAGCGGATGAGTTGTGGCTCGCGGATGTTGGTCGGGGTAGTAGCCCGATTCGCAGATTGGTAGCGATAACCCGTGGGCGTCCGACCCGCTGTCCCGTTATTCAGATGTGGGGCACACCGGCGGATGAGTTGGCGGCTGAGGGATCAAAGGCCCCGTAGAGGGGGGCCGGGAATTTCACAATGGGGCGATGCCCCTGGTCGAAATGCGATAACCCCCGGTCATCGACCCGCCGGTGCGTATTCAAGATGTTGGGCGCCGGGATGAGTGACGCGCCTCGGGAACTCCCTCCTGGTGCTCTAACCTGCCTGAGCTACCTCCCGCCTTCGGCGGGAGGGGCGGATTCGAACCGCTGACCCCCAGGTCCATGACGGTAACCCGATGCAGCCGACCCCGGCGTTCTGTTGCTGTGGTGGTGGGGCGAGGATGCCAACCGGGATGAGGTATCGCTCCGGGCCGTTTTCCGCTCTCCCAACTGAGCTACCGCCGTCACCGACGGACAGGACTCGAACCTGCGACCTGGCTTTTATCAAAAGCAATCGCTTCCTTTCCTCCTGGTGAGGCGTCCGGGGATGAGGGGTGGCAGCGGGTTTCTCGAATCGAACGAGTTTATCCATAACCCGCGGGCTCCGACCCCCGGAGGCCCTGCCACTCCCGTGCATAGCTGGGGTTGCCGGATGAGGGGTTGCCCTCGGGGTTGATTCGAATTTGCAAGTCGATAACCCGCGGGCGTCCGACCCGGCGAGAGGGGAGGATACCACAACCCCAGGGCCGGGTGTATAGTCCCCTGTGACTGGTGCCCTGGGGCGATCCTCGGCGGCGGCGACCCAGCATGTAGCCGCCGCCCCGGCCACGGCACCGAGGCCCCTCCGAGCATGTTCTCCCCGGGGCTCAGGCCTCGGTGCCGGTCGCCCCGTCTGCGGCGTCCGGTACGTCTGGCTCCGCCCTGGGCGGCACCATCTTCTGCCAGGAGCGCATCACCATCTCGGCGGCGTGCATCCATTCCGGCACCGCATACCGCTCGGAAAGCTCGGCCAGGCCGTCGTCCACCACCTTCTCCACGTCCTGGACCGCGTCCAGGCCCGCGTCGAGCAGGCCGTGCAGGCCCTTGCGAATTGCCATACCCCCAGGCTACGCGCCCCGGGTGGCCGGGTTGGCGAGACCGGGCAGGTACCCTGAACGGTGGAGATGGAGCCTCAAGCGCACGACCGCACCACAGATGAGATCCTCCTGGGTTTGGGCCTAGGCTTCATCTCCATTGGCTCGTGGATTCTGCTGGGCGCCAAGCCCACCCTGCTGCTGGGCGGAGGGGCCATCGCCGGTTATCTGCTGTACGAGCACCGCGACTCGTTGCATCTCACCGACCCGGCGGCGCCCGCGCCGACGCTGCCCGGCGCGGCCAGAACCCGACGCGACACCGACCACTGCCGCCAGTGCGGCTCGGACAATCTGTTCTCGGGGTACTTCGACCACGAGGGGTATGCGGTACCCCTGCGGGTGGGCGACGGCCCCGAGTATCTGCGCCACATGCAAGCGGAAGGCGTGAGGTGGACGACGTTCTGCCAGCAATGTGGGGCCGAGCAGACGTCGCGGCGGCGGCGTGTCGATAACTAGCTTCTGCCAGCAGATGGCTCCGTATGCGGAGCAGGAGGCGTCGCTCACCGGCCTCGATTGCCGACTGTTTCTGCTGCAATGGGTACTGGAGTCGGCGTCGGGGACGTCCACCATTGCCCAGAACGACCATAACTACGCGGGCATTTCCAACTCGTCGGGGCAGGGCTGTAGCTGCTGTGACGACGGCTACTCGATCTGTCCCAGCCCCCAGGACTTTGTGGCCCTGTACCACCAGATCATCACCAACGGCGATTACGCGGGCGTGTTGGGGACGGCGGGGCAGTCGCTGCAGGCGCAGGTGACCGCGTTGGGGAATTCGCCGTGGGCCGGTTCCCATTACGGCTCGCCCCCCGGCACCAACTTGTGGAACCTGTACCTCTCCAACCAGTCGGCGTTCAATGGCGCCTGCAGCGCGTCGGCGCCCGCGCCCCAGCCGGTGCCGGTGGCGACCTGTGGGGCGTGCCTGCCGGGCTGGACGTGCGTCGCCCAGACCTGTTACCCGCCCGGGGTTCCCGGCGGATTGCTCGGGGTATCTCCGCCGTCCTCGGTGGGGGCGGGGGTGCTGGGCTTCGTGCTGCTAGGCGGGGGGGCGGTGATGGCAGCGTGGGCCATCCGCCGCAACGTGCGGCTAGCCACGCCCCATCCCGCCGACTAGCCAGGCGGCGGAGGGTACGCTGTCTCCATGGCATCGGCGGCGGATACCTCCACCCAGGACGACTTCTCGGGAACGGACGACGACACCCTGGTGTGGGTGGGGGTCGGCGGGCTGGTGGCGGCCGGTGCGGTCGCCCTGTACCTGCGCTCGCGGCACGGCAGCACGACCACGCCGCCACCGCCCGTGCTCACGCCGCTGCCCACCGCCACCACCGGCACGGCCACCAACATCACCAGCACCACGGCGGTGCTGGGGGGCTCCGTGAACGACAACGGCCTGGCGGCGGGGGGCGGGGGCTCCACCACGTGGACCGTCGCCATCTCGGCGGCAGCTACGGGGGCGGGGGCCACCCAGGTGGCCACCGGCACCGGCACCGGATCGTTCGACGTCTCGGGCGGGGTCGGCAACTTGCAGCCGCTCACGCAGTACTGGTTCAACGTCTCGGCGACCAACTCGGCGGGGACGTCTGAGGGGGGGGCCTGGATCGCGTTCACGACGTTGGCGGCGGCCGTTCCCACGTTCGACACGTGGTGGAACACCGCCCCCACCCCGTACCGGCAGGCGGTCTCCATCTTCTGGACGTTGCTGCACCGGGTGCCCACCTTCTCGGGGGACACGACGTATCCCATCGCGGTGATGATGGACGCCGAGAATGGGACGGGCGGGTTCTGCGCAGCGACCGAGTACGCAAGTCCCGGCAACTCGATCGAGTACGTCGGCTTCCGCATCATCACCGACGCCGCGTGCGAGTTCTTCTCGGACGTCAACAAGGCGGCGGGGGGGTCCGGCACCGGCAGCACCACGTACGGGTCATCGACGGCCTGCGGCGGCACCCCATACGGCAATACCACGGCCTGGTTGTCGGCGGCGGGGACGTGGATCTTTGGGTCCTCGTGGACCGCCAATTCCGGCCAGATGGCCAACTGGGATCAGGGAACGTACTGCGGCATGGCGATTCCGCCGTGGGCCAACGCGGTGCAGATCGTGCTGATTGAGTCCGCCGAGTTCTCCGACATCATCCAGGCGCAGGCAGCGGGGACTCAGCCGCCCTGGGGCGGTGGCGCCGAGCTGCTGGGCTGGAAGTTCGCCGCGGGCACCGAGTCCATGCAGCCCCGGCTGCAGGACTAATCCCTTCGGTGGCCCTGTATCCCGGCATCGACGCCGAGATGATCGACACCTTGCCCGCCTCGGTGGTGGCGGGTGCCTCGGTCATCTTCTTTTACGGGTCGGCGTTCGGTTCCACCCAGGGACCCGCGCGAGTCACGCCGTCGGCGTGGGTGAACGCCCAGATTGAGGGTGGCAAGCCCGCCTGGGGCATCTATTTCCCGGGCTGCAATCCGGCGTCCGCGTATGCCCAGGCGGCATCGGAGCCTCGGGATACGGGCGTGGTCATGGACCTGGAGCCGGGGTTCGAGGAAGATGCCCAGTCGCTAGAGTGGTGCCAGGCATTCGGGCAGTACATGCTGGCCCAGGGCATGCCCTGCGTCATCTATTCGCACCAGGCCACCTGCGCCAAATTGGCGGCGTCCTTTGACGGCCAATGGTGGGACGGCCAGAGCAAGCCCACGGCGTTGCCGCCCGGGGTGGCGGCCCAATACGGCCAGCAAACCGCGAGCAATGGGGTCGCGTATGACCTCGATGCTTGCGACGGCTTTTACTTGACGGGCAAGATCGGGGAGCGTATGTCGTACATTCTGCACGAGACGGACGGTGCCCAGGCGCAGTACATCATGCCCGAGGGGTACCACATCGACACCACCCAGTCGGCGGCGATGACCGCGGCGGGGATTCCGATGGTGAATCTGGTGACCGCGGAATGCGCGCCGCTCTTGGCGGTGTCGAACACGGCGTTGCTGGCAGCGGTGCTGGCGGTTCCGGCGGGGCCTGCCGGAGCGGCGGGGGAGCCCGGGGCCGAGGGTCCCCCGGGGCCTGCCGGGGCGCCGGGGCCTGCCGGTCCCCCGGGGCCGGAGGGCGAGGTGGGGGCGGAGGGCGTGGTGGGCGCCACCGGGCCTGCCGGACCCCCGGGGGCGACGGGGCCGCCCGGCCCCCTGAACGCGTCGGCGCCGGTGGTGTACACGGTGACCGGCGGGGCGGCGTACCTGCTGTTCCCGGACCGCCAGGTGGCCCAGGTCACGGCGGGGGCGGTGCCGGGGCTGCTGGCCCTGTACCAGGGGGTGACGGTGGACCCGGCAACCTGGGCGAACATCCAGGCCCTTCCGGCGTGGGGCTGGGAGACCAAGCCGAAGTAACCGCGCCGCACGCGGCAACCGTACCGGGGTCCAGGCTGTTTCCCCCAGGACTCGCACGCCGCGCCCTTCCAAGGCGTAACATGCCGGGGCCGGGCAACCTCACCCCCCCGGGTAAGGCCCCCGGCCCCCTGATAGGCGACCCCGTTTCTTTGGCACAACGGGACGCCCTCCCCGGCCCTGGACGGTACCACACCCGTACCCCCCGCCCCGGGTGGTGTCCCCTGGATATGCGCACGGCTACCCCAGGAGGTTCTCACCCATGGCAGCATCGTCGGCCCCCGAGACGGTCCCCATCAGCAGCATCGCGGACCGCATTCTGGAAGCCCTGCACCAGCGGCCCATGACCGCCGTCGACCTGGCCCGCCAGTCCAAGGCGGGCGACTCCGCATCCACCGCCATCACCCGCCTGCTCCGCCAGGGCAGGATCGAGCGGGGTACGGACCAGAAGTACCGCCTGGCCCCGGGCACCGAGTTGCGCAACGACTCGCGCAGCACCGAACCCCTGCCCGAGGCGGTGCTGCAGCAGGCGTACGACGATGCCCACGGCTTGGCGACGCCCAAGCCCCCCAAGGCGGCCTCCAAGCCCCCCAAGATCCGCCCCCAGGGCGAACCCTGCAAGCGGTGTGGCGGAACCGAGAAGTACAAGGACGGATCGTGTGCCCCCTGCGCCCGAGGTCGCGCCGCCACGTTCCACCAGAAGGAGCGCGACCGCAAGCAGCCCCGGGAGGAGTAGCGGTGGTGGCCACTCCGTCGACATGTGGAGCCCAGCATCCGTGAATGCCAGCTTTGGGGGGATGCATCCCTGCGCCCACGCCACAACGGGCCGCATCGTTGGCGATCCCCCCTCGGGCCGCAGCCCGCGTACTTCGTGTGGCCCACCAAGTGGGCGCCCCGCGAGGTGTGGAGTCGGTACAAGTAGGGGGAGAGGGATGAACGTGCCCCTGTATCCGCCCGGCACCATCTTGGAGGTGCTGGGCGGGGACAAGCCGTGGGGCGTGCTGGTGGCGGGGCATCTGGACGCCACCGAGATGCTGCTCGCCGTGCAGGGCCAGGTGCCGGGCGTGGACGTCAGCCACGGCGACATCTCGCAACGCTGGGCGGTCCACAACAACGACGGCTGGTGGCCGGACGACACGCTGTTCGGCGTGAACGTCTTTGACCAGCGGGTGGCCGCCACGTTGTGGCGGGATGACCCATGAACCCCACCCGGGCCGAGGCGCTCGCGGCGGTGGAGGCCGCCCTCGACTATGCGTACGCGAAGCACGGCCGAGATCCCTGGGGGCGCCATGAGTTTTTTGGAGTCCTGTACGAGGAGATGCAGAAGGAACTGGGCGACGCCATCTTTGCCGACGAGCCCATCGAGCACGTTCTGGAGGAGGCAATCCAGGTTGCCGCGGTATGCATCCGTTACCTGGAGACGGGCGACAGGTACCGCGGCCCCCATCCCCCGCTGCCCCAGAAGGTGTGGCGCCCGGGCATCAACGCGACGGAGCCGTGATGGCCGCCGTTATCCGCGTGGTATCGCGGGACGAATTCGTGGCTCAGCAAGGCGGCCATCGGGGACGCCACCTGCAGCAGCCGTTGCTGTACTGGACCCAATGGGGTGGCTTTATCTGGGAGTGTCCACGGTGCGGACGCGCCCAGCAGGGCGAGCTTGGCCCCACGCCCAAGTATGGCGGGGACGGGACCCAGCGATGGGTAAACACGGGCACCCTTGCCCTGCCCACGCTCACCCCGCCGCTCGGCTGCATGGGCCTTCTGGACCACACCTGTTCCGGTCGTTACCTGCTCCGGGACGGCGTCCTGCAGCCCGCATGAGAACCACCCCGCCAGGAGAGGAGAACCGATGAGACGCACCCGACACCCGCACCCTCCAGGAGCTTCTGGACGAGGTCTACACGCCGGAGGGGCAGGCCGTGTGGCTGGCGGCCCCCAACCCGTTCCTGGACGGCGAGGTGCCCGCTGACCTGATCGCGCGAGGCGAGGAGGGGCGCGTCATGGACGTGCTCGCCATGCTCGCTGACGGGACGTTCGCATGAGCGCACCCCGGAGCACCCCGATGCCTGACCTTGCCGCTACCCCGACCTTCCACCTACGATCCCCAGAACACCCGGAGATGTCGCAACGTCCCCGGCACGGCATCAGCTTCCGCTGGACGGAGTGCGGGCAGAGCATGGATGCCACGCTCGTCTGCAATGAGCCGGAACTGGCGGGGTGCTCGGCCTGCATCGCGGCGGCGGCCGATCCACCGGACCCGTGCCCAATCTGCGGTGAGGATCGAGAGTGCCATGAGCCTGCCTGACCTGGCCGCTACCCCTGAGCGTATCCGGCCGTTCTACTGCGGGAGCCAATACGGAGACTGGCAGGACCGGAACTGCCTGCGATGCACCAAGTACAACCCGGACGAATTTGACGGAGCCTGCGAGATCGACGGCGCTCTGGGCATGGGCTACCTCACAGACGGCATGGTGACCGCCGAGATTGCCCGCCGGATGGGATACCGCGAGGCATCACCCTCGGAGCTTCCCGAGTACACCTGGCCGTGCCCGGACCGCATCCCAGCCCCCCAGCCGGGTTCGCCGGAGCACCCGTAGCGATGGAGGGGCCAGGGGTGCGGGCGGTGTGGCGGATTCGATGCCGCTCGTGGCAGGCCGTGAGCGGCTCGCGACGCTGCCGTCATGCGCATCGAACCGGCCCGGCGGCGGTGCGGTGCTCGCTCCGCCTGGGCAGGGCGCCGTCCTGGCTGCAGCCAGACATCGTGAACGCGTGGGTGGAGGTGGCGGCGGTGGGCGCGGCGGTCGCGTACGGGTATTGGTATGTGGTCGATCGCGGTGCGGTGCCGCCGCCCTGGATGGGCGCCAACGTGCCGCGCATCACCGAGTTGACCCCGCAGACGTCGGCGCAGGCGTGGGCGACGCCCGCCGGGCGACGACGGAACCCGGACGGATACGCCCGCATCACCATCGACAACAACCAGGAGGGGTACTAATGGATGCGCCGGAGGTGCGTGCCGTATGGCGACTGCGGTGCCGCTCGTGGCAAGCGGTGGACGGTGACTTGCGGTGCCGCCATCGGCACCGTACCGGACCCGAGGCGGTACGCTGCTCGGAGCGGCTGGCGTGGCACCCCGAGGACTTGGTGCGAAAACGGGACACGGTCGTGCCCGTAGACGACTTCGCGTTCGAGGTGCCGGTGTATGCCCCGGTGTATGCCCCGGGGTACTACACCGGCAACTATTACATCACGCTGAACTATGCGAACTGGCCGATCGGGAGGCCGTGGGATTTGCTGGACAACACTCATGGCTGATGACCCGCCGCCCCTGAAGGTGTCGGTGTGGGCGCCGTGTCTCCATGGGGAGACGGCGGCGGTCGCCCAAGCCCTGATAGATGGCCGCCATTTGGAGGACGTGGTCAACGACCTGTGGGTGGGGGACGGTTGGTCCTCGTACGAGATGGTGCTCCATTGCGATCAATGGGTGCGCATGTATGTCCGGGGGAGCTTGGATGCGGAGCCGTTCCGCTCGTACGAGGTGGTGGTGGAGGGGGACACGCCGCTCTTGGTGTACTGCGAGGCGTTGCGCCAGGTGCGCCTGTTGGTGGCTCCATGAGTGATGGCCTCCCGCTACGTCGGCGGGTGTATCTCGCGGGGCCGATGGCGGGTCACAAGCTTTTCAATTTCCCAGCGTTTGATGCGGCGGCCCGGGAGCTTCGGCGGATCGGCTTTGAGGTGCGCTCGCCCGCCGAGCATGCCCGGGATCTGGGCCTGGATGAACGGCTGGAGACGCTAGAGGGATTTGACCTGGGGGCGGCCCGGGCGTGGAATCTGGAGCAGGTGCGCAACTGCCACGTGCTCTGCACGTTGCCTGGTTGGGAGCGCTCGCCGGGGGCGCTGGAGGAGTTCGATCTCGCCATTTCGTTGCACAAGCCGATTTTGACCGGCGAGTTTCTCTTTACGGTCCACGAGCCCCGTCCGTCTGCTTGAGGCACCGGGCGAGAGAGCGGAGAATAGCCAGGCCCCCCATGGATGATGTGACCGCGGACATTGAGCGCGTGCGCCAGGCCCTGCCCCAGGTGATGGCGGTGCTGTGTCGCATTCCCGACCCCGCCCTGCGGGACGTGTACACGCAGGAGGCCGCCCAAATGTTGGGGATTGGCGCGGGGGGGCTGGCCCGGGAGGTGGAGAAGGCTCTGACTCGGCGGCGCCCATGAGCGACCTGCGCATTCTGGCCGGGCCGCGGGTGGGCAATGCCCCCGTCGAGATTTCCATCCGCAATTCCAGGGAGTTGTGGTGCGGCGAGATTGATCCGCGGCGGCCGGACCAGTGGCTGGACATCTGTATGGCCTTGGAGGAGGCGTACCGGGAGAATGCCCAGGGTCTGCTGCGCCTGATTGCGGCCCGGGTGGGGTACAAGGACCCGGCGACCACTCGCAAGTTTCCCACCCAGGCGTTGCCTGCGGCGATGTTGGACCTGGTGAGCTTGGGTGAGGAGATGGGCCTGGACGCGGGGCTGGTGGCGGTTCCGGCGTTGGCGACGGCGGCCACGGCGATTGGCAAGACCGCGTACCTGCATGTGCGGGGGTCGTGGGATGAGGCGCCGGTGCTGTGGATGTTGGTGGCGGCGCCGGTGGCGGCGGGCAAGACCCCGGGGCGCAAGCTGGCGGCGGCCCCCTTGTATCGTGCTGACGCGGCGTTGATGGCGGCGTTTGAGGTGGCCCGGGACGCCTATGAGGACGCGGTCGCGGAGGCCAAAAGGACGGGGGACAAGAAGCCGCCCTTCCCCACCGTGCCGATGATCGTGGGCGACGATATGACGGTGGAGGCGTTGGCCCGGCGGTTGCGCGACAACCCGAGGGGCTGTGGCGGCTCGTATGACGAGTTCGGCACCTTCCTGTATGGGATGAACCAGTACCGTCAGGGGGGGCGGGGGGCGGACCGTTCGAGATATTGCCAGTTGTGGTCGGTGCCGGAGCCATGGCGGGTGGACCGGGCGGGGGACCAGGCCAATCCGCTGCTCATTCACCGACCGCACTTCTCCATCTTTGGGTGCGTGCCCCTGGACCTGTTGCCCAAGATTGCGGCCCGGGATGACTCCCAGGACGGGTTGTTGTCGCGGTTCCTGACCGCGTGTATCGAGGCCGAGCCGCACGTCGAGGACGAGGAGGTGGAGACTCGGCGCCGGTCGGATGGCTGGGATGAGACGGTGGCGGCGTTGTTGCAGGCCCCCGGGGACGTGGCTCGCGAGGTGCGCATGGATGAGCGGGCTAAGAAGCTGTGGCGGGATTACCGGCACGAGATCAAGCGGCGGATACAGGACTCGGGGGCGTCGCCAGCCATGACCGACTTCTATGGCAAGTGCCCGTCGCATTTGGCGCGCCTGGCCCTGGTCCTGCACGTTACCGACGTGGTGGCCCCGGCGCACCAGACGTTGCCGTTGTTGGACCGGGGGGTGATGGAGCGGGCGTGGGAAATTCTGCAGTACTTCTGTGACAACCGGGAGCCGATGGAGCCGGGGGGGGAGGGGCTGGGGTTGGCGGCCAAGGCGGACGAGCCTGCCGACCGGCTGGTGACGTGGATGCGCAGAACGGGGCGGAGCACGGTGACGCCGCGGGACGTCATCGGGGCGCGGGTGCCGGGGATACGGGCGCGGTCGGACGTGGAGCAGGTGTTCGCGCGGGTGGTGGACCGGGGCCAGGGGACGGTGGCCAGCACGGCGCGGGGTGTGCCGACGCTGAAGATCGCCGATCTGGCGTAGTTGGCGCGGTTTACTGCTGACTGCTGACTGCTGACTTCTGCTGAGTAGCTCGCGGGGAGAACCAGAGAGTCTGAATACACGCCCTTCCTATCACTAAACCACAAGGAAGAATCCATTGACCCGCGCTACCCACGCACGCGTATTCAGATAGGTCCCCCCCGGGCTCCCGGGGTCCGCCCACCGACTCAGCAGAGTCAGCAGAGTCAGCAATCAATCCAGTCAGCAGTCCGGCGGGGCGGTGGATGGGTGGCACCGGGCGGCGTACACTGCCCGGTACGGGGGCAGGCGCGCCGCCCACGGGGGCCTCAGCAAGGCGGCACCTCTCTTGCCCGTCATGGCCGGGGTGCTTTCTAAGCCCGTTTCCGGTGTCACCCGGGGCGAGAGGC
>CAZYCV010000010.1:3317-73171 GCA_964645305.1 uncultured Occallatibacter sp. | reverse complement strand
TCCAGGAATATTCAAGGGGTCAGGCGATAACAACGTGCCATAAATTCCAGGCTGTTCGCTTCCATTTGGATAAGAAAATTGTGTCCCACCCATCCAGGCCCATTCGTTTTGGCTGGGAATAAACTCCCAAAAATCATTCATTGCGACAGACGATGAACCAAAATTGCCGCCCAAAAGCCATAGATTGCCATTCTTATCAGTCCAAGTGATAGCCTGCGAACGTCCTCCCGGAGTGTTTCCAGGGGCGGGAGATCCCAATGTGCCATAAACTCCGGGGATGTCCGTATAGAGGGCTGGCGTGCTGCTTCCAGCTACCCACGTCCACTCGTTGGGAGCGGTGATGGTCTGCGCTGCCGCTGGGAGCGAGAGGCAGACAACTCCAAGCAGAAGCGCGAAGCGAGTAACCGACAACAAACAGGAAGGGCTGGTTTGCATTGGGATTTCCTTATGAAGCTCGATGCAAACCATAGTAACAGAGGTAGGGATCAACTGGCTGGATTTAAATTTCTGACGCTTGAACGCTATCCTCAGCAATAAACACAACCAACTCCGGCAGATCGCGTTAGGCGCGAGGACTCCAGGTCATTTTATGCGCTGGCTTTCAAGCTCTGGGATTCACGCACGGAGCGTAAAAGATTTGCTATTTCCTTGACAATCAATTCATGAGGAACGTCCTCGGAGTCATCCGCAGCGCCTCTTCCACACCAGCGCGGAATCAATTCAAGAACCCGAAAGAAACGTGGTTGAAAAATCGGATATTTGGTTTGGTTGCCCAACTGCAATCTGAGGTCTGAGATAGCGCCAGCATGAATACCATAGATTGACAATGTTTGTTATTTGGTTCAGCATCGAAATTAGGAGATCTCCCCATGAATGTTTCCCTTACACCCGAATTAGACAAATTTGTTGTAGGCAAGGTGGAATCAGGTCGCTACAACTCCGCCAGCGAGGTGGTGCGCGAGGCTCTGCGGCTGCTCGAAGAACATGACCGGGCGCGGAGCGCGCAGCTTGCCGCTTTCAATCAGGAGCTAGGGGCCCGGCTAGCCTCGCTGGATCGCGGTGATTTTGTCGATCCGGATGCGGCGCGGAGACGGCTGGAACAGAAATCCCGTGAGCGTAGAAGAGCATGAAAGGGTACGTTCTAAGCACCGGCGCGGAGTTGGATCTGGACGAAATTTGGGAGTACATTGCCAAAGACAGCATCCAAGCCGCCGATCTCTGGATTGAAAAACTCTTTGAAGCTTTCGATAAATTGGCCCGGAACCCCGGAATCGGGCATTCGCGGGAAGACCTTACGAAGTACCCGATTCTCTTCTGGCCCGTGGGAGCGTATTTGATTCTCTATCGCACTCAAAGCGAACGAATTGAGATTGTTGCCGTGACACAGGGTGCGCGGGATATACCCTCGTTTCTGCTTCACCGCACTCGTAACTGAGCTGCATTCATTGGACGGCCCCGAAGTTACAGGCTGAGTGCCCATTCGGACCGGGCTTTTTGCGGACTGCTTTTCCAGATTTCCTACGTCTTCCACACTCTTTGCAGTCTGCCTGCGGCCTACACTCTACAAATATGGCTACTGTTCCCAACCTGGCCTTCGATACCGGGCTACCGGCCAACGTCGAAGCGGAAAAAACAATTCTCGGCGCAATCCTGCTGGACAATGCGGCCCACTCCGAGGCCGCTGAAAAGATCGAAGCGGATGATTTCTCGCTCGACTCGCATCGCCGTATCTTCTTGCGCATGACGGAGTTGATGAACGAGCAGCGGGCGGTGGACATTGTCACGCTGGCCGCCGAGCTGGACCGTTACAAGGAGCGGGACGCTATCGGCGGCGTGGCGTATCTGGCCAGCTTGACCGAGGGTTTGCCGCGCCGTCCGGTGATCGAAGAGTACATCCGCATCGTCAAAGACAAGAGCCTGCTGCGCAAGCTGATGCTGATCTGCTCGTCGGCCATTGCGCGCGCCGCCGACCAGAGTGACTCGGCGCTGGAGGTTTTGGGCGCAGCGGAAGCGCAACTGATGCAGGTGAGCGAAAAGGGGCTCACCGGCGGCTTTCAATCGCTCGATCAAATCGTCCAGCACTCCTTTGGGACCATCGACAATTTATACAAGCAGAGCCGCGAGGTCACCGGGCTGGCCACCGACTTCACCGAATTGGACCGCATGACCAGCGGCTTTCAAAAGGGCGAGTTGATTATCATAGCCGCGCGGCCTTCGATGGGCAAGACGGCTTTGGCCATCAATATCGCGCAGAACGCTGCCATCAATCATCAGTCGATCGTGGCCGTCTTCAGCCTGGAAATGAGCAAGGAATCGCTGCTGCGCAGAATGTTGGCCTCGCAGGCGTGGGTCGATCAGCAGAAGCTGCAAAAAGGCTTTCTGGGGCGCGAGGATCATGACAAGCTGACCAGCGCGCTGGGTCAACTGGTCGAGTCACGGCTCTTCATTGACGACACCGCCGGCATCTCGCTCTCCGAGATGCGCGCCAAAGCGCGGCGGCTGCGGCAGAACGCCGGCGGCCTCGATCTGATTGTCGTGGACTATTTGCAACTGATGACCGCAACGCTGCCCTCGAACGGTAAAAAAGGATATGAAAACCGCACGCAGGAGGTTTCAGCGATCTCGCGCGGGTTGAAGGCGCTCTCCAAAGAACTGAATGTGCCGGTGGTGGCGCTCTCCCAGCTCTCCCGCGCCAGTGAACGCCGCGGCGACGACAAGCGCCCCATGCTCAGCGACTTGCGCGAATCCGGTTCCATCGAGCAGGACGCCGATGTGGTGGCCTTCATTCACCGCGAGTCCTACTACAATCGCGACGAGGAGCAGTCCGAGGCCGATCGCGCCAAATCGGAGATCATCCTGGCCAAACAGCGCAACGGTCCGACGGGAACAGTTCACCTGAACTTTATCTCCCGCTTCACGCGATTTGATAATCCCGAGACGGAGCAGGGAGCTTAACCTGAGATTTAAGGCTGTTTGCGGCGATTGAATGCGGCGTTTTGTCCAAGAGGAGATTATTCCATGGAATTGGAAGTTGTTCGGAGTTTGACGGCAACCTTTGAAGGCTATGCGCGGCAAACCGGCGATGGCGTGGAGTTCTGGCTGGCGCGCGACCTTCAGATTTTGCTGGGCTACACAGAATGGAGGAATTTTCAAGCTGTGACCTCCAAGGCGAAGATCGCTTGCGAGGTTTCCGGACATTCCGTCGATGACCATTTTGTTGGCGTCAACAAAATGGTCGATCTGGGATCGGGCAGTCAGCGGGAAGTGGACGACATGATGCTCACCCGCTACGCCTGTTATCTGATTGCCCAGAATGGGGATCCGCGAAAACAGCAGATTGCTTTCGCGCAGACCTATTTTGCCATTCAGACGCGGCGTGCGGAAGTGATTGAACAGCGTCTCCTTGAAACCGAACGCCTATCCGCAAGAAAGAAGCTCACGACAACAGAAAAAGAGCTATCGCAGGTGATCTACGAGCAGACGGGTGGCAATCAAAACTTTGCCCTCATTCGCAGTAAAGGCGATCAGGCACTGTTTGGAAGGTCAACGCAGGCGATGAAAGAGCAATGGAGTGTGCCAGAAGGCCGCCCGCTCGCCGATTTTGCGCCGACGATCATACTGAAAGCCAAAGATTTCGCTGCTGAGATTACGATCTTCAACGCCCGCCAGCATCAGATGCAGACCGAAGTCGCAATCTCCTACGAGCACATTACGAATAACCATGCAGTACGCAAAACATTGATAGAACGCGGAATACAGCCGGAGACGCTTTCACCGGCCGAGGATGTGAAAAAGGTTGAACGCCGTCTCTCGTCAGAAAATAGGAAGTCATTGAAAACGACTGAAGCATTGAAGAAGCTATAACTGCCATCCTGGCCGCGAATCCGGCTCCATCGAGCAGGACGCCGATGTGGTGGCCTTCATTCACCGCGAGTCCTACTACAATCGCGACGAGGAGCAGTCCGAAGCCGATCGCGCCAAATCGGAGATCATTCTGGCCAAGCAGCGCAACGGCCCGACGGGAACGGTTCACCTGAACTTTATCTCCCGCTTCACGCGATTTGATAATCCCGAAACGGAGCAGGGAGCATCGTAAATCTCACCGAAGAGCGGCCAAATCAAGCCATCGAAAGGGATTGCGATCATCTTCTGTGATATTCTGAGGAGGCTTGCAAACCGTTTCTGGCCATTACAGCAAGGAGATTATTTGAGATGGATGAAGCACAGATCTATGTCCGATTGACCGATGTATTCCAGGACGTGTTTGATGAAGATTCCATCCTGTTGACTCCTGAACTGTCGGCCAAGGATGTGGATGGCTGGGATAGTTTGGCTCATATCCGGCTGTTACTTACGGTCGAGAGGGCATTCAAGATCAAGTTCTCTACCTCAGAGATTGGAAAGCTGAAGAATGTTGGCGACCTTGTGACGCTTGTTAAAGCAAAGATCTAGGGAACCTCTGGATAAGTCGATATTTTGAGAGGGCACGACTTTCGTTGTGCCGCAAGTGGCTCAGGTTAAGTGCGGGCTTTAGCCCCTGAGGGAAGGTTTCTTTGGATACGAAACTCAATCAGAGGTTTTCTGGCTGTAAGCCGGGAATATGGATTACTGATTTAGCAACAACTTAATACTCAACTGCTAACCAAAAACGCTGGAATACACGGTTCGTTGTTTACCACGGGCTGTAATTTTATCCCCGACAAATCCCTGGAGCATTCCAGCAAATTATTGAGTAAAGGAACAGGAAATTTCCAATGAATCAACTTTATGCGGAGTTGCGATGGCTGTCTCGTCCGCCTCATGAGTTTTCCGCGAGGCTGAAGGAATTGGGAAAATCAGATGCTTCCTTGGGTCTCCAAGTGCAAGCGCTGGCCCAGTTTGGTTTGGACCTGAACCAGTTGACCAAGCTCGCCAAGGTGATCGGCAAAGCGCGCGAAAGCGGAAGTTTGCATCCGCTGACGCCCTTCCGGCTGGCGGTGCTGAGTAACTCGACGATCGACCTGATTGTGCCCGCTCTGGTGGCAAGCGCCGCCCGCCATGGCATTGCGCTGGAGGTGATCCAACCGGCGTACGATCAAGTGGCGCAAGAGGCTTTGACTCCCGACTCCAAGGTCAACCGCTCGCAGCCGGATGCCGTATTATTTGCCCTTGACTATCGTGCCTTGCCGCTGAGGCTCTCTCCAGGAGACGCCACGGCTTCTTCCAAAACCGTGCAAGGCGCCCTCGGTTATTTGCAGGCTCTGCGCAACGGCATCAAGGCCAACGGCAGTGCAGTCTGTATCTTTCAGAGCTTTGCTCCGCCGGTGGAGACGCTCTTTGGCAGCCTGGACCGCGCTCTTCCCGGAACGCTGAGAAGCTTGCTGGACGGCGTCAACCAAGGGTTAGCCGCCTTTGTTCAGGATTCGGGAGATCTGCTGCTGGACGTGGCAGCGGTGGCGGAAACCGTGGGCCTTGCCGATTGGCACGATCCTCAGCTTTGGAACATGGCCAAGTTACCGTTCTCTGACCTGCTCATTCCTTTGTATGCCGATTACGTGGCCCGCATGATTGCCGCGCTGCGCGGCAAGGCGCGGAAGGTCCTGATTCTGGATTTGGATAACACGGTCTGGGGCGGAGTGATTGGCGATGATGGCTTGGAGGGCATTCAAATTGCCCAGGGCGACGCGCGAGGCGAAGCCCACCTGGCCGTGCAGCGCATGGCGCTTGACCTGCGGCAGCGCGGAATCGTGCTGGCTGTCTGCTCCAAGAATACCGACGAAGTGGCGCGCGTGCCTTTTGAAAAGCACCCGGAGATGCTGCTGAAGCTGAAAGACATTGCCGTCTTCCAGGCCAACTGGAGCGACAAAGCCACCAACATTCAGGCTATCGCCAAAGAGTTGTCGCTGGGCCTCGACGCCATGGTCTTTCTTGACGACAACCCGGTGGAGCGCGGATTGGTGCGCCAAATCCTTCCGCAGGTCGCCGTGCCTGAACTGCCTGAAGATCCGGCATGGTATGCGCGAACGCTCTCGGCAGCCGGCTACTTTGAAGCCGTGGCTTTGTCCGGCGAAGACCTGAAGCGCGCGGATTTTTATCAGGACAACGCCAAGCGCGCGCATCTGCAAGAGCAGGCCGGCGGCGTGGATGCCTACCTGGCTTCGCTCGATATGACCATCACCTTCCAACCGTTTGATGCCACGGGCCGCGCGCGCATCGTCCAGCTCATCAACAAGTCCAACCAGTTTAATTTGACCACGCGCCGCTATACCGAACCGGAAGTGGCCGCGGCGGAGAGTGATCCGAGCGTCTTTACCCTTCAAGTCCGGCTGGCTGATATCTTTGGCGACAACGGCATGATCAGCGTCGTCATCTGCCGGCCTGCGGAAGCCGGAGTTTGGGAGATCGATACCTGGCTGATGAGTTGCCGCGTGCTCGGACGCAAGGTGGAGCAGATGGTGCTGCGCGAGATTTTGAGCCATGCGCGGGCTGCGGGCATCCATAAGCTGATCGGCATTTACCGGCCCACGGACCGCAACAAGCTCGTAGTGGATCACTATTCCAAACTCGGTTTCATCCAAGTTGCGGAAGATGAGTCAGGCCAAACGCGCTGGGAATTGCCCGTTGAGGATACGCAAGTGGAGAGCGCGCCGATGAGGGTTGCGTCGCAGGGGTTTGCCGCGGAAGAGGAGTTTTTATCGCATGACGCAATTTGATTCCAGCGCGTTTGAGAATGACAAGGAAAGGAAACTGCCTCGGCGAGACTGGATTCTGCTGCCCTTGCTGAGTTTGGCAACAATTTGTCTTCTCGCGGGTTCCGTCGAGTTGCTGGCGCGGCGCATGCTCACGGAGTCGAGGCCGTTTATCGCTGCCTGCATGGAGCCTCTCGATTCCAAAGATGGTTTGAGAGCAATTCCCAACTCAACCTGCCGGGATAAAAAGTACGAAAGTAATTGGGTTGAATATGAGTTCAATAGCTGCGGACATCGGGCCGGCATGGAGTGCGGCCCCAAGGCGCCGGGAACTTACCGCATAGTTTTGATAGGCTCTTCTTTTCCGATGGGACATTCGACGCAAAGGGAAAAGACCTTTGCCGCTTTGCTCCCCATTGCGCTTTCTCGCCAGACAGGGCGCAACATCGAGCTTTACAACCAGGCCATGATTGGAGAAAACCTGCATCTTACGGCATTGCGCATGAATGAAACCCTGGCGCTTAAGCCAGATATGATCCTCTGGGCCATTGATCCGGTAGATATAAATAGGGAGAATATTTCAGAGGTTTTTAATCCGCAAACTGATTCAACCTCTATTTTTGATAACTTCTGGTTCCGTTTCAACGCTGACATACATTCAAAATCTTTTTCCAGCGCGATTTCCGATCTCTGGAAGCGCGTATTGCGCCATCTGCAAGATACGCGGTCCGCGGTTCTGCTACAGAGAGTGATGTATAAGAGCAGAAGTCAATATCTGAAAAGCAGCCTTGCCGGAGATGACTCGGATTTCATGAGAATCCCGGCCAACGCACAATATCAAATGGAATTGCAGAATTTTGACAAAGATGCCGCCGAAGTGGCGCGGCAAGCCAAAAGCGCGAATCTTCCCCTGGTGGTTACCCTGTTGCCGGTTCGCGCGCAGGCTGCGCTGATTTCCATGGGTGATTGGCCGGCCGATATCGATCCTTACAGGTTGAACAATGATATGCGCGCGATTGTCACGCGCCACGGCGGAACCTATGTAGATATCCTGCCGGATTACCGCAGTATCACAAATCCAGAGCAGGGATTTTTGCCGATTGATGGCCATCCAAATGCCGATGGACACGCCACAATTGCCAGATTCCTTACCAAGGAGTTGACCAGCGGCGCGGTTCCAGCGCTCAAAGTTACCGCCCAGCCGGCTGTAAGCGAACAAGGACAATGACCATGGATGCTGCTTCATTTCTATTTGTGGCCTTTGGCCTGGCTGTCGCGTTGATTTCGAATTGCAGTCGATCCCGCCTCTGGCGCTCGGCTGTACTGCTGCTGGCCAGCATTTGTTTCCTTGGCTTTCTGGCGCATAATCCCATTGTCTTCCTGCCATTGGCCGGGTTTCTTCTGCTCGGTTACGCGGGGATTCTTCTGCTTGAACGCGGCTGGAGCGGAACCTTTGTGGCTAGCCTGTCAGCGATTTTGCTGGCTTACGTCTGGCTGAAAAAGTACACCTTTCTCCCGGAGGGATTTTTTATTCACTCCCCCTACTTCACGCTGGGGCTCTCCTACATCTTTTTCCGCGTGTTGCATCTGCTGATTGAGACCAAGGATCTCAACGAAAAGCGGCGTATCGGTTTCGGCGCATACCTGCTCTATGCACTGAACTTCACCACGCTAGTTTCAGGCCCCATCCAACGTTATGACGAGTTTGCCAAAGACCAGTTTGCCGATGAGCCCATCGCGCTGGGAGCGCGAACCGTCGGCTTGCAGTTGGAGCGCATCATCCGCGGCTTCTTCAAGGTCAATGTTCTGGCAATGCTATTCAATCTAGTGCGGGAGGACGCATTGGCGCAGCTTGCACAGCCGCTGCCGCTCTCACTCAAACTGTTTGCCGCTTTCAAGCTGGCGGTCGTTTATCCTCTGTTCTTGTACGCCAACTTCTCCGGCTACATCGATATTGTGATCGCACTGGCTCGGCTGATGCGCCTTCGCCTGCCTGAAAACTTTGATCGCCCTTTTTCCGCCACATCCTTTATTGACTTCTGGAACCGTTGGCACATCACACTTTCCACCTGGCTCAAGACGTATGTTTATAATCCGTTGCTTATCGTGCTGATGCGGCGCATCTCATCGCCGGCATTGCAGCCGCTTTTGGGAGTCTTCAGTTTCTTCGTGACGTTTTTCCTGATCGGCGTCTGGCATGGCCGCACTTCTGTGTTCATCGTCTTCGGCGTGTTGCAAGGTGGCGGGGTGGCCGTCAACAAACTCTGGCAGTTAGGGATGACACGCGCCCTGGGTCGCAAGGCCTACAAGGCAATTGCCGGGAATTTAATCTATGCTTCCTTCAGCCGTGGCCTGAACTATATTTGGTTTGCCTTCACACTGTTCTGGTTCTGGGCCAGTTGGAAGCAGATCGACCAAGTCTTTTCCGCGTTGAGCGTAACCGCGTGGATCGGCGTCTGGGCAACCGCTTGGCTGGCTGCCACGTTGGTTTTGGCGCTGTGGGAGTGGCTGCGCGCCGCCCTTCTGTCGATCCAAACCGCCGAGGGGCCCGTGCTTACAAGCCGTTACGCGCGTGTCGTTTACGCGTCCACCTTGGGCTTGGCCGCCCTGGTCATCACGGTCCTGCTGAATCAGCCCGCGCCTGACATCGTTTACAAGGCATTTTAACCGTTTTTATCTTCAGGCCTGATTAACCATGAACCGCCTCAAGGAACTTGAAAAGATGCCGGGATGCGCCGGAGGGATTTACTATGTGATAGAGGCCACACGCAGCCGCCTGATAGACGGGCTACTATGTAGTGTCGAACAGGTTCGCGCGCCTCTGCGCCGTCGATCAGGTCAGCGCTCTTGTTTGTTGCCGCGACTGGGTATAGCTTGGGGTTTGTGAAGAGCTTCGGCCCGCGCGCGGATTCGGTTACGCTCCGGTCATCGCTCTCAGAGATCTAGTGGTAAGAGAATCAATTTTTTTGGAGTTCACGGGCGGTTTTGCCCGGATTGCTCCCAAGGAGAAGAAGATGAAACGCAACTTTTCACTTTGGCTGGGCCTGCTGGCATTTGCCCTTCTGCCCGCGCTGTCGCAAGTGCCTACGGGCAAAGTTCACGGCCACGTAACCAACCCCACCGGCGCGCCCGAATCCAAGGGCACAATCACCTTTGTCGGAGTCGAACGGGCCGCATCCGGTCCTGGAATGCATGCCATTACTACCGATGAGGGCGTCTTCACCGTTGTAAACGGCGAGTATTCAGGTGAAGTTCCTCCGGGCCTTTACAAGATTGTCTTCCGCGCGCCGGGAATGGCCCATGACAAGGAAGTCGATCACATTGACAATATTATGGTGGTAGTCGGCAAGGATATTCAAGCCGATGACGATATGTCTCGCAAGGAATTCGTCGACAATATGTCGCCCGATCAAAAGAAACAGTTGGAGGAATTCCGCAAGAAAAATGCGGAAGCGTTGAAGACCAATGCGGTCGTCAAGAATCTCAACGCCGATATTAGCACCGTGAACCAGGACAACAAGGATGCTGATGCCGCGCCTGCCCTCGCCGCACAGGCCCTCGGCGCTGGAGCTACCCATACGGATATCGAAGTCAAGACAGGAGAAATCAAGGCCGCAAAGTATGGCGAGATTGAGACCTTGATGCTCAAGGACACGGTGGCCAAACCCGACGCCGCCATTTTGTGGATTCTTTTGGGTCAGGCGCAGGTCAACATCGCCAGCGTGAAAAATGACGCGCAAAAGTACGCGGAGGCCGAGACCAACCTCAAGAAGGGGCTTGATGTCGATGCCGCCAAGAAGCCGCTTCCTTCCAATCAAGGGCTTGCGTACAGTTGCCTGGGTGAGATTTACGCGCGCACCGGCAAGATTCCGGAAGCGAACGATTCCTACGACGCGGCAGCTAAAGCCTTTCCAACTGGCGCGGCTGGCTACTACAAGAACGAAGCGGTAATCTTGTCCAATCTGGGCAACGGCGATGCATCGGTTGCCGCCGCTGACAAGGCGATTGCGATTGATCCTACGCTGGCAATCGCATACTATCTCAAGGGCCAGGGGCTTATCCAAAAGGCTACCATCGACCCAGTATCCGGGAAGATGATTCTGCCTCCTGGCTGCGCGGAGGCCTATCAGAAGTACATTGAATTGGATCCCAACGGCAAGTTTGCCGGTGATGTCAAAGGCATCCTCTCCGAGGCTACTCAGACCCACAACACCTCCTTCGGACCCGACAAGCCCAAGAAAAAGAAGTAAGTGAATTGATTCCTTTCACGAGAGGCGTTTCCGATAGCCGGGAACGCCTTTTGTATTTTGTTGGAGGCAGGCGCGTGGGCTGCGTAAACTTCCCCCAATGCAGTATTCTCATTGCAAAGCGAGGAAGATGAATATGGCCAATGGAACATTGAGCACTCCGAAATTGAAGAAAGTACTGGCGGCGCTCGAAGGCAACTGGCAGGCCGAGATGGAGGGCTACCATACCTACACCGCACTGGCCGACCGGGACACCGATTCGGTGCGCGCCCAGGTGCTGCGCCACCTGGCCGGCGCGGAGTGGGAGCACGCTGAGCTTTGGCATGGCCGCATCGCCGAGCTGGGCGGGACCGAGCCGGTTTATAAAGGCAAGCCGGGCGGCGATGCCGATTCGCTGGCCAATCGCGCCGGTGGTGTCCGTATGGCCTTGCGCCGGTTGGAGATCGAGGAGAGCCGCGCCATCGCCGGTTACGGCGAGCAACTGAAGTCACTCGGCGATGAGGATTCCATTGCCATCCTCGAGCACGTCATCGAGGACGAAAAGGACCACTACAAGGAGTTGGGTTCGCTCCTCCGCGGCCACTATCCGCAACCCTCCGGCACGCACACAATCAATGCCCAGGCAGTTCTGGACGAGATGTTGGCCAAGCGCGCGCAGGGCCGCAAGCAGCCCGGTAGCTGGATCGGCGACGCCATCTACGGCGTCAACGACGGCCTCGGAGCCATCTTCGGCATCGTCAGCGGCGTCAGCGGCGCCACCATGGGCGACCCGGCCCAGACCAGCCATTACGTGCTGCTGGCCGGCGTCTCCGGCCTCATCGCCAGCGCCCTATCCATGGGCTCCGGCGCCTATCTCGCCGCCAAAAGCGAGCGCGAAATCTACGACGCCGAGATCACCCGCGAACGCGAGGCCATCCAGATGAACGGCCCCGAGGCGCGCGAACTGCTCTCGCTCTACTACCAGGTCAAGGGACTGCCCGAAGAAGATTCACAGAAGATGGTCAATCACATCGCCAACGACCCCGAGCAGTTGCTGCGCGCGCTGGCCAGTGAGCGGCTGGGAACCAGTGAAGAGGCGCTGGCCAATCCGCTGGTCTCGGCCGGGTCGGGCGCGCTCTCCACCGCCATCGGCGCGGCCATCCCGGTGATTCCCTTCTTCTTCCTGAATGGAATGAGCGCCGTGATTGCCGCCGCCGTAGTCTCGCTCGCCGCGCACTTCGCCGTCGGCGCAGCCAAGTCACTCATCACCGTTCGCAGTTGGTGGTCCTCCGGCTTGGAGATGACCGCGGTCGGCGCTCTCGAAGGCGTCGTCACCTACGGCATCGGCTTCCTGCTCGGCAAGGGAGGGATGTAAACATTCTTTCTCTCTAAAAAACTAAGTACTTTACCTTCGTAAAATCCAGGTTTCCCTTTCTCGTAAAATCTGGGTGCCCCACCCTCGCGGCGTTTTTGTTTTTGCCGCTAGGGTGGGATTCCACGCGAAAACCGATAGAATAGTAACGGCTTTTGTCTAGGGAGAGTCTCGTGCTGAAAAAGAATCTTTGCCTGCTTGCCTTTGTTATATTTCTGTTGCCCGGCCTACTCGTAAAGGCGCAAACCGCCGACGTCACCGAGCGCAACGTTGCCATGAAGACCCGTGACGGCGTCACGCTACGCACCGACATTTATCGCCCAGCCGGAGACGGCCCGTTCTTCGTACTCCTGGTGCGCACGCCTTACAACAAGGACGGCTTTGCCGCCTTTGGCCATCGCGCCGCCGCACGCGGCTTCATGGTCGTTGCGCAGGATGTGCGCGGGCGTTACGCCTCCGAGGGCGAGTGGTATCCCTTCAAGCATGAGATTGAAGACGGCTACGACGCCGTGGAGTGGGCCGCCGCGCTGCCTCACTCCAGCGGCAAAGTCGGAATGTTTTCAGGCTCTTACGTCGGCGCAACGCAGATGCTTGCCGCCATCAGCCAACCGCCGCATCTGGCCGGAATCTGCCCCATCGTCACCGCCTCCAACTATCACGAAAACTGGACCTACCAGGGCGGCGCCTTCGAGCAATGGTTCAATGAATCCTGGACCTCCGGCTTGGCGCAAGACACCTACGGCCGATGGATCAACCAACAGGCGAATGCGGTGGTGGGAGATACCGTTTTGCCGCTCAAGAACTTCCCTGTCTTTAATATCCAACTTCCTCAGGACGGCGCAGCTTTGACTCGCTCTCAGGCCCCGTACTTCCTCGATTGGCTCGACCACCCAACCTATGACGGCTATTGGAAGCAATGGTCCATCGAGGATAATTACGACAAGATTCAGGTTCCCGCGCTGACCATCGCCGCCTGGTACGACATTTTTCAAGGCGGATCGCTGCGCAACTACCTCGGCTTGAAGGCTCACGCCGCCAACGAGGCGGCCCGCAACGGCCAGCGGCTGATCGTCGCCATCGGCGGTCACTCCGGCTGGGGACAAAAAATCGGCGAGCTCGACTTCGGACCCAACGCCAGGTTCGATGAAAATGATTACGTCCTGGATTGGTACGACTACCTCTTCCTCGGCAAACAGAACGAGTTCGCCGGCAACAAGCCGGTGCGCATCTTCGTGATGGGCGAGAACAAGTGGCGCGACGAAGAGGCTTGGCCGCTGGAACGGGCAAAGGAGACGCGTTTCTGGCTTTATTCAGCCAATGGAGCCAACGGCCCTAAAGCTGCCGGTCTTCTATATAGCGATCCAAAGCAGGAATTACCTGCGCCCAAAACATCCTCAGATACTTACATTTACGATCCAGCCAACCCCGTTCCCACCGTCGGCGGCCCGCTCTGTTGCGATGGCAATCATCTCGCCGCTGGTCCGCGCGACCAGAAGGAAGTCGAAGCCCGTCCGGATGTGCTTGTCTACTCCACCGAGCCACTCTACAGCGATCTTGAGGTAACTGGCCCCGTCTCTCTGGACCTCTTCGCCAAATCCTCCGCCGTGGATACGGACTTCACCGCCAAGCTGGTGGATGTCTACCCCGATGGCCGAGCCATCAACCTGACCGAAGGGATCATCCGCGCTCGCTACCGTGAATCGACTACCGGCGCGCCCAAGCCCATCGTTCCCGGTCAGGTCTACGAGTACAAGATCGACATGTGGGCCACGAGCAACGTCTTCCTGAAGGGACACCGGATTCGCCTGGAGGTCAGCAGCAGCAACTTCCCGCGCTTCGACCGCAACCTGAACACCGGCAAGGATGCCGCCACGGACTCCACCTTCGTGAAGGCCACTAATACGATCCTGCGCGACGCCCTGCATCCCAGCGCGCTGATCTTGCCCGTGGTGCCGCGTTAACCCGCAATTCAACCTGTAGCGCCGCCCTCCTGGCCGGCTGTACCGTGGACCTCCTGGTCCACGCTCGGTTGGATTCCAATCATAAGCCCAGAACTCCGTGCCTCATCTATTTCACGCTCTTTGTGAAATGGGTGGGAGCCGATCAAGCCTGCTGACTCGCCAGCAGTTCCTTGGCCGCCTGCCGTCCCAGCCGGATGCAATCGGGAATGCCGATGCCATCATAGGCATTTCCGGCCAGCCGCAACCCCGGCAGCGCGGCGACGCGCTCGGCAATGCGCTGCTTCCTCTCCACGTGCCCAACCGCGTACTGCGCCATGGCGCGACTCCAGCGCGAGACCTGCGCGTGCTCCGGCGCAATCCCAACCACGGCTTCGCCCAAAATCTCACTAAGTTCCCGGCGCACCGTAGCCACCAGTTCCTCATCCGAGGCGGCGACCAGAGCCTCGTTCTTCATTCCGCCCAGAAAGGCGCGCAGCACTGCCTTGCCCTGCGGCACGCGCCCCAGAAATTTGCGATGCACAAAGGTGCAAGCCAGCATCGTGCGACCCTCGACGGCGGGAACCAGGAAGCCAAAGCCCTCCGGCAGTTGACCCAACCGTGCCTCGTCGTAAACCAAGTTCACGGTAATTGACGAGGAGTACGGAATCGCGCTCAGATCCTCGCCCAGTGCCGCGTCCACAGAGGTGAGCAGCGCGGCGGCAGCCCAGGCGGGCGAGGCCATGATCACCGCGTCGTAAAGCTCCGTTTTGCCCGCAGCCGTCACCTTCCAGCCACCGGCAGTCTTCTCCAATGAAGTGACCGGCGTAGCCAGCCGCACCGAAGCCGGATCAATTCGCGCGGTTACGGCGTCCACCAACTGCTGCATTCCGCCGCGCATTGCGGTAAATATCGACCGCGCCGCGGGGCGGGAACCGGCTGCTCCATTCTTCTGCGCGGCGGCCTTGGCCATCGAGCGCATCTTGCGGTGGGCGGCCAACATTCCGCGGGTCAGCGATCCATACTGGCTCTCCATCTCCACCAGGCGCGGCAGCACGGCGCGGGCGCTCAGTTGCACGGCATCGCCGCCGAATATTCCTGAAAGCAGCGGATCGGCCAGCCTCTCCACAGTCTCCCGGCCAAAGTGTCGCTCCACCAGCGCGGCCACCGATTCATCCTGCCCGATGGGACGCGGCGGGATCAACAACTCCAGCCCCATGCGCAGCTTGGTCGGCAGGCTGAAGAGCCGTGTCAGCGCCGTAGGAATCAGCTTGGTGGGAACCAGAAACATCAGCCCGTCCGGCAGCGGAATCAGCCGGTTGCGGACCACTATATAGGTTTTGCGGTCGGCGTCGTTGGAAGGCGTCAGTTCATCGCCGATTCCCAGCTCGCGGCAGAGCGCCGCCGCCGCCGGCTTCTCGCTCAAAAAAGAATCCGGGCCGCGTTCCAGCACCGCGCCGCCGACAATCTCCGACGACAGAACGCCGCCCAGCCGCTCCCGCGCCTCAAAGAGCGTGTACTCCGCCGCCGCTCCCCCGCGCCGCGCCTGCTCCAGTTCATAAGCCGCCGCCAGCCCCGCAATTCCACCGCCAATGATCGCCGTGCGCATCAGGTTCCTCTGAACTCATTTAAGCAGTTCAGGCCCCAAAGCGGCGAGGCGTACTCAAGCATTGGAGCGTCTGCTGTGGACGAACGCCGCCATCGCCAACAATCCCGTTGCAAAGAGAATCATCGTGGAAGGCTCTGGAGTCGACGCAGGCTGCTCATTCAGGTTGTATCCCACTGCATCCAGAATATTCACCTCCGCGCCGCCGTCGGTGGTAATGTACTGAGTCGAGCCAAGGCAGCCCGTGGCATCCTGCACATCTTGGCAGTTCTGCGTAAAGTCCGCGTAATCGTTGCCATTGGCCAGCGTGTTGTAAGTTGCGCCATTGGCTCCGTTGGTTGCGCCGCCATTATAGGAAAAGTATGCGCCGGGGGTGGTGCTTTCAAAGACGCGCGTGCCGGGAGCCTGATATCGAAAGAGGTCAACCGCCGATGCCGCTGTTCCTCCGCAACCATCCGACAAACTGCCCGCAGTGCTGACGCACGAAGATGTGCCCAGTAGCTCGTCGGTTTCATGCTCGACGATGGTATTGATGTTGTACTCGTAGGCTGCCTGGATTCCGGTCCCGTAGTAGTAGCCCTGGCCATACCCAGCGACCATCGACGGAGTAGCCAGCGTAATGACGCCGTCGTAACAACCGGCGCTGCCGGGGATGGCACAGTAGCCAAGGCTGGAGGTGGCGCCTGCTCCCATTCCAAGTCCCAGCGCCTCTTCCAGCGCACTTGTCACTTCGATATTGCCGCCGCCGAAAATGGCTGGCTCTGTTCCCGGAAGGCTGGCCAACGCGGCGGTATCCACCGCGTCGCCCGAAGAATCTGCAATCAAAGCAGTTGTGTAGCTGGCATAGGAGACAAAATTCAAATACTGCGAACTGGAGCCCAGCCCGGTGTTGCCAAAGGTGATGTAGATAGAGGCGTTGGCATTGCTGAAGGTGCTGGCATACTGTCCGGCGATGGTCGTGTTGAGAGTTGTGCATTCAGAGGTCGGGATCGACGGATCGCAAACGTAAGAGATGCCCGTTGCGCTCGCCAACCTTGCGCAGAAGAGAACAGACAGAACAGCGAATGCAGGGAATTTGATTTTCATTTTACCTCCAGGGAAGGCCTCCAGAAGGTCGGGGAAACTGGAGAACTGTAGTCCAATTAGAGCAATTCGTCAGCCATTTATTTTCTTGCGACCTATCGCAATTTGCCGTTTTCTTCGCATAGTTTCCGGGATGCTCTCATAATGTATGCATTTTATTGCGTAATCTGTGGGTAATTTTTGAGGTAAATGTGAGCGGCTGAGCTTCCATTCTCTCCCACCCGTATCTTCTTACTCGTTGAGTACAAACGTGTAGTGCCGACCTCCAGGTCGGCTGTGGAGTAGACCTCCCGGTCCACGCCTGATTCTTTGTTGGGCCAGATTTTGAGATCAATGAAACGGAGTGACGCTGCAAGCGCCCGCCTGTACACCCCGGCGGCAAAATGATATCTTCAAATGCGAATGAAGATCGGTTGTTCTTATACGGAAGAGGTTATTGCAATGAGGCTTCCTTTTGTTTCTCCGGCGCGCTCGATTCCAACTTTCGCTCGCCTGATCTCCCTGTTGATTGCTGGCGTCGCGGCATTTGCCGCTTCTTCCGCCTGGGCCGCAGAGCCTCCCATCGTTCTTACGGGCGCCGACCGCCGGCCCGCCCTTTCGCTGGACGGCGATTGGGCCACCACCGTCGATCCGTATTTCTCCGGGCTTTTCAGTTTCCATCACCAGGAGAAGAAAGACGGCTGGTTCCGCAACTACAAGGCCAAGCCCGGCGATCCCTTTCCCACCGAGTACGACTTCTCCAAAGCCCCCAAGCTGAAGGTTCCCGGCGACTGGAACACCCAGCGCGAGTCGCTCCTTTATTACGAAGGGCCCATCTGGTATGAGCGCGATTTCACTTACCAGCCCAAGGAGCACACGCGCGTCTTTCTGCACGTGGGCGCGGCCAACTATAAGTCCTGGTTCTGGGTCAACGGCCAGAAGGTCTGCGAGCACGAGGGCGGCTACACCAGCTTCAACTGCGAGGTGACTGCGGCGATTCATGCAGGCGCCAACTTTATCGTGGCCGCCGTCGATAATACCCGCCGCGAAGACAATGTTCCCACGCTCGAAACCGATTGGTGGAACTACGGCGGGCTGACGCGCTCGGTCTCCCTGATCGAAGTGCCGGAGACTTTCATCGACCAATACGATGTGCATTTGAGCCGCACGGAAGACTCGGTCATTGAAGGCTGGGTGCATTTCAAAGGTGCGTCGACGGGAATCTCCGATACGAAGGTGGATGTGCAGATTCCTGAATTGAAGGCCAGGATGGCAACAAGTTCAGACAAAATTGGCTGGGTATATTTTCATGGTAAGGTTGACGGATTGCAGCGCTGGTCGCCGGAGACACCGAAGCTCTATAAGGTTCGCATAAGCGCGGGTCAGGACACCGTTGACGATCTAATAGGATTTCGTACTGTGGAGACACGCGGAACCGAAATCCTGCTCAACGGCAAGCCGATCTTTCTGCGCGGTATTTCGATTCACGCCGAGGCGCCCTACCGCACCGGCCGCGCCAATACCGATAAAGACGCGGAGACACTGCTGGGATGGGCTAAGGAGTTGGGTTGCAACTTTGTCCGTCTTGCGCACTATCCTCACGATGAAACCATGCTGCGCGCGGCGGACCGCATGGGCCTGCTGGTGTGGTCGGAGAATCCCGTCTATTGGGCCTTGCAGTTTGACAATCCAAAGGTGCTGGACAAGGCCGAGCAGCAATTGGATGAGGAGATAGGAACCTCGCGCAATCACGCCGCCATCATCTTATGGTCGATGGCCAATGAAACACCGAATACCGAGGCGCGCACCCGCTTTATTGAAACCGAAGCCGCGCATGCGCGTGAGCTTGATCCCACGCGTCTGATTACCGCCGCGCTGCTTGTGCGCGGCGAGGGCAAGACAAAAGTCATTGATGATCCGCTGGGCAAGTCACTGGACGTGATCGGCTTCAACGAATATATAGGTTGGTATGAAGGCCATCCTGAAGCGGCAGATACAACCGAGTGGCGCGTAGAGTACCAGAAGCCTCTGATCGTGAGCGAGTTTGGCGGCGGCGCCAAGGCCGGATTGCATGGCGATGAGAATGAGCGCTGGACCGAAGAGTATCAGGCCAATATCTATCGCCACCAACTGGGAATGTTAAATCGTATTCCGCAACTAAGAGGCATGAGCCCATGGATTCTGATGGACTTTCGTTCGCCAAATCGGCCTTTGACGGGCATTCAGGATGAGTTCAACCGCAAGGGACTTATCTCTGACCAAGGTGAGAAAAAGCAGGCTTTTTCCATCCTGCAGAAGGCTTATCAGGAGAAGGCCATTGGTAAGCCGGAATGAAATCGAAGGAATTAGTTTCGGATTAGTGGAGAAGTAGATTCGTCAAGCTGTGCAAAAGTGGATTTATGAGTTATCCTTGATGCATGGCTATTGATTCAATCCTTGCCCAAATCGACGCAGAAATTGCAAAGCTCACGCAGGTCCGCTCCCTGCTGGCTAACACCGGCAAAATTGCCGACAAGATCACCGAGCGCCTCACCAAGAAAGTCGGTCGGCCCGCCAAGGCCGCCAAAGTTGGCAGACCCGCCAAGGCTGTCAAAGTAGAAAAGGCTATCAAGGCTCCCAAGGCCGCCAAGGTTGCCAAGACCAAGAAGCGCCGCACACTCAGCCCTGAAGCTAGGCAGCGGATTGCCGAGGCACAGCGCAAGCGCTGGGCCGCGCAAAAGTCCAAGGCATAATTGAACGCCTGTCCAGACGAACTTGCCTATCAAATTACGGCGCGGAGTAACTTCCGCGCCGTAGCAAGTTAGAACTTATACCCCCGCCAGCACCAGCATGCGTGGCTCAGTCATCTCTTCGATGGCCGACCGTATGCCTTCCCGTCCCAGCCCGGAGTCTTTGACGCCGCCGAAGGGCATCGGGTCCAGGCGCCAACTTGGCGTGTCTCCTATGATCAGAGCGCCCACTTCCAGCTCGCGAAATGCGGTGAGGATGTGGCCGGCGTCGCGGGTCAGCAGACCGGCTTGCAGGCCGAACTTGGTGTGGTTCACATCCGCCAGCGCCTGCTCAAAATCCTCGTAGGGCTCAATAGCCAGCACCGGGCCGAAAGCCTCCTCATCGCGCAGTTTCATGCCTGGCTTGGTTCCGGTCAGGATAGCCGGCGCAATCATCGAACCATGGCGCTCGCCGCCCGCCACCAGCTTGGCCCCGCCTTCCACCGCCTCCTTGATCCAAGCCTCCACGCGCTCGGCCTCCGCCAGCCGCACCAGCGGACCGACTTCGGTCGCCTCCAGCGTCGGATCGCCAGTGGCCAGCTTGCCTGCCGCCTCCACCACCTTCCACAGAAATGTCTGAAAGACGCGCCGCTCCACAAAGACACGCTGCACACTGACGCAGGATTGCCCAGCGTACCCAAAGGCCGCGTGCGCGGCGCGACTGGCCGCATCGTCCAGATCAGGCCAGTCACCGTGTACGATTAGCGCCGCGTTGCCGCCCAACTCCAATAGCACACGCTTGCGGCCGGAGTGAGCCTTGATCTCCCAACCCACCCGCGCTGAGCCGGTAAAGCTGACCAGCTTGAGGGCGTCTTCCTTTTCCGCCAGCCATGCGGTATCGGCGTTGTTCAGCGTCAGCACGGCCAGCGCCTCGGCCGGCCAGCCAGCCTTCAGAATCACCTCGCCCAGCGCCAGCGCGGTAAAGGGTGTCTGTGGCGCAGGCTTCAGAATGATCGGGCAGCCGGCAGCCATCGCTGGAGCCAGCTTGTGCGCCACCAGATTCAGCGGAAAGTTGAAGGGCGTAATGGCCAGCACCGGACCCACCGCAAAGCGCTGCACCAGCCCCCAGCGGCCCTCGTTGCCCTCCATCAGGTCCAGCGGAATGCTCTCGCCGCCCAGCCGCGCAGCCTCTTCGGCCGCCGTCTTGAAGGTCAGCACGGCGCGATCCACCTCCGCCCGCGCCATGCGCACGGGCTTTCCCGCCTCGGCCACAATCAACTGCGCAAAGCGTTCCTTCTGCTCGATCAGCGCGGCCGCCACATCCTCCAGAATCTCGCGCCGCTTCCAGCGTGGCAGAGCGCGCGTGCGGCGCAAACTGGCTGCGGCGTGATGCACCGCCTGGCGCGCATCGGCCCGCGTCGCCACCGTCACCCGTCCCACCAGCCCGTTATCCCACGGCGAGCGAACCTCAAGCGCCTCTCCGTCCGTCCATTCCTTGCCGCAAAGTAAAAATCCCGTCTGTGTTCCCGGCCGCATCTTCATCGTTTGGCGCTCCTCGTCCGTCTCCCATGGATTCTACAGCCACTAGCCAAAAATGCGCAGCCGGAAATGAATTTTGCGCACCTCCGCGCCGGAACAAAATCCCGGCACGGCACTTGATACCCTTATGATTCAAAGCGCAGAGACCGCCGGTCAACGTCATCCACTCTTGCGACTTTTTCAAATTTGGAATTCCATTCTCGCGGCAGGTCTTCCAGAAAATAATTATCGAGCTTGACTAACTTTCACTATGCTAGAATCCATCACTATGAAATCTAAACAAATTTGCCGCCAACGTATGGTTTTTAGTCTTTGCATCTTGTGTATGGGCATCCTGATTTGCCCTGCCGCGCACGCTCAACTTTGGGATATGCTCACCAAGCCTCAAGTCACAGTCAACCTCACCCATCCGCCGCGTTTGGGTTTGAATATCAAAAAAGTGGCTTTCGGGCCATCGTTTGGCGAATGTTCCGATGAAATCCTGGATCGACTCTCCCAAACCTTGGTCTCCAATGGCATGGAAGTGGTTGATCGTCATCGCCTGCGTTCCATGATGGACCAGCAGCATTTCGGCTTTACCGGCTCAATGGACCAGCAGAGTGCTGCGCGGATGGGAAAATGGCTTGGTCCAACCGCTCTGATCTTTGTCAAGATCTCGCAATGCAACGTCGAGCAGCATCGCAACTACGCTGAACACAAGAATCATAACAATGATATTGAGCGCAGCTTTGACGCCGTTGTAGACGCGCATCTCCGGGGCACCCTCCAGACCGTGGATCTCGCGACAGGCCGAATCTTCTCTGCAAGTCCCATCGTTGAGGATGCTGAGCTTGTCAATCACTCCAATCAAGGGCCACCGGAATTCCCAGCACGGCCCGCGGTGCGCGACGACGCCATCGGTCGCGCGGTCTATGACGCATCGACCTTTCTTCTTCCCTGGACCGAGGAAAAGAAGCTGTACTTTTTCAATGACAAGGAATGCAACATGGTTGTTGCATACGACCTGCTCAAAGCCAACGACTTCAATGGCGTTGTTCGCCAGTCAGAAGAGAACATTGCCGCTTGCAAGACCTGGCCCAAGTTGAAAGACAGCAGCATGGCCCACGCGTATTACAACGCTGGTCTTGCCTATCTGCTGGTCAATCAAAATGAGAAAGCACTCTACTATTTGTCCGAATCGGACAAGCTGAAGGGGGGCCAGATTGTAACGGATACGATTGCTGAAGCCACCAAAGCAGCCCAGTTGGATGCTCAAAGGAGGCAGGTGGCCGAAAGGACGGAGAAGTTTGATCAGGAGATTGCCAATCAGCCTCCGCCCCCTCCTCCACCGCCCGCTCAGGCAGCACCGGCTGCACCCGGATCGGTCGAGGAGCGCTTGAGAAAGCTCGATTCCCTCTTCAAGCAAGGTCTGCTTACCAGACAAGAGTACGACGCCAAGAAGGCAGAAATCCTGAGGAGTCTATAAGATAGCCCCGCACGCCGGGATGCAGACGGGGAGGTCGTCTGCATCCCGGTTCGGTGCGGTAAGAATTGAGGCAAATTTCAATTGTTTGGTAAATATCATTTTGCACAGCTCGATTTCCCGGCACGAGCAACGGAAACGTCGCGAATCAAGCACATCTGGCTTGCTGTGGGTTAAACTCCCACTATGATCCACAATGGCCGCAGCCGCAAACTTCCCTTTGATCCTGATGAAGCACTGGCGCATCTGCGCACCGCCGACGCCAAGCTGGGTGCGCTGATTGACCGCGCCGGCCCCTTCACCCTCAAGCTCGACGCGCAGCAGTCGCCCTTCGAGTCGCTGCTGGAGTCGATCCTCTATCAGCAGTTGAACGGCAAGGCGGCGGCTACCATCCACGCCCGTGTGCGTGAGTTCTACGGCGGCAACCCCACTCCGCAACTGCTGCTCGACACACCCGACGAGAGACTGCGCGCGGCGGGCGTCTCCGGCAACAAGTCGCGTGCGCTCAAAGACTTGGCCGCGCGCACACTGGATGGAACCGTCCCCACGCACGCGGCGATTATGAAAATGGCCGACGCCGAGATTGTCGAACATCTTACCCAGGTGCGTGGCATCGGCCCGTGGACCGTGGAGATGCTTCTAATCTTTCGTCTTGGACGACCCGACGTTCTGCCGTCCACCGACTACGGCGTGCGCAAAGGCTTTGCGCTCACCTTCCTGCGCCTGCCCAAAACCCGCCCGCTGGCTGCTGAAGATCTGCCCAAGCCCGAAGTGCTGCTCAAGCGCGGCAAGCGCTGGGCACCCTTCCGCTCCGTAGCCAGTTGGTATCTGTGGCGAGCCTGCGATTTGGCTAAGGCCACAGCCCCGGCCAGCCGATAACCTCTACAATGGTCGAATAGGCTCACAGGCAAAGGGATAGGCAAGCATGGCGGCAAACAAGCGATTCATCTGCATTCACGGACATTTCTATCAGCCGCCGCGCGAGAATCCATGGCTGGAGACGGTGGAGACGCAAGACACCGCCGCGCCCTACCACGACTGGAATGAGCGCATCTGTGCGGAGTGCTACTCGACCAACGGCGCGGCACGCATCGTCAACAACAAGAACAAGATCACGCGCATCGTTAACAACTACGCGCGCATCAGCTTCAACTTCGGCCCCACTTTGCTGAGCTGGCTGCTGGAGAACGCGCCGCGCACCTATCGCATGATTCTGGACGGCGAACGGCGCAGCCGCAAAGCCTTTGGCGGCCACAGCTCGGCCATGGCTCAGGTCTACAACCACATTATTATGCCGCTGGCCAGCCGGCGCGACCGCATCACCCAGATCCGCTGGGGCATTGCCGATTATCAGCGCCACTACGGTTTGCCGCCCGAAGGGATGTGGCTGGCTGAAACCGCCGCTGACAACGAATCGCTCGAGTTAATGGCCCAGCACGGCATCAAATTTACCGTGCTCGCGCCGCACCAGTGCAAGCGTTTTCGCAGCTTGACGGACGGCGCAAGTTGGACCGACACGCCCAACGCCAACGTGGATACCACCCATCCTTATCTGGTCCGATTCTCCTCTGGCGCATCCATCGCCGTCTTTTTCTATGACGGCCCCGCTTCGCGCGCCATCGCTTTTGAAGGGCTGCTCAACTCTGGTGAGGCCCTCAGCGGACGGCTCAAGTCCGGCTTCGAGTACAACTCCAACCCGCAATTGGTGCATGTGGCCACCGACGGTGAGTCCTACGGCCATCACCACAAGTATGGCGAGATGGCGCTGGCCTACGCGCTCAAACTGCTGGAAGAAGATCCCACTGTCAATCTAACCAATTACGGCAACTTCCTGGAGCAATTTCCGCCGGAATTTGAAGCCGAAATCGTTGAAAACACATCCTGGAGCTGCATTCACGGCATCGAGCGCTGGCGCTCCGATTGCGGTTGCAACGGCGGCCACGGAGGCTGGAATCAGGCCTGGCGCGCTCCGCTACGGCTCGCGCTGAATGAGCTGCGCGACGCTTTGGTCCCGCTGACCGAAGCCGCCGGCGCGCAACTCTTCAAGGATATATGGGAGGCGCGCGACGAGTATATCGAGGCTGTCCTCGATCACAGTCCGCAGTCCGTGGAGCGCTTTTTCCGCAAGCATCAACTTCACCCGCTCTCTGTGCTGGAACGCATAACCGCCTTGCAATTGATGGAGATGCAGCGCCACACTCAGCTCATGTTTACCAGTTGCGGCTGGTTCTTTGATGACCTTTCAGGCATCGAGACCGTGCAGATCATCGCCTATGCCGCGCGAGTGCTGCAATTGGCGCAGGAGATCTTTGGAGAGCAGGCCGCCGCGCTGGAGCCGGCCTTTCGCCTGCGCCTGACCGAGGCGCACTCCAACGTGGCCGCGGCCGGCGACGGCGAAAAGATTTACCTCGAACAAGTCGCCACCAAACAGTTGGGATTGGAGCAGGTGGCCGCGCACTACGCCATCAGCTCGATCTTTTCCTCCTATGCCGAGGAGACCGACCTCTTTTGCTATCGCGTATGGCGCAACTCCTACGATCTGTATAGCTCCGGCCGCGGTCGGCTGGCCCTGGGGCGAGTCAAAATCGTCAGCGCCATCACCGGCAAGCAGAAGAGCTTTTCCTTTGCCGTGCTCCACTTTGGCGATCAAAACATTACCGCCGCGGTCAAGGCCTACGAGCCGGAGGATGCAGCAGCCTTTGAAGCCTTTGCCAAGCAGGCCGCCGACCGCGTTCAGCACGCGGACTTTCCTGATGTAATTCGCCTGTTGGACCGCTACTACGGCCACATCGACTACTCCTTGACCTCGCTCTTCACCGACGAGCAGCGCCGCATCGTGCAACTGATCCTCACTTCAACGCTCTCCGATATCGAAAACTCCCTCACCGCTATCTACCAGGATCACGCCAGCCTCTTGCACTATCTCTCCCAAGCCGGATTGCCCAAACCCCCGGCGCTCACCCTGGCTGCGGGCTTCGCCATTAACGCCGGTCTGCGCCGCGCTCTTGAAGCCGAACCTATCGATCAGCCGCAGTTGCGCTCCTTCCTCTCGCTGGCCAAAGCCGATCAAGTTCCCCTTGAAACGGCTACGCTTTCCTTCCTTGCCGACGGTCGAATGAAGCGCGCCATGATCGATCTCCAGATGTCTTCAGGTTCATTGGAAACGCTGGATCGCGCCCTGACGCTGGGCCGCTTGCTGGCCGAACTGCCCTTCGAGCTGAACCTCTGGCAGGCGCAAAATATCTGGTACGAAATCCTGCGCACCTCCAATTACGGCCTGACCGCCCTCGAAGCCGAAGACCGTCCCCGCTGGGATATGAACTTCAGCGAGCTGGGCACTTGCCTCTCGATCGACTGCACATCCATCTACCATCAAGATACGGCAGCAGCAACGACCGGAGATTAAATGGTATTTACTATGGTAAAATGCCATTATGAATACCATTGTGGAGATCGACAAAGCCGGTCGCATCGTGGTTCCCAAAAAACTGCGTGACGATCTGCATCTCGTCCCCGGCACCCGTCTGCGCATCGAGCGCAACGGAGAGCGATTGGTCTTTGAGCAGGCATTCCTGGAACCTCAACTCCTCAAGAAGAATGGAATGTGGATTATCTCTGGTGGCTCAAACACCGAGGTAGATGTCACTGAGTTGATTCGCCAGGGTTACGCCGAGCGTGAAGCGCGCATCCTGGAAGGCAGCGGGCTCAAGTGAAAGTATTCTTCGATACATCCGTGCTGATGGTCGCCGTGCGGGAGGCTGATCACCGCCACGAGGTGAGTTGCAGATTAGTGCAGCAATTCTCACCGTACGAAAGCTCTTGCGCCGCACATTCATTGGCTGAACTTTACGCCTCATTGACTGGCATGAAACCGCCTAACAGGATCAGACCCGATAGCGCGGAACTTCTTCTTGAGCATTTCAAGACTAACTTGCATTGCGTCAGTTTGACCGCCGACGAAGTATTCCAAACTATCCACCGTACGGCGAGGTTGAAACTTCCCGGCGGCATCATCTACGACGCATTGATCCTGGCCTGCGCCCGCAAGATCGAAGCCGAGTGCATCTACACCTGGAACGTGAAGCACTTCCAAATGGTAGCGCCCGATCTGGCCGAGCGCATTGTTATGCCATAGTGATCCGCCTCGAAAATTTTTCAACTTAATTCCAAACTCTGGCTTCGTCTCCAGGATCGGCATGATCTTCGGGGCGCTTAGCCAAAAAAGCGCAAGAAAGTAAAACCGCTCGCCGTAAGCGTGGCGGCGTATATTTTAGTCTCCCATTTATTTCCGCGATCATACTGCCTGATGGAAGGGGTACGATTAAATTCACGATGTGTTGTGCTACTTAAAAGAGGTCGCCTTATTGTCATCCAGAGTGGGAACATAATTTGAATGAAATTTGAAGAACCAAGTTCTGAGTTAAAATCCTTCGGTCTTGCGCTTCGAGTGCGTCGAGAACGAGCGAGCCTCAGCCAAGAGGCTCTTGCTCATATTTGCGGGCTTCATCGTACTTACATTGGTAGTGTCGAACGCGGGGAGAGAAATGTAAGTCTGCTCAACATTCATGTTCTAGCGACCTCACTCAATATTTCGGCATCGGAACTCCTCAGAGCAGCCGAAGGAATCCAACGAGAAACTCCATAGGACGGGCAAATACTGTCATGATTCTCTGCGAAAAGGTACTTCGTCCTCGCGCGAACTCAAAATATGATCCTCCCGACGGTCACAAATGCCAAAGAGTGACGGGCCATAGCGGACCCTGTGGAGAATTTACATATCTGGACGGCCTGAACGACGTGGCTCCTAAAGTCAGGGAAAAGATTGTTCGGGATGCGACGATGACAACCGGTGCCTCTTGGAAGAGCAAAGACGCTGGTCCGAACCGAATCCATCGCTGGACAATGCTGCTGACTGATGATGAACTTTTAGTACTTGAGATTAAGATGGCCGCATTGAAGCCATGGGTCGTCGCCAAGCTGCGCCAGAAAGCCGCTACATACGAAGACTGTATGAGCTCTGCGCGGTACCTTGCTTGGTTAGTATATGGAATGGAAGGCGCACCTGAAGCTGATCCTGAAACGAAAATGTATCTTGAAGATCATTTTGGGCCGATCCTCAAAGGTGCTACAGGCTGCCTGGTGTGCCGCGCTCCGCTGCGGTTTGAGTTATTCCATGAAGCTCGAAGAGGGAGAGCTGAGATCGAAACTGCCCATGCAAACCCACGCGTACACACGCCGGGCAATGTCGGATTTGCTCACCGGCATTGCAATATCGCTCAGGGGGATAAAGATCTTGGCGACTTTTATGACTGGATTTTGGGAATTCTAGAGCGTGCAGGACGCATCACAGTTCATAATCTGGACCACTCATTGCCTTTAGATCCGCCAAGAGATCCGCGCGACGCTGAAGAGTAACCTTGAACCGCTCAAGACGTGAAGCCCAGGATCCATCTCCTTGTAAAACCGGAATTCGCAGCTCATTGATCCTGTTGCCGAGCGTTCCGAGTGTAGATTGAATGAACACCAGGCTACGTATTCGCAGCTTCACGGACGGAAGATTGAGTGCAAACAGCAATGCATACGGGTCAAGCTTTTGCGGTTTTAAGACACTCAGTATTCGCAAATGGCTCTGAACCACGCAGCGTACATTATGCTCTGTAATCATGGCTGTTGACCCAATCCGGTATCGTCCATCAACGACAATCAAAGTATCGCCGGCTTTGAGCTTTTGTTGATCGGAAAATGATTCGTAGATCTCATCGCTTACTGACTTTGTCGGGTCAGATGATATTTCAAAGTTCGATATATCAGATGTCCTAACGAAGGGAACGTCACCAGTTCCATAAAATTCAGAACCGACTTCATGGCCCTTTCGAATAGTCAGAATTCTTTCTTTTACAAGTTCACCGAGTGTTGCGACACGGGCCCCGGATGTTAACTGCTTCTCAAGAAGCGTGACCTCTTCGATATCATAGTAATATCGAGGAACCAGGTAACGTACCCCATGCAGCGATACACTTCGCCAGTTTTCCGGCGCATGTGCGGTGTGAATTGATTTTGATATGCTTAGAAAATCATCTGGGTAGGGCTGGCCTTTGCTCGTATACGCTCGTCCTCTGCGGTCGTGACCACAATTCAGGGCGACCGCAATTTTAGTCTGCGGTCTAGCGTCAAGCTGGGAAACTCCGGTTTTCTGGAAGAATAAAATATTTGTTTTGGTGTCAGTTCCCGGCTGAAATGTAGTGCGGGGGCAGTCGAGCAGCGCAGTTATACTCCCTTGGTTTTCAAGCCAGTCCCAAACATAGGCTGTCTGTTTGTTTCCAAAGACACCTTCCGGAAGCACTATCCCCATCCTGCCGTTGGGCCTGAGCATACGAACGCAAAGCTCCAAGAAGAGTATCTGTGGATCTTCGCTACTGCTTAAAGCGCGAGTTCTTACCCATCTCTCCTTCTTGTCTATGGAAGCGGTCCAAATGTGGCCAAAGTCGAATGAACTGAGGATTGCCTCATCACGAATTCCAATCCTTGCTCCGAATGGAGGATTTGTGAGCACAACATCAAACTGCCCCTCCGGATGTTTTAATGTGTGTTCGATCCACTCATCGAAAGAGAGCGAGTTAAAGTTGTAGACGTGAGCACGTCCCTTACTCAGGATCTTCATGAGTGCGCCAGACAATCGAGCGAGCCCTGTATCCTTATCGACTCCAATTAGATCCCCGTTCAGGTCTGAATGCGGGTATTTCTGAAGCTGATAAATATGCGTCTCGGCCAAAAAACCGCCCGTGCCTTCAGCAGGGTCACACACATCTTCTCCGGGTTTCGGGTCAAGTATTTCAATCATTGCCCGAACTACAGATTTTGGTGTAAAGAATTGTCCCTTTTCGCCTCGGAGGCGAGGTCCAATCAATGCCTGAAATGCTTCTCCAAGCGTGTGCGCGGGAGCCTTGGAAAGGTCTACTTCAGAAAGATCAGACAGAGCCATACGGAGAGATGCATCATTCAAGGCGAAGATCTGTTTGGATCCCAATAGTTCCGGAAACTCATTACGAAGCATTGGCAGGAGCACAGAATCCGCAGATCCTCTTCCGCCAAGGTATGATGCCAACGCTTCTTTGCCACCGTTCATCTCAGCAGACAGTTTAGTCAACAGGAGCAGAGAGAGGTCCTCAATTATTAGCTCAGCTCGACTAACTTTACTATTTGAATAGAGATGGTAGTAAATCTTTCGGAAAATTTCAGGAAGGCTCGACTGTTGTTCTATTTCACTATCAAACAAACTCAACGATTCGATGTGTTGCGTGGCCATTATGTATTACCCCTTAAAGGATACTATAGGTAGCGTCACACAACGTGTCAATTGTATTCAGCTTCCTTCTGCTATGACACGCGCCTTTTTGATTCAAAATGGGCGTGGATCATTTTGAGCAAGGAGTCGTGTGCAAAACCTTAGACAACTCAGGTCTTGCCCATGAAATCTGGGGCTTCGATTCTTATTCCCTACTCCCGCGCGGCGATGCCCAGCGCCTTCATCTTGCGGTAGAGGTGGCTGCGTTCCAGGCCCAGCAGTTCGGCGGCGTGGCTCATGTTGTTGCGGGCTTCGTCGATCTTTTTCAGAATGAACTCACGCTCGTAGGCGTCGCGCGCTTGCTGCAGCGTGGAGAACTCTTCCGTCGAGCGCGTGCCGGCTTTGTGGGTAAGCGGCGGCAGGTGCTTGCGCTCGATGCGCAGCGCGCGGGGATTGAGGATCATCACCCGCTCGATCACGTTCTTCAACTCGCGTACGTTTCCCGGCCAGTGGTAGGCGGCCAGCGTCTCCAGCGCCTCCTCGCCGACCTCCATGCGCGGGCGGCCGTACTGGCGGCCAAATTCAGCCAGAAACTCGCGCACCAGCGGCGGAATGTCCTGCTTGCGCTCACGTAGCGGCGGCACAAAAAACGGCACCACATTCAGCCGATAGAAGAGGTCTTCGCGGAAGTTGCCCTTGGCGATCTCATCTTCCAAATCCTTGTTGGTGGAGGCGATCAGGCGCACATCCACGCGGATGGGCTGCGTGCCGCCAACCGGCGTGAATTGCTGATCGTCAAGCGCCGTGAGCACCTTGGACTGCGTCTTGAGGCTCATGTCGCCCACTTCATCCAGGAAGAGCGATCCGCCGTCGGCGCGCTCAAGCGTGCCGCGCTGCTCGGCCAGGCCGCCGGGCTGGACGCCGTGCCGATAGCCGAAGAGTTCGCCTTCAATGTGGGCTTCAGGAATGGCGGCGCAGTTCAGCTCGACAAAGATCTGGTCGCGGCGCAGGCTTTCAGCGTGGATGGCGCGGGCGATCAACTCCTTGCCGGTGCCCGACTCGCCGTAGATAAGCACGCGTCCATTGGTGGGAGCCATCAGGCGAATCTGCTGGCGCAGCGCCTTGACCGGAACGCTTTCTCCGGTGAGCGCCGAGGCCAGGCAGAATTGGCGTTTGAATTCCAGGTTCTCCGTGCGCAGGCGGCGCGCTTCCACGGCGTTCTTGAGTACGATCAGCGTGCGCTCCAGCGAAAGCGGCTTTTCCAGAAAGTCGTACGCGCCGAGTTTGGTGGCTTTGACGGCGGTCTCGATGGAGCCGTGGCCGCTGATGATGACCACCTCCGGGCGGGTGTCGGAGGCTTGGCCGTGAATGTCGCCCAGCACGTCCAGGCCGTCGCGGTCCGGGAGCCAAATGTCCAGCAGGACGACGTCATAGGGCGCGTCCTCCAGCAGCACCAGCGCCTCAGAGGCGTTGGCAGCGCAGGCCACGCCGTACCCCTCTTCGCGCAGAATCTCTTCAAGAGAAGAGCGAATCTCGGCTTCGTCGTCCACTACCAGAATGTGATTCATCTGTGCGATTCTCTCAGCACCTGCGGTGCGGCCAGAGGTTCGCTTGCCGCTCGCAGGGGCTGTATTCCGGGAGCAAAATAGCCCCCCATTCATTTTGCATCAATTTCTGAACGATCGAAGTCATGCGCGTACAAAAGATCAACTTATCCAGAGACTATATCACGGACATCACCACTGACCGATTCCGGCTGCTCCTCGGCTTGCTGCAGCGGCTCCATAATGGGCAGGCGTAGCAGAAAGCGCGCGCCTTTGGGCGAATTGGCCTCAGCGCTCAGGCTGCCGCCGTGCTCCTGAACGATCTTGGCGGCGATGGAAAGTCCCAGGCCGGTGCCGCGTTGTTTGGTGGAATAGAACGGCAGAAAGAGCCGCTCGCGGATTTCGTCGGTGAGACCAGTACCGGTATCGGAGATTTGCACCTCGACCGATGAGCCGTCTTCGCTGAGCTCGGTTTGCACGCCTAGCACACGCAACAAGCTGCCGTGCATGGCCTCGGCCGCGTTGTCGATCAGGTTGGCCAGAGCGCGGCGAATAGCATCCGGATCGGCGAGCACCAGCGGCAGCTCCGCCGCCAGGTTTCGCTCGATGGTGATGCCGTCCAGCCGGCCCGCGAAGAGCGCCAGAGCCGCATCCACCACTTGATTCATCTCGCAGGCGCGCGGCTGCGAGGCGGGAAACTGGGCCAGCGCGGAGAACTGATCCACCAACGTACGCAACGTGCCGACGCAGCCCAAGATCACCTCGCTGCACTTGCGGATGACGGCGGGCGAGTCAGTCAGTGGGCGATCCAGATGGCGTCCGATGCGCTCGGCGGAAAGGGCGATGGGGGTGAGCGGATTTTTGATCTCGTGCGCCACCCGCTGCGCCACCTCCTTCCAGGCCAACTGCCGTTGAGCGCGCAACAACTCGGTGGTATCTTCAACCACCAGCACGGTTCCGGGGCGTCCACGGGTCTGCTCAAAGCGCGCCGCGGTGACGGCCAAATGGAGGATGCGTCCGCCGGAGTGGAATTCAACCTCGGTGAAAGCCAAACCCATCCGCCGTCCGCGGCGAATCACTCCGGTGATGTCGTCGGCGCAGTCGGCGGGAAAGATGGCTTCAATCTTCTCGCCGCCCAGCCCGAAGTCCACCTGACGGCCCAACAGAGCAGCGAAGGCGCGATTGGATTGCAGGACGCTTCCCCGGCCGTCCAGCGTCACCACGCCAGAAGGAATAGTCTCGACGATCGTCTCCAGCTCCCGGCGGCGCTCTTCGATGGCCAAATTGGCCGCAGTCAATTGCGCACTGGAACTCTCGGCCAGTTGCCGGCTTGTGTCCAGGTCGGCAGCCATGGCGTTGAAGGCGCGCACCAGTTCGCCCATCTCGCCGGTGGCAATCAGATCAACGCGATGATCATATTGACCGGCTGCGATCTCGGCCATGGCCACGGCCAAACCCTCCACGGGGCGCGTAATCTGGCGAGAAAGAAAGCGCGCCACCCACACACCCAGGAAGATAACCAAGACGGTAATTACGACCAGGGTAAGGAAGAGAATGTTGCGAATCCATTTGCGCTTGTGAAAGAGCTCCAGATAGGTGGCCGAGCCGGAGCGAATGCGCATGGCCGGCTGACTAAGACCCTGCGGCATGGGCAGCGCGGTCACGACGATCTTGCCCGAGGCGGTAACGGAACGGCCCAGCGCGTACTCCCGGCCCGCCACGCTCAGCACCGGTTCACTGCTGCTCTGCGAGGCGGTCAGCAGGCTGCGGGATAAAGGCCCTTTGAGCGCAATGGCGCTTCCCTGCCCGCCCTCCTCCAGCCAGGGAATCAAGCTGGAGGAGCTGATCTCAGGCGGCGCTTGAAAGCTGGCCACGACCCGCTTGGCTTTGTCGTAGACGACCACAAAGCCATTGTCGAGCGTGATGCGGTGCGAAAGCAGCACAGCCTGGAGCGCGGCCAGATCGCTCTCCGCCGCGCCGGTGGCGGCAATCGACTGCGCCTCGCCGCGCGCATTGCTAGCCACATAATGCGCCAGTTCGACGACGACGAGGGTGGAGTCGTCGCGCAACTCCGATATGTTCGGAGAAAACCAGCGGTCCATGGAGCGGTTCATCAGCAGAAAGCTGAAAAGAAACATGAAGAAGGCAGGGGCCAGGGCAATCAGTACCGCGCCCAGAACCATGCGGGAGCGCAACCGCGCACCCAGGCCGCTGTTACCCTGACCGGCGTAGAGCTTGAGGATGTTCCTGAGCAGAAGCACCAGCAGCAGCAGCAGCAGCAGAAAGACCAGCACCATCAGCACGGTGGAGAGCAGTGTTTCACCGGCCGTCTCAGGGTTGAGAAAATCCACATTGAAGGTGTAATGCCAGATCCTTACCGGCAGCGTTGTATTGATGGCTTGAAAGGCGCCAAACCCGACCAGGATCAGCATGAACGCGCTGGCATAGAAAGCCACCGTGCGCCGTCGAGGATCGCCGCTGAAGAACATGGGGAGATTATAGTTCCGGCTGGTCCGCATCTGCTTTGGCCGCGAAGAGATGATAACAATTTCGCCCGCGCGCCTTGGCTATATAGAGCGCCTCGTCGGCGGCTTTCAACAAGCTCTCCGCCTCCAGATCCTCAGAAGCCAGCACGCACACGCCGACGCTGGCAGAGACCGGAATCTGGAATGCCATAAAGTGAACAGGCTCGGCCAGTGATTTTACGATCTTGGCGGCAATACTCTCCGCCATCAAAGAATCGCTGATTTCCGGCAACAGCACAACAAACTCGTCGCCTCCCATGCGGGCGACCGTATCACTTCTGCGAACAGCCTGCTTCAAGCGGTCTGCGGCAACCCGCAGCACCTCATCGCCGCCCAAATGACCGAAGGTGTCGTTGGTGCTTTTGAATTTGTCGATGTCGATCATCAGAAGAGCCAGACTGTTTTGATGCCGTTTGGCGGCTTCCACGGCGGTATCGAGGCGGTCTTCCAGCAAAATGCGCGTCGCCAGACCCGTCAACGCATCGTGCAGCGCCATGTGGCGGAAGCGGCTCTCGCTTTCGCGCAACAGAATCGCCTGATGTTCGACGCGCTTGCGCAGCACCATCACCCAGGCAAGGATGCAGAGCGTGCCGAAGAGCGCCAAAGCCAAAAGCAGAAGAATATGGCCGGGAGTCCACCAGGATGGTTGTTCCAGGATGACAACGTCTTGAGGTGTGCGAAGCATAATGCGGAAGGATTTGGGAACGGTTTTCCCTTCGCGCAAATGGGTTCGGATATCCAGTTGCACGGCGCAGATGCCGGTAACCCGCAACTTGCTGCCGACCTTCCAAGGACTTGCCGGAGTATTCAGCAAAGTCTTTGGAAGCAAAACCGAGAATACGGTATTTTCCGCAGCCAGCATCAAGTTCACATTGGATGTGGCATCATCCTCTCCGATCAAACGGCCGTCGATCTGGACGAGTTGAGAGTGCAAATTGCCTTGCAACGCCTGCTCGGCAGAGATTTGGATGGCGGCAACCTGATCTCCGGTTCCAACCCGTCTAAGATCGGTGCCAGTGAGCATCGGCTCATTGTTCTCGGTTCCCACAAAACCAATCGCGTCAACCAAATCGCCCGGGGCGAAAGGCAGATTTTGGTTCGTCTGCATGCAGATTCCGCCTGTTGCGTCGCGAATGCAAAGCGATGAGCCTGGCCATTGAAGGGTCACAATGCCGCGCAAATGCACGCGATGAAAGGAATCGGAATAGCTGTCCCAGTGCAGCAGCCTGTTGATGGGAGTGGGGGGCCGCTGAAAAGGATCGGCCGGAGCCGGTTCCAAAATCGTTATTGCGGATAGGTTGGGAACCTTCAGATGGACGCCGACCAACTGCGAATCAGAATTGACCGTGGGTGCGGCGTTGCCGCGGATTCTTACCTTGGCGTCTATCAGGCCGATGTAATTCGCACCCTGCTCCTTCGGCAAAGTCATGCTGATCGTTCCGTCGATCAAGGCCACATGCAACGTCACGCTGCGAGGGTACTCATCAGCGTTATGAACGATACCCTCGACCTCGACCCATTGCGCGTCGTCGGTTCCGGTCAGCAGGCGGGTCAGCGTAACCCGCGGTGGATCAGGCGGAAGAGGCCGGTGTCCGATGACACGAACCGCGGGGTTGATGACGATCGAGCCAAAATCTCCCACGCCGCTCACACCCTGCACATCTACCATGGTTCCAGCGGGCAGCGGACCGATGGAGTTGGACAGAGGCCGGAAGAAGACGCAGCCCGAGGAATCGCAAAGGAAGACCGCCGCAAAGCCGATTCCATAATCCGGATCAAAGTAGGTGACAACCCCCTGAAGATGAACAGGATAGGCGCGCGCCGCCTCCGCCGCCGATAGACCGTGCGCCTGCCGGGCTGTGGTCAGCGTGGGCAAAGCGCCTGACTGCTCTTTGGCTAATTCACTGCTTGCCGCAATCGGAGTCCGGCAAACCAACATGAGCAGAGCCGCCAAAGCCGCCCAATGGAATCGAAATCCAGGAACTGGCAAACTCTGCCGCGCCGGGACGCAACAGTCCAACAGAACCTTCCTCTCCACTGGAGCGCGGCGCATTCCTGCGGCAACCGCGGAAGATGATATGACAGCTTTCAAGTCGAAACTTTCCCTCTGCATCCGCAAATCTTCACACAGCGTCAAAATCTTGATGTGTTTATCGGCAGAGCACCCGCCAGACGATACAATCTCGCCTTCATTTTTCCAAGATATTTCTGGCACTTTTCATTCTGAACCGGATACCGATTGGTGTCGAGAGGTTTGATCTTCTTGTGAAATTCGGTTCCGATCCATATCGAACACGCAAGGGATGAATCTTGGATCTTTCCTCTGATTTCTTTCAATTGCGACTGATTTACACATATGTGGCGCAGTTCGATTCAACGGTCCACACCGCCCGATCTGGATTTTTAGCGCAACTATCTGCCGTTACCATGGGATTTTCATTCGATTCCTTGGTAAAATCGGAGGAAGTTGATCCCGAACTCAGCCGGACACGACAGTCATCGACCGGTCATTCGTCTCAGATTCTTATTCCCAGAGCGTTGCTCTACTTTCAGGGGGCGTCGCGGAGGCAAGTTATCTATGCAACCCACATCATCCAAGCCGTTCTCTTACGAGACTTTTCCCATGTCAGGGCTGGTGGCGTACTTCTCCATGGAGATTGCCATTCATCCGGCCATGCCGACCTACTCTGGCGGCCTGGGTGTTTTGGCCGGAGACACGCTGCGCTCCATGGCCGACCTGGGCGTTCCGCTGGTGGCTTTTTCTCTGGTGCATCGCAAGGGTTATTTTCAGCAACATCTGGACGTTGCGGGACGGCAGACGGAGGACATTCAGCCTTGGAATCCCGCCGATTTTTGCACGGAAGAGCCAGCGCGGGTGACGGTCAGCGTGGAAGACCGCATAGTTGGAGTGCGCTGTTGGCGCTATGACCACGTGGGCCGGTACGGGCATATTGTGCCCATCTATCTTCTGGACACGGATTTGGAGGGCAACTCAGACTGGGATCGTGGCCTGACCGATCACTTGTATGGCGGCGACACCAACTACCGCTTGCAGCAGGAGATTGTGCTGGGCATGGGCGGGGCGCGCATGGCCAGCGCTTTGGGCCACCGGGTAAACGTCTTCCACATGAATGAGGGCCACGCGGCGCTGCTGACGCTGGCGCTGCTGGAGAGCCAGTTGGGCGGCGGGCCGTTGGGCGCGGCCACGGAAACCGACATGGATCAGGTACGCAAAAAGTGCGTCTTCACCACGCACACCCCGGTTCCAGCCGGTCATGACCGCTTCTCGACCGAGCAGGCGATCCGCATCCTGGGCGGCGACCGCACAGCGCGCCTTGAGAAACTGGGCTGCTTTCGCGACGGAATGTTGAATATGACGCTGCTGGCGCTGCGCTTTTCGCGCTATGCCAACGGTGTGGCGATGCAGCACGCCAAGGTTTCGCAGGCTATGTTCCCGGAGTTTGTCATCGACTCCATCACCAACGGTGTTCATGCCCCCACATGGGTCTCTGAAGCCTTTCAGAATATGTTGGATACGCACATTCCGTCGTGGCGCAGAGACACCCTTTACCTGCGCAGCGCCATCGATATTCCAGAGCCGGATATTCTGGCGGCTCATGCGCACAACAAGGCCGCACTGCTGGAAGAGGTGGCCCGGCGCACTGAAAAGGTGCTGGATCCCAAGGTGCTTACGCTGGGTTTTGCCCGCCGCGCCGCCACCTACAAGCGGGCTACGCTGCTCTTTACCGATCCCAAGCGGCTGGCCGAGATTGCCAATAAAGCCGGAGGCTTGCAGATTCTTTACGCGGGCAAGGCTCATCCCCAGGATGATCCCGGCAAGGCGCTGATTCAGCAGGTTGTCTCCGATGCTTTGCAGCTCTCGAGTGAGCAACTGAAGATCATCTATCTGGAGAATTACGACTGGAAGTTGGGCGCGCTGCTGAGCGCAGGCGTGGATGTTTGGGTGAATACGCCGCGCCGACCCTATGAGGCCTCCGGCACCAGCGGCATGAAGGCCGCGCTGAACGGCGTTCCCAGCTTGTCAATTTTGGACGGCTGGTGGATTGAGGGTTGGATTGAGGGCTTTACCGGCTGGGCCATCGAGGACGGCGCGGATGATGCCGCTGAAGCTGATTCGCTCTATAAGAAGCTGGAAACAGCCGTGGTTCCGCTCTACCTGGATGCGCCCGAAAAGTGGGCCGCGCTGATGCGCACCACGGTTGCTTTCAACGGCTCCTACTTCAATACCAACCGCATGGCGCGCCAATACACTCGCAACTCGTATTACCCGGTAAAGTTGATTCAGAAGGTGAAGGTGTAGAAGCATTTCAGTACAACGACTTGCGCGAAGAACGCAATGGTACTTTGGTTCGCCGTCCGCTCATCGGGCGGCGAATTCTTTTGCTGGCAAAGCCGATAAGCGCATCATGGAGGCCGGCCATGACGCTGATACGCAATCTGCTGCTGGTGGGCGCGATGTTGCTGGCCTGGGTCCCGGCGCGGGCTGGTGGAGTTCCGCAGGCGCGCAACGCCCCGATCGCCATAAGCGGTGTCTATTCAGTTGTCTTCCATGTGAATCTGGCTTCGACTCTGCCGGCCGGCAGCATTCTCACCTGCCGGGCGCGTATGGCGCCAATTCCTGGTGGAGTTGACCTGCGCAATCAGATGCTTTCTGCAACGCCCGTTGCGTTGGGCCAGACTCGATTGACCGGTTCGACGGCTGCCTGTACGGCGGAGATCCCCTTTTCCTGGACGGTGACCAGCCCCCCTAATGCGGTGGAGTTGTTTTATGAGATTGAAGTGGTGAACCTTCAGGGAGTTGCGCCGACATTGCTCCGATCAAGCGCGCCGCAGCAGACCAACGCCGCCTTTCTGATTACAAACAGCTTCCCCGATCTGACTTTGAATTTGACCTTCTAATCGCAAATCCAATGAATCTTGGCCTGCTTGTGTACAGAGGGTGGCCTGGTGCGTTATCCTGAGCCTTAGCCCATGATCTTCTCCCGCGATTACATCGGGTATCTAGCCCGCCGGACTGTCAAGCATCTCATCGACGCCAAGATGATCACCACCAGCGACCCGAAAGCGACCGAAGCCCATGTCGCCGCTGGACTGGTCGAGGAACTGTCACTGGAAGACCGCATCAACGAGGAAGTTCGCGTGATTCTGGACGCCTACTCCGAGGAGATGCGCAAGTCCGGCGCGCAGTATGCCGAGATGTTCAAAAAGGTGAAGACTGAACTCACCAAAAAGTACAAGGCGGTGCTATGAGGATCAGCCCCGACAAGCTCAACAAGCTGGCCCACACCGTGGCGGACACGCTGGCCGATTCCGCCGAGGTCGGCTTCATGGAAGATCGCAACACCATCCGTCAGGAGGCGCGCAAAGCGCTCACCGCGCTGCTTTCTCAAGAGGCTGGCATCGACGATGCCGCGCGGAAAAAAATCGCCAACCAGAAGAAGATCATTCAAGAAGGCTCGCAAGAATGGGAGATCCTCTACCGCAAGTACTATAACGACGAAGTGCGCAAGCTGGGTATTTAAATTTCCCTTTTTCACTTTTCATTGGATGAGTCTTCGACATAAAGGTGGAATCTTGCAACCCTTTTGTCGGCCCGGTTTTTTGCAATGCGGTCTCCAACCGTAACCTTTCAAGCCCGGATGCATCTCATGAATGCCGGATAGATAGGAAACGGCCCAGGAGCTTCCCCATGCTTCGAATGCTTGCTACGCGCAGTATAGTTCGTTCTCTGCTGATTGTTGTGCTTTTCTACACCGGTTGTCGCGCGGCCGCCAAGACGCCCGTGCCTGCTGCGGCGCAGGACGTACCACTGGCGCAAACGTCTGGCAAGCAGACAGCCGTCTTTGCCGGAGGCTGCTTTTGGGGAACGCAGTCGGTCTTTGAGCGGGTCAAAGGGGTGCTGACCACAACAGTCGGCTACGCTGGCGGCTCTGCCTACACCGCAACCTATAGCCAGGTAACCACCGAAACTACCGGGCACGCAGAATCAGTTCGCATCGTCTTTGACCCATCAAAGATCACCTACGGGCAACTGCTGCGCGTCTTTTTCTCCGTTGCCCACGACCCCACTCAACTCAACCGTCAGGGGCCGGACGAGGGAACTTCCTATCGCTCCGCGATCTTCTATTTGAATGATGAACAGAGACGCATTAGTCAGGCCTACATTACGCAACTTGATGAGGCGCACGCCTTTCCCAAGCCGATCGTGACACAGGTTGTTCCGCTGCATGGCTTTTACGACGCCGAGTATTACCATCAGCATTACGCAGACCACAATCCCGGCAATCCGTACATTCAGGTCTGCGATCGCCCCAAGATCGAGGCCCTCAGACAGCAGTTCCCTGAGCTCTTTCAGGAGTACAACGGCAAGTAAATCAAGATCTGTTTGGAAGAAGTGAAGACGGGAATTCTACTGGTTTCTCCATCCGTTTCGCTGGCAGACGCGCAAACGCTCTGGTATCGGCTCAAGCGCTGGCTAGAACGGGACTTCCGGTGATCGGATTCGCCAAGGTGTGAGCTTCCATTTCTGGTTCAGTAGCAACCGGCACACGTGCCAGTTCCCAGGCCGATCGGTCCTTGAGCAGCCTGGACACCAGCGCGGTGTGCATTGCGTGTCCGGCGCGCTCGGCAACGACGTGGCCTTCGATGCGTCTTCCGGCCAGCGAAAGATCGCCGATCAGATCCAGAATCTTGTGACGTACATACTCATCCGGGAAGCGAAGTGATCCGTTCTCCGGGCCATCTGGCCCCAGAATAATCGCGCTTTCAGGACCTGCTCCGCGGATCAGGCCCATGTCACGCAGTTTTTTTTCGTCCGCCTTGTAGCCGAAGGTGCGCGCCGGGGCGATGTAAGTGCCATAGGTCTCGGCGGCCAGATCAATGCATGCACTCTGCCGTCCAATGGGAGATGGAAAATCGATGGTGTAAAGAATGCGATAGCCTGTGCCGGGATAGACGCCAATGAACTTGTTGCCATCGTGCACTTCGACCGGACGCAGCACACGAACGGTCTCACGGCGGCGGCGCTGCACGCGGATGCCGACTCGCAAGAATGCTTCGACATAGGGCAGGGCACTGCCATCCAGAATTGGCAACTCCAGATTATCCAACTCAGCGATCACATTATCCACGCCCATGCCAATGAGCGCGGAGAGCAAGTGCTCGGTGGTGGAGATCAGCACGCCTTGACGCATCAGGCTGGTGGCATAACTGACTTTGGCCACATTGCGACCGGTGGCCTGGATTTCAAAGTCATCCAGGTCAGTGCGGCGGAAGACGATCCCCGAACCGGCAAGCGCAGGCAGCAACCGCAGCGTGACCGGCGCTCCAGAGTGCAGCCCCACCCCGCTGAACTCCAGGGGTGCGGCAATTGTCTGTTCCAGATGCGCGGGATTCGCCAATCAATTCCTCATGGACTGCAAAAATCAATCCGTGGAATAGATTAGACCCCAAGCGTCATCCTCGTCGTGTGGCATTTTTACCACAGATTGCTTCATTGTGATAATTTGGAGCAAGAAATCCTGAGCGTTGGTTCCGTTCTTTCCGTCTTATGAGTTGAAAGTCTCTCAAGAATGCGTGCGGAATGCAACAGAAGCGCAGCGCCTGATACACTTCCCAAAGGAACTATCTGGAGTTCAAAGACACCATGAAACACACAACTCTGATTCTGATGTTGGCGGCAAGCGCTCTTGCTGCAAGTGCACAAACAACCGCCAAACCGGCTGCTCCCGCCGTTGCTCCAGCCAAGCCGGCCAGCTCGCCTGCTGCTCCCAAATTGGCCGCAACGGCGGCAAAGATCGCCGCAGTTTCCTCTCCACTGGTTGCCCCGACCATTAAAGCCCCGGCCAGTATTCCCCAGTACAAGGGACTTCAGAAGGCGGCCTTTACCATCGCGCTGCGCTATCAGGAGATTCAGGTTGGCACGGGTCCGGTGGCTGAGCTGAACAAGTTGTACAAGGTTCAATACACCGGATACCGCGCGGCCGATGGGGTCAAGTTCGACTCTTCGCTGGACCGCCCGGGGCCGCCTTTGAAGGACAAGGACGGCAAGCCCGTACTCGGCGATGATGGCAAGCCCAAGCTGGATGTCTCCCAGCCGGTGCCATTCCCGCAGGGAAAAGGCGCTTTCATTACCGGCTTCGATCAAGGCGTAGTCGGTATGAAGATCGGCGGCAAACGCCGTCTTTTTATTCCCTGGCAGCTTGGCTATGGCACGCGCGAGATTCCAGAGCGGCCGGGTCATCCAGGAATTCCTGCTAAGTCCGATCTGATTTTCGACGTGGAATTGGTGGACGTGACTGATATTCCCGTGCAACCGGCTCGTCCGAATATTCCAGGCGGCCAATTTAGAGAGCGTCCCATGCCGAACGGACAGGCGATGCCTCCCAGGCCTGGAACCCCAGGTGCGCCCGGCTCACCCGTGCAGATGATGGCGCCAACCACCGTGCCGAAGCCTCCAGTCCCACCTGCGCCAGCAGGCGCGCCAAGTGCGGCTGCTCCGGCGACGCCGGCGGCTCCCGGTACTACTCCCGCAACCACTCCAACTGCTCCGGCTCCGCCGCAACCCAAGTAGCGGCTTAGGCTGGAACACGAAGAATCTGGGAATCGATCAGGCCACGGCTAGAGGCAACTCAGGCGTGGCCTGAATCAGTTGGCGGGTATAGGCTTCCTGCGGATGGGAGCAGAGCGCCACGGCTTCGCCGGTCTCGACCAGGCGTCCGTGCTCCATCACAGCAATGCGCGTTGAAAGATAGCGCACCAGCGGCATGGAATGCGAGATGAACAGATAGGTCAGCCCGTACTCGCTTTGCAATCGCCTGAGCAGATTCACGATCTGCGCTCCCACACTGACATCCAGGGCTGAGATCGGCTCATCCAGAATCAGCAATTTGGGCCGGAGCGCCAGTGCGCGAGCAATGTTGATGCGCTGCCGCTGGCCACCGCTGAACTCGTGTGGATAGCGACTCAGCGCCGACTCGTCGAGGCCGACCTCAGCAAGGAGTTCGACGGCCTTCGAGCGCAAGGATACTTTGTAGCGCCGCTCTCCAGAGCGGCTGTCGTGCGGGTCTCCAGACCCGCTCACATCTCCGCTGGCAGCTTGGAAGCCGCCAGTACTGCCGGTCTGGAGACCGGCGCTGAAGAATACGGAATGGATCATCAGCGGCTCGGTGACGATCTCCAACACCTTCATGCGGGGATTCAGCGCGGCGTATGGATCCTGAAAGACGGGCTGCATCTGGCGGCGAAGACGATGCAACTCTGCCTGCGAGGCGCGTGCCGGATCGATGCCGCTGACCAGGACTCTGCCTTGCGACGGCTCCGTGAGGCCCAGAATCATGCGCGCCAGCGTCGTCTTTCCGGAGCCGGATTCGCCCACCAAGCCCAGCGTCTCGCCGGATTCGATGGAGAGCGATACGTCTTCAACCACCGCGCGCTGCTCCGTTTTGAACCCCGATCGCCGTGGATAGCTTTTGCCAACCGACTGTACTTCAACCAGCGCCATGCATTGATGGTAAATCTTCTTTGGCCTGAGTGAAGATGCTGTAGGAGATTAGGCTAGGTTTGTAAGGAATGAGTATGAATTTTAGAGATACGTGGGCGAGGACGCCCATACTACAGCCGACCGGGAGGTCGGCGCTACAAAATTTTCCGACGCGCAAAATGAATGGGGGATCTGATTGCTCAGATCCCCCATTTTGGTTTCGGTTGGGTTGCGGTTAGAAGTTGTAGTGAACTTCCCAGCGTGTGTTGCGCGGTGCCTGCCACTGATTCGGCTGGCCGTATTGTGAGTCCTCGATAACCTTGCTCATGGCCGTGGAAAGACTGTTGGTGTACCCAGTTTCCAGAGTCTGGTAGAGCGATGCACCGTCGCCCATCGTTACACGCTTTCCAGTGACTGGATTCGTCGGCGACAGAGCGGTAGCATACCAGTTCGAGTCTAGACCAGCCCAGTACGCTACAACCGCGTGCTCGTTAAGAGCGTTGGTGGCTGTGAACTCAAATTTGACGCTTTTGTGTTCGCCCAATTTGATGGTATGCGAAAGGGTGATATCCGACTGAATGAACCAAGGCGTACGACGCTCACGGGGAGCGCTGAGGGTGATGAGTCCGGTCGCCGTGTTGTTGGTAGCATCGACCCAATTTCCGCGGCCCCAGATGTAGGTCGCTTCTAGAGGCGAGCCACTGGCTTCAGCAAGGTCGATAAAGGAGCTGACCGGACTGCCCTGTAGTACGTTCTGGTTCAGTCCGATGGAGGTAGTGTGTGACTTGCTCCAAGGATGAGCGTAGTAGACGTTCCCCTTGAAGGCGTTCGGGCGATCGGTCGGTAAAGGACCACTGCTGGAGGTGCCGTCGGCCTTGAAGTAGTAGAAGGGTTCGTCGAAGGCGCGGGTGGTATCCGGAGAGTTGCGGCCTGCCGCTCCGCCGTCGATCTGGTCGGTGGTGGTGAGGCCGGTGTAGTTACCCCAGAGGCTGCTGTAGGTGTAGCTGAAACTGCCAGACCAATGAGCAGCAGGGTTCATGGTCAAACTGAATTCCAGAGCATCGTAGTTGCGGACTGCCTTGGGATTGGCAGGGCAGGTGGGGCAGGTTCCAAAGTCAGGAAGGTCGAAGGCCCAGCCCGGAACGCCGAAGGCCTCACCAATCGAAGCGAGATAGGTTGCATAAGTATCGATCGACGAGTTGACGCCTTCACCGGGGTTGACGATGGTGTAGGTTTCGCCCCAGTTTACATCCGAAAGCGACGCATCTTCGATGACGTGATCGAGGCGGCGGCGATCATAACGGACTGAAGCGGAGTATCCGGGCTTGATCTCATATTCAAATCCGCCCACCATCTCGTGTTGACGGTAAGGTTTGACGTTGGGAGCAACGGGCTCCCACGGACGCCAGTTAACATTCTCAATCAAGCCGACACCGGTCTTGGCATCCACAAAGGTGGTAGGTACAGAGCCAGAAGCAAAGTTGGCGCCGGTTGTTGCCGGTCCACTGGGGCAGGCACGGCCACTCTTGAAGGTCGCATCTACGTCGGACACAACCCAGGTGTTGTTTCCATCCGGTCCGAGAGGATAGGAGCAATCCTCGTAGGCCTGTGCGCCCCAGGAGGTCTGGGCCACCAGCAGCTTCATTACGTCGTTGACAACGCCGTAGCTGCCGAAGATTTTCATCTTACCCTTTTGGGTGGGATCCCAGGCTACGCCCAGGCGAGGTTCAATCTTGTCTTTCCATGTGAAGTTGATGGCACTGACCTTGAAGCCAGCCGGTGGCGGCAGGGCTTCCTTCTCAATACGCAAACCGAGGTCGAGGGTCAGGCCATGGCCCACCGTCCATGAATCATGCCCATAGAAGGCATGGTTGATGTCCGTAACCGGAGTGGTTAGGACGGTTGAGAAGTCTTGGACTTCCGCCCATCCGTATAGACCTGCGCAGTTCCCCCCCCACTCTGCCGCCAAAAGTCCGCAATTGGTGACGCCAGTAGAGGTCGAAGCGCCGTGACTGGTCCCCTGTCCTGGGAAGAGGTTGACCAGAGGTACGTTGCCGTTCTGGTTGATCACATTAGAAAGGTGGTTTAACTGATAACCAGCCTTAATGTTGTGAGTACCCCAGCTATGGGTACTGATGTAGTAGGAGAAATCTTGATTGAACTGAATGTGTTTGTTGGCGTTGAATTCCGTATAGGTCTGGTCGTAGGCCACTGTGGACGCACCGGCCGGTTCAGACAGATCAGGAGCCTCAAGAGTAATCGAATTGCCCGCATTGTCGACGGTTTCACCGCTGGTTTGCCAAATCAGATTGACGCCAGTGGTGGGCCAGCCGAAGTCGTGGTAGTTCTCAAAAAAGTATCCAAAGCGAGTGGTCGAGACCAGCTTCTGGGTGAGGGTTACATCCGCGCCGAAGTTCCAAGTGCTGTTCGGTGCAGAAAAACCGTAGTCGTAATCGTACGAAGTGATCGGCGAATAAATCGCGGGGTTCAGGTAAGTAGATTGGGATGCGATCGGATCGGCTCCGGGCAGCGTATCTCCCAATTCACGCGCACCCTGAGAGAGCAGGGAAGCGAAAAGGCGGATTTTCTGTGTCAAGGCATAGTCAAGACGACCGGTTGCGTAGTAGGTCTTGCTGTCTTGGTTGAAGTTAAGATTACCTGCGTTGGGATCGGTGTTGGCAAAATTTACTTCGCGGCTGGTGGAATTGATGATCGGCGCCACGCCAAGGAAGAACCAGAGCTTGTCCTGAAGGATCGGTCCGCCGATGAAGGCACCGGGCTGCAGTACGCTGAATGTATCCGCCTTGCGTTGATAGAACTGAATATTCGGATCTTGTATATCCCCTGCGGTATGCGATGCTCCGGTACCGGTCGGGTCGTAGCGGAGTACCGCGTTAAACTGGTTGGCGTCCGCATCGGAGGTTTGGAAAGAGGTGAAGATGCCGCCGTGGAAGTTGTTCGATCCCTTCTTCATGACCACGTTAATAACGCCGCCGAGCGCGCCGCCGTATTCAGCCGAGACGCCGGAGGTCTTGATCTGAACTTCCTGAATGAAGTCCATGGGAACATCGGCCTTGGAGTAGCCGCCGGAGATGTTCTCCGTGTCCTGGCCCTCAACAAGGTAGCTGCTCTCGGAGTCAGCCGCGCCGCCGATGGAGTATCCGATCGTCCGACCGTTGCCGCTTGACCCAGGCATGGAACCGCCGGTGCCGCCGGAATAACCGGCCAAAGGCTCGTTGTGAGCCATGGGGGCCAATTCAATGACCGACTGGAAAGATGTGCCGGTGGGCAGATTGACCAGAGCCTCGCTCGTGATGTTGGTCAGGCTTTGCGTGGTCGTGGTGTCAATGATAGGCGCATCCGCGGTGACTTCAACCGTGGCGGACTCGGCGCCGATCTCCAGCGTGAGATCCACGGTGGGAAGGTGGCCGACCTCTATCTTCAAGCCGTCGCGCTTTTCTGTCTTGAAGCCTTTGGCAACCACCGTCAAGGTGTATTCACCGGGCGGCAGGTTGGCAAAGCGATAATATCCGCTGTTATCGGTGACAAGCTCCTTGGAGCCGACAAGAGCAGCGCTTTTTAATACGACCGTGGCCTTGGGAACCACCGCGCCGGTTTGGTCTTTGACCGTACCTTGAATACCGCCGGTTGTTTCTTGAGCCCAGACTGATGCCGTAAGGAACATCAGAAAGGCGGCAATGGTTAGCATCGCGCTATGTAGCCTGGAAAACTTCATCATTTCCTCCAAATGAAACAGTGGGAACCGAAAGCCTTAGGTCGAACGACTTTTCGATCCGATTGATGCGCCTTAACATCCCGGAAGACGGGGGACGGCAAATACACCGAGAGATACAGCACAACTTAGGGGTACTGGTATGCAGGTTTAGTGCCACTCTGGGTTCAACCAAATGGAATTCCGTAAGTTATAGAAAAATAACAATCTACCCGAAAATCAACTTGTGGACAAAAATACACTTAATATGATTTATTGGAGATAATTGCAAATTTATCCTGAAAATGGATAGTCGATTCTGTTTTTGGGACAACGCGGCAATGGTAATTAGAGAAAGTTATTGAACAACTCTGGAGCTTTGAACAACCTCTGAATGCACCATTTTTGGTGAAATTTACGGCACTATCATTAGGCTGAGCCGCCGAGTGGAAGTATGCGTTATGCTCGATTGCATGAACCTTCTTTTGGCGCACGTCGGGGCACGGATCAACACGAAGGATCAGATGAATGCTCTGACCGAGGTCTACTTGGACCGTTGCTCAGGATTCGCGCGCTGCAAGACCGAGGTTTTCCGCACAGAGGAGGCGCTTTTGGAGTGGCTGGAGCGGCTGACCGGGCGGACGCCGGTGGTGGCGGTGCTGCTGGATAGCCGAGGGAGGCAGATGACGTCTGAGGCGTTTGCCGCATGGCTGGGCGCGCGGCGGGACGAGGGGACGCAGCAGATTGTCTTTGCCGTGGGGCCGGCCAGCGGATGGTCCGACGCGGCGCGGGCTCGAGCGCAACTGCTGCTTTCGCTAGGGTCGATGACCATGGCCCATGCGCTGGCGCGGCTGGTGATGGCGGAACAAATCTACCGGGCCTACGCGATACTGACTGGGCATCCTTATCATGGGGGACACTGAGAGGCAGCTCTTGGCTCTCAGCTTACAGCTCTCAACTTTCAGAGCGCGCAAGTCACTCGATTCTGGCAAGCTTTTGTTGCCGACATATAACTGACGATTGGTAGCTGATTGCTGAAAGCTGAAAGCTGTAAACTGAGAACTGACCATGACTGATTCACGACGCGGACTGATCCTGATCAATACTGGACCTGGCAAGGGAAAGACGACCGCTGCCATGGGTACGGCGTTGCGTGCTGTGGGCAACGGGATGCGGGTGCTGATGCTCCAGTTCATGAAGGGTTCCTGGCATTACGGCGAGCTGGACGCGGTGGAGGCCTTTGACGGACGGTTCGTGATGAAGCAGATGGGGCGCGGCTTTGTGAAGGTGGGCGGCGCGGAGACCGACCCGGAAGACATTCGCTTGGTGGAAGCGGCTTGGGCGGAGGCACGGGAGGCGATCTACTCCGGCGAATGGGATATGGTGGTGCTGGACGAGATTAACTATGCGATTGGCTACAAGATGCTGGACCCGTTGGTGGTGGCTGAGGCGCTGCGCGAGAGGCCGGAGATGGTGCACGTGATTCTGACTGGACGGGGCGCGCATCCGTTGCTGGTGGAACTGGCCGATACAGTGACCGAGATGCGCGAAGTTAAACACGCCTACCAGAAAGGGATTCTCGCACAGCGCGGAATTGAGTATTGAGAGAGCTTTCAGCTATCAGGTCTCAGCTTACAGCTTGTGTAACTAGCGGCTGATAGCTGACGGCTAAAAGCTGAAAGCTACACTGAGGAGCTAAATGTCCTGGTTCAAGCGTGAAAACAGCGAGTATATTTCTGGCGCGATGGGCGCGGCGGCAGAGACGCGGGTGCGCACTGAGGGGCTGTGGATCAAATGCGCGGGCTGCAAGGCGCCGGTTTGGAAGGCCGATCTTCTGGCAAACTTGAATGTCTGCCCGCGTTGCCAACATCACTTCAAGATTGGCGCACGGCAGAGGATCGATCTGCTGCTGGCGCCGGGGTATGAACTGGTGGATGGCGGGCTGCGCTCAACCGACCCGCTGAACTTTACGGACATCAAGCCGTACAAGCAGCGGCTTCGCGCAGCTCAGGATCAGACCGGCCTGGACGATGCGATTCTGAACGCCGTGGGGCAATTGGGAAAGCATACGGTGGTGGTGAGCGCAATGGAGTACGGGTTCATTGGAGGCTCGATGGGCGCCGTAGTGGGCGAGACGATTACGCGCGCCGTGGACCGCGCGCGCGAGGGCCGCAAGCCGTTGATTGTGGTGGCGGCGTCGGGCGGGGCGCGCATGATGGAGGGCGTGGCCAGCCTGATGCAGATGGCCAAGATCTCCTCGGCGCTGGCGCAGTTGGACGACGCGCGCGTTCCGTATATCTGCGTGCTGACCGACCCCACCACGGGCGGCGTGACGGCCAGCTTTGCCATGCTGGGCGACCTGAATATCGCGGAACCCGGCGCGCTGATCGGCTTTGCGGGACCGCGCGTGATTGAGCAGACGATCCGCCAAAAGCTGCCCGAAGGCTTCCAGCGCTCAGAGTTTCTGCTGGAAAAGGGCTTCCTGGACGCGGTGGTTCACCGCCGGGAGTTGAAGGCCTATCTGGAGCGCGCGCTCGATTTCATGCAAGTTGCGGCGGCGTAGGTCAATGCCAACTACGTACATCGGAATGGGCGGAAACCTGGTCAGTTGGGCAGGCGCGCCGGAGGCGACTCTGGCGGCGGCGGCGCGCAGGCTTGACTCGCTGGGGCGCGTGGTTCGGCGCTCGTCGCTTTACTCGACTGCGCCGGTGGGCTTTGCCGAGCAGCCTCGGTTTATTAACGCGGTGGTGGTGCTGGAGACGGAGCTTGCGCCGCGTGCGCTGCTGGAAGGGCTACTGGCCATCGAGCAGGAGTTTGGGCGCGAGCGGACGGCGGGCTTGCAGAATGGGCCGCGCACGCTGGACCTGGACATTTTGCTCTATGGCGATTTGACTGTTAGCGAGACGGGGCTGGAGGTTCCACATCCTCGGCTGGCGGAGCGGGCATTTGTGTTGATTCCGCTGCATGAGATTGCGCCGCTGGTTGTTGTGCCCGGTTTGCGGATGAGTGTTCAACAGATTCTCGTGTCATTGCGCGTAGATATTCATTCCGATGCGGTGGTTCAGGTCAAGAGTGCGGCGTGGGCGCCGTCGCTACAGGACTCCGAATCAATCGTGGTGGGCCGGTCACCCCGCGTTGAAACGCGGGGCTAATCACCTTTGCGCTTTCGGCGCGGAGCTTCGGATGATGCGTTATGAAGACTGTAAGTGAAATGATTCAACAACAATTGAAGGCTGATCGTTCGAGGTCGGAGCTGACATTCGTCTTTTGGAAGACGGCTTTGACGACCTGAAAGAGATTGCGCCGTGCTTTGCTTCAGCGGTACTCAGCCGCTGATCCGCGCGACCATCGGCCAAGGGTTGCGCAAAGATCGGGCACGGCTGGAGAGTTCAGGCACTCGCCGCGTGCCTGCGGAAATAGGTCATTGACGATCAGATCATCTCCGCTGTGATTACCGATGCTCAACGGAAGACGGTGTAGACAGCTTAACATCATTCACTGTGATTCTTCGGGACTGATGAATGGACCACCTGCCTCAGAAAATGCCTGCTGGTTGAGGTTCGTGGTTACCTTATGATCGGGCCACCTGCCCGTTAGGAGGGACGGTTGGGGTTTATGGATTCTCGGGTAGCAAAAGAACAAGAATAGACCTAACAATCTCCCGTCTCCTCAAATAGTTCGTGACAGATGATAGTGTCTTATACTACTATTTTTCTTCATGAATAATGATCTTGAACAACCCCGCTATAACACTGAAGATATCTCCCGATATGCGGAGATCGTTCTTGGTTTGGTATATGCAGCGGGTACTGACATCGAGCCCGTAATCGATACACTCAGAGATTATGTACAACATTACGGTTATAAGGCAAATGAAGTACGTGTCAGCGACTACATCAAAGAGAATTTGTCGAGCGGCGCCGATAAGTGCGTGGATGGCACCGAAATCGAGCGAATTGAAAATTTAATTCGTAGAGGGGATGAAATATGCGCGCAATCTGGCAAAGCAGACTTTCTCGCGCTTGCAGCAATTGCAAAAATCGCCGAACTCCGCCCAAAGGACAGCGACAATAACCCACTACCTTGGCCCAAGACGGTTCACATCGTACGGTCGCTAAAGAGACCGGAAGAGGTAGTTACGCTCCGGCAGGTCTACCGGCCAGGGTTCTTTCTGATCGGAGTATTTGCCACGGAAGAGGAAAGACTGAATTTTCTTGTCGATCGAAAGGCTGCTGACTCAAAAAGAGCAAAGGTGCTGATTGAAACAGATGCAAAAGAGGAAGGTGTCTCGTATGGGCAACACACGCGAGACACATTTCATCGATCTGATGTCTTTATCCAACTGAAAGGTGATGCTTACAAGGATGAATTGCATCGCTTTCTCGATCTTGTTTTTGGACAACCACATTTCACTCCTACTCCTGATGAGTACGCGATGTTTCTTGCCGCTGCGGCTGGTGCTCGTTCTGCTCAATTCGGACGTCAGGTCGGAGCTGCGATAGTTAACCGAGAAGGCGATTTAGTCGCAGTTGGTTGCAACGACGTCCCACGTGCTGGAGGAGGATTGTACTGGTTCGGTGACAAGAATCCGGAACCTTGCCGGGATCATGAACGCGAAGAGCAAGTGGATTCAAATGACGAGGAAAAAAAGACTATTGAAGAAGATATTCTTGAGAACGTACAACGATCAGTCAGGGAAGCTCTTGAGCAAGCGAGTGCCATGGTCAACCCTGATCAGGTGACCATTATTCGTGATTGTCTGAATAAGGCACTTCCGCGCAACGGATCATTATTGAAGGGCACGCGTCTGTCTGACATCACAGAATTCGGCCGAGCCGTTCATGCGGAGATGGATGCCTTAACGAGTTGTGAAAGAACAGGGGCCAGTGTCAGAGGTGGTTCGCTCTACACATCGACATTCCCATGCCACAACTGTACACGGCATATAATTGCCGCAGGTATTACGCGAGTTGTCTACATCGAACCGTACCCAAAAAGTCGTGCGGTAAATCTTCATGGTGACGCGATTCGACTCGCCAATTCTGGAGACATGTTTGATCCAAAGTCACACAACAAAGATGAATGGAAGATTCCTTTCGTACCGTTCGTCGGAATTGGCCCACGGCGGTTCTTTGATTTATTCTCAATGGAGTTGAGTTCCGGTTACGTAATGGAACGGAAAGCTAACGGAAGAGCGATTGCGTGGGAGCGATCGAAAAATCGTGGGCCTCGCGTCCCAATGATCCCAGCATCATACTTGGATAGAGAAGAGGGTGCCGTGAGGGTTGTAAGCGCAGCTGTGATGGAAAGGGGTGGGACAAATGGCATTACATAGGAATGAGGCTAGCCCAGCGGCCAAAGTCCACTGGAGCTTCGTCGAAAGAACGAGCGAACGGGTAAACCAGTGGCCAGAATGGAAGCGTGAAGCAGTCAATAGTGCCTTCTACACTCCGAAACCTGTTCCTCAACAAAGAGCTACTTTGTCAGAGCCATCTGCAAAAAGAGGATGATATTTTCATAGACTTGAACTAGCGGGTGGCTCACTTGTGATCTTTCAACACATTGTTCCATCGTAACGGCTTAGTTTTGAAAGGGCACAGTTTTAGCCGTACCGAATGCTGGCTCTATAAAGATCGGGGCTTTAGCCCCGGGGTTCATGCAACCCCAACAATTTCTTACTCGTAGCAGTAGCCGGGGTTGTGGAAAAGTGGAAAGCGTACTTCAGCTTTCCAGCTTTTCCATAACCCGCTTCTCATCAACACATTTAGGCGGAGTGGAACAACGTGTTGACCATCTACAGGTACCCAGATTGTATAGGCGGTTGTGGGTTACCTGCCGCTTCAGTGCTGTGATTGGCCTGGTATCTCCGGCTTGCCTGGTTCGTCCAGAATCTGCACTGCGGTCGCTGGGCCGAGCTTTGCCCAATCCCGCAAGACCCAGACCACCTTCTTCTGCGGAGTCACTTCAACCAATTGCGGCCCCTTGCCGTCATCGCCGCGCGAGCAGATGATCGTGTTGCCGTTCTCCAGCCGTGTGGCGCTCTGCGTGTTGATGTAGCGATACTCTTCCGGCAGGTCGGTGGGCCTCAACTCCCAGACCGTCTCGCCCTTCGGATTGACTTCGCGCGTCAGGATGTCGTGCTCGTCGGTGATCAGCGTGTTGCCGTTCTTGAGCCGGATCGCCGCCCATGGACTCTTGATCTTGTAGGTCCAAATCTCCTTGAAGTGTTTGTCGTATTCAATGATCTGATCCATCTCCAGGAAGGGAAGCAGGTAGGTTCCTTGTGCTGTGTAGCGGGCGCGGCGGAACTGCCCGTGGACCATGCCGGTGGTGCTCGGCGCGGGCAACTCGTGCTGCACCAGAACCTTGTTGGTCTTGATGTTCATTACCATCAATTGGGGCGGCAGGCCATTGAGCACGAACATCACTTTGTTCAGGCCGATGGGCTGGCAGGTGTGAATCTCGGTTCCTTTCGGCGCATCGTAGCGCCAGACCACTTGCTTGTTGGGCGTGACCTCGGCCACATACTGCATGCGGCTGAAGAGGATGTTGCCAGTCGAGAGCATCCACACATCGTCGTACTCCCAGCCGCCGCCAGTCGAATAGGTCCAGACGATCTTGCCGTCGTTGACCAAAAATATTTTGTTATAACCTTCGCCTATATACAACATCGGATGCTGGGCAATGCCGTTTCCGGGCAGGCCCGCAGGGATCGGCTGGTCCCATACGCGCGGCGCAACTTCGGTCTCGGCAGGCCCCAAAGCGGGCACGTTCGCTGCAATAAAGCGGTTCATCAACGCCATCTGCGGCGCTGACTGAGCTGCCGATGCTGTCTGCGCCAAAGAGATTGCTGTGCATGAAAGAGTGCTGGCAAGGATGACGAGTGGTACGAGGTTATTCCTCAAACTGATTCTCCTTCCTAACCATCTTAGCGTTAGAACCGCAAGGATATAAGCGGGGGTCGCGCGGACCAGATTGAAGCTCGCCCGGTAGAATTATCGGATGGGTCTTACATTTGAAGTTCTGGCGACGAGCGCGGGCGGGGGACGGCGGGGACGGATGCTGCTGCCGCACCGGACGGTGGAGACGCCGGTCTTTATGCCGGTGGGGACGGCGGGGACGGTGAAGGCTGTCTCGCAGGATCTGCTGGAAGAGCTGGGCGCGGAGATCATTCTGGGCAACACCTATCACCTCTATCTGCGGCCGGGGCATGAGGCGATCCGGCGGATGGGCGGGCTGCACAAGTTCATCAGTTGGCCGCGGGCGATGCTGACCGATTCGGGCGGCTTTCAGGTTTTTTCTCTGGCTCAGTTGCGCAAAGTGACGGACGATGGAGTTCGCTTCCGCTCACATCTGGACGGGAGCAGCCACCTTTTTACGCCTGAACATTCCATCGATGTGCAGATCGCGCTGGGCGCGGATATCGTGATGGCCTTTGACGAGTGTACGGAGTATCCCGCAGAGCGCAGCCGGGCCGAAGAGAGTTTGCGGCTGACGATGGCCTGGGCGCGGCGGTCGCTGGATCACTTCAATGCGCATTGCATGGAGGTTCCTTGGTTTGAGGAGTTCGGCTTCAATCGGGATTGCCGGCTTGCGGCAGGTGATACAAGCGCGGGCGGGGACGCCCGCACTACAGCCGGTCTGGAGACCGGCGCTACAAGTCGGTTTATTGATGGCAGGCGGCGGCAGAGTTTGTTCGGCATTGTGCAGGGCGGAACGTATCTTGATCTGCGGCGAGAGAGCGCGGAGCGGCTGGTGGAGATGGAGTTTGACGGCTACGCGATTGGCGGGCTGAGCGTCGGCGAGCCGCGAGAAAAAACTCTGGAGATGATTGCCGAAGTACTGCCGCTGCTGCCTGCCGACAAGCCCCGCTATCTGATGGGCGTGGGGTATCCGGACGAGATTGAAGAGTACGCGCGGATGGGCGTAGATATGATGGACTGCGTGCTGCCGACCCGCGCGGCGCGCCACGGGCTGCTGTTTACGAGTGAGGGACGGCTGAACATCAAAGGCGCGCGCTTTGCCGAGGATCAAGGACCGCCCGATCCGGCTTGCAATTGCCCGGTCTGCCGTCGTTATACGCGCGCCTATCTGCGCCACTTGATGCACTGCGGCGAGGCTCTTTCCGCCACGCTGAATACGATTCACAATCTGGCATACTATTTGGGGATCATGGAGCGTGTGCGGAAGAGCCTGGGCGCCGAGGGCGCAGTCAGCTTGTAAGTGGTTCGGCGGAATCCTTGGCAGCTTGAAAGGCCAGCGCCAGCGTTACGGATGCGCTCAGCCAGAGAATGATGCCTGTGCCAAGCGACGAGGTTCCTTGTAGAGTTTCCGTAGGAATCACGAGCGCACTAACCCCAGCCCAGGCCACCAGCACGGCTCCTGTCCAGTAATGGGGCTTATAGCGGAAGATCCGCGCAAGTGGAAACAGATGCAGCCCGATGATGGCTGTGATGGCGCACATCACGTAGGCGTCAATGTGCAGCTTTGCAAAGCTGAAGGCGACGACGGCAACCGCGATCCACTGAATGGTATTGATCCAGCCAAAGGCGCGACCCACGGCAGGATCGTCGGGCACGCGCGGCCAGCGCTTCGATAAGCGCAGCAGGTTCAGCGCAGCCAGAAGCAGCATCGTCATGCCCACCATGATGGCGGAAACGGTGGCGAATTTGATCTGTTGTTTTGCAATGAGTGCGAGGAAGAGCCATCCGGTTCCAAAGCAGGTGAAAAAGATGGAACCGATGGCCCTGCCTCTCAACTGATTGGCAATTTGAATCTTTTGCATGGAGTAACCTCCTGGTTGAGTGCCGGGAAAGTGTTTGAAGTTAGTCGCCGATAGCTCCACCGAGCAGTTGCTTGAGCGCCTGCACGTACTCAATGAGTGCGGCACGGCCAACTTCAGTTACACGATAGATGCTTTGCGGCTTGCGATGGACGAACTTCTTTTCCACGGCGACGTAGCCAGCCTCTTCCAGCTTGAGCAGTTGCGCGCCGAGGTTGCCATCAGTCGAGCCTGTCTTTGCGCGCAGCCAGGTAAACTCCGCCTCTTCCACGCCAATCAAGAGCGAAAGCAAGGCCAGGCGCAGCTTCCCGTGGATGATGGGATTCAGCTCCGGCAGCTCAGGCATGGTTGGCCTCCTGACGGCGCAGGCGAGATTCAAAGATCATCGCGTAGACGCCGAAGACGATCTGGCAGAAGAAGATCGCCACCACAAATACGATCATGCATTGGTCATCTGTACGAGAAAAACAGGCCGCCACAGTGGCCACCCACCAGACACTCGCGCTGGCAATCTGCGCCTTCCAGCGGAGAAGCATTCCAGATGCGCCGTTGGCCACACCCATCATGGATGCTGCAATCGCAAAAAAAATGTGCCAGTTGAAGTGGCCGCTGAAGCCGAGCGCTGGGAAAATCAATGTCATTGACACTCCCATGGCGATCCAGATGGAAGAGATAGCCCGGCCTATCGTTGTGTCCGGCCTGCGCTCCGGTTGATTCTTTTTCTTGTTTATGATGATAGCCGTGCAAATCACCCAGGCGACCATCATGGTGACGAGCCACGCCCACGGCCATTGGTTGTAAGCCGTCCAGCCGATGGCGACGTAGTAGGCCACGCCCCAGAAGACGAAGGTCCATCCCCAACTGCTGGTGGTGCGCCGGCCTTCGGCGATCATGGTTTCGATCAGGCTGAGCCTGTCCTTCAGTTCCATTTCTTCCGCGTTTTCCGTCATTTCATTCTCCTTGGAGTCTCTATTTGAATCAGAGAAATCGTCCATAAGGAGTACTCTATGTAATAGAGCGTAATTTGTCAAGCAAAATAGTTCGGCTTTTCGATTTGGCTAGAAATCACGCGGGGCTGAACTGGGGTCTTTGGCCGATTTGCTTGGGCTGCCTGATGCCCCGGCTTATCTCAACCGCTTTGAAGTCATGCAGTTGTCCGATGACACGCTCCAGCACACCGGACCAGTCACCCGGCGCGTTTTGGCGGAAGAGGCGGGCGGTGGGATACCAAGGGGTAATCTGCGTCTGCTGCATCCAGCGCCAGTCGGCCAGATGAGGGAGCAGAATCCAGACCGGTTTGGCCATGGCTCCAGCCAGATGGGCGATGCACGTGTCGGTGGTGATGACCAGGTCAAGTGTTGCGAGGAGCGCGGCGGTTTCAGCCAGATCGCGGTCGCGGCTGGAGCCGTCGTGAATGTTGAGATCGGCGGGCAAGGCGGAAAGTTCTTCGGCAGACGGGCCTTTTTGCAAGGAGATCCATGTGACGCCGTGGATGCGCAGAAGCGGTAGAAGTGTATTGAGTTTTACGGATCGCAGGCGGTCCGCCTTGTAATTGGGGTTACCGGCCCAGGCCAAGCCGACGCGCAATTTATGCAGAAAGGGTTGGGCAGGAAACTGACTCATTTTTTGAGCGGCCAGAACCGAGTTGGCCTCCAGATAGGCTCCGGGCCAGGGGACGGTCTCGACGGTGGTTCGGAAGACCGACGGCAGGCTCATCAGCGGACACTCGCAGTCGAACTCAGGCAAACGCGCGCCCAGCGGCAGAAGCTCGGCGTGGCCCGCGCGCACGACGGGGAGCGATTCCATCAAGCGCAGGGTTGGCTGCTGAATCTGCAAGATCACCCGGCCGCCGCGTGCGACGACCATGGAGAGGTAGCGGCTGAACTGAATGGTGTCGCCCAGCCCTTGCTCGGCGTGCAGGAGAATGCGGCGGCCGTTGAGCGGCTCGCCTAGCCAGCGGGGTTGCTTGAAGATGCGCGGGCTGCGATGCACCTCGCGGAAGTGAAAGCGGGCCTCATAACCGGGCCAGCCTTGCTGCCAATCGCCGATCCGCAGGCGGGTGAGAGCGAGATTGTAGCGCGCGCCGTGGCTCAGTGGGTCGCGTTCAACGGCCAATTCTTGCGCACGCAAACCCTCTTCCATGCGGCCCAGATCAATGAGGGAGTTGCCGCGATTGGAAGCGGCGGCGGTGTGTCCAAGTGCCTCTGCCCGCTCAAAGACGGCGACGGCCTCCTCGAAGCGGCCCTCCAGATGAAGCAGAATGCCGTTCATGTTGACGGCTTCCGCGTGATCCGGTTCGCGCGCAAGCGCCCAGCGCAGCCATTGCCATGCGCCGGCCAGATCGCGCTCGGCGGCGCGGAACTGGCACCAGGCGACCAGCGTTTCAATCTGCTCTGGATTGAGAGCAAATGCCTTGCGCAGGCAGCTTTCTGCTTCAGCCGGACGGCGGCGCTCGCGCTCAAGCAGCGCCAGATTGACCCAGCCGGAGATCAGATCAGGACGCAGCTCAACGGCCCTGTTCAAAGCGGCCTCGGCGTAGACCTCACGCCCTTGCTCACGCAGCAGGCTGCCCAGATTAACCCAGGCGGCAGCGAAGTCCGGACGCTGGACCAGGGCGCGACGGTAACGAGTTTCAGCTTCATTCAGCTTTCCCATACGCGCTAGAACAAAGCCGGCGGCAAAGTTGGCCTCGGGCAGCTTGGGCCGGAAGACGAGCGCATTCTCGTAGCGAACCAGCGCCTCCTCGTTTCGGCCCATCATGGCCAGTGCGTTGCCGAGGCCCAGGTGGGCGGCCACCAGCGCGGGTTGCTGGCGGAGAACCAACTCAAACTCCGCAAGAGCATCCAGCGGGCGATTATGAGCGATGCGCAATTCTCCCAGACCGAGCCGCGCAAGCGCCTCCATGCCGTGGCTGATTGCCTGGTAATATGCGCGCTCGGCCTCCTCAATGCGGTTTACAGAATGCAAGGCTTGACCCAACGCAACCCAGGCAGCGCCCATTTGCGGCGCGGCAGCGACGGCGGCTTCGGCTGTCTTGATGGCGGCCGCGGGTTGATTGCTGGCCAGCGCAACCAGCGTAATGCCCACCAGCGCCTGCGGGTGACACGGGTTCTGCGCCAGCATCTGTTGGCAACCGAGGGCAACCTCGGTGAGATGGTCGGTCAGATCTTGGGTTTGAGTCTTCACGCTTTTCTGAACGCTAGGCTGGATTGGCTGGGCGCTCAATAGAAAAGCGAGCGGGAGGCTCATTTTTGCGTGTGAATTTTCCCATTTTTCGTCCGGTTCATATTCGGGAGCAACTCGGAGAAGTGCTCGGGGCTATCCTGAAGATATGCAATCCGAACCAGCAACCTATCATCTGGGCGATATTCTGGCCAATGCCATCACGCACGGCATTGGCGCTGTGCTGGCGATTGCCGGCGCAGTCTACCTGATTGCCGCTTCCACCCGCGGGTCGGCATGGGTAGTGGTCAGTTGCTCCGTCTTTTCAGCGACGCTGGTGCTGGTTTACCTTTGCTCGACGCTTTACCATTCGCTGGTGCGCACCCGCGCCCGCCATGTCTTCCACATCCTCGACCACTCGTCGATCTACCTGTTGATTGCCGGGACCTACACTCCATTCTGCCTGGTTACTCTGCGCGGCCCGGTGGGCTGGATACTCTTCGGTGTGGTCTGGTCGCTAGCCGTGGCTGGGGTCATCTTCAAGAGCTTTGCCGTGGACCGCTTTGAAGTGGCTTCGGCCCTCGTCTATCTGGCGCAGGGCTGGTTTGTGGTGGTCGCGGTGGTGCCGCTGGTTCACGCTCTCGGCTGGCATGGATTGATCTGGTTGGGCGCGGGCGGCGTGGCTTACACGCTGGGCATTATCTTCTTCGCCCTCGACCGTCTGCGCTACTTCCACGCTCTGTGGCATCTTTTTGTGCTGGCCGGAAGTATCTTTCATTACTTCGGAATCCTCTTTTATGTGGTTCCGGCGCGGCCTTATTGACTCAATGAAAGTGCTTGACTGTGCCCCATCCATTTCGCGCTCTTGGCGAAATGGATGGGATTATTATTCATTCCGCAGCGCCACCACCGGCTCCACTCGCATCGCCGCCCGCGCCGGAATTAGCGTAGCTGCCAAGGCCACCAGCGCCAGCACGAGCGCCGCCGCCGCATACACCAACGGATCGCGCGTGCTCACGTTGTAGAGCAGGCTCTTCAATAACTGCGCCGTGGCCAGAGCCGCAGTCAGGCCCACCACGCCGCCCAGCGCGATCAGCCGCACCCCCTCGCCGGAGATCAGCCGCAGAATATCCAGCCGCGTCGCGCCCAGCGCCATGCGCACGCCAATCTCCTGCGTCCGTTGCATAGCCAAATACGCAATCACGCCGTACAACCCGATCACCGCCATAAGAAGCCCGCACATAGCAAAAAAACCAAGCAGCGCCGTCTCAAAGCGCGGCCGGTCCGCCAGTTTGCCAACACTCTGGGTCAGCGTTGAAATCTTCACCGGAACCGTCCCATCAAGCTGCGCAATCTGCGACCGCACCCAGGGGCCAACGACCGAGGCCGGAAGCGCAGTTTCGAGAACCATCACCTCATGCCTGTTCCAGGCATCGGGATCGCTGTTTCTCAATCTGTAAAGCTCGGGATCGTCCTGCCCCTCCAGACCCGCATTCTTCACGTTTGCAGCCACTCCGACGACCGTAAAAACCGGCTTGTCCAGAACGAAATAAGGCAGGTAAGTGCCGAATTGAATATGCTGGCCTACGGCATTCTCGCCGGGAAAAAGCCTGGATGCGAGCAGCTTGCTGAGTATCAGTGGATGATCGCTTGTGCTCCTCTCTTCCTCGGTAAAACTGCGCCCTTCGATCAGCGGAATTTGCAGCGCGCGAAAGTAATCGGGCGTCACCGTCCGCACAAAGACCGTTCCGCCGGTTCCTGCCGGGCTGGCGGATTTGCCGGCAACAAAGAAATCCGCGTAGCGCATGCCTCCGTGCCAACTGTCTGCGTCCGGCGGCAGCGAGTCGCTGATTCCCACGGCAGTGACTCCAGGCAATCGCCGCAGAGCCGCCTCGGCGCGCAGATAAAAGTCCTTGTAGGTTGGCCCCGACGGATAGCGCGCCCAGGTCAGAGGAATTTGCAGGGTCAGTACATCCCGCGTCCGTATGCCCAGGTTCTGCGCTTCCAGCTTCCAAAAGCTCTTGAGCAGCAGGCTTGCGCTGCACAGTAAAACCACGCTGATCGCGATCTGAGCCGTCACCAGGACGCGTCGCATCCGCACCTGTGCTGTGGAAGCAACTTGTCTGTTCGCCAGCGCCGTCGCGCGCGGCTTCTGCAGCGCGGGTTGGATTCCAAACAAAACCGCGCAGAGCAGCGAGACAAACAGGACAAAGAGAACAATGCGTAGATCAAGCTGTGCCGTGGCTAGAAACGGAATACTCGTCGGAGCAATGGCAACAAAGATGCGCAACAGAACCTCCGCCAGCACGCATCCGGCGGCAGCTCCGCCAATGGCCAGGATAAATGCCTCGGTCAGCGTCTGCCGGATCAGCCTGCCCCGGCTCGCGCCCAGGGCGGAACGCACCGCCAACTCCCGCTCCCGCGCCGCCCCGCGTGCTGAAAACAAGCTGGCGACGTTAGCGCAGGCAATCAGAAGCACGGCCAACACCGCTCCCAGCAGCACCCACGCCGCCCGGTAGGCCTCCTGCATCTGCCGGTCTCGAATCGACCGCACCAGTAGATGAAACTCATTGCGAAACTGCGCTGGAATCCAAAGCTGGGTGTGCAGGAACAGCGGCGTCATTTCGGCTTGCGCCTCTTGCACGCTCACTCCCGGCTTGAGCCGCGCAAAGGCCCACATCGGATAACCAATACCGCTATTGACCGTATGCTGCGCCGCCACATCCATGGCCGCCGGACGGACAATGTCCGCCTCCTGAAGCCTGGGCATCTCAAAATTCCTGGCCAGCACGCCAATGATGCGAAACGGGTGCTCATCGATGTAGATGGTCTTGTCAAGAACGCCAGGATCGCGGTTGTAGCGGCTGAGCCATAGCCCATCAGAAATCAACGCCACCTTTGGCCCATTCGGCAGATCTTCTTCAGGAAGAAAGTTGCGTCCCACTTCGGGTGAAATGCCGAGCGTCGGCAGGAAGTTCTGCGCCACCTCCGCGCAGTGCAACTGCACGGGGTTACTCTCCGTAAGACTGCACTCGTTTGTGCCCCGTTCGAAGGTCACGGCCTCAAATGGCTTTTGATTGTCCCGCCACTCGTAAAAAAACCGCCCAGCGTGAACTCCTGCTTCTCCAGCGATTGCACCAGGCCGAAGGAAACCAGCCGATCGTCGTGCGCGTAAGGCAAAGCGCGGAAGAGAATCCGGTCCACCACGCTGAAAACCGCCGTCGTCGCCCCGATGCCCAGAGCCAGCGTGGCGATCACCGTAATCGTGAAGGCCGGATTGCGCCGGAAGCCGCGCAGCGCATAGCGCACATCCTGCGCCACCGTCCCCAGCCACCAGCCCGGCCGCTGCTCATGGCATTGCTCGCGCGTCCGCTCCACACCGCCAAACTCGACGAGCGCCTGCCGCCGCGCCTCTGCTGCCGTCATCCCCGCGGCCATCTTCACAGCCGTAGATTGCTCCAGGTGAAATCGCAACTCGTCGTCGAGTTCGCTCTCTCTCTGGCGCTTCGAGAAAGTTTGCCGAATCAGAAACCACCAGCGAGCGAAAAAATCCCTCATCACGCCGTCCCCTCCGCGCTCCGCCCCAGCACCAAAGCAATTGCCGCCGACAGCCGCTCCCAGTTCTCCAGTTCCTCTTCCAATTGCTTCCGTCCGGCCGTGGTAAGCGCATAGTATTTCGCCCGGCGATTATTCTCCGAGCTGCCCCAGTCGGCCTGAATCCATCTCTTGTACTCCAGCCGGTGCAGCGCCGGGTAGAGTGACCCCTGCCCGATCTGCAAAACCTCCTTGGAGACCTGCTGAATGCGCTGCGCCACGCCCCAACCGTGCATCGGCCCGGCGGCAAGTGTCTGTAAAATCAGCAAATCCAATGTTCCTTGTAACAAATCAATAGAGGACGGCATCTTCTTCCCCTCGATGTTCGACAATAGATTGTCATATTCTCCTGTCGAATGTCAAGGGAAACCAAAATCCTCCGCGAATTCGCATCCCATTGACCTGCCCCCCCATCAACCGGTACACTAATCTAGTTTGGCGATTCCTGCCTGTGACCATGGAGATGGACGTTCGCCTGTTTTTTTGTGGGCTTGAATGTACTCCTGCGGTTCAGAAGTTTCCGCCCGAGCTATTTTGTTGAGGCGCGCACCGGCCGAGCCGGACTTGCGCTGGAGGTTTTATGTACGCGGTGATTCGTACCGGTGGTAAGCAGTATCGTGTCGCTCCAGGGGATGTAGTGAAGATTGAGAGCGTTGTCTCTGATGAGAATCAGACGATCGAGTTCAGCGACGTGCTGGCCGTCAGCGGCGAGCCGGGAACCGTGGCCAAGCCGGCCACTGCCAAGGTGACCGCCGAGATTCTGGGCGAGGGCCGTGGCGACAAGATTCTGGTCTTCCATCTGAAGCGGAAGAAGCAGTACAAGAAGCTGCAAGGGCATCGGCAGAACTTTACCGAGGTGCGCATCAAGAGCATCGAGGCCGACGGCGTCACCTACGCGGCCGCTTAGGAGCTTACCTCTGTCAGCTCTCAGCTTCCAGCTTGTTGATAGTGGGAACAAAAGACTTTGGCCCGAATGGGCAAAACTGAAAGCTGATAGCTGACGGCTGTGAGCTTGAAAAGGAGATTCGGCAATGGCACACAAGAAGGGTGGAGGCAGCTCCACAAACGGACGGGACTCGAATGCACAGCGGCTGGGCGTGAAGGCCTTTGCCGGCGAACTCATCACCGGCGGCTCGATCATCATGCGCCAGCGCGGGACGCGCATCAAGCCAGGCCTTAACGTGGGCATCGGCTCGGATGACACGCTCTTTGCCAAAGTCACTGGCCGGGTGAAGTTTGCCGACCGTGGCAACCACGGGCGTTTTGCTTCCATCGAGCCGGTAGCGGCAGAGTAAGGTTGGCTTGGCTTCATCAAAAAAAGCCGCGGCGCAAGCCGTGGCTTTTTCTATTCCCTATTCCCTATCTTACCTACGTCTCTGATTGTCTAGTCTTCTGTTTTCTGTTGAGCACCGTCTCAATCGCCTTCTCCACATCGGTGAGAGCAAAGCCGCCGGAGGGCTGCACAGCCACCTGTGTCCCGGTATGGCCGAGCGCCGTAGCAATCTCGTTCCAGCGCAGAATAGTGGAGTGAGCGGGCAGAACGACCGGCTTGCGGGCGGGTTCTGGCAGCGCAGCATAAACAATCCAGATGCCGAGCGAAAGCAGGATCATTAATTCGGTGGCAAACTGCAGCATATCGGCTGCCGTTGTAGTGCGGGACCAGAAGCTGGACAAGATAAAATCGCTCGACGAAATCATGCCGAAGCCCAAGGCAATGCCAAAGGCCATGTCGCGAAAAGCAAGCCGCAGCGCGCTCATGCTCATGCAGAGAAATGCGAGCAGGCAGAGTTCCAGAATGCTGACCGAGCGCATCAGCCAATAAGCTGTGTGGATGATCATCTGGTAGTGCGAATGTTGTATAGAAAGAGTGGATAGACTCAGAATGGCCGAGGTCAATGCCGCCCAGCGGAAAGCCATGATCCCCAGCCGCTGAAGACCGGCGAACGCGGAGAGAACAGAGCGGAAGACTTCCTGGCAGACAAAGTACAACAAAACGGCGCTGGCACTATAGACAGCCCAGTAGCAGTAAAAATACAGATCCGAGGCATAGCCGCTAAACCAGATGCGAGTTTGCGCGGTGAAGAAGAAGAGCAGCACAGGCATGGAAGCCAAGCGCAATCCTAGATACCTTCCCATCGCCGGAAAGCGCGCATGAAAATTCCTTGCCCAAAAAAGATAGCCAAGAGTCGCCCAAAGCGCAAACTCCGCCACACACATCACGGACATAATTGATTGGGAAGACATTTCCGGCCCTTCGCTATTCTAAGTACGTTCTCAGAATAGCGCCGAATTCCCTTCCACTCAACAGAAATGTGATGTGCTTTCTTTTCTCGGCGCGAAAGTCTCCTTGTCCCTACCTGCCTGAAGGATTGACCTCGCATGGAATGTGTCCACCGTAACCGCAAACCGGACCCGGCATACTGGCGGTGGCGGACTGACGGCTGGGAAGGGCGGTGCGGTTGGCAGGAGATGTGGCGGCGGCCATGCCGCCGGCGACCATGATCGACAGAACGAAGATGCGGGCTGCGAGTTTCATCGGTAGTAACCTCCGGTAGTTTTTAGGGACCGAATACACCGGCTCCTTAGTGGAGAACAGTAGGCCGAAAATATGTGTAAGTCAATCATTTTCTTTGAGTTGTCTAAGTAGTAACGGTAGTGGTTACTACCGTACCATATTTGCAGGGGAGTTTGTCTTCGTTTTTTCGCCTTTCCATCCCTCTTTTCCACTCTCCGCTTCCCTCGCCCGCGTGGTAAAATCAAGCTAGGAAAACTTGTTCGAAAGTCCCAGTCTTTCAATTGGTTAGACCCCCAAATCCCGGCCGCGAACGGCGCTTCAGACGCCGCGCCCCCGGTGAAACTCGAAGCGCGAGCTTTGTGAACGGAATCTTATGGCGACTGATCCAGTAGGAAGCACCCCGTCCCCCGCCGAGAACGGCAGCTACACCGGCGAAAACATCAAAATCCTCGAAGGCCTGGAGGCGGTGCGCCTCCGTCCGGCGATGTACATCGGCTCAACCGGCGACATGGGCCTGCATCATCTGGTCTACGAAGTCGTGGACAACTCGGTCGACGAGGCCTTGGCCGGCTACGCCAAAAAGATCGACGTGATTATTCACGTGGACAACTCGATCACCGTTGTCGATGATGGACGCGGCATTCCCGTAGACATGATGGACCTGTCGAATGGCAAGAAGATGCCCGCAGTACAGGTTGTGCTGACCAAGCTGCACGCCGGCGGAAAATTCGACGCTTCGAACTACAAGGTCTCCGGCGGTCTGCATGGGGTTGGCGTCAGTTGCGTCAATGCGCTCTCGCAGGAGTTCAACGTGGAGATCTGGCGCGATGGCTTTACCTGGGAGATGGATTTCAGTTGCGGCGATCCGGTGAGCGAACTGCGCCAGGCGGGCACCAGCAAGCGGCGCGGGACGAAGGTCCACTTTTTGCCGGACAAGAGCATCTTCTCTGTCTCTGAGTACAACTACGACACGCTGGCGCAGCGCCTGCGCGAGATGGCCTTTTTGAACAAAGGCCTGGAGATCACCCTCACCGACGAGCGCACCGCCGACCCCAAGACCGGCGAGGCCCGCAAGGCGGAGTTCAAATACGCCGGCGGCATCGCGGAGTTCGTCAAGCATTTGAATCGCGGCAAGACTGTGCTGCATGAGAAGCCGATTGTGATGGAGGCAATGCGGGACAACGTCGAGATTGATATTGCCCTGCAGTACAACGACAGCTACTCGGAGACGGTCTTCAGCTTTGCCAACAACATCAACACGGTGGACGGCGGCACGCACCTGTCCGGCTTCCGCACTTCACTCACTCGCACCGTGAACGCCATCGGCCAGTCGCTCGGCCTCTTCAAAGACGTAAAGGAGAACCTGAGCGGCGACGACGTGCGCGAGGGGCTGGTAGCGGTGGTCAGCGTCAAGCTCTCCCAGCCGCAGTTTGAAGGCCAGACCAAAGGCAAGCTGAACTCCGACATCGCCGGCATTGTGCAGGCCTTTGTCAACGAGCGGCTGGGCGCTTTTCTGGAACAGAATCCGCCCATCGCCAAGCGCATCATCAACAAGTCAATTGAAGCCGCGCGTGCCCGCGAGGCTGCCCGCAAGGCGCGCGACCTGACCCGCCGCAAGGGCGTGATGGATGGGGCCGGCCTTCCCGGCAAGCTGGCCGATTGCAGCGAGCGCAACCCCGAACGCTGCGAGGTTTACCTGGTGGAGGGCGAGAGCGCCGGCGGCACCGCCAAGCAGGGACGTGACCGCCGCTTCCAGGCGATCCTTCCCTTGCGCGGCAAGATCCTCAACGTCGAGAAGGCCCGCTATGACAAGATGCTGGGCCACGAAGAAATCCGCGCCATGATTACCGCTTTTGGCTGCGGCATTGGCAAGGACGACTTTGACGCCAGCAAGGTTCGCTACGGCAAGATCATCCTGATGACCGACGCCGACGTGGACGGATCGCACATTCGCACGCTGCTGCTCACTTTTTTCTTCCGCCACATGACGGAACTGATCAAGCGCAACAACATTTACATTGCGCAGCCGCCGCTGTTCAAGATCAAGAAGGGACGCCGCGAGGAGTACATCAAGGATGAGCGCGAGTTCGTCAAAGTGATGGTCAGCCGCGCGGCTGAAGGCATGATCGTCCACCACGGCGAGTCCGCCAGCCGCATTGAGGGCGATTATTTGACCCGCTTCATTGCCACCCTCGGCGAGTATCTGGACTTTGTCGAGAAGGTGGACAAGCGCGTTCGCAACGAAAAGCTCACTGAACTGCTGGCGCGTGCCGGATTTGTTCAGCGCTCTGATTTTGCGTCAAAGGCAGAGAGCGAGATTCCGCCCAAACTGGCCCAGCTTTACGCTGTACTGAGTGAGCGCGCCGAAGAGTTCCTATTCAAAGCCCTCAGCGCTCCCCATGAGGACGAAGAGCATCACACCTGGTCGATCAGCTTTACCGATGCGCAAGGCGCCGAGCGGCGCATCGACTGGACGCTCGCCTCCAGCCCGGAGTTCCGCCAGATGATGGCCAAGTACAACCTCATCAAAGAGAGCCTGGAGCCGCCATTCCTCATCGAGTACGCGGCGAAGGCTTCCGCCGTCGAGCCCGCCCCGGAAGAGGCCGAGACCGAGAGCGCTGAGGTTCAGGCCGAGGCCAAGCAAGCCCGCCGCACCGCTCGCGCATTGCAAGAGCCGGTGGAGAAACAGACTGCCCGCGAGCTTTTCACGTACATTGTGGAACAAGGCAAAAAAGGCTATGACGTGCAGCGCTACAAAGGCCTGGGCGAGATGACCGCCACGCAGCTTTGGGAGACCACGATGGACCCGGAGCATCGCACCCTGCTTCAGGTCAAACTGGAAGACATTGCTGAATGTGAGGCAATTTTCACAACGCTGATGGGCGAAGACGTCGAAGCCCGCCGCAAATTTATCGAGGATAATGCCCTCGATGTGAAAAATTTGGACATATAGAGCATCTCTGCTTATGCAGGGAACGGCGTGGACCGGGTGGTCGGCGCTACTTGATTTTTCAAAAGCCGATTTGTGCGCATTGAGCGCGCAGATCGGCTTTTCTTTTGGCCTATCTCTACCCATTCAAAAAGTGCGTGACAACCACCGTTTGACTCTACCAACCTCTCAGGCCCAGTATTGTCGTATGGTGGCTGTGGACCGGCAACCACGGGAAGGCTTGGCTCAGTGGCCGCTTGCTTTCTTGCCGCGACAGTTTGCGTCAGTCGAAATCAAAGATCGTGCAGAGGACAGAAACTGTTTTCTGTTGCCTGCATTTTATGGAGAGGACTAAGAAATGAGAAACTTTGCACGCTATTCGGCACTGTTGCCGATGGCAGCATTATGCATGGCGATGGCGGCTTGTGGCGGAGGCTCCAGTTCCTCCAACCAGCTCACCACCCCAACGGTTACCGTTGCTCCCGCCACCTCCAGCATCGACACGGCACAGTCGCTCAACGTCGTCATCACGGTTTCTGGCTACGGCGGCACGGCTACCGGCTCTATCGTCCTTTCCAGCGGAAGCTACTCCTCTGCCGCGACGGCGCTCACCGATGGTTCTGTCACGATTAAAATTCCTGCGGGCATGCTCGCCGTCGGATCCGATACACTGATGGCTACCTATACGCCGGATTCATCAAGCTCTTCTATATTCAATTCCGCATCCGGAAGCGGCTCGGTCACTGTGACCGCACTTCCGCTCCTCAATCCGAGCGTCACTGTTACTCCCGCATACTCCTCCATCACCACTGCGCAGTCGCTCTCTGTCACCATCGCGGTCTCCGGCTCCGGCGGCACGCCGACCGGCTCGGTGGTCCTCTCCAGCGGAAGCTATACCTCTGTCGCCACTACGCTCAGCTCCGGCTCGGCCTCGATTATTATTCCCGCTGGAAAGCTCGCCGCTGGAACAGATACGCTGAACGCCACGTACACACCCGACTCGGCCAGTTCCTCCATCTATAATTCAGGATCTGGAACCAATTCGGTTACAGTTGACGCGTTAATCACGCCCACTGTAAAAGTGACGCCGGGCGCTTCCAGCATCACCACCGCGCAAACGTTGCAAGTAACCATCGCGGTCACGAGCACCAGCGGCACACCGACCGGCTCGGTGGTCCTATCAAGCGGAAGCTATACCTCTGCTGCCACTACCCTCAGCTCCGGTTCGGCGTCGATCACCATTCCCGCCAACTCACTCTCAGCCGGCACGGACACGCTGACCGCCGCATACACGCCGGACTCATCCAGTTCTACGACGTACAGCTCAGCAACTGGAAGCAACTCCGTCACGGTAACCCCGCTGCTTACACCCACAGTCAAAGTAACGCCGGGCGCCTCCAGCATCACCACCGCGCAAACGCTTCAAGTCACCATCGCGGTCACAGGCTCCGGCGCCACGCCCACCGGCTCGGTTGTCCTTTCCAGCGGAAGCTATGCCTCTTCCGCTGTAACCCTCAGTTCCGGCTCAGCCAGCATTACCATCCCCGCCGGCAAACTTGCCACTGGCACGGACACATTGTCTGCCGCATACACGCCAGACTCAGCAAGCTCTTCGATCTATAACTCGGCTAGCGGAAACAATTCGGTCACGGTGACCACAGCTCCCACGGCCGTTGCCGTCACCATTGACGTGCTTTCCGGTCGCCATACCATTAGCCCATACA
>CAZYCV010000010.1:0-3217 GCA_964645305.1 uncultured Occallatibacter sp. | reverse complement strand
GCCGTTGCCGTCACCATTGACGTGCTTTCCGGTCGCCATACCATTAGCCCATACATCTATGGCGGCGCCAATCCAGAAGATGCGGCGGCCGTCAGCGATAGCAAACTCAGCATGGTGCGCTGGGGCGGAAACGGAGCCTCCACCTATAACTGGCAGTTGGGAACCTACAACGCTGACAACGATTATTACTGGGAGGACTTCGGTTTCGGTGGATTCTCTAGCAGTGGTGGAAGCGACTCCGTGCAATGGATAACCGATGTGGAAGCGGTCGGCAGTCACCCTCTGATGACCATGGTGATGCTGCCCTGGGTGGCGCAGAGCGCGGAGAACGGAAGCAACGGTCACTGGAGCTTCTCGGTTGGCACCTGGGGTGCTCAGTGTGCCGTCGATCCTTACAACCATGACGCCGGCGACGGACTCGAAGCCGACTGCTCTACACCCGTCACCACCAACGCAGTTACCACGGCTTACTATCCGCTGGTGGACACCGCGGCAGATTGTCCGTCGGGGACCACGGATGGAAGCACCTGCCTTGACCGGCAGACCTGGACCGGTGCCCTGACCACCGCCTTCGGCTCAGGCACTTGCACCGTTCCCGGCTCGGTCATCACCTCCTGCCACTTCTACGATATGGACAACGAGGTTGATATCTGGGGCGGAACTCACCGCGACATCCATCCCGCCGCCTCTGGCTACGACGAACTGGCCAATACTTATACAACCGAGGCCGCCAAGCTCAAGAGCTGGGATCCGGAGGCGGTCCGCTTCGGTCCTGTCTCCTGCTGCTGGTGGTACTACTGGAGCGGCGCCAACGGCAACGACAAGGATGCCCACGGCGGCGTTGACTTCCTCCCATGGTGGCTCAACCAGGTCAACTGGCTGGATCAGATCAATGGCACCCGCACATTGGATGTCTTCGACATTCATGCCTATCCGGACGCCAACACCTCTGGACTGACCACCGCCCAGACGCAGGCTCTGGCCGCCGACGTTTATCGCGACTACTGGGATCCCACGTACGTCAGCACCAGCGGAACCATCAACCAGCAATGGACCACCAAAATCCAGCCTAAACAGACCATTCCCTTCCGCATCCCGCGTATGCGGGCTTTGGTGAACGCCATCTATCCGGGCACCCCTCTGGCGTTTACGGAATGGAGCGCGGCCTTTGCGGGTGAGTCCGATTTTTCGACCGCTCTCGGCGACGCACAAGCGTACGGCATCTTCGGTCGCGAGCGTTTGAGCTTCGCTTCGCGCTGGAGTGCACCGACATCCAACAGTACAACCACCGGAGTGCCCAACCCCAACTACCTCGCACTCAAGCTTTACACCAATTACGACGGTGCGAGCCACAGCTTTGGAAGCACCTCCGTCTCTGATACGGCCACGGGCGGCACGGCGCTGTTCTCCTCCTATGCTGCTTTGAACGCTGGCGGCACGGAGCTAACCATCATGGTGGTCAACAAAGACCCGGCCAACAGCGACTTGGTTACTTTTGACCTTACCGGCTTCAATGCCACCACCTACACCGCGTACACTCTGGCCTCCACCACCCCCACAGCGATCAGCGCTTCGGCCACCAAAGGCTGGACCAGCAGCCAGTCTTTTGCTCCTTACTCGATCACGCTGCTGGTCATCAACGGCACTCTGGCCTCCACGCCAGCCTCAGAATGGGATTTGAATCCTGACACGATCATGGTTCCGTCCTCTGGCACAGCCATCCTCAAGCCGCAGCTTACCTCCGGAGCGGCCGCGGTCACGCTTTCTTCGGCGGTCTTTGACGCCTACGAGGGTGCGCCTGCTTGCCTCGGCTCGATCGCGCTGACCACGCCCACCATCAATGTTGGCGCGCCGGGCAAGATCACCGTCACGGCAGGCTCGGAGGCTGGCTTCTGCCACTTCACCGTCACCGGCAATGATGGAACCGTCACGCAAACCAAGGGCGGCTGGATTGTGGTTGGCAATCCGCCGGCAACGCTTGCTGTCAGCGGCGGCAACAACCAGAGCGGCACGCATGGCACGGCGCTCACCACACCGCTCGCGGTTACTTTGACGCCTGGCTCATCGGGCGGAGTTGAGACGGGAGCCGGAATACTGTTCACCACTTCAGCGGGCACGCTCTCGAATGGAACTACTTCGGGGACGAGCGTCATCGCCACCACCAACTCATCCGGCATTGCCTCGGTCACTCTGACCTTGCCCGCTGCCGTGGGCACGGTGACCGTTCAGGCTAAAGACCAGTTCGCTTTGGGCGGCGCGACAACCTCCTTCACTGAAACCGCTCAATAACTGCGGCGTGAATTCCCATCCATTCTGCTTTGCGCAGGATGGATGGGAAAGCGCTCGCACAGCGCGGAAGCTCGCTTTCTGCTAGCATCCTCTATGGAGAACTTTCTGGATGGATTCGATACCAAGCACCAGTCTCGGCGCGCGGCGCAATGAAGACATCGCGCTCGATCTGCTCAAATTTGTTTCAGTTACAGCCGGCGTGGGCCGTCCTGCCGCGCCTTCGACCGGCTTTAGCGGCTCTGCCGCTGCCAAGCCCGAAGAGCACGTAAATCAACTATTGGAACTCTACGGCCGCTGCTTGAATGTGGTTGGAGGCAAAGCGCCGGAAGCGCCCGCGCCGTTGCCCGAGCCGACCCGCGCGCCGCAGGGATGGACGCCGCTGCCGTGAGCTCAGACCTGTTGCGCGTTGCCGTCATCGGAGCCGGAGCCTTTGGCAAGAACCACCTGCGCGTCTACCGCGAGCTGGAGGAGGCCGGGCTGGGCGCGGCTCTGGTGGCCGCCGTTGAGCCGGACGCGGCCCGCGCCGCTGAAACCGCTGGCCGCTATGTGATCCCTGTCTTTGCCAGCGTGGACGATCTGCTGCGCGCCGACCTGAAGTTGAACGCGGCCACCGTAGCCGTTCCCACCGTGCATCACCACGCCGTCGCCTCCGTGCTGCTGGACGCAGGGCTTGACCTGCTGGTCGAAAAGCCCCTGGTTGCCACGCTCGCAGAGGCGGACGATCTGCTGGCTCGCGCTGCAAAGGGCGAGCGCATCCTGCAACCCGGGCACCTGGAGCGCTTCAATCCCGCCATCCTCACCGTCCAGCCGCAACTGAAGCGGCCCATGTTCTTCGAGTCGCACCGGCTTTCGATCTTCACGCCGCGCGCGCTCGATGTGGATGTGGTGCTGGACTTGATGATTCACGATCTGGATATCGTGCTCACCT
>CAZYCV010000009.1:0-74950 GCA_964645305.1 uncultured Occallatibacter sp. | reverse complement strand
GACCTTCGCAACATTCCAAGGAACAGCGTTATCTATCTTTAGGTAAACACTCTCAAAAAATTTACTTGACAGGTTGCGGTATTTTGTCGAAGATAATTTTAACTTTCATGGCCCCCTTGCCGTGAAGGTCTTCACAGGCGTTCGCTCTCTATCCTTTCCCATATCGCACAGGCGGCATAGAGAGACGCACATTCCATTGCCATCCATGCTCCGCGCTGGATTGAATCTGAGAGTCCGAAACTTCAATGGATACCTGCACCCAAGAAAGGAAACTCCCCCATGCACCTGTTCTCAAAGTACTTCCAATTATGGATACTCATCTTCTGCGCCCTGCCGGTAGCCGTTGCGCAATCGCAGCAAACCATTTGCTGGGATAAAACGCAGGCTCCCGCCAAACCTATATGCACTTATACAACATTGAATGGTGACTGCTCGATTACAATTGATCGCCTCCATCCGAGAAACCCGTCTACCATCTATCTCAGGCGCGGCAAAAAGATAACCGTGATCGTTCACCATCCTTCACCCTTTGAACTTCTCTCTCTCGACGAGATTTCTGCAACTTCCGCACCGCACCCTGACCCTTTGCAGACAGGTTTATCCACACTCACCGCTGTTGTTGGGAAGCTTTCCATTATCCAAGTTCAATCCATTCAGTCTAGAGGGAATTTCCTAGCAAAAACTCCTGAAAAAGTTCAAATCAGCAATGAGCAAGATCAATTGCGCGACGTGCTTCAGAATGCGTTTAACGCACTCAAGAACAACGCTGTGGCTTCTTTGAAAATGATCAAGGATGCAGAGCAGCCACCGCCGGGAGATATATGCTACGGGCCGAATGATGGCGAGATTCTAGCGTGGACCGACCTTGACAGTTGGAAGAAAAAGGTGATGAGCGGCCTCGCGTTGTCGATAACCATGCCCGATAAGTCGGTTGCCAAGGATACGACCGCTGCCGCAAATCTCATCAAAACATACGACGATCGAATTGCTGCTTTATCCGCGAATGACGCAACTCCGGATGAGATGGCGACACTGAAGGGTAACCAGGCATTTCTGAACAGCCTTGTTGCTGAAATCAATCAGGCAAATGTTCAAATCTCGAATCTTTATAACGTGATTGATAAACTGGCAAAACCAGCAGATCCGTTCACTAAATATATTTATGATCTCCAGTTCGACCCGGATAGTGGAAAGAATGGTGGAAAGAATTCTGTCCTCACGGATAAGAACGATCAAAATGAACAGTGGGCGGTGGATTATTCGAATACTCTGGCTACTCAAGTCAAGTATGCCCTTCCGCAATCAAAGCCAACCGATGGAACACCGCAACAACCCATAGACGACTTCACGTCGGCACTTGCAGATTTAACGAATCTGCCGACGCCCAAGCCTGTGGTAACAATTAGCGTTGCTCATCAGAATCCGCAGTTGTTGGAAATCTCCAGCGGCCTGATGGTTCCCACAACTCCCTTTCATAGTTATGCCACAGCGGCCGTAGCTGCCAATGGTGCCGTAACTGGAAATATCGTTCAGGAAACGCTCACCTATACTGTTGTCCCTGTAGCTCAGGCGAATATCAATATCAAAGAGTGGACTCAGTGGCAACAGCGGATGGCTATCATCGGAACCATGGCAGTCGGTTACAATCCAACCACCAGCGCCGTCGAATTTGGGGTTGGACCTTCGCTTTCATGGAGATCGATCGTCTTCAGTGCTCTGGCAGACATTAATCGAGACACGAAACTGGCAGGGGGCTTTACGGTGAATGAACCGCTGCCTATATCCAACCCGCCCAAGCCGCTTACAACTTCGGTTTGGGGGGTCAAACCTGCCATCGGTATCAGTATTCGTATTCCGTTGGGAGGATCAAGCAGCGGCGGCGGAGGTGCTGGAGGCGGAGCGGGCGGTGGTGCTGGGGGCGGGTCCGGGAGTGGATCAGGTGGTGGCTCAGGCGGTGGTAAGTAACCTGAGAGAATGGCACGGATCGCTCTCTACTGTAGACTGAGAAGCGATGAGTCCGATGCACAAGATTCGACTGACAGTAGTGACCGCTGGGCTGGGCGCGGCGCTAACTCTCACCGGCTGCGGAACCCCTGGAGCGCCGCAGCCGCCCTCGCTCAACCTGGCCGATCCGGTTGCCAACCTGGCTGCCTCGCGCGCCGGCAGCCAGGTTGGGCTCACTTGGACGATGCCCAAAAAAAATACCGATAAGCTCTTCCTCAAAGGAGAGCTTTCCGTGCGCCTCTGCCGTCAGGAAGCCGCCAGTGCCTGCGCTGCAATCGGAGCGGAGCTGGTCTTTGCTCCCGGTGCCGACGCCGCCTTCACCGACACGCTTCCTGCCGCGCTCACCGTCGGCCCGCCGCGCCCGCTTCGTTACTTTGTCGAGCTGCGCAACCGTAATGGCCGCTCGGCCGGCCCCTCGAACGCCGCCGTCGTTCTGGCTGGCGCAGCGCCGCCGCCCGTCGCCAATCTGACTGCCGAACTCCGCAAACAGGGCGTGGTCCTGCGCTGGACTCCCGACGCAGATTCCGCCGCCATCCGCCTCCATCGCAAGCTGCTCACCCCGCCTGCCGCCAAGCCGCAGCCGGGCCTGCTGACGCCTCCGCCCGAGCCGCTCTCGCAGAGCCTGCTGGTGGAAGCTGGCGTCAACCGCGCGCTGGACAAATCCGTCCGCTTCAGCCAAAGCTACGAGTACCGCGCCCAGCGCGTGGCCCGCGTCACGCTGGACGGCAAGACGCTGGAGCTGGCCGGCGAACTCTCCGCTCCAGTGCGCGTTGAGGTGCAGGACATCTTTCCGCCTGAGATTCCCGCCGGCCTGGCCGCTGTAGCCACCACCGGCGACGCTGCCGCCCAAACCGCCATCGACCTGAGCTGGCAGCCCGTCACGGACGCCAATCTTGCCGGCTACATTGTCTATCGCCGCGAAGGCGACGCACTCTGGCAGCGCATCTCGCCCGCCGAGCCGCTCATTGGGCCGGCCTTCCACGACGCCCAGGTCCAGCAAGGCCACACCTATCGCTACGCCGTCAGCGCGCTTGGCCAGAACGGCCATGAGAGCGCCCGCTGCGCCGAAACCGAGGAGACAGTACCGACCCCATGAGATATTGCCGCTTTAACTGCGAAAATGAAACCCTCTATGGACGGGTTGACGAGCGCGACAGCGAACTTTGGATCGTTGATCTTGTCCCCGCACCCGACGAAGACTACGCCTTCCGCCGCGAGCATGGCCGCTCCACCGCCCTCGGCTGGGGCTTTGAGCCGATGCCCCTCAGCCAGGCCGATTTGCTCACCCCCGTCACCCCTTCCAAGATCGTCTGCGTCGGCCAGAACTATCGCGCTCACGTTCTGGAGATGGGCCACGAATTGCCCTCCCATCCGATGATCTTCTTCAAGCCCATCTCCGCGCTGCTCGCGCCCGGCGGCATCGTCCGTATGCCCGCGCAAAGCGCCCGCGTGGATTACGAAGGCGAATTGGCGCTGGTCATCGGCCGCCGCGTGCGCCACCTCCGCGAAGAGGACTGGCGCTCAGCCGTGCGCGGCTACACCCTGGCCAACGACGTCACCGCCCGCGACCTGCAAAAAACCGACGGCCAATGGACACGCGGCAAGGGCTTTGACACCTTCTGCCCCGTCGGCCCCCTGGTCAGCGACGAGCTCGATCCCTCGACCGGCCTCACCCTCGAAACCCGCGTCAATGGCGAGTTGCGCCAGCACGGCTCAACCCACGACTTCATCTTTCCCATTCCCAAACTCCTCGCCTGGATCTCATCCGTAATGACGCTGGAAGAGGGCGACCTGATCCTCACCGGAACCCCCTCCGGCATCGGCTCGCTGCAAGCCGGGGACCGGACAGAGATCACCATCCCCGGCCTGGGCACGCTCGCCAACATTTTTCAGCCGGAAGAACGCCCGACGGAATAGGAGCAAGTCGGCGGTGGATCGGGTTCCTAGTCAGTCTGGGCCTCGCGCGCGACGGCGAAGCCTGAGAGAATAGAATCTTAAAGACATGGCAATCTACCTACCCGCATCCGCTGAAGAACAGGAGCTCTCGCTCGACGAGCTGACTCCCCGCGAAATTGTAACCGAGCTCGACAAGCACGTCGTCGGACAGAAGGCCGCCAAGCGCGCCGTTGCCATCGCCCTGCGCAATCGCCAGCGCCGCCAAAAGCTGCCGCCCGACATCGCCGATGACATCATGCCCAAGAACATCATCATGATCGGCCCCACCGGCGTGGGCAAAACCGAGATTGCCCGCCGCCTGGCCAAGCTCACCGGCTCGCCGTTCCTCAAGGTTGAGGCCTCCAAGTTTACTGAGGTCGGATATGTGGGCCGCGATGTCGAATCGATGATCCGTGACCTGGTCGAAATCGCCATTGACATGGTGCGCGAAGAGCGTCTGGAAGAGGTGGAAGACCGCGCGGAGATGAATGCCGAAGAGCGTTTGCTGGATGTCTTGCTGCCTCCTCCTCCGCCCGCGCCTCCCGCGCAGGAGGGCCAGCTAACTCTACCGGAGGTTGATAGTTATCAGCGCACCCGCGAAAAAATGCGCCAGCAATTCCGCGAGGGCAAGCTGGACGAGCGCATGGTCGAGTTAGACGTGCGCGAGCGCGGAATGCCGCAATTCGGAATTATCAGCAACCAAAGCCTTGAAGACATGGAGATGAACCTTAAGGATATGCTGCCGAATATCTTCGGCGGCAGCAGCAAGAAGCGCAAGATGAAGGTGGGCGACGCCTTTGATTACTTGGTCGAAGAGGAAGAGAGCCGGCTGATCGATATGGATTCCGTCAATCGCGCTGCTGTCGAGCGCGTTGAATCCAGCGGCATTGTCTTCCTGGATGAGATCGACAAGATAGCCGGACGCGAGGGCGGGCACGGGCCGGATGTTAGTCGCGAGGGCGTGCAGCGCGACATACTTCCCATCGTCGAGGGAACCACTGTGAACACGCGCTACGGCATGGTGCGCACAGACCATATTTTATTCATCGCGGCAGGTGCATTTCATGTCTCCAAGCCCAGTGATCTTATTCCTGAGTTACAAGGGCGCTTTCCTATTCGCGTCGAATTAAAGTCACTCACCGTTGATGATTTTCTGCGCATTTTGACCGAGCCCAAGGCATCACTGACCAAGCAGTATTCGGCGCTGCTGGAGACAGAGGGAGTCAAGCTGGAGTTTTCGCCCGCGGCTTTGCGCGAGATGGCCGAGTTTGCCTTCAAGGTCAATGAGCAGACGGAAAACATTGGCGCGCGACGCTTGCATACTATCATGGAGCGCGTACTGGAGGATGTCAGCTTCCTCGCGCCGGATGTGGCGCGCAAGGCGCCCGATGAGGCCGCCGCCGAAGCCCTCAAGGAAGCTATCAAGAGCGAGTCTTCCACGCCACTGCCTTACGAAGAGCGCGCGACACCAGCCGGCTCGGAAAAAGTCTTCCACATCAACGAAGAGTACGTGAAGATTATGGTTGCTTCCATCGTGAAGGATCAGGATCTTTCGCGTTACATTTTGTAACGCATCTGCATTGAAATTATAAGTTCATGGGTGCCCCACCCTCGCCGCGTACTTGTTTTTGCGGCTAGGGTGGGATACCGCATTTTCCAACTTATGCAGAACATTGAGCATCTCCCCCAATGCCGGTTTTCCTATCTCCCGCTCGAACTCCCTTTGCAGCTTGTCAAATGCGCCAATTACGCGCACTGCGCACTTTTTCCCCTGCGGCTTCAATGTCAGCAGATAAGCCCGCGCATCCTCAGGATCGATTTTTCTCTGCAATAACCCTTTGGCCTCCAGCGACGAAACACAATGGCTGATATTCCCGCGCGTCGTGCTGAAGGTCTCGGCCAGTTGCGACGGCTTTACGGCCTTCTCGGCCTCAAAAAAGAGCGCGGCGAGAACAAGACCCTCCAAAAAATTCAAACCGTCCGCAGCGAAGACCTGCATAGCGAGCGCTTCAAAGCGGCGCGCCGCCCGGTTCACCGCGAACATGGGGCTTTCCTGGAGAAATACATCAATGCGCATGGCTTGCTCCGATTGGTTTAACACTCAACTATTTACCACAATATCAAATTACTGTTGCAAATTGCCTACTTTGTTCGTCAGAATAATAAAGATCATATGTCCAAGTTCAAAATATCCTTCCAGGCTGGCATACTGTTGCTGGCCGCCTCGGCGCATCCAGCTTTCACCCAACAAGCGGCTTCCCCACAAGCAGTTCCATCGCCGAGTCCGGATTCCAAACCCATTCAGCTTCCGCATCCCACTGAAACCATGGTGGTTCTTGGTTCAGCCGTTCCTGTTCCGCTGGCCGAGTCTTCCGCTTCCGTGGTGGTTCTTCCGGCGGCCAACGCAACTCTTACGCTCACTTCGTTTCAAGATTTGCTGCGTCAAGATGCGTCAGTCCATCTGGAAGAGCGCGGCGCGGGCGGCGGTCAGGCTGACCTGATTCTGCGCGGAGGAACCTTCGAGCAGGCGCTGGTGCTGTTGAATGGCTTCCGCGTCAACGACAGCCAGACCGCGCATCATAATCTCGATCTGCCCATTCCGCTAGACGCGATGGACTCGATACAGGTGTTGCATGGGGCCGGTTCCACGCTGCATGGCGCGGACGCGCTGAGCGGCGTCGCGGACTTTCTTACCGCCGCGCCCTCGGCTAATTCCCTGCGCCTGCGCACCGGTGAGGGAAGTTATGATTCCAATGAGGAATCGGCTGTGGCAGAGTTAGCGCGCAAGCAAGTCAGCAGCCGACTGACAGCGGACCGCAACTTTTCGACGGGATTCATGGCGGACCGCGACTATCGTAACGAAGACGCTTCCTTTGAGAGTTGGCTAAGTTCCAGGCTCGGTGTCTCTGATCTTCTTTTTGCCGCAAGCGACCGCGCCTTTGGCGCGAATCAGTTTTACGGGCCCTATAACTCATGGGAGCGCACCAAGGGATGGTTTGCCAGTGGCCGTCAGGAGTTAGGCAGCCGCACCGTTGCGGCCCTCGGCTATCGCCGCCATACAGATGAATTTGTTTTGTTGCGCGACAATCCATCGGTCTACGAAAACAACCACATCGACGGCTCCTGGCAGGGCTCAGTGCGCCACACCATTCCGATTACTGCGACTTCATTGCTATTGGCCGGTCTGGAATCGGATGGCGACAGTATTCACAGTAACAATCTTGGCACTCACGCGCGCAATCGCGGCGCAGGCTATGTGGACTTGGATTTGCACCCTGCCAAAAGCCGCTGGAATTTGTCGGCCGGCTTGCGTGAGGAGTTATTCTCCGGTGGCTTGCAATCGGTTTTTTCGCCGCATCTGGCGGGAAGCCTGCGGGTAACTAATGAACTTAAATTTCGCGCCGGCGGAGGCTATGGATTCCGGCTTCCGACTTATACTGATCTTTATTACTCAGACCCGGCGACTATTGGTAATCCGAATCTGAAGCCTGAATCCGCATGGAGCGGCGAGGGCGGCGCTGACTTGGATTTGCGCCACAGGCTGACATTATCCGCTACAGGCTTTTATAATCGTCAGCATAACACCATCGACTATCTGCGCGCCGCAACTCTTCCCAATCCTCTGTTACCAGCGTGGTGCAAGGTCAATACATGGTGCGCGGTGAATTTGAGCGGCCTGCATTTCAAGGGGGTTGAAGCCTCTGCATCTTATCTTCCGGCGAGTGGAGAGAAGTTACAGATTGCCTGGACTGGACTTATCGGCGCGCAGCCGCCTTTGTCGGGTTTGCAATCCGAATACGCGCTGAATTATCCGGTTCAAAATCTTTATCTAACATGGACAGCCACTCTGAAACACTCGATTCTTGTGACTAACTCCGTGGCGGTGGTAAAGATCTATCAGCAGGCGGGCAATCCGCCGTGGAACGCCAGTCCATATCCTGTTTGGAATGCGGCGATCACGCATGATTCCGGTAAGATTCGTCCCTATCTCAGGCTGGAGAATCTAAGTAATACTGGTTATCAGGAGATCAACGGCGTCGCCATGCAGGGCCGAACGATCACCGGCGGAATATCACTGTGGCTCGGGCGCTGATTCCCTGCAAAAAAATCTCATGCGCCTTGAGCGAAAATCTGCTAATCTGTCAGCGTACCTCGCGAGCCCGCGCGCTGGAAAGAATTGGCGGGCTCTACCTGCACTCTCCCGCTCTTGAGAGAATGTGGATGGGGGCGCTTCGAGAGCACACTGGGATCGGTGTGCGGCGCTTCGCATCCGCAGCCTTTCCTATAACTCCACGCAATAGAACGCAAAGGAGAGAAATCATGAGCAATTCCGCGCTGCATCACCAGATCAACTATATCGAATTCACCACCACCGACATTGAAGCCACAAAGAAGTTTTACTCAACCGTCTTTGGATGGAGCTTCAAGGATTGGGGGCCGGATTACATTGATTGCAATGCCGCAACTGCGGGCATCTCCCTCGGCTTTGCCAAAGGAGCGGCCGTTCAGGAGCAGCCTAAATCCGCGCCTCTGGCAGTGCTTTACTCGGCTGACTTGAAGGCCACGGAAGAAGCTGTCGTGGCGGCCGGCGGAAGCATTGTCGTGCCCACCTTCGAGTTTCCCGGCGGGCGGCGCTTCCACTTCTCCGACGGTCTAGGAAATATCCTGGGCGTCTGGTCGGAATAACTTGGAACCGGGTAAATCGGATTCGCTCCCAGATCGATGCCTCCCATCCACTCCGCAATCCGCGCGGAGTGGATGGGTTACTGTTTCTTTATAACTTCCAGGCAGCGTCAATCAATCATAAGTTGCTCAATCGCTATCTGCGCATTCTGACTCGCAGGCCGCCCAACCCGGAGTGGGTCAGCGTGCAGTTGGACAACGCATCGCAGTGGTAGTGGATGCTGAGAGGATAGTCTTGCCACGCCGGGTTGGCAGCAGCCGCAGTAGCTTTGTCAATGAGAAAGAGCTTTCTGCCGCGCGTTTCGATCACGCCAAATGCGGCGTCAAACTCGACAATTGCATCGTCACCCTCGACCGCGTAACCCAAAGGCTTGAGCGTAACTTTCTTCTTGCGCGCGGGAGCTGCCGGCGGAGGAGGCGGAGGCGGCGGAGGCGGCGGATTCAGCAAATCCTGCTGGCGCTTCAGCAGCGCATCCTGCTCAGCCAGCGATGGAAAATCCGGCGTAAAGCTCCAAGCCGCCGCTTTCTGGTAGGCGCTTTTGGAGCAAGGAATCTCCCCTTGCGCGCTCAAATTCGCAATCTGCCCATCGGCACCGGTCTGATTCTGAAAGAGATCCTGACCTTTTTCCCGCGCCGACTCCTGCGCATCCAGTTTGGCAAAGTCAATGCTTTGCGCCGGTTGGACGGCCGGAAGAGCGGCAGGATCGGCGACCGCCGCAGCAGCCGGAGCGGGCGCATTCAGAGCCGCCGCGCCACGCGCATCAAATTTTAAAAGAATATCCTTGCCGCAGAGAGCAAATCCCTGATCGTCCTGCAATTGGAGGTTGACCGACAGGGGCCGTGACGAACTGGTGACGGCCAAGGCAAAGCCCGCCAGCCGGTCGGCATCCTCCGGCTCAATTGTCAAGCGATACTTCACCCTCTTATCCCATTCCACAAACAGATGGCCCTTCAATCCCGCGGCTTTGGAGCGGGCCACGCCCAGATCGTAGCGCCCTTCCGCGTTCCACGAATGCCAGAAGATGGCGACGAGAATGACTCCAACAAAGATTCCCAGGGCAATTGCGGCCGCGACATAGACGCGCACCGGATTCTCGGCAAACTTGTGCAGCCGCCTCTTCCACTCCTCGTTCAGAAAAGACAGAAGCACCGCCGTCTGGGCTGGCTTGGGCTGCGCAACCGGGGGCTCCGGAGGGAAAAGGATCGGTTCCGGCTCTACGAAATGGGAGTCAGCCTCTTCCGCCAGAGGTTGAAAGACTCCATAGCCGTTGGGCGGCGGCAGTTCAGCATGGATTTCCTCATAAGGGTTTTTCTTGGACGCGTCCGTCATCAGGCATTTCCTCTTCCCGGTTGTTCGCAAACCAGAACTGGGCCGGGCTGGACTTCAATGTGGTCTCTGTGAAAACTATAAACCGTCGCTGCCAGCCGCCAGAATTACACCCCATCCAGCACATCGCGCAGCGCAAAGCTGGTTTCCAGCCGGATGACTCCCGGCAGCCGCGATAACTCATTCTGGTGAATGTGGCTGTATTCGTCCATTCCTGCCACGCGGACCACCAGCATATAGTCGTAGGGCCCGGCCATCAGATGGCAACTGGCGATCTTCTTTGAGCGGAGCACGGCTGCCTCGAAGGCAGAAAGCACTGCCGCCGACTGGCGCTCCAGCGTAACGCGGATGTAGACCGTCATGCGCTTGCCCAGCAGCCGGTCGTCGATGAGGGCGCGGTAGCCGCAGATGACGCCGGAGGCTTCCAGCGCCTGAATGCGCCGCGAGGCCGCCGAGGCGGAGAGTCCGACCGCTTCGCCCACCTCATAATTGGTTGCGCGACCGTGGCGTTCCAGATGGCGAAGAATCGCCAAGTCCAGTTCGTCGAGGCCGTTTCTAGAGTCTGGAACGGAAGCCAGCGCATCTGCCGGCGTACACGCGCTTGATTCTTGCAAAACAGGAGCCATTACCTCACGTTTCGTTCCCATAATGCAGTTTTACCACGATCTTTGCACACATTGGAAGCGGATTCTGCCGTAAGATTCTTGCCAATGGAGGAGAAGCAGCCATGATCATCGGCGTTCCCAAAGAGATCAAGGATAATGAAGCGCGCGTCGGCGTCACTCCGGCGGGCGTGAAGGCGCTCGTCGAGGCAGGCCATTCCGTGTTGGTGGAGACGCAGGCCGGGGCGCTCTCCAGCTTTCCCGATGAGGAGTACAGCGCCTCAGGCGCGGAGATGGTGAGCGATGCCGCCAGTCTTTGGAGCCGCGCCGAGACGGTGGTCAAGGTCAAGGAGCCGATTGAGCGCGAGTACGGCTACTTCCGCCAGGGGCTGGTGCTCTTCACTTATCTGCATCTGGCGCCGCTGCCGGAGCTGACCGCAAAGCTGCTGGAAACGGGGATGATCGGCATCGCCTACGAGACGGTGCGCGACCGCGCGGGCACGCTGCCGCTGCTGACGCCGATGAGCGAAGTGGCCGGGCGGATGAGCGTGCAAGTGGGCGCGTCGCATCTGGAAAAGGAGCGCGGCGGACGCGGGATTCTGCTGGGCGGCGTGCCGGGCGTGCCGCCGGCGCAGGTCACCATCCTGGGCGGCGGCGTGGTGGGAACCAATGCGGCCAAGATCGCGCTGGGCATGGGCGCCAAGACCACCATTCTCGATGTGAATCTAAACAGGCTGCGCGAGCTGGACGACCACTTTGGCGGGCGCGTCTACACGCTGGCCTCGAACAGTTACAACCTGGCCCAGGCCACGCGCGAGGCGGATCTGGTGATTGGCGGCGTGTTGATTCCCGGCTCGACCGCGCCCAAGATTGTCACTCGCGCCATGGTGAGCGCGATGAAAAAGGGCGCCGTGATTGTGGACGTGGCCATCGACCAGGGCGGATGCGTGGAGACGGCCAAGCCAACCTCGCACTCCAATCCCAGTTACCTGGTGGACGGCGTGGTGCATTACTGCGTGACGAATATGCCCGGAGCCGTGCCCTACACCTCGACACTGGCGCTGACCCACTCGACCTTCCCGTACTTGCTGCGGATCGCCAACCTGGGAGCGCGCGAGGCGTTGCGCCGGGACGAAGGGCTGGCCGAAGGGCTGAACACCTGGATGGGCGCGCTCACCTGCCGCGGCGTGGCCGAGAGCCAGCAGCGCGCTTGGACCGCGGCGGCCAGCACGCTGAAGTAAGGTAGTTGTTCGGGCTGAACACACCCGCTGTGTTACCGTTTGAATAGCGGCGTCTCAGAGCCGGACCGGGATTCCGGTCTGCGCCAAAGGCCTCATCTTGGGCCAAATACCGGGAAGGCCGCCAAAGAACCAAGAATGTCTCAGCAGCCGGAACAAACGACGCTCCCCTTTGCCGCGAACCCGGCTCCGCAGCCTGGCTCCGCCTCTGCTTCCGCGTCTGAAGTGAGGCCCGCTCTCCAAAGAGCAGCCGCGCCGCAGCGCATTCCCCATTGGCTGGAGAACACCGAACTGCTGCTGCGCTTGCTGGTCAGAGGTTTCATCGGCTTGTTTTTTCTGGTTGCGCCGTGGGCAGGGCAGTTGTTTTGGTTCTTTCCAAGGCTGATTTACGTGTGGGACCAAAACCCCTTGATTCTGTTCTTTCCCGTGATTGCGCACTACGCGGCGCTGGGTGCCGTGCGCGGCGTTGTCTCTGGGCTTGGGATATTGAATCTGTGGTTTGCGCTGCTGGACGCGCTGCATCATCGGTACAGGAATGGATGATTTATGAGCGATAAGGGACTAGGGAACAGGGATCAGGGAACAGGGATCAGGGAACAGGGATCAGGGAACAGGGATCAGTCGGCGAGTCTGCCTTCAGCGGATTCCTCGGCAATCATTGCGCCATCCACAACTCTATCTAGCTCCGAAGTCCGCGCCAATCACAACGCGGCGCAAGCCGCGCCCCCTGATCCCTGTTCCCTGACCCCTGCCGGGGTCCCCGGCGAGCGGTCTTTGCTCGCTGGGGTGGCTGTTCCCTGCATTCCCGGCAACGGCGCGCCGCCACAGCTCGAATCCGCTCCGCTGGCCTATGAGAACTCCGCCTTCCTCAACAGCGCCGACGGTCGCCTGATCCGCATTGTCTCCGAATACATGGAGCCGCTGGCGCGCTTCCGCCGCGAGCAGATTCAAGACACGGTGGTCTTTTTCGGCTCGGCGCGCTTTCGCGGGCGCGAGCAGGCCAACCACGAACTGGAGCTCCTCGAAAACACCGGCTCCAAAGCGCCCGCGCCCAGTCATGAGCAGCCCGCCAAGCCGCCGGAGATCGCCGCTGGCCAGGCCACCGAACTGCAACTCAAGCGCGCCGAGGCCGCCGTCAAAATGGCCCGCTACTACGAGGACGCCCGCCAGCTCAGTCGGATGCTCACCGAGTGGGCGATGAAGATTCCCTCGCGCCGCCATCGTTTCGTCGTCACCAGCGGCGGCGGGCCGGGCATCATGGAAGCCGCCAATCGCGGCGCGCACGAGGCCGGCGGCAAGACCATGGGACTCAATATCCGCCTCCCCTTTGAGCAGCATCCCAACCCCTACATCACGCCCTCGCTCAACTTCGAGTTCCATTACTTCTTCATGCGCAAGCTATGGTTTGCTTATCTCTCGAAGGCGCTGGTCGTCTTTCCCGGCGGCTTCGGCACGCTCGACGAGATGTTTGAAATCCTCACCCTCGCCCAGACCAAAAAGCTGGCTAAAAAGATCACCGTCGTCATCTACGGCTCGGAGTATTGGAAGAAAGTCTTCAACTTGGATGTGCTGGTAGACACCGGCGCCATCTCGCCCAAAGACATCGAGCTATTCCAATTCGCTGACACGCCGGAACAGGCCTTCGAGCTGCTCCGCGCCGGCCTGACTGAAAACTATCTCAACGCCGAAGCCGCCGCCGGCACCCTCGCGGAAAGCCAGCAGATGCCCCAAGGCCAGGAACTGATGCCCGGCTGGACGGTCGAAGACTTCCTGGGCCCCGAAATGGCCCAAACGCGCAAATAGAGTAAGACGCCGGAGCGCGAAACTGTAGCGCATCAAACTGTAGCGCCGGCCTCCTGGCCGGCTGTAGCGTGGACCTCCCGGTCCACGCAGCACTCCATTTCATTCCCATAAATCCGTCATCCTGAGCGGAGCGAACCGGGGTCCCCAGCGACAGGTCTTCGTCGCTGGGGTGGAGAGCGCAGCCGAAGGACCTGCGGTTGCTATTTGTTCGACTTTGAAAAGCCCGATAAAGAGTCCAGAAGCGTCAGGGCACGACTTCAGTCGTGCCGATAAAGCTCAAAGAATCGACAGGGCTTTAGCCCCTGCGGGATGTTTTTCTGGGTTTTCACCCAAACTCAGTCTTTATTCCGAAGCCTCTGTAGCTGGGTGCCCCATCCTTCCCGCGCCCTCCGTGGGAAGGATGGGAGTCACGAACCTTCGCCAGCGGGCTTTTTCTGATCCCTGACTCCTGACCCCCGATCCCTATTCGATGACCGCAAACCTTGCCCTCACCCCAGCAGCTTAGCGGCGTCTTTAGCAAAGTAGGTGACGATGAAGTCGGCGCCGGCGCGGCGAATGCTGACGAGCGATTCAAGGATGGCGCGGTCGCGGTCGAGCCAGCCTTTGGCAAAAGCGGCTTGGAGCATCGAGTACTCGCCGGAGACCTGGTACGCGCCCATCGGCACGCCGGTCTGCTCGCGGGCGGCGCGGATCACATCCAGGTAGGGCATGGCCGGCTTCATCAGAATCATGTCCGCGCCTTCGTCGATGTCGAGGGCGATCTCGCGCAGGGCCTCGCGCAGGTTGGCGCCGTCCATCTGATAGCTTTTGCGGTCGCCAAAGTGGGGCGCGGAGTCGGCCGCCTCGCGGAATGGGCCGTAAAAGGCGGAGGCAAATTTGGCGGCGTAGCTAAGGATGGGTGTCTGCTCAAAGCCTTCGTCGTCGAGCGCGCGGCGAAGGGCGGCAACGCGGCCGTCCATCATGTCGCTGGGGGCAACAATGTCCGCCCCGGCGCGGGCCAGGCTCACGGCGGATTCAGCCAGCAGGTCGAGGGTCGAATCGTTGACCACCTCGAAGCCGTCGCGCGTCTCCAGAATCAGTCCGCAGTGGCCGTGGCTGGTGTACTCGCAGAGGCAGACATCGGCAATGAGGATCAGCTTTTTGCCGGCTTCGGTTTCTTTGAGTGCGCGCAGGCCCTGCTGGACGATGCCATTGTCGTCGTACGCGCCGGAGCCGGCCTCGTCCTTGGTTTCCGGCAGGCCGAAGAGCAGCAAACCGCTGATGCCCAGGCGGACGGCCTCCTCGGCTTCTTTGACCAGCTCGTCAATGGAGAGGTTGAAGACGCCGGGCATGGAGCTGACGGGACGGCGAACGCCCTCGCCGGGGCAGAGGAAGAGTGGGTAGATCAGGTTGCCGGGGGTGACGGCGGTCTCGCGGACCAAGGCCCGCAGGGATTCGGTGCGGCGGAGGCGGCGCATTCTGGTCACAGGAAAGCTCATGATTCAGATTGTAGATGAAAGTCGGCGCTTGACTTGCCGGCGCAGTAAATTTCCAGAACATGGAACGCTATTTCAGAGTTCACAGCTAAGAACCTTCGATTCAATTCGTCTACACATTGGACCTTGCGGCAAAGGGCAGAAGCCCGCGTTGATTTTGATGCGCTTGCAGCAGGACCAAAACTTGCCGTGACACAAGCGCGGCTTGAAGATTGCATTCGGAAAAAGAGGTTAAACCCGCCCGTATGTTGCGCAGCTATCACAAACCGATCATGGCTGGATTGCTCATATGCCTTCTTTTTGAGCTTCCGGTTTGCCTTGCGCAATCTTCCGCCACGCTGAGCGAGGACAATCAAAACAGTGTGAGAGGCATCTTGCGCCAGGCGTATGAGGATGTGAAGAGATACTACTATGATCCAGGATTGCATGGGCTGGACTGGGAGGCCCGTTTTCATCAATACGATGCCATGATCGGCAGAGCGCATAACCTGGACAATGGACTCTCCGTAATTCAAGCTTTTTTAGCTGGGCTCAATGACTCGCATACTTACTTTGTGCCGCCTGCGCGCGCTTACCGGCACGACTCCGGTTATCAATTCGCGCTGGTGGGCGATGCCTGCTTTATCACCCAGATACGTCCCAATAGCGACGCCGCAACCAAACTGCATATAGGCGAACAGATCGTCAAACTCAACGGATTACCTGTAAATCGGCAGAATTTTTACGACGTGCAACATTTTTTCCAACTTCTTGGGCCGCGTGCAACGGAAGATCTGGAGATCCGCTCTTCCTCCGGAGAGAATCGCAAAGTGTCGGTTCATTCTGAAAGAGTGGCCAACCGGCTGATTGCAGACCTCACAACCTGCACGGACATTTGGAGCAGGGTGCGCCACAACGAGGATGAGCGTCACGCCGCGCGATCACGGATGGTGCAATACCAGAATGCAGCCATCTGGAAGTTGCCGCACTTCAACCTCAGCCGCGAAGAGGTCCAAAGGAAGTTCAACATTGCGCGCAAGTATAAGGCGCTTATTCTCGATCTGCGAGGTGACCCCGGTGGATCGCTGGATACTCTGTCCTTCATTGTGGGATCACTTTTCGACCACGACATCAAGATCTTCGACCGCGTCGGGAGGACCGTGAGCAAGCCAGTGATTGCGACACACTGCGGCAAGCCGTTCAGGGGAAGGTTGATTGTGTTGGTCGATTCAGGTTCAGCCTCCGCGGCAGAGCTTCTGGCACGGGTGATTCAGCTCGAAGACCGCGGAACGATTATGGGAGACGTTACATCGGGCGCAGTGATGGAAGCAAATTATTACCCGGAATCCCAGGGGGCGGATCAAAAGATCTCTTTTGGATTTCTTGTGTCGGTTGCCAATCTAAAGATGACCGACGGCAAGAGTCTGGAAAAAACAGGCGTAATACCGGATGAGATTCTGCTGCCCACTGGAGCAGATTTGGCTGCGGGACGCGATCCGGTGATGGCTCGCGCCGCGGAGTTGACCGGGGTCCCCTTGGATTCCACAGCGGCCGGCAAGATCTTCCCCTTCGAGTGGGCGCCTATATAGAAGCGAGAGATGCGACTCAGAACAACCAGTCTCGGAGAGTACGGGATATCAATTTCCGCAGAGCGGCTGACCAGCTTTTGAGGCTGCCGAAAAACTCGATAAAGAGTCCAGAAGCGTCAGGGCACGACTTTAGTCGTGCCGCAAGATGCAGATAAAAAAGGTTGGGCTTTAGCCCCTGTGGGATGTTTTTCTGGGTTTCTCCCAACTTCATCCCTTTTTCCGCAGCTTCTTTTGACGATAATAATCTTTTACAAGCCGAAAAACCGCTCACGTTTTGTCTCCAGGTAACGATAAATAGAGTGGGGGAAACTCTTCATGGCGATCCACGCCAAGGCTGCAAGTCAAGTCGGACCGGATCAAAAGCAGGCGGCGGAACTGCGCAGTGTGGCGCGGCAACCAATCCTCGATTTGCATAGCCGCGTGCATGGGTATGAGCTTCTGTTTTGGAATGGGCGCAAGCCCGCGGTGCGGACAGACAGCGACTTGGCCACCTGCACGATGCTGGATAATACGGTGGTCTTTGGGCTGGAGGAACTGGCGCACGGGCTGCCGGCGTTTGTGAACTGTACGGTGGATTCGCTGACCGAGGAGTGGGTGCAGGTGCTGCCTCCGCGGATGACGGTGCTGGAGCTTCCCTTTGCGGCTGAGGCAACACCGGGGCTGCTTTCGGCCTGCCGCAAACTCAAGGCGGCCGGCTTCCGGCTGGCGCTCTCGGACTACACAGGGGAACTGGCGGAGCGTTCGCTGGCGGAACTGGCCGATTACGTTAAATTGGATTTTGCCAAGGTGGACCAGTTGGGACGCAGAAATCTGCTGCGCTGGCTGGAGGGAGTGCCGGCGCGCGCGGTGGCCCAGAATGTGGAAACGCAGCAGCAGTACGGCGAGGCTTGCAAAGAAGGCTTCGAGCTCTTCCAGGGCTACTACTTCTGTCGCCCGGAGCCACTCAAGAGCCACAAGATTCCCGGCAACCGGCTGGTGCATCTGGAGATACTGGAAGACTTGCAGAATGATCCGGTGGACTTGCAGCGGATGAGCCAACTGGTAAGCTGCGACGCCTCGCTGACCTATCGGCTGCTGCGGCTGGTCAACTCGCCGGTCTGCGCCATGCGTCAGGAGGTGACGTCCATCCAATCGGCGCTGATTATGGTGGGCGAGGCAACCTTCCGGCGGATCGCGATTCTGGCCATTGCCAGCGAATTCAATTCCGATCAGCCGTCAGAGATTCTGCGCATGGCCTTCGAGCGCGGACGCTTCTGCGAATTGGCGGCCAATCTCTGCGGCCTGACCGCCAGTGAGCAATACTTGATCGGCATGATCAGCCTCTTTCCCGCCATGCTGCGCATCCTGATGGAGGATTTGATCCGCCTGCTGCCGCTACGTGAAAAAGCCCGCGACGCATTGATGGGAATGGAGATACCAGAGAGCATACTGCTGCATTGGGTGGTCTGCCAAGAGTATGGCGATTGGGAGGGCTGCGATGCAATCATCCGCGCCAACAACCTGCGCGCCGACCAGATTATGCGCTGCCACAATGAGGCGATAGTCTGGGCCAACACCGCGCTGAAGACCAATGCCTGAGCCACCGGCTCCAGAAAATTCAGAAAAATGCCGTCAAGAATGACGTCCATGGTCCAGTTGCCGTTTATGGACTGGATACCGGGATGGATGCGTGCTATTTTGGAAAGAGTGGAAGGGTGGCAGAGCGGTTGATTGCATCGGTCTTGAAAACCGACGAACCTTAACGGGTTCCGGGGGTTCAAATCCCTCCCCTTCCGCCACCGCAGTGACCGACTGACAGGCCATGAAACGGTAGCGCCGGTCTATTGTAGCGATGGTCTATTGTAGCGCCGGTCTCCTGTAGCGCCGGTCTCCTGACCGGCTGTAGCGTGGACCTCCCGGTCCACGCCGTACTCTCTCTACCAACCCCAAAATCCTTAGCTCTTCAGCGCCACGCGAATGTGCAGTTCCTTCAACTGCTGATCGGTCACCGTCGTCGGCGCGTCCACCATCAGATCAATCGCCTTGGCCGTCTTGGGGAAGGCAATCACCTCGCGCAAACTCGGCGCGCCGGCCAGCAGCATTACGATGCGGTCCAGGCCGAGCGCAATTCCGCCATGCGGTGGTGTGCCGTACTCCAGCGCATCCAGGAAGAATCCAAAGCGCGCCCGCGCCTCTTCATCGCTGATGCCCAAGGATTGAAAGATTTGCTGCTGCACATCTTTGCGGTGGATGCGGATCGAACCGGAACCCAGCTCCAATCCATTCATCGCCAGGTCGTAGCAATTGGCGCGCACGCTGGCCGGGTCCGTGACCAGGTTCGCCATGTCGGCCTCGTGCGGCGCGGTAAACGGATGATGCGCCGGCATCCACTTCGCCAGCGCCAAGTCGTACTCGAACATCGGAAAGTCGGTGATCCAGATCGGCTGAAAGGCCTGCGCGCCATCCACCATCACGCTTGCATCAACGCGCGTGGCAGCCTCCAGCACCACCTTTTCGGTCACCGCAAAGGCTCCGTGTTTGTCCGCGTATTTCTTTGCCAACTCGGTGCGGAAGTTGCCCGCCGCTGAGTAGACATTGATCTCGCGCTCGCTCAGGCGGCCTTCAAATTTCGTATCGCTGGCCTTCACTGGATGCGCAGGGTCGCCAGCCACAATGATGACGAAATCGGCGTCGGAAGCCCCGGCAAGTTCGCGCACCTTGACGGCGGCTTCCGGGAATCCCTTGGCCAGACGCTTGAAGTCGTCAATGAACTTCGCGCCCTTCTTCAGATCGAAGAGCGGATGATTGTCCTCGCGCTCCTTGCGGCTCAACTCGCCCACATTGGGAATGCGCAGCGCCACAACTGGCAGAGCAGGATCGATCAGCAGCTTGGCCAGGTCTTCATCCGTAAACGCCGCGCGCACATCGGTCAATCCCGGCAGCCGCAGGTCCGGCTTGTCCGAGCCAAAGCGCCGCATCGATTCGTCATAACTGATGCGCGGGAAGGGTGTAAGCAATGTAACTCCCGCCGCTTTGAAGCCCGCCGCCAAAAATTTCTCGGCCGCGCCGAAGACCGTCTCCTGATGCGGAAAGCTCATCTCCAGATCGACTTGCGTGAACTCAAGCTGGCGGTCGGCGCGCAAATCTTCGTCGCGGAAGCAGCGCGCAATCTGGAAATACTTGTCGAAGCCGGAGATCATCAGAATCTGCTTAAAGATCTGCGGCGACTGCGGCAGCGCATAAAACTCGCCCGCGTGCAGGCGGCTGGGCACCAGGAAATCCCGCGCGCCTTCCGGCGTGCTCTTGGTCAGGATCGGCGTTTCAATCTCCAGAAATCCCTGCTGGCTCAGGTTGTCCCGAATGGCCAGCGTAATGTCGTGGCGCAGACGGAAGTTGTGCTGCATCTCCGGGCGGCGCAGGTCCACATAGCGATACTTGAGCCGCACCTCTTCGTTCTGGATCGCCTCTTCCGAGGGCGAAAACGGCGCCAGGCGCGTGTCGTTGAGGACCAGCAACTCGGTCGCTTCAATCTCGATTTCGCCGGTGGGCATCTTGGGATTGATGGCGTCGGCGTCGCGCAGGCGCACCTTGCCCACCGCGGCGACAACGTACTCTGGCCGGACGTGTTCGCCCTTGGCGTGGCCGTCGGGAACCAGTTCCTTGTCCAGCACGATCTGGCTGATGCCGGTGCGGTCGCGCAGATCGAGAAAGATCAGGTTGCCGTGATCGCGGCGGCGGTTGACCCAGCCCATGAGTACAACAGTTTTTCCTGCGTCAGCGGCGCGTAGATCGCCGCAATGATGCGTCCGTTCGAGATTGCCTTGAAAGTCGAGTGACATACTCTCTTGATTGTAAAGGAAGAGGTTCGGCAAGGTTACTTAATCAATGACAATTCCAGACAGACGATCATATTTGGATCGGAAGCAGTTGTTTTGAAAGGGCACGGCTTCAGCCGTGCCGATTGCGAGGCTCATCATTTCTGCCTTTAGCCACTGCGTTCTGGAGAGCATTGAAAGCGAATTCCCTCAGGGGCTAAAGCCCTCGTTCGCAATCGGAGCATCTTTGCGGCCCGGCTGAAGCCGTGCCCTTGTTACAAAGCCTGCGAGTTGAGATTCGTGGTTTCCCCGGTCTCAGAATCGAGACCGGGGGCACCCATCGTCAATGGGAGAAATGAGTATTTTCAACTGGGACCGTGGCCCCCCGCCACCCATCGTCAATGGGAGAAATGAGTATTTTCATCGGGAATCGTGGCCACCCGCCAACTGGACTGACAAGCTTTGTTGGCTTGGTTTGACGGAGGAATCGCAAAGTTTGACCAGCTTTGAGAATGGGTCTCCCGATTTTTGATTTTGAGAGCTGGGAACCTTGAAACCAACCGCTATAAACTGACTATCGCCAGGATTCCCAGATCCAGCTTTTGGGAGCTGGGAATCCTCGAACCTCAACCCGCTCGTACTACGGTTTCGTCGCCAGAATCAGCGGCGAGGGCCCGTGCGTGGCCAGCGTGCGGGCGTCTTTGAATCCCGCTTCGCGCAGCCATCCGCTGATCTCCTCAAACGAGAAGGTGTCGCCGCAATCGGTATTCACCAGCATATTGACGGCGAAGATCAGGCCGTTCAACGGGCCGGTCCTCTCCGCATTCACCAGGAACTCAGCGATGGCGATGGTGCCGCCGGAAGTGAGCGCGGCGAAGGTCTTCTTCAGCAGCGCTTTGCTGCGCTCCACGCCTTCGCTGTGCAGAATGTGGCCCAGTGTCGCCACATTGTGGCCGCTGCCGAAATCGGCCTCCTGCAAGTCGCCCTCGTGGAAGCTGAATTGCTCCGACAGGCCAAAGCGGGCGACGGTTTTGCGAGTCACCGGAATCACGCCGTGCCAATCGACGGCGGTCACGCGCACCTGCGGCGAACTCTGCGCCAGCGCGATGCCCCAAACACCCGAGCCGGCTGCCAAATCCAGAACGCTGACCGGCCCCGCCAACGCCAGATGCTGCGCCAGCTCCTGCGCCACGTGATAGCTCATGGGGAAGATGTCGTTGACAAACTCCTGAAAGAACTCGCTGCCCGGACCCTGCTGGTTCACGGCTGCGGCGGGGCGGCCGGTGGCGACAACTTCGGTGAGTTTCAGCCAATTGGGCAGCAGTTGCTCGCTGGTGTGGCGAATCAGTCCGCCTTGAAAGCCCGGTTTGGTGCTGACCAGAAAGGCCGCGCTCTCCGGCGCCAGCGCAAACCTCTCGCCCTGTTTGCGCAGAAAATCAAAGCCCACCAGAAAATTCAGAATCGCGCTCAGGCCGCGGCGGGATGCGCCGGTGGCCTCACAAATCTCTTCGAGCGACTTGGGCCCACTGTCCAAAACGTCAAATAGATGGTGGCGGATAGCCGCCTCAAGCACCAGGGGTGGCGCGTACGCAAAGGCAAACTGATAGATGCGCTCGGGGGTGACCGGAGCGCCGGTTTCTGCTGACATTTTTCGTCCTCAATTGCCGGGATGGGTTGGGGAAAACCGTGGAAATTTTTCGCAGAACCGGGGAAGTTCCACGAAACAACCTGTAACCTATAGACCAGATGCGCGTTCTGCGCCTTTGATTCATTTTCCCTCTTCCAGAACGAGGAACAAGCCAGACAAGTTCACCGAATCCGAATGATCGTAAAAAATGCGAAGGATCCGGCGCCCGTCTTAGTTGGAAAGTTACGATTCTGAAAACTCTGGCGAGTGGCCCCGGTCTCAGATTCGAGACCGGGGAAACCCATCGTCAATGGGATAAATGAATTTACTCCCACGGGACTGTGGCCACCCGCCTCCAGAACTCATGGTTCCAAAAGTTTTTATGCTGCTACTGATACACATAACCATCCTGACCTCAATGCAGTTCACTTGTGATGATCCTGCATCCCACCCAAAAAAATTTAGAAAATATTCAACGCCCGAAAAACCTGCGTTACAATGTTTACAAAAGCTACACCGAGGGGACCGATGGCAAAAGCAGCAACTTCGATGGTCATCAGTATGCGTCTGCCGACGGCAAGCGCCAAGCGGCTGAGGCGGCTGGCCAATCGCTATGGGTGGACGCCGAGCGACGCCAGCGCGCGTTTGGTGGAGGAGGGTTTGCGCCGCTCCGAGTTCGCCTTTATTGACTTCCGCGATACGCCGGCCGGCAGGCAGGCCTGCATCCAGGCCAGTTCGCTGGCGGTGTGGGAGGTAATTCAGATTGTGCGCAGCTACAAGGGGGATGAGGCCGCGGCGGCCAAGCACCTGGGCTGGGCGCAGGTGAAGGTACAGGCCGCAGTGCATTACGCGGAGGCTTTTTTGAGCGAGATCAATGAAGCCATCGCTGACAATCAAGCTACGGATCTTGTGGCGCTCAAGCAATTTCTGCCGCAGACCGTCGAGTTTCTTCCCAAGAAACCAGCGAGCCGCTAATCATGCTGAAGCTTTTGCTGAACGAAGAGATTGCACTGGGCGTGGCCGCCGGCCTGCGCCGCCGCGAAGGCGAGATGGTTGTTGCCTCGCTGACGGAGTGGGAGGGCGGCAACTTTGTGGGCAAAGAGATTACCGAGATTCTGCGCGAGGCGGCCGATCAGGAGTGGACACTGGTCACCTATGACCGGCAGAAGGTTCCGCTCACGCTCAAGAGCTGGACCGAGGAAGAATGTCTGCATGGCGGCGTGATCTTTGTGGACGAGAAGAGCATTCCGCCGGCGGAGACAGCCATGCTGATCTCCGCTTTGAACTGGATGCACCAGTTGATGGGAAGCTGGGAGTGGACCAACCGCGCGCTGTGGCTTGGGTAGGAGATTTTCGTCGCTCTTTGTTTTTGCCTTTGGTGGGATTATGATCTCTCTCAAAACCTTCCCGTGGGGGCTAAAGCCCATCTTTCATTTTGAGCATCTTGCGGCACGGCTAAAGGAGTGCCCAGTTACAAAACAAGTCCGCAATCTAGTTTTCCGCAGCCTGTAAAGACTCCAGCACTCTCCGATATCTCTCTTCATCCCGCGCCCCAAACAGAGATCTAGCCTCAACCGGGCCGCCCGCCAATGTGCGGTACGGAGAGCTATTCCGACCAGCATTCAAAAATAGGAAGGTTGAGACTGATGGATAGAAGTCTCTGCATCCAGCAAGCAGGCCGCTTACAGAGCGCCTTGCGGGGTTGCGAACCTTCAAGGCGCAAGGGGATCTTAACGGATCTCGATTCATTGGAAGCAACCACCCAACAGAGAGGAAGATCATCATGAAACTGAGCACAAGCGACAAGGCAACAGGCAAGGTTCACGAAGTTAAGGGCGAAATCAAGCAAAAGGCCGGTGAGATAGTCGGCAATCCCTGCCTGGAATCCAAGGGCAGAACCGAAAAAAACGCAGGCAAAGCGCAAAATTTTGTTGGCAAAGTTGAAAAAGCCATCGGCGAGTAGTCAACTTCACGCACGGAAACCAGAGAGGGTTGGATCATGACGCAATCAGTGTTGGAACAGTTGGGCGAGCGAGTCGACGATACAGTACACAAGGCTTCGCGGGCGGCATCTGCCGTTGCGGATGTGCTTGAGGATGGCGCATACGCAGCGCGGCGTGCGGCAAAACAAGGCAGTCAGGCCGCTTCAGAGCTTTATGCTGACACCAGAAAGCGCGTGCAACGCAATCCGATCGAATCCGTAGCCGCAACCTTCGCGATAGGCATCGCGGCTGGGCTGGCGATTGGCTGGATTGCCGGTCGAAGGCAGAACTAGCAAGTGAATTGCGGTGCAAGCAGGCCCGGAAGATGGAACCGTTCGTCGCATCGCTGATTCCTTCCACGAAAAATGGCCCATTGGTTGGATGCTGCTGCGGTATCATCTTGTAGAAGCATCCACCTATGCTCAAGAGAATCGAAAGCTACTTTGAGTTCACGCGCCTGGGAACCAACTGGCGCACTGAGATTCTGGCCGGCGTCACCACCTTTCTGACCATGGCCTACATCGTGCTGGTGAACCCGGCGATCCTGGCTGCCGCCGGAATGCCGCTCAGCGCGGTTACCGCCGCCACGTGCCTCTCCGCCGGTTTCGCCTCGATCATGATGGGCGTTGTGGCGCGCTATCCGATTGCGCTGGCTCCCGGCATGGGCCTTAATGCTTACTTTGCTTACGTTGTATGCATGAGGATGCACATCCCTTGGCAAACGGCTTTGGGGGCGGTCTTCTTTTCCGGCGTGATCTTTCTTGCGCTCACTGCAACCGGCATCCGGCAGCAGATTCTTTATGCGATTCCGCATGAACTGTATGCCGCTGTGGCCAGCGGCATCGGCCTCTTCATTGCGCTGATCGGCTTCCGCAACGCGGGCTTGGTGGTGGGCGACGCCGACACGCTCCTTACCCTGGGAAACATTCGCAATCCCACGGCGGCGCTGGCTCTCGTGGGCCTGTTGCTGATGGTGGCGCTGGAAGCGAAGAAGGTGCGCGGAGCCATCCTGATTGGCGTGCTCACTGTCACTGGCCTGGCCTGGTGGATGGGCCTGACGCATTGGACGCACGGCACTGGCGGCCTCGGCTCGCTGGCCTCTACCGCTCTGCAACTCGACCTGCGCGGAGCGCTGAACAAAGGCCTGCTGGAAATTGTCTTTGTCTTCTTCTTTGTGGATCTATTTGACAATCTTGGCACGCTGGTCGCCGTCACCAAGCGCGCAGGACTGATCGAAGCCGACCACACGATCCCGCGCCTCAATCGCATCCTCTTCACCGACGCCACGGCCACCGTCTTCGGATCGCTGACTGGAACTTCGACCGTGACCAGCTACGTTGAATCCACCGCCGGCGTAGCTGCTGGAGGGCGAAGCGGCGTCACTGCCATCGTGACTGGATTGTTATTTTTGGCGGCCATCGGCGCTGCGCCCTTCACGGGCATTGTGCCCGCCGCGGCTACTGCTCCAGCGCTGATCCTGGTCGGCTCCATGATGCTCGCTTCAATTGGCGAGATTCACTGGCGCGATCCGCTAGTCGCCGTGCCTGCATTTCTGACGATGGTGATGATTCCGTTTACTTACTCCATTGCCAACGGCCTCGGCTTCGGCATCATCAGTTGGGCCGCGCTGCACCTGGCCACCGGCAAGCTGCGCAAGCAGGATTGGCTGCTCTATTTGCTGGCCGTGCTCTTCCTGGCGCGCTTCGTTTATATGGGCGCGAGTTAGAAGTGTTTTTTCAATGAGTAGAGAGTATGACGCGAACCGGGAGGTCCACGCCACAGCCGATCAACCACCCCAACGAGCAAAAACCGCTCGTTGGGGATCCCGGTCAGGAGGTCGGCGCTACTCATGCTGAGGCAAACAGGTTGGCCGCGTAGGCCTCACCGGCCAAGGCTTGGATTCCGCGGTCAAGCGTAACCTGTACGGCTCCATTGCGAATGTTTTACCGGCGCATATCAGGCATGATCCCGGTCGTTCAGCGACGGGTGGCCTAGGTCTGATCGTCGAAGCTGGTTGCCCCAGGTCCGGATTTTCGGACCTGGGAAACCTTGAACGCTTATCGCCCCACCACCAGAATCGTAAAGCTGCCGGGAACGATTGGGGGCCAGCCACGCGGATTCTGCGGCGTCGGCGCGGGGCGTGGACCCATCTCGGCGGCGGGCAGGTAGATGCGGTCCGTGGAGGCGTCATACGTCATGGTGCGGGCGCTGGCTTGCGTGGGGAGCGTCTCGATAGTCGGATAGCCGGGAGCGGCGGCGTCAATCACCGAGAGCACGCCTTCGCCGCAGGAGGCAAAGGCCAGCTTGTGCGCCGCCGAAAAACCCGCGCCGTCGGGACGGTCGCCGATGGCGGCCGTGGCCAGGACTTTGCCGGTTTTGGCGTTGACGACGGCCATCTTTTTGCCATCACAGACCGGGAAGAGGCGTGCGCCAGCAACATCAAAGCCGAGTCCGCTCGGCCCCTCGCAGCCCGCAGGCCACTCGGCGGTAACCTTGAGCTTGCGCGCGTCCAGGCGTACGATCTCGTTCTTGTCCTCGATATTGTCGAAGATGAGGCCCTTGCCATCGACGGCGGCGAACTCCGGCTTGCCGGGCAGCGGAATCGTCGCCACCACCTTGCTGGTTGCCGCGTCGATTACCGTGACATCTTTGCTGCGGCCATTGAAGGCCCAAACGGTATGCGTAGCCGGCTCGTAGACGATTGCGTCCGGTCCGGTTCCAGCGGGGATGGTGGCCACCGTCGCCAGCGTAGCGCGGTCAAAGACGACGACGGCGTTGCCGCCGCCATCGGAGATATAGCCTAACTTTCCGGCGTTATCTAGCGCCACTCCGTGCGTGCCGTGCAGACCGGTAATCGCGCCTACGAGCTTGCCCGTCTGCGTATCGACAACATCGACGCGCTGGCCGTGGGTCAGATACAGCCGGTGAGCTTGCCCATCGGCGGTCAGATCATCCCATCCGCCCTCGCCACCGATCTTCCACTGGTCGATGACTTTATAAGGCTGCTGCGCGGAGGTGATGGCCGGTGAAGCAAGCAAGGTGCTAAATGCCACAGCCACCAAGGCCAGAGTGATTAGACGAAGCGAACTCCGAGGTTGCATGATCATTCTCCAGAGACTTAAGGTTACTTATTATTTGTTGCGGGTCAGCGTCATCTCGCCGCCGGGAAAGTCGCCGCTCTCTGCCTTGGTCGTCAGCTTGATCGTGTCTCCTGTAACCACGCCCTCGTGCTTGATGGTCATCCCGTTGAAGCTGACATTAAAGGAGAGCTTGTCGCCGTCAACCTTGCCCTCGGTGATTTCCATCGGATCGCCCATTGGCCCGCCCACTGTTCCGGTCAGCTTGGTGCCGTCCACCTTAAAGGTGAAGGTGATCTGAAAGCCATCTCCATTGGGGCCGGCCATCTTGCCGGTCCAAGTGCCGAAAACGTCGGTGGCGGCAAAGGCGGTTGCAGTGCCAAAAGTCATCAACAACGCTGCACAGATGCACAAAAGCGTTTTCATCGATCCAACCTCGTGGTTAAATTGTACGGCGGATAACCCTGAATCAGCCGCACTTTACAGCATGACGGAAAGATTCCCTTAAAAGTTTCCCGCTTGTCGGAAATGAACCAGCAAATTTGGTCAGATGAGAGAAGCTCATTCTCCAATCCGACTGCAACTGCCCCCGATGCGTTACCCTCATACATGGGGCTAGCACAGGCCCAGAGGACTTCACCTTGCGCATTGTTCTCTCGAATATCGGCACCCTTGGCGATACGAATCCGCTGATCGCCCTTGCTTTGGAGCTCAAACGCCGCGGCCACACGCCGGTGATGGCGCTGCCCGCCGTCTACGAATCGAGGATTCGGCCGCTGGGGCTGGAGTTTCACGCCGTCCGCCCGGATATTGACCCGACCAACACCATCCTGGTCGAGATGATTTACGACATCAAGAACGGGACCGAGCGCGGATTGCGCGACTTTCTCTTTCCCGTGCTGCGGCAGACTTACGACGACCTGCTGGACGCCGCCACCAAACCTGCGCGCGCTGACCTGCTGCTGCTGGGCGAACTGAATTACGCCGGACCGATCGTTGCCGAGGTTACCGGCATTCCCTGGGCCAGCTATGTGCTCGCGCCACTCTCATTCTTCTCGGCCTTTGATCCGCCGGTGCTGCCGCCTTACCCGCGCCTGGCGCGCGCTGACCGCTTCGTCCCCGGCTTCGGACGCGTCATCAAGCGCGTGGCGCGCTTTGTCAGCCGTAAATGGCCTGATCCAATCTATGCGTTGCGCAATGAACTCGGCCTGCCCAGGGGCGCAAATCCCCTCTTTGACGCCAAACACTCGCCGAATCTGGTGCTGGCGCTGTTCTCGCGCGTGTTGGGCGTTGAGCAAAAAGACTGGCCGGTCAACACGCTCATCACCGGTTTCTGCTTCTATGATGCCGATGCCGGCAACCAGGCGCTGCCGCCGAATCTGGAGAAGTTTGTCTCCGCCGGCGAGCCACCGGCGGTTTTCACGCTTGGCTCCGCCGCCGTGCTGGCTGCGGGAGATTTCTACGAGGTCTCTGCTCAGGCCGCCATCCGCATGGGCATTCGCGCCGTGTTGTTGATCGGTACAGATCCGCGCAACCAACTGAAGACGGCGCTGCCGGAGTCCATTTGTGTTGCCGAATACGCGCCTTATTCGGAGCTCTTCAACCGTGCCTCGATGGTCGTTCACCAGGGCGGCGTCGGGACTACGGCGCAATGCTTGCGCGCCGGCAAGCCAATGCTGATTATGCCCTTCAGCCACGACCAGCCGGACAATGCGCGTCGCATGCTGCGCCTCAAAGTCGGTCGCGTCATCCAGCGCGGAAAGTATACGCCGTGGCGAGTGGCGCGCAAGTTAAAGCAGATGCTTGCCGCTCCGCTTTTGGCCGAGCGATCCAAGAGCGTTGCACAGCGGTTAGCCGGCGAAGACGGCGTCCGCACCGCCTGCGATGCGTTGGAAGAGCTGTACAGGAATACAACTAGCCGGAGTTGATTTAGAAGCGCAAGCCAAGCCTCAAAGGAAACTCCTCTTCATCGTCTTCCAGCGCGCGCATCGAGCAGTGCTCCCGAATCAGCGAGCGATGCCAGATGCGGATCAGGCCGTGGGCGGCGGCCAGGCCTGCGGCGGTAAAAACCAGATGCCACGAGTCCGCTTCCATCCATTCCTCCGACGCAATCGGCAGTAGCGCCACAATCGGCAGGTAGATCGCATATTTGACAATTGAAAAAGCGATATTCGTCTCTTCGCGCGGGGCTTCTCCGCTGAAGGGCAGCGTCTTGATGTTCAAGAAGAGAATGTCGGTCAACAGCAAGCAGAGGCCGGTGGCACAGAGCAGTTGGCTGATGGTTGCTGACAATGTAAGCATCACTGACAAATCAACAGCGCGCGACGCAACGAGGAAGCTAATGGTAAGAATCAAGCCCCAGAGGAAGGCCCAGAGCTTGGCGGCTTGAAACTGCTCCATCGCAGTGCCAAACTTTGGCGGGTTGCCATGCGTCACGCGAAAGATCCAGCTTCCTTGCCGGTTGCCGGGCGAGACGAAGGCCATGCGCAATCCTGCAATCGTCCAGAAGGCGATGACTCCGGTTGCGGCGCGCAGGCCGTCGGGCGAGAAATCGATGCGTATGTGTTGATGCGCAATGTGAATGCGCAGGATGAGAGCCACAACCAGCGAGAGCCCAACGCCGCCATAGATCACGAGATAGATGCGATAGCGTTGGACGCGCAGCAGCGTTTGGCTGATGAAGTGGAAGACAGCGCGGCTGTTGGGCGCGCGCAGGATGGTGGCATGAAGAAGCCGATGCAGCGGCCATGCAAACCAGTTGCGCGTGTCGCGCGCGCCGGAGCCCTCCACCAACTGGCGCATGCGGCGCAGATAAGCAATCGGATAAGTGAGCGCAACTACTCCGGCTGTGATGAGCAGGGCCGCGCATCCGACTTCGGCGAGGCGCGTGTAAATCGGCAATGCGGATGAGCCCTCCAGGAGGCACTGTTCGATGCTCAGGAACCAGAAAGGCGGGCAGAAGTAGCCGAGAGCTGAACCGGATTCGAGAGCAGTGGAGACTAGAGCAGAGATCAGCGGGTAAAGCAGAAAGAGCATCAGCAGAGAGGCAATCAACAGGCCTTGCAACAGGAGAGAGATTTTTCGGAAGAAGCGCTCGCCCAAGATGGAGAGCAGCAGGCCTTGCAAAGCCAGGATGAAAGCGGCCGCAAAAAACCCACTGCCTGCCACGGCCACGAGATGACCGGCGAAGAGTCGCGCGATGTTTGGCGGATCAACCACCAAGGGAAAGATGAGCAGGCCCAGCAGATTTGCGTCGAAGAGAAAGCCGAAGATAAAGATGATTATCGCGGCGATGCGCGCCATGAACAATCTGCGATTCGGAATCGGCAATGTGGTCAAGACAAAAATATCAAGCAGGTCGGGGAAGAACATATCCCATTCAAAGACCGTGGCGATGCCGATGGTGACGAATGAATAAACGATGAAAAAAAAGTGATGACCGACCTGCGTCCAATAAGATGGCGGCTTGGGTGGCCAGCCAAAGAAGGGGTGATAGAGCGGCCACAAATACATTGCATAGAAGAAGCCGGGGATGCCGCAGGCGCAGGCGATTTGCACCATGCGCGTTTTGGCGTCGCCGTCGGGCGAGGCGGTTTCGTGATTGAAGAAGCGCTCCAGAAAGTGGCGCACCAGCAATGAGAATTGGCTGCGCGGCGGCGCGCAGACTGGACCGAGCGCTGATTGCGCGTTCAACGAAAGAGGCTCGGGTTGCATAGTTAGACGCTGGATAAAATCAGCCATGATTTTGCATCACCTCCACCATCTGCTGCGCAACGGTGCGCGTCTCCCGCTGCTCAACCAGTTGCGCAAAGACGCTTTCCAAATTGGGCAGTTGCATCAGCCGAGCCAACTCCGAGGGCTGCGCATCGGCCAGTATCCTGCCTTTGGCTATCACGATCACGCGATTGCAAACCTGCTCAACAACCTCCAGCACATGAGAGATGTAAATGATTGCCTTGCCTTCGGCCGCCAGCAATTCCAGAAGGTCTTTGAAGAGCCGCGCCGAGATTACATCCAATCCAGAGAGCGGCTCATCGAAGATCAGCAGTTTGGGATCGTGCAACAGCGCAGCGGCAATCAGAACACGCTGACGCATTCCCTTCGAGTACGATGAGATGGGCGAATACTGCCATGAGTCGAGGTTGAGCAGCTTCAGCAGTCCGGTTGCTTTGGCTTCAATCAGCGACTCGCTCAAACCGCGCAGACGGCCTACCAGTTGCAGATACTCCAGGCCCGAGAGGTAGTTGTACAGATGCGCTTCCTCCGGCACATATCCCAACGTCGCGCGGAAGGCGACCATGTCCTCGGCGATCTCACGGCCTTCAAAGAAAACGCGCCCGTTGTCGGGACGCAGAATGCCTGTGATAATTTTCACCGTGGTTGATTTGCCCGCGCCATTGGGCCCTAGAAAGCCGACGATCTCGCCCGGCGCAATTTTGAAACTGACATCGGCAATGGCGGGAATGCCGCGAAAACTCCGAAAAAGACTTTGCAATTCAAGCATGAGGACGTTCTCCTATCTCAAAACAAATCAGCAATTGCTCTGTGGGCTCTGCTTGCAAAATTTGCAACCGGACAGCGTACAGGGTTGCGCCGTGTGAGGTATTGCATTGCATACGAAGGTGAAATTGAAACCGGCTGTTGACTTGGAGTTTTACTCCCCATCCTCTGGAGCTTGGCTGGGCGGAAAGTGGAGCGCCGAGGAGCGTCACTAGCAAGAGCAGCAGGATAGAAATTTTCTTCATAGTCGTCCACCCACGATCGATGTGAATGTAGCGCCGACCTCCCGATCGGCAGTAGTGTGGACCTCCTGGTCCACGCTTGTTTTGTTTCGGACATTAATCTGAGTCCATTCCCGCATACCCCTATGTAGCAAACTGCTTATAGACTTGTCAAGCAGTTTGCTACATAGGTACAATGCATCATGGTCTCAGAGGCTAAACTTTCGCACACCGCGGCAATGATTCTTCAGGCGCTGGACGCCGGATTTGTCTATGGATTCAGCATTATGGAGATGACCGGCCTACCCAGCGGCACGGTCTATCCGGCCATGCGCCGCCTGGAGCGCGACGAATTAATCCTGTCGAAGTGGGAGAAGCAGTCCATTGCCGATGCCGAGCTGAGGCCGCCGAGAAAGTACTACAAGCTGACCCCGGCGGGCCGGGCGACGCTTCAGGCTTCGCGCCGTCGATATCCGCTGTTGGAGCGGTTGATCCCTTCCGAGCCTTTGACGGTTGAGGAGGCCGGAAGCCGATGAAGCCTTCTCTCAAGCAGGCCTTTGCCGCAATGGATGCTGGCCTTCTCGGCTGCGCCGCGTGGCTTGTGCCGTGCAGTCGGCGCGCGGATTGGCTGCGCGAATGGCGAGCCGAACTCTGGCATGTCCGGCAGGAGCGCGCCCCGATGGAGCAACTCTCCTGGCAGGCCGAGCGCGAGATCGCATTCTTTTGCCTGGGCGCATTTCAGGATGCAACCTGCCTCAGCGAGCCTCGATGGAAACTGGCGACGCTGCTCACGACGCTGCGTGGAAGTGCCGCTCAATGCCTGCTGATGCTATTCGGCCTTCTTGCGGCCAGTTATGGGATCGCATCGCTTTCGTCGGGCGTGCGCGCGGAACGAATGATCACCTCCCGCCTGCAAAATCCGGGACTGATCCTGATTCAGTATGCCGACTGCGACTCCACTACCATCGATCCCAAACAGTATCTGGTTTGGAAGAATCGCCGCCACAGCTTCTTTGACGGCTTTGCCTTTTATCGTGTCACGGATGAAAGCGTTCAGGAAGAGAATGAGACTGGTTCCGCTCCCAGGGCGCCATGGAAGGTTGCGCAAGCCTCCTCCAATCTGTTCGTCCTGCTCGGGTTGCCGGTGCGTTTTGCGACCGTTGAGGCCGACTCCGCTCTGCCCCAGATAATCTTGAGCAAAAGTTTTTGGAAGATCGAGTTCGGCGCTGATCCCCACATTGCAGGGCGGGTAGTGCGTATTGGCCAACGGCGCGCGCGTGTCGCCGGAGTGTTGGCCGAGGACGCATGGAATCTACCGGGGAAGATCGGCGCATGGCTGGTGCAGCCGGATTCCGCTCTCGCAGTGAGTGGCAACGGATTTATCGTCGCCCACTTGAACTCGGCGGGCCGAGAAAAAATGTGGGCGCCGGTCATGCAAATTTCCGAATACGACGAGGACGAAGGTCCAAGATTTTTCGGCTATAACGTCGACCAGTGGCAGCCAGGTTCATGGGGCATTTTCTGGCTAGGCATTGCCTTCGCGGTTATCTCTCTTCCCGCCATTACATCCGTCTCGTTGGGCGAGTACAGTATGAATCCGCCGAGAACTTCTTTGGGCCGGCGGCTCTATCGCTGGAGTTTTTTCTCGGCCAAGATCGCGCTGCTTCTGCCCATCGTCTATTTTTCCACTCTTGATCTCGCCTACTTTCGCACCGCACAGTCCTCGCAAGTTTCCTCCAGCATTCAGATGATTTCAGCATTTGTTCTTTTTCTCATCGGCCTGCGCTGGGCACTCTCTGATCATCGCCAACGATGCCCGGTCTGCTTGCGCCGCGTCGAGCATCCGGTCGAGGTTGGCCTTGCATCCCGTACCTTTCTGGCATGGAACGGCACGGAGATGATGTGCATGGGCGGCCACACGCTGCTGCATATTCCTTCGTTGCCCACCAGTTGGTTTGACGCACAACGCTGGCTCTACCTGGACTCATCCTGGGAATTTTTGTTTGTCGGATCGGGTGTGGGATAATTTGGCCGAATGATTCAACAGCCAATTGAACCTGAAATCAATTGGTCAACATCGTTTCATCTCATTCACAATGCAGCGGGTGGCCCACATCTGACCACCCCTAAAAGCTTGGTGCCCCAGATCTCGATTTTGAGACCTGGGAACCATGAACTCAAACCGGCATCTTTTGAGTCTCTATAATTTTGGGTATAAGATGACTGGATGACGAAAGGTCTGATTCGTTATCAGCGATGCGGGCAGGTGGCCCGGTCAACCGACCGAAGAAAAGATGAAGAGTTATACGAAGTTGTGCCTCGTTCATCGCGTCAGGAAAGGCAGAATTGCAAAATAGTTTTACGCGATGAGCGGGCGGTTGTTTTGAGACCATCTGAAAACCGGGTTAGGATATTTAAAGAGCAGTTGAAATCGATTCAGAGTGGACGGTATGTCTGCGACTCCCGCTCATCGCGATAAAACTGCGATGAACGGGGCACAGCTTTCATGGAAGATTGAAGTGAAGGAAGAAAGATCGATGACCGGGCCACCTGCCCCGGTCACCCCGCGAAGAATCACAATGAGTTATAGGAAGCTGTGCCCCGTTCATCGCGTCAGGAAAGGCAGAATTGCAAAATAGTTTTATGCGATGAGCGGGCGGTTGTTTTGAGACCAATTCAAAACCGGGTTAGGATATTTGAAGAGCAGGTGAAATCGATTCAGAGTGGACGGTATGTCTGCGACTCCCGCTCATCGCGATAAAACTGCGATGAACGGGGCACAGCTTTCATGGAAGATTGGAGTGAAGGAAGAAAGATCGATGACCGGGCCACCTGCCACAGGCGGCCGCCAAGAAAGTATGCGATGCATCAGGATGCCGTTGACATATGAATACGCGCTTCAATTTTGAACAGTTAATATCTCTGCTAGGTCGTTCTGAGAATGACCCGGTAGTTAGAAACTTCTTTGGACATGAAATATCCAACATTGACCACGATGAGTATTACGGATCATTGGAGTTCAAGCCCGAGGGGGTCGGCATTGTGTTCAAAGAGGCACCCTGGGTTGTGCCTTCAGAAAAGATTACTGATCCGAAAGAGTTATATGTTGTCGCTTTCCATTTCTACTGTGAAGGCCTTGAGGGCTTCACAGAATATTCCGGTCAATTGCCTAATGGCGTTAGGTTTGGGGATTCCGAGGCAGAACTTCTTTTTAAAATGGGAGAACCCGTTAAAAAAGGTGGTGGAAATATAAGCCCTGTATTGAAAAAAACTATTCCCTATTGGTTTTGGTTTATGCTGGGAGATGTAATCCTTCATATCCGATTAGATCCAGAAGGGAGGGTTGACTTGGTTACACCCCAGAAGCGTGAGATCAAACTAGTCTGAAACAGAAAGAGGCAGGTGGGCAGGTGGGGCAGGTGGCCCGGTCAACCGACTGAAGAAAAGATGAAATGTTATACGAAGTTGTGCCCCGTTCATCGCGTCAGGAAAGGCAGAATTGCAAAATAGTTTTACGCGATGAGCGGGCGGTTGTTTTGAGACCATCTGAAAACCGGGTTAGGATATTTAAAGAGCAGTTGAAATCGATTCAGAGTGGACGGTATGTCTGCGACTCCCGCTCATCGCGATAAAACTGCGATGAACGGGGCACAGCTTTCATGGAAGATTGAAGTGAAGGAAGAAAGATCGATGACCGGGCCACCTGCCGTGTTTCTCCGAATTGGGTGGGGAAACCTCTAAAGGGTGAGGAGATCCCCCGGCTCTGCCGGGGTGGCAGTAGCAGTTTGACATTTACGGGAGACATTCCCGGTTTGTGTTTTTCTCATTTGTCTTTGGAAAGACGGTCTCGGCACGAATTTGAAACACCGTCCCTACAGGACTCCGGCGGCATTCTGGCTGATCCTTCCCCACCGTTGAAACGGTGGGCTAATGACCACTGCGCCTACGGCGCGGGCTTTCCAAGCGCCATGGGCGATTGCACTTCCCGCAGACAAGGATGTTTGTCAGGCCCCTTTGAGGGGCCCGTGACTGTAAAGCCACCGGCTCTGCCGGTGGATACTTATAAAAGGAGATTCACATCCATGAAAACTCGCTTGCTTATTGTTGCGGCTGCGATGGTTTACTCTCTAGCCGCCAGCGCTCAGACACCCCAGGTCATTCCTCTCTGGACCAACGGCGCGCCCGGCTTTGAAGCTCGCAAAGACATCCCGGAAGAAGCCATGGATTATTGGGTGCGCAGGATCAACAACCCCACGATTACTGTCTTTCTTCCGCCAAAAGAGAAAGCCAACGGTACAGCCGTCGTGATTGCTCCCGGCGGAGGCTTTCACGAGCTGGTGTATGAGAATGAGGGCGTGCGCTCTTCCGAGTTTTTCAACAGCATAGGCGTCACAGCCTTTGTCCTGAAGTACCGGCTGCCGGGCGAAAAGGATTCTCCCTACACGATGGACAACGTCCGGCAGGACGCCTATCGCGCCATGCGGCTGGTGCGTAGTCGCGCCAGCGAGTGGAAGATCAATCCGAAGCGCGTTGGAATGATGGGATTCTCCGCCGGCGGCGCGCTGGTTTCGCTGGTGGCCTACACTCCCGGCAACGGCGACCCCTCCGCGCCCGATCCCATCGACCGGCTGAACGGCAAGCCTGACTTCCAGATCCTGGTCTTTCCCGGTGGGCCGGAGCCGAAGACAATCGGTCCGGATGCGCCGCCCTCCTTCCTGATTGTGGCCAACGACGATGAGTACGGCTGCGACAAGGTGACGCTGAATATCTTTGAGAAGTTGCGCGCCGCCGGCGTGCGCACGGAGGCTGTCTTCCTCTCCCAGGGCAAGCACGCCTTCAACATGAACGAGCGCCCCAACCTGCTCACTGTCATGCATTGGCCGCAGCAATTAGCCGACTGGATGCATGATAGCGGCTATCTGACCCCGTCTTTCGCGGTCGATAACACGGAGAAGCATTGAAGATTCCGGCAGCCTCGCCAGCCGACATCAGAATGCGATCCACTGGCCCTGCCGGTCAAACTGAACCGGGACGGAGTCGCTTCCGTCAAGATCAACCGCCCGCCGGAAACACTGGCGGGCGAAGCAAAAACAGAGGTTCCACGCAAGAATCCATTGAAACGTACGAACCACGGGGAGCAACGCAGAACCCTTGGCTACTCAAAAATCTCCTTCCCGGTACAATAAAAAAGTGACCAAAATTTCCTCACTCACGCCCCCCACGGTGGGCTTTATTTCGCTCGGCTGCCCGAAGAATCTTGTGGACTCCGAAGTGATGATGGGTCTGCTGGATGGCGCTGGCGCGCGCATGACGGCCCACCCTGAAGAGGCCGAAATCCTCGTCATCAACACCTGCTCCTTTATTGACACGGCCAAGCAGGAGTCGATTGATACGATTCTGGAGATGGCGCAACTCAAGACCACGGGCCGCGCACGGAAGCTGATCGTTGCCGGCTGCCTGGTCGAGCGTTACCGTGACGAGATCCGCAAGAGCATTCCTGAAGTAGACGCGGTGGTTGGCACTGGGGAATTAGAAGCGATTCTGGAAGCGGCGGGTTTGCAGGCTCCTCATGCGGCGGCTTCGCCCTTCAACATTCTTGGTGGTGCGGCAGAGATTCGCCCTGGCCAGGAATCCCTCTCCGGCACGCATCAAAACGCACCCTCCCGGCCTGAAGGTGACCAGCGCGAACAGCAAGGCCGCTTTCGCCGCGACGATTGGCAGGGCGCGGCGCATCTGCTGCCTACCTATCTTTACAACGAGACCACGCCGCGATTCCTAACCACGCCAAAGTCTTCGGCCTACATCAAGATCGCCGAGGGCTGCGATCACCCTTGCTCGTTTTGTGTTATCCCGAATTTGCGCGGAAAATTCCGCTCACGTCGCTTTGAGTCGGTGATTGCCGAGGCGCGACAACTTGTCGACCGTGGCGTGGAAGAGATCACGCTGATCGGCCAGGACACCACCTGCTACGGCGAAGACCTGGGCCTTAAGGACGGCCTTGCCACACTACTTGATGCACTTGCCCAAATTGACGGACTGCGCTGGCTGCGCTTTCTCTACGCTTACCCTAACCGCATCACCAATCGCCTGCTAGAGACCATCGCACGCCACAACAACATCTGCAAATATCTTGACCTGCCGCTACAGCACGCATCTCCTGAGGTTTTGAAGCGCATGAAGCGCGGCGGAAGCCCGGAGATCTTTTTAAAGACACTGGAAAAAGTTCGCGCAATCATTCCCGGTGTTGTTCTGCGCACCTCCTTTATCGTGGGATTTCCTGGTGAATCTGCCCGCGATTTTGAGATATTGCAGGAGTTTGTCAGCGAAGCGAAGTTCGACTGGCTGGGCGTTTTCAATTACTCGGATGAAGAAGGCTCCGGCGCGTTTTCGCTCGACGGCAAACTCGCCCGGCGCAGCATTGAAGCCCGTAAGCGCCGCCTGATGAAGCTCCAGCAATCGATCAGTAAACGCGCCAAGCAGCAATGGGTAGGCAGGGAACTGGTTGTGCTCGCAGAGGGCGAAAGCGAAGAGACTCCACTCCTCTGGGAGGGCCGCTCGCAACTTCATGCCCCGGAGATCGACGGCAAGCTCTACATCAACGATTTCGGCGAGTTGGAAGCGTTGGAGCCTGGCCGCTTCTACCGCGCCCGGATTACGGAAGCCCACGAATACGATGTGATCGCAGGCATCTTTTCCGGGCCGCTCTAACCCGCATCATTCAGCGCGCGTTTGACGTTAACGCACTGAAGGTATCCAGCGCAACACCGGCTTGCGCGCGGCCTGCACCTCATCCAACTTGGAAACCCGCGTGGAATGCGGCGCAGTTTTGACGATCTCCGGTGTCTCTTCAACTTCGCGGGCAATCGCGCGCATCGCCGCGATGAATGAATCCAGCTCCTCCAGCGACTCGCTCTCCGTGGGCTCAATCATCAGCGCGCCATGCACGATCATCGGAAAGCTGACCGTGTAAGGGTGGAAGCCGTAATCGATCAGCCGCTTGGCAATCTCGCCGGTCTTCACGCCGAGCGACGCCTGCCGCTTGTCGCTGAAGACCACCTCGTGCATCGAGGCCGTCTTATAGGGAAGCTCATAAACATCTTCCAGCTTTTTACGGATGTAGTTCGCGTTCAGCACGGCGTCTTCGGTGGTCTGCCGCAGGCCGTCCGGACCATTGGCCAGGATGTAAGCCAGGGCGCGAATAAACATTCCCACGTTGCCGTAAAAGGCGCGCACGCGGCCTACCGAGTTAGGCCTATCATACTCCCAATATAGTCTAAGTCCCTCAGTCCCTAGTCCCTTAGTCCCTTTCAACACCGGCGTCGGCAGAAACGGCTCCAAAAACGCCTTGCAAGCTACTGGACCTGAGCCGGGACCGCCGCCGCCGTGAGGCGTTGAGAAAGTCTTGTGCAAATTCAAATGCATCACATCCACGCCAAAGTCGCCGGGGCGCGCCTTGCCCACCAGCGCATTCATATTCGCGCCGTCCATGTAGAGCAGCGCGCCTTTGGCGTGAAGAATCTCGGCGATCTTGGCTATCTGACTTTCAAAAACGCCAATCGTTGATGGGTTGGTAATCATCAGCGCGGCGGTCTCTTCATCCACCTGACGGGTAAGTGCGTCTAAGTCAATCCCGCCTTCAGAGTTAGACTTGAGATTCTCAACAGCATAGCCGCAGATCGCAGCGGTAGCCGGATTGGTCCCATGCGCGGAGTCAGGAATCAGTATCTTTTTGCGCGCATTGCCCTGCGACTCATGCCATGCGCGGACTAATAGAATTCCGGTAAATTCGCCATGCGCGCCGGCAGCCGGTTGCAGAGTAATCGCGTCCATGCCGGTGATTTCCAACAGGCAGCGCTGGAGGTTATCCATCACTTCCAGAATCCCCTGCGCCAAGGACTCAGGCCGGTAAGGATGCGCCTCGGCCAGCCCTTCGATCCGTGCGACTAATTCATTCACCCGCGGGTTATACTTCATCGTGCAGGAGCCAAGCGGATACATTCCCAGATCAATGGCGTAGTTCCAAGTGGAAAGCCGCGTGAAGTGGCGAATGATCTCGATCTCGCTCAACTCCGGAAGCTCCGCCTTCTTCTCGCGATAACTCGCGCCAAGCAGTGCCGCAGCATTCACCGCAGGCACGTCCAGCGCCGGCAGCATGTAAGCGTACTTTCCCGGCGCAGAGATTTCAAAGAGCAGCGCTTCGTTCTGCGTCGGATGCGCGCGGACTTTGCCGGTGGTGCTTGAAACATTGGCTTCTGATGTTGACATTTTCATCTCCCTCAAGGGCTAAAGCCCAACATCTTCTTGCGACACTTTTGGCCCGGCTAAAGCCGTGCCCTTGTTACAAAGCGATTCATTTTATGGTTCACAATCTGCCCGGCTAAAGCCGTACCCTTGTCACAAAACATAACCGTTACTGCGAAAAAACATACAATTCAATTTTCCGCATCTTATTTATCCATGGTTTATTGTTAGGCTTTGCATCCCATCGCTCTGCTTTGTAACAAGGGCACGGCTTTAGCCGGGCCGATAAAAGCCACTTAAGAATCCTGGGCTTTAGCCCCTGCTAACTTTTTCCTCGCCAAAAACTCAAAGCAATACGGATACTGCTCAGGTGACTCAACCAATCCCGCCTTCACGGGGTTCATGGCTATGTAGGCCTTGTGTTGCTCAAAATTTTCCTTGCCGAGTACCTGTACTTCTGTGAACCCGCGCTGCCAAATCTCACCCTTATAATCGAACTCATGGGATAGCCGATGCGAAAACCTGCCCTTAACGAATTGAATCGCTTTTTCGATAGTCATCTCGTCATAAACCGTCACCAGAAGATGTAAATGATCTGGCATGATGACAAAGTCGCGTAGCTCAAATTTGTGTTCAACGACGAGTGATCGCAGTACATCAATGAGAAGTTGCGCGTTCCTTTCCGATTGCAAGAGACGCATACCCATAGCCGTCTTCGTTGTCACGAAGAACACGCGCGAAGAGTTGAGAATGTGGTCCGGGGCAGCATTGCGGGCTGGATGCGCCATGGCAGGGGCTAAAGCCCGTCTCCTCTCCACTGCTTCAGTGGCCCGGCTAAAGCCGTGCCCTTGTTACAAAGCATTTCATTTTGATAATTTCCAATCGGCCCTGCTAAAGTCGTGCCCTGTTACAAAGCAAATCTCAAAAATCTTACTCACGTGTCAATGAAGTCGCATTCGGTCTGCTCGTAGTTGACAAGGATGTTCGCGGCTTCGTTTTCCACTCAGGTCTCTGGCGAATCTCTGACCAATACTCTTCGCGAACATCTTCATCGATCTCGACCGGCAGGTCACTCTTGTAGAGTCGGTCAGTCCCATCTTTCCTCGGTCCTGAAATCCAGTAGTGCTCACTAGTTTCCAAGTCAAAATAATTTGCCTTGAAACCGCTGCCACCTAACTTGCCAAAAGACTTGTCACCATAATGAAGAGTTGCTCCAGTGCGGCTAAAAGTCACCCTCCCGATTCGGGCAGAGCCGTGCAGTCCATCTCCTTTGCATTCGATGTACATGATTCGTGGCGGATAAGTCTGTTTGGTCATAGCCTTCTCCTAAGCCTCCATCGGATTGGCCGCGAGTACATTAGCGGCTGCATCAATGTTTGCGCAGGTCACCACTTCTGTAGCACACCAAAGCGTCGTATTCTGCAACTCCGGATACCAGCGGCTCAGGTCAATGCCGCCGACGATTTTGTTGTCGAGGAGGCGCTGGCTCCATTGCGCTGGAGACTCTTCCGTTTGCAAGACAAACTCATGAAATCTTGGCGCGCCATTGAAAAGCAATTTCGCGCCTGGTACGGAACTCAGCGCCGAAGCCGCGTACGCCGCCTTCGCCAAGTTATGCTCGGCTAGTTCGCGGATGCCTTCCTTGCCGTAGACGCTCAGGAAGATCGTCGCCATCAGTGCGACCAAGGCTTGGTTGGTGCAGATATTCGAGGTAGCCTTTTCGCGGCGAATATGCTGCTCGCGCGTGGAAAGAGTTAATACAAAGCCGCGATTCCCGTTGCCATCAACCGTCTGACCAACCAAACGTCCCGGCATCTGGCGCAGGTACTTTTCCTTGGTCGCGATCACTCCGCAGAATGGCCCGCCATAACTCAGCGCCACGCCGAAGGATTGCGCCTCCAGGCTGACGATGTCTGCTTCGACAGGTGGCCGCACGATGCCCAATGAGACAGCCTCGGCAATGGAAACAATCAGCAGCGCGCCTTTTTTATGAACGATCTCGGCAATTGCCGGAATATCTTCGATCACTCCAAAGAAGTTAGGGCTTTGCACTAACACTGCCGCGGTTTCTTCGGTCACCGCAGCATCCAAGGCTGCCAGATCGATGCGCCCGGTCTCGTGGTAATAACCGACCAAAGCCTGCGGCAGGCCTTGATTCCTGGTATAAGTCGCCAGCACTTCGCGGTACTCGGGATGCACCGTTGCGGCGACGACGGACTTATGCCGTCCGGTGACGCGCACGGCCATCATGACTGCCTCTGCCGCGCCGGTCGAGCCGTCGTACATACTGGCGTTGGCCACGTCCATGCCGGTCAGTTCAGCAATCATCGTTTGAAATTCGAAGATCGCCTGCAATGTGCCCTGAGTGATCTCCGCTTGATAGGGCGTATAACTGGTCAGGAACTCGCCGCGCTGGACGAGAGAATCAATAATCACCGGGCGATAATGGCGGTAGGCTCCCGCGCCGAGAAAGCTGGCGTAGTCGGTGGCATTTTTGGCCCCGGCGGCCTTGAAGTAGTCTATGATCTCACTCTCGGCCATCGCAGGGGGAACGTCCAGATCGCGGCTGAGGCGGTCTTCGGCGGGGATGACGGCGAATAACTCATCCATGGACGCGACGCCGATTTCGGCTAACATCGCTTGGCGCTCGGCGGAAGATTTGGGCAGGTAGCGCATGGTGTCCTTTACAGGAATCAGGTTTCAGGGACCAGTAAAAGAAGCGGATTGTGGCTCGATGTTTCCCACCCATTCGCCAAAGAACGGCGAATGGGTGGGGCACCCAACTTTTATTTGAACAGTGACTATTTGGGCAGAAACACTTCCTGTTCCCTGTTCCCTGATCCCTGTTCCCTGCTTCTAGACTTCTTCCGCGATGAAAGCCTCATAGGCAGCCGCATCCAGCAGTGCATTGAGCTGCGCGGGATCGGCCAGTTCGACTTTGATGATCCATGCCTCGTGCGGCTGCGTGTTGATCTGTTCGGGCGCGTCCTTCAACTCTTCGTTGACGGCAGTGACCGTGCCGGTGACGGGCGAAAAAAGATCGCTGACCGCCTTGACGCTTTCCACCGAGCCGAAAGTTACGCTGGCGGTGACCGGATCGCCCACCTTGGGCGCGTCCACATAAACAATGTCGCCGAGCGAGGCTTGCGCGTAATCGGTAATGCCGATGGCGCCGATGTTGCCGACGACTTCAATCCACTCGTGCTCGCGGGTGTAACGGTAGTTAGCGGGGTAAGACATAGCTGTCGCCTCCATCTGGTTTGACACTCCAGTGTACGTCGCGGAAGTTGATTGCAGGATGAGGAAAACCGGGCCGTTTTTATGCCGGTCCAAAACCGGGATAGGGCTGAAGCGGGACAAGAGCGACAATCTCCAACATCCCGGCCTGATAGATGGGCAGGCTCTCGATGGCGGCGCGGACCTCGTCCTGGCTGGCCGCCTCCCAGAGGATGGATGCGCCGGGGGTGTCGGCGCGGCGCCAGATTTGGCGGAGCAGACCGCTGGCGTAGAGTTCCTTGACGCGCTGGCCCTCGCGGGCAGCCAGTTCCGGGGTGAAGGCTTCCGGCGGAAAGACGTCGGTGCGGCGGCGGGAAAGGGAAAGAAATTGCATGAAAAGATTGTATAGGCAAAGGGGGGACTGAGGGACTAAGGACTGAGGGGCTTGGGACTGAGGGACTGAGATACAGACCTTCGACCTTCAAGGCTCCGTGTTTGCCGTTCGTTTAGAATGGAAGAGCCAAGCGTTGACAATTTCGCCGGATGAGTTGAAAGGGCGCACTCTTGTCTCGGTTTTGCGGGAGAAGATAGATGGAAATTATTTATTTACAGTAAGTTAAGAAATTCTTCAACAGATAATCCCGAATCCCGAATGAGCGCTCGCAATGTGCCAGGGGCTAGCTCGCTATGCAGCGGGACCGTGAGATTTGCCCTGATGCCTGCTTTCGTGAGGATCAAATGGCTTCCGGCCTGGCCACGGGCCAGCCAACCGGCCTTCCCGAACGCTTTTGCCGCTTCTTTACCAGAGATGTTGCTGAGCTTTCCCATAGATAGCCCTCCGGGGGCTAGTCTATTGTGCAACTTCAACCCGAAATTATCTGCAAAAGGTGCAAAAGAAATTCGTGGAAAACACAATATCTATTTCACTCAAGTCCACTGATATGTTTATACGCTGTGAAATTTCCTAAACAGCTACGAGCAAAGGCATTTGCCCGACAGGAAGTGCATCGGTGGCCTTCTGATCTTCCGCCCAAAGCCAACCGGCGATGGCTTCCTTGATATTGACAAGCGCTTCCTTTTCATCCTTTCCCTGGCTGACGCAACCCGGCAAAGCGGGGCACTCGGCCACAATCCAGCCGTCTTCTTCGGGATGCAGGACCACATGGAACATCATGGCAAATCTCCTCGGCAACACCGCGCTGCCTACCAAACGATTGTACGAGCGTTCCACGCTCAAATCCAGCCTACCACGAAAGAACATATAAACTAGAAGAGCTATGAGCACACTGAAAGCAGTACGGGGGACGCGGGATCTTTTGCCGCCGGAGACGGCGCTTTGGAACCGGATTGAGGCTACGGCGCGGGCGGTCTTTGCGCGCTACAACTTCGGCGAGATTCGCACGCCGGTCTTTGAGGATACGGGCCTCTTTGCCCGCGGGGTGGGCGCGGAGACCGACATCGTCTCCAAGGAGATGTACACCTGGGAGGATCGCGCGCGGGCGCAGTCGGAGAAGACGCAATCGCTAACGCTGAGGCCGGAGAATACCGCCGGCGTGGTGCGCTCGTACATTGAGCATGGGCTGGGCGAAAGCGGGTTGCTACAAAAGCTCTATTACATCGGTCCGCAGTTCCGCCGCGAGCGGCCGCAGAAGGGGCGCTACCGGCAGTTTTCGCAGATTGGGGCCGAGGTGATTGGGCCGCCCAGCGCGGGCAGCGAATCGCCGCTGCGCGATGCCGAGGTGCTGGAGATGCTGGCCACACTGCTGGACGAGCTGGGCATTCAGGGCTGGACGCTGCATTTAAACTCAGTCGGCTCGGCGGCGGATAGGGCGCGGTATAACGAGGCGCTGCGGGCGGCGCTGGTCCCTGTGGTGGGGCAGATGTGTCCGGATTGCCAGCGGCGGGCGGAGACCAATCCGCTGCGCGTGCTGGACTGCAAGGTTCCCGGCGATCAGCCGATTATTGAAACGCTGCCGATGATTGCCGATTCGCTGGACGAGGAGTCGAAGAAGCATTTTGCGGCGGTGACGGCGGCGCTGGATGCAGCGGGCGTACCCTACACGCGCAATCATCGCCTGGTGCGCGGCCTCGACTACTACACGCGCACGACCTTCGAGTTTACGCACGGCGGCTTGGGCGCGCAGAATGCGCTGCTTGGCGGCGGGCGCTACGACGGCTTGAGCGAGATGCTGGGCGGTCCGCGCGCGCCGGGAATCGGCTTTGCGATGGGCGAGGACCGGCTGGTTCTGACGCTGCTGGCGCAACTCGGCGAGGAGTCGGTGGCTGCCAAGGCGGATGCTTTTGTTGCGCCGCTGGGCGAGGGGATGAATGCCGCAGGGTTGGTTCTGGCGCGGGAGTTGCGGGCGCAGGGGCTGTGGATTGAACTAGGCGAAGGCAGCTTCCGGCTGAAAAAATCTTTTGATGCGGCGGACAAGACGGCTCGCCAGATCATCATTCTGGGCGAAGATGAGCTGCAATCCGGAGTTTTGACGGTGAAGAATTTTGCTACAGGCGTGCAGTCTAAAGTTCCGCGCGGTGAACTGGCGGTTTTCTTGGCCGAGCCTGCCGCTGGATGAAGAGCGGCTTGGCACCCTAATGGTTGTGGGGCATATTTTAGACCTGGGCACGCTGCCCATGAAAAACAGTTTGGTCTGTTTGGCTTCGAGGTAGTTTTCGATCTCGCACAACGACTCACGCCAAGTGAGTTGCGAAAAGGCCACGATGCGGAAGACGTCGGCGCAGCCCAGCGTGCGCCCACGAGCACTGTCGTTGTGCCGCTCAATGATGTGCGCAAAGGCCTTCCACGGAACGGACTCCATGACTTGCGCAAAGAGTGGCTTGCCGGTGGTGATGCAAACCTCCAGATGATCCCAACCGGAAACGAACGCAAGTACGCCCCAGGCCATTCAAATCGTGGACATTCAATAATGCGGCAATTGCTTATAGATGAATCAATTACACAAGAACCGCTTCAATTTGACCGGAGACGAGCAAAAATTGTCTGCTGATTCCTGCTGTACCATCGAACTATGTTCGCTGGCGTTTCATGGCTTTGGTGGCTGGGCTTTCATCTGCTGGTGGCAGGACTTCTGCTGGCCGATGCGCTGCTGCTTGGCTCCCCGCGCGTAATGAAACGGCCTCAGCTTTCAGTGTGGTTATGGACTGCTTTTTTGGTCGCTGCCGCAACGGGCTTTGCGATGTGGATCGACCTAGCCAAAGGCCACCAGTTGGCGCTGGAGTTTGTTGCCGGTTACACGATTGAGACCTCGTTGAGTGTCGATAATCTCTTCGTCTTCCTGGTCATCTTTCAGAGCTTTCGCGTTGAGCCACGACGGCAACATACTGCGCTGTTGTGGGGTGTGGCCGGGGCGGTTGTTTTGCGTGGGCTATTTATTGCCGCGGGCATCACGCTGCTTCAACGCTTTGAATGGATCACATGGATCTTCGGATTGATTTTGCTTTATGCGGCGTGGCGGCTGGTGCGCGGCGGTTCGGCGCGTTCCGCTGTACCGGGATGGATTCAGCGCTTGCAGCCCGCGCGTGCTTCGCTGCTGGTGGTGATTCTAGCTGTCGAGTTGACAGACCTGCTCTTTGCCGTTGATTCCATTCCCGCCGTGCTCGGCGTCAGCCACAACTTCTTTGTGGTCTACACCTCGAATATCGCGGCGATTCTGGGGCTCCGCTCGCTGTACTTTGCGCTTTCATCGCTGCTGGACCGCTTCCGCGCGCTGCATTATGGGTTGGGCACAATGCTGGCTTTTGTGGCGCTGAAGATGATCGCCGCGCGCTGGATCGAAGTGCCGATTACATTGTCACTGATCGTGATGGGCGCGATTCTGGCGGTGAGCGCGCTGGTGTCAATAAGGCATGGAACAGGGAACAGGGAATAGGGAATCGGCGATGCGCCGAGGATCACGGCTCAGACGGCTTCGCTTCCTTTTTCGGCAAGAGGACAAGCGTACTGAGGAAGTGTTTGCGCTCCGCGATGCTGGGCTTTGATTGCTGGAAAAACTCCGGAGAGATCCGGCTGCTTCGAAGGTAGTCGCCGTATTTTTTGTCTTCTTTGTTGATGTGATTGGTCAACCAATCATACATAAACTGCATCAGCTCGATGGCGTGCTGCGGGTTGCGACTTCCGCGAAAGCGCTGCGACATCGCCTCAACTGTACTTAGAAAAAACTTATGCTTCTCTTTATGCTCATCAAACCCAGGAAAGGCGATTTTTTTCATCAAGACTTCTTCTTGAATGCAGTGATACTGAAAGTAGTTTTCCAGCCGGTGGAGGGCGATTTCGATCTCATCTTCGGCGATTTTTCCCTCGGCATCCACTTCCTGAATCGCGCCATGCAACTCGTTGATGAAGCGAATCAAGTTTTTGTGGTCCTCGTCAAAGTACTTGACGCCGACACTGAGTTGATCCGTCCACATCAGAATCATGGTGCATTTCTCCCGACTGAAAGTCTTTCGGCCGAGGGCGAAGGCACGTGGCACCGGAGCAGGGAACGACTCTCATTGGAGTTATCGGCTTGACGCCGTAAAAAGATGAGGGGAAAACCTGGCCAGCAGCCCGTACGACCTGGGGATGAATCAGAGGCAGTCGCGGATGAGGACGTCCGCGCTACAGCCGATCTGGAGATCGGCGCTACATCATGTCAATTACACTCTGTTGATTACCAGGATTCGAAGGTTACTACTCCGTCGGCTGCGAAGACGGAGTGCTTTTGGAAGTGCGCGTCATCGCGGTGGGGAAAGTCGTTGCGGAAGTGTGCTCCGCGGCTTTCGGTGCGCGCCAGGGCCGAGGCCAGAATGGCGTGTGCGACGCGGCTCATGGCCAGTGCCTCGCTCAGGCGGCGGCTTGCCTTTCCGTGCGCGGCCAGTTCGGCAAGCGCGGCGGCGCAGGCCTCTTGCGCTTTAAAGCCCAGCCGCAGCGTCGCCTCCTCACGCAACAATCCGGCATACGCCCACAGGGCAGCCTGCAACTTGGCGATGATCTCTTCCAGCGCTTGCTTTTCCGCCTCGGACAGAGGCGCTGATGGTTCCATGACTTCCGTAAAATCTCGCCCGTGCGACAAGCGCTCGTCGAGCATCGCTTGCGCGGCGCGCGCGCCGAAGACCAGGCCTTCCAGCAGCGAATTCGAGGCCAGCCGATTAGCCCCGTGAACGCCTGTGCAGGCGGCCTCTCCGGCGGCGAAGAGGCCCGGCAGCGTGGTGCGTCCAAAAAGATCGGTCTTGATGCCGCCCATCAGGTAGTGCGCTGCGGGACGGATGGGAATGAGGTCGCGGCTAAGGTCAAGCGAGTAACGAGCCAGTACCGCGCTGATGCCGGGAAAGCGGGCTTGCAGGTTGATGCCTTTTACATGGCGCATATCCAGACGAACGACACGGGATTCAGCGGGTGTAGCGCCCATGCCTTCGCGGGTAATGGCGCGGGCGACCACGTCGCGGGGGGCCAGTTCCAACAGCGGGTGGTAGCGCTCCATGAAGCGCTCGCCGCGATCGTTGCGCAGGATGGCTCCTTCACCGCGCAGCGCTTCGGAGAGCAGAAAGCGGGGCGCGCCGGAGAGCGAGAGCGCCGTGGGATGGAACTGATAGAACTCCATGTCGGCGAGCGCGGCTCCGGCTTGAGCGGCCAATGCAATGCCGTCACCGGTGGCGACGGCAGGGTTGGTGGTATCGCTGTAGACCTGGCCCGCGCCGCCTGCCGCGACAAGAACGGCGCGCGCGCTGATGCGCTGCTGAAGCCGTGGCCGCCGTTCGCAACCAAGCAAGTCAGCGCCAACGACGCGGCCGTCTTTTACCAGCAGGCCGGTGACCGTGGTCCATTCGGCAAACTGAATGCGCTTGTGGACGCGGGCAAAGGCGGCCAGCGAGCGGCTGATCTCCGCGCCGGTGGCGTCTCCGTTGGCGTGCAGAATGCGGGGCAGGGAATGCGCGCCCTCGCGAGTGCGCAGAAGCTGGCCGGCCTCGGAGTCAAAGGCCGCGCCCCACTCGATCAACTCGGCGACGCGCACCGGCCCTTCGGCGACCAGCACCTCGGCGGCGGCGCGGCAGACCAGCCCGTCGCCGGCATTGACGGTATCCTCCAGATGCAGCGCCACGTCGGCGTCGCCCTCCATGGCCACGGCGATGCCGCCCTGCGCGTAGTGCGTGTTGGATTCGGCGACAGACTCTTTGGTGACGACGAGAACCTCGCCGTGACGCGCCAGTTCGACGGCCGCGCGCAACCCGGCCACGCCCGCGCCGATCACCAAGAAATCCACATGGGACGATGCTGCCATAAGGTTTTAGGCTAACACCGGAGGGCAGGGAATAGGGAACAGGGATCAGGGATCAGGGAACAGCAGGGCAAACGCATCTTAACTTCTCTGATCGCTTTCCAAAATCGGTCTTGTAACAAGAGCACATCATTTCAGCGCCCTGCGCGACCTTTTCTTTCAGTACTGGAACGAATTAAGATGCGTTTGCCCTGCAGGGAACAGGGAAGAGAAAATTGCAGACACTTCATTGGGACAGCGTGTAAGCTGACTAGCAGAGATTTTCCCGAGGCACGACCCGCATGGAAATTTACAAACAGTTCCCGCCAGAAGCTTTCCAGATTCTTCTGGTTCTCTTCTTGTCGTTTCTGATTGGGCTGGAGCGCGAGGAGCGCAAGACGGCGCAGGGCGCGTATTCCTTTGGCGGCGTGCGCACCTTCCCGCTGATTGGCCTGATCGGCTACTCCATCGCTTTGGTGGCGGGCGCGCAACTGCTGCCGGTGGCCGTGGGCTTTTTGGTCGTCGCCGCATTTTTACTGATCTCTTACTGGCATAAGATCTCCGCTGCCGAAGCCGCCGGAGTTACCTCGGAGATGTCCGGTTTGGCCACCTTCCTGGTGGGCGCGCTGGTTTGCTACGGCCATCTGTGGATTGCCACCACGCTGGGCGTGGCCAGCCTGCTGCTGCTGGATTTGAAAGCGGCTTTGGAAAAGCTGGCCGCGCGCATTGCGCCCAACGAGATTCTCACCTTTGCCAAGTTTCTGTTTTTGAGCGGAGTGGTTTTGCCGATCCTGCCCAATCAGGAATACGGCGTCTTTCACATCAATCCCTTCAAGACCTGGCTGGTGGTGGTGGCGATCAGCAGCATCTCATACGCCAGTTATGTTTTGCAAAAGCTGACCAAGGGCCAGGGCGGGGTGGTGCTGGCGGCGATTCTGGGCGGCGCTTACTCTTCCACGGTGACCACGGTGGTGATGGCGCGGCGGGCCAAGCGCGAATTGCGGCCACATCTGTTTGCCGGCGGCATCCTGATCGCTTGCGGCATGATGTATCTGCGCCTGGTGATTCTGCTGGCGCTCTTCAACCGGCAATTGATGCTGCTGCTTTACATTCCGTATCTGGCGCTGGCCGTGGGGGCGGTCGGCGTGGGCTGGCTATGGACGCGCATCCCCGACAAAAATACGCAGGAGGTTGAGCGCGAGTCCGAACCCAAGAATCCGTTGGACCTGATGACTGCGCTCTTCTTTGCTGGGCTCTTTTTGGTGATGCTGGTGGCGACGCAACTGGCGGTGACATACCTGGGCCGCGCGGGCGTGAATACGCTGGCCGCAGTGATGGGCATCAGCGATGTGGACCCGTTCATCATGGGCTTGACGCAGGCCGCAGGCTCTCTAACGCCCTTCAAGGAGGCCGCGGCGGCGGTGGCGATTGCCGCATCCAGCAACAACATCGCCAAAGGCTGCTACGCCTTCAGCCTGGCCGACCGCAAGACCGGCATTCAGGCGCTCTTGATGCTGGTTATGCTGGCGCTGCTGGGACTGCTGCCGCTGTTTTGGCTGGGATAAAAGATGAGGATCAAGGCTTCAGTTGTGTGTCCGCTGTCGCAATAACTGAGACGACCATGCCGGGTTCAATGATTGCTTCTTTGGGCCTTCTTGCGGATGCGCCCTCCAGGGTTTCTCCTCCACTGAGAGGAATGCTTTTGCCTTGCACTGTGAGCGCGCGGACTTCAAAGACCAAATCGCCCGGCACGTAGTATTTTTCAGCCGGATCGACTACGGTAAGGATGCCGTCAACAGGCGTCCCTTTGGGAATCACAACATCACCGTTCACCTGGATCTCCTGATCCAACAGCAGCGGAATTTTATCTCCGACACGGGCGTCTTTCGAGCTGACCGCAGAGCCTGTCACCAAGCGCAATGCGGTCCCTTTGCGCAGCACGCCATCGGTACGGACTGGCGGCGCCGGCAAGGGTTGAGCCGCGGGTGCGTCCACTGTGTAATCCGCGCGCGCAATGGAGCTGTGAATCATATTCGGCCCTGTCGCAATTGCCTGAAGATGCGTCTCCGCATTGATGGTGATTGGGCCGGTGTAGCGCAGCGAAGACTCATTCGGCGCCCAGCCATCGGTGGAGTAATAAATGGCGGCGTAGTGGCTGGCCGATTTCAGAATCACCTTGGTTCCAGCGGCGATCTTGCCTGATTTGGCGGAGAAGGTAGGCTGAGCAGCTGTGCCCACTACCGGCCCAGGGCAGGACGGGGAAGAGGTGTTCGCCATAGCTTGTTGCATATTGATGGTAGCCTGCTGGCTGAGGATGGTCGACTGATCGATTGCTTGTTGCGCGGCGGCCTGCGCCTGTTGACTGGCTTGCAAGGCTTGTTGCGCGGCCATCATTCCGGCATCCTGGCAGTTTGCCAAAGCACTGCCAAGGAAGATTATTGTTGAAAGTAAAAATTTCATGATCGATCCTTAAATTGCGCGAAATTGAACTCCTGTCAGTGTGAACCGAAAAGGCCGGAAATAGTTGCGCGTATTTCAAGATTATCTCGCCGCCGATTTTATCTCCGCTTCCACCGCCGCCTTCATCACGCCGCTATTGGCGAAGAAGCGAATCAGGTTGGCAGTCAGTGGTTCCCAGGTCCGAAAATCCGGACCTGGGGCACCCAATTGGATGGTTGATCCAACCGGCTGCGTCGCCGCCATCTTTACTTCGCCCGATCCTTGCGCATCCAGAACCAGTTTGCTCAGCCTGCGCGCCACATCCAGCGGAAAGCTCTCCGCCACAAAGACCCGCTTGCCGCGCAGGGTGATCACCACCGGGCCTTCGCTGGTGGAATAAACCATCTCCTGATCGGCGGAAGTGGACGCTGTTCGGTCGTCGCTAGTTTCGAGCTGAACGCGATCATACTTGCGCCGCAACTGATTGGCGTAAAGCTGGGCGAAGGCCTGCGCGGAGGCCGCATTCTTCCACGATGAAAGATAAAAGATAGCAAGCGAATCCGTCTTGGCTTTTGCTTCCGGCGTCTTGGCGCTGAGCAATTGCCCTGCCCAATAGATGCCGCCATCCCAAGCAGGAGTCAGGTGACTGGCCGCCTGCTCACCGCCAAAAATCTGGACCAGAATGCGCAGGTCAAGCTGGCCGATCTGCCCAATGTCATACGGCTTGTAGAGCGGGTCCACGAGCGCGTGAATGTTGGGCAACAGAGGCACGGAGGGCGCGTGGCGACGCTCATACTCGCGCGGATTCAGAATCTCCCAGCTTGAGGTCGGCGGCTGGTCCAGCGTGCCCGTAAAGGCCGCCGTCTGCCCCTGGTCCATCCACACATCCTGCTCAAAGCTGAGGCCCTCTCGATAAGGGAAGAGCATCGACTCGGCCAGCAGAAGCGGCGCGCGCGAAAGCACCGGCGAGTTCTCCGCGCTGTTCATCTGCTGTCCCACGGCTTCAATCACTTCAGGGTCTTTCACCAGGCTCTTGCCCATCGGCTTCAGAATGTAATCCATCATCACCGCCGTGGCCTGCCCTTCAACCACCGCTTCGCGCGCCGTGTCCATCTCATCCCGGTTTACATGATCCACATCCTCGGCATAAGTATGCGAAACCTCATCGGGAGTTTGATCGTTCCACTTGGTCAGATCAGAATGTTGGTCTTGCAGCGCGTGCGTCAACTCATGCGCCAGCACCGGCTTTTGCTCCTCTGCGTCCACCCAGTCCAGCAGATAAACCGTTTTGGTTTTGGGCTCGTAGTAGGCTTCGATCTGCTCCTTGAGCAGCGCCAGCAGAAAGGGCTTCAGCGCAAAGTCGCGGTCCAGCAGGCCAAACTTCTTCAGCACAATTTCGCTCTGCTGCAGGCGCTTGGCGCTATCATCCTCCTCGAACTTTTCTTTAAGATTTTTCTCCACCGCCTCGCGCGAGATAATCTGGCGCTTCACCGTTGCCTTGATCGGCAGTCCCGTTTCGTCCGAGGAGAATTTGATCAGCTCATCCACCAGGCCGAAGAGCTGCTTGGCCTGATCGGCGGTAATTTTGCTCTGCGCCGCCGATGGCGCCACCTGCGGTGGGGCCAACTGCGCCTTCGGCGCTTCTGTGGGTACTTGTTGGGATGTTGCGATACCCACCACAAAAAAAATCACGATCGCTAGAAGCCACTTGCTCGCCCAACTCTGCTGCATACTCATCCCTGCTCCTCATCCACTTCTAAGGCTATAATCAGAAGGTGGTGATGGACGCTCTTTCCCATGAAATATCTGCGTCTGCGCCCAATTTTTCCTATGACTGAAACGGCTAATCCTTCCGCTCCTTCGCCCACTCCGCTCGCCGCCCTGCTGCGGCAAGCGGCTCCGGTTGGCGTTCCGTTGGAGCTGACAGCCTACCGCGGCGCGTGGTCGCCTATTCGGTTGGACGCGGAAGTGAAAGAAATAGAGGCACTGGCTTTTGGGACGGCGGTCCACGATCTAGGCTGGCTGCGGCGCGTTGCCGTGCGCGGAGAAGACCGCTTCCGCTGGCTAAGCGGCATGGTCACCAACACGGTGAACGAGCTGGCCCCCAACGCCGGCGCCTGGAATCTGGTGCTCAACGCGCAGGGACGCATTCAGGGTGACCTGCACGTATGGCGCGACGGCGAAGCGCTCAGCCTGGTGATCGCCGCCGATCAGTTGGAGAAACTCCTTGCGCATCTGGAGCGCTTCATCATCATGGACGATGTGGAGCTGCTGCCCTCGAACGAGACCGCGCTGGGCATCACTGGCCCGAAAGCCACTGCGCTGCTGGAGCGGCTTGGCCTGCCCACGCCCTCCGATCTGGAGCCGATGACCAGCGCCCGTGCAAGCTGGAACGGCCAGCCGTTCGTCGTTACGCGGGCTTACGGCGCGCTTGTGCAGCATTTCGAAGTGTGGATGCAACCCGATCAGCTTCCAGCGCTTTGGAAGGTGCTGGTTGAGGCAGGCGCGACACCCGTGGGAACCGCCGCGCTGGAGGCCTTGCGCATCGCCGAAGCAATCCCCACATACGGCATCGACATTGCCGAGCGCGACCTGCCGCAAGAGACCTCGCAGATGCGCACTCTATCTTTCAGCAAAGGCTGCTACCAGGGCCAGGAGATCGTCGAGCGCATCCATTCGCGCGGCAGCGTTCACCGGCATCTGCGCTCGCTCGAATTTTTTGGACCACTCCCCGACGCCGGAAGTGAACTAAGATGGGAAGGTGGGGTTGCCGGACAGATCACCAGCGCGGCGGAGCTGCCGTTGAAGAGCGGCGCCCGCGCCTTCGCCCTGGCCATGATGCGCGGCGAGGCTGAGCTGCGCAGCCAATCCTTTGCATATCAAACAGGAGAAGCGGCGGGCACGGCAAAGGTTCTCACCGCGCCGCCGAAATTGGAATCTTGTTAGCGTTGTAACTTTTGTAAACATTGACCGCAACACCGATTGGAAGGCAGAAAACGCATGAGCGATACACCGAAATTTACCGTGATTGACCGCCGCAAAATCAAGGCCGATGAAGAGCAGGAAAACCAGCAGAGTTCCGCCGCGCCCGTCTCCGCGCCGCCCGAGCCCGCCGCCGCTCCCAGTTCTGGTCCACGACTGGTGGTCAATGAGCATAAGCCCGCAGCCCCGGAGGCTCCTCAAGAAGACGATGCGCCCCAGTTGCCCACCGCCAAAGAGAGCCGCGATCAGAAGGCCGCGTACGACGCCTCGGCGCAGCGCATCGAGGATATGGTGCGCGCGCAGAACCCGGCCATGGGAGCGCAGCCGCCGGTCACCTTCGAGCATTTGGTGCAGCAATTTTACGTCTCCGCAATGATTCAAATGGGCGCGGGCACGCAAGAGGGACAGCGTCCCAGGGTTGATATTCTGGGCGCGCGCACCACCATTGATCTGCTGGGAGTGCTGGCCGAAAAGACCCAAGGCAACCTCAGCGAATCCGAAGCGAACACGCTGGAGACGGTGCTCTTCGACGTCCGCATGGCCTTCCTGGAACTGACCAGCATGATTAGCTTGCAAGCCATGCAGCCGCCGCCACCACCGCCGGGCAAGCGCTAAGGCGCTAAGGGACCAGGGATCAGGTAACAGGGGTCAGGGGTCAGAGATCAGGAAAGAACTCGGCGCTTTCCCCGCAATACTGCTCCTTAAACCTGTCATCCTGAGCGAGCACAGCGAGTCGAAGGATCTGCGGTTGTTTTTCGCTCATCGAACCCATGAACCACCGTGCCCCATCCATTCGCGCTCTTTGCGAATGGGTGGGAGACCACAATCCTCGAACCGCCATTCAACAAGGAACTCATGGAAGGAACACTCACATTTCTCGGCACGGGAACCTCAATGGGTGTTCCAACGCTGGGTTGCGATTGTGCGGTCTGCACTTCAACTGATCCGCATGATCGTCGGCTCCGGCCATCTGTGCTGCTCCGCTGGCGTGAGCCGGACCACGATGAGGATAGTCTCCCACCCATTCGCAAAGAGCGCGAATGGATGGGGCACGGACAGGGGAAAGAACGCGTCGTTGTGATCGACACCGGACCCGACTTCCGCGAGCAGGCCTTGCGCAATAGCCTCACCCGCGTCGACGCCGTCTTTTACACACACTCCCATGCCGACCACATTCTTGGCTTGGACGACCTGCGCCCGCTCAGCTTCAACGTCTTTCGCGAAGGCGGACCGATCCCGCTTTATGCTACGCCGGAGACGACAGCGGTGCTGGAGCGCATCTTTGACTACACCTTTGCGCCCGACGCCACTTATCCCAATCGCGCCCGCGTCCAACTGCATCCGTTGCACGAGATCACCACCGTTCACGGAGTCAGTTTTCAGCGCATTCCGGTGATGCATGGCGAAATGGAGATCGTCGGTTTTCGCTTTGGACGCACCGCTTACCTTACTGACATCAGTGACATTCCGGAGTCCAGCTTCGCGCTGCTCACGGGACTCGACCATCTTGTCCTCTCCGCGCTGCGCCACAAGCCGCATCCCACGCACGCTACCGTCGCGCAGGCCGTCGGCTGGGCCAAGCGCATCGGCGCGCGCCACACCTGGCTTACTCACATCGCCCACGAACTGGGTCACGAAGAGACCAATCGCGCACTGCCGGAAAAGATCCGCCTGGCCTACGACGGCCTCAGCTTGCCTGTGAATCTGGAGGCCGATCGCTGATGCAAGTCTTTCATTCTGTCGCGGAGATTCCGGCAGGCTTCGGCCCCACCGTTGCCGCCATCGGCAACTTCGACGGCGTGCATCTCGGCCATCAAGAGATTCTTGCGGCGGTCGTTAGCGAAGCTCATGGACAAGTCGCGCGCGCCGTAGCCATCACCTTCGAGCCTCACCCTGAACAATTCTTGCGCCCCGATCAAGCGCCCCAACTGCTCACGCCGCTCAACGAGCGCCTGCGTTTGCTTGCCCTCACCGGCATTGACGCCGTGCTTGTTTTGCCTTTCGACCAAGTGCTCTCCGAGCTCTCGGCCGACGATTTTGTGCGCAACATTCTGATGAAGACTCTCAGCATTCGCAGCCTCCATGAGGGCGGCAACTTCCACTTTGGCCGTCGCGCCGAGGCTGGAGTCGAGGAACTCAAGCGCTTCGGAGCGGAACTTGGTTTTACCGTGCATATCCATCCGCCGGTAAAAGTGCGCGGGCTGGAGGTTTCCAGTTCGGCGACTCGCGAGTATGTGGCGGCCGGCGACCTGAAGCGCGCTCGCTGGATGCTGGGCCGACCGTTTGCGGTGCGCTCGACGCAAGCGCGTGGACGCGGCATCGGCACGCGGCTGCTGGTTCCCACGGTGAACCTGGCGGCTTACGACGGATTGCTGCCTGCCTTCGGCGTCTACATCACGCGTCTCATCGTTGGCGAGCGTTGCTTCCAGGCAGTCACCAACGTTGGCAATCGCCCCACCTTCGGCGCGGCTTCTTTCGCCGTCGAGTCGCACATTCTGGACTTCGAGCCAATCGAGCTGACTGAAGAGACACCCATCGATCTGGAGTTCCTCTTGCGTCTACGCGGCGAAATCGTGTGGCCTTCGCCAGGGGATCTCAAGGCGCAGATCTTCCGCGATGTGGCCAAGGCGAAACGCTATTTCCGTCTTGTGCGATAGTCATCCATCTTTCAAGAGTGAATATCGAAGTTACTTGAACGGAATTTCTATCTCTGCGAAGCTGCCGCGTTTGGCAGCATTGACCGCATCAACCACAATTTGAAAATGAGGCTGAAGCTGCGGCCATTGTTGACGGCTCAAAATCACAACGGAAATCTTGCGTCCAGTGATGTTTTGCTGATAACGCATATTCCTGTCGGTTGTCAGCAAGATATCGAAGCCTGCCTCTTCCGCCGTACTCAGAAGATCACCGTTCCTGAGCCGGTCCCAACCTTCTTCCGCAGCAGTGCGGACGGTATGACCTGCAAGATACGGGCGAAGCGGCACGGGAACTGCTTGATCGAATAGGATGCGCATTATGCCGCGTAGGCGGGTTCCTTTTCAAGACTCTGCGCGGCAAAATTAATCACCGCTTTGACCTGCTCCCGATCAAGCCCATCGAACCACTCCATGATGTCGTTGATATTGGCTCCGGCGGCGAGATTCTCGAAGATTGCGGAGACTGGCATCCGCGTTCCCTTGAGAACCCATGCGCCGCTGAATTTGCCGGGAACGCTTTCCACAACGGAGCATTGGGACCAATCGAGATTTGTCATTCGTCGCACCTCCCACTTTCAGATTACGCCAACATACGTGGGCTGTGAAGGCCGCAAAGATTGCGTCAATCTTGCGCCGAGCGCGAGGCCGAATCTCCAGCCTTCTCTGCTTCCACCGGCTCCACGCGAATTCTGCTGATGCGCCGCGCCTCCATCTCCACCGCAGTCAGCTTCCGTCCCTCAAAAATCACCGACTCGCCCTCGACAGGGATATGCCCCAGGCGCATCAGCACAAAGCCGGCCAGAGTCTCTACGCCGCCGTCGCGCGGCAGGCTCCACTGCATCTGCGTCTCCAAGTCGCGCAGGTTGACGCCGCCGTCCATCAGCAGCGCGCCGCCGGCAGAGGCAAGGATGGGTAGCTCCGGCGAGTCGAACTCGTCCTCCAGCTCGCCTGTCAACTGCTCGATGGCGTCCTCGGCGGTGACCAGGCCGACCGTCGAGCCGTACTCGTCCACCACAATCGCCATCTGCCGCCGCCGCTGCTGAAAGTCGCGGATCAGGTCCAGCACCGTCTTGGTCTCCGGCACCACCAGCACATCGCGCATCACCTGGCGGAGTTGGAGTTCGATCACCGGCGAAGAGGAGCGAAAGAAGATCAGCCGGGCCAGGTCTTTGGAATAAACCACGCCGATGATGTGCTCCGGCCCTCGGCTCTCGTCGTAGACCGGCACGCGCGAGTGCAGATGCTCGATGACCAGCGCGCTGGCAGCTTCGATGGGCAGCTTCGAGGGCAGCGAAAAGATCTTCTGCCGCGTGGTCATGATCTCGCGCACCGGCACGTCATCCAGCTCCAGCGCGCGATGGATCAGCGTCTCCTGAAAGCGCGGCAGAACGCCCATACGGCGCGCCGCCGTGGCGATCAGCTTCAGCTCTTCGGGTGAGTGAACCTGGGCCCGCTCGGTCATGGGAATGTCAAAGCCGCGCAGAATCACCGCCGCCGATCCTTTGAGCAGGCGCACAGCAGGCCGCGCCAGGGTCATGAAGACAAGCATGGGCGGAGCAACGGCGACGGCCAGCGCCTCAGCCCGGCGGAGCGCCAGCGACTTGGGAACCAGCTCGCCGACCACGACATGAAAGTATGTGATGAAGCAAAAACCGAGCGCAACGGCGGCTACTGCAACCACGTGCGCATAGACCAGCGCATGAGTGGGAGGCTGGGGCAGAGCTGCGATCCAGCCGAGAATGACCGAAGCGGCCAGCGGCTCACCGATCCAGCCCAAGGCCAGCGAACAGAGCGTCACGCCCAGTTGCACGGCGGGCAAAAAGTCGTCCAGATCAGATTGCAGCCGCCGCACGGCCCGCGCGCCGGGAACCTCGGCGGCCAGCAACTGCTCAATGCGCGTATCGCGGATTGAAACCAGCGCGAACTCAGCGGCCACAAAAAAGGCGTTGGTCAAAATCAGCAGACCCACAGCGACAAATTCCAGCAGCGATAGTCCGTGCATTTACTGTTCCCTATTCCCTGTTCCCTATTCCCTGTTCCCTGCTTTCCACCAGCCGTTCCACCTCGGCGTGCAGTCGTTCGGTGATCGCTGCCTCGCTCACTTCAGGCCCAAAGCGAATCGGTTCGCCGACGCGCACTTCAATCCGTCCCGAACGGAACCAGCCACGTCCCGCAGCCTTCAACTCGCCCAGTCCGCGCAGCCCCACCGGCAGCACGGCCGCGCCCGATTGCTTCACCAGCAGCCCAATCCCGCCCCGGAAGCGCGCCAGCTCGCCCGCCGCCGAGCGCGTACCCTCCGGGAAGACAAGCACGTTGTAGCCGCGATCCAGCGCCGCGCCGGCGTGGGCAAAGCTGCGCTGAAAGTTGCGCCGCCGGGGCAGCGGAAAGACATTGAAAAGCACCGTCAGCAGCAGCCAGAAAAGCGGACCCGGCAGATAAAATCTCCGCCACCAGGAGTTGGTTTCAGGATTGCGAAAGTGCCGGTAATCTTCCAGCATATCGCCGGCCATCGCCGCCGCTATCCGGCGGCGCACCGGTCCCGGCAGAGCGTACTGAATCAGCGGGCCATCGTAGGTGGAGACGTGATTGGCGACGATTAGCATTGGCTCGGCGGTGGCGGGAAGCTCCGACGCCACTACGCGCGGCGCGGCCAGCAGCCAGACCAGCGGGCGCTCCACCGCTTCAATAAAGGCCACGCGCAGCCATTGAACCACCCGCCACCACGGCCAGCGGGAATAGATATAGGTTCCTTGCTCGGTTCCCGATGCTTCGGCATCATTGCCGGATGAACGCGTAAAAACATCGCTGGTTACAGGTTTCCCGCCCATTGCAAAAGACGCAATGGACGGGGCACGGAGTGAATCTTGCTTCTCCAAAAGATACTGTGCCCCATTCATTCCGCGCTCTTCAGCGGAATGAGTGGGAGAGGATGGATCACCCGCTCCGGCCACAAGCGCGCGCAACTCGCCCAGCGTCCGCACTTCCTCCACTTCCAGCGCAACGCCCAAACGCTCTTCCAGAGCCGCCGCCAACTGCACACGGCCCAGGCTGTCCAGCAGCAAGTCCTCGCTGAGGCGCTGCTCGTCGCCCACGCCGCGCGGCCTTTCGCCTGAGATTTCCGCAATCAGCTTGAGCAGCCAATCCCCTGAAGCCCCAAAGCCACCCGCGCCCGCCGCCGCCTCCGCGCCGTTCTTTTCCGCGTCCTGAATCCCTTGAAGCCACGCCGAAACCGCCTTGCGACGCACCTTGCCGGAAGAGGTGCGGGGCAGATCCGGCTCCGGCCACAGCACCCAGCGCCGCATCTGCTGAAACTCCGCCAGCCGCTGGTTTGCCCGCTCCATCGCCTCCGCCGCTCCGTCGCCGCGCATCGCCAGCACCGCGCAAGGCTCCGGCCCGCTCGCCGTCTCGACGGCCACCACCGCGCAGGCCGCCACGCTCGGCTCCGCCTCAATGGCCGCTTCCAAATCCTCCGGGTGCAGATTCACGCCGGCCGAGGTGACGATTACCTCGCTCTTGCGGCCCAGAAAGCGCAGTTCGCCGCCGTCCACATTCTCCGCCAAATCGCCCGTAGCCAGCCACTCATCGGCGCGCGTTTGCAACGCTCCGCCGGACCAGGTGGCCGTCGAGATCATCGGCCCGCGCACCAGCACCTCGCCGTCCGCCCCCAGCTTCACCTCGCGCCCCGGCAGCGGCTTGCCAATCGTTCCCTTGGCCACATGAAACGGATGATTCAGCGTAATCAGCGCCGAGGTCTCGGTCATTCCGTAGCCCTGCACCACGACAAAACCAAGCCGATTCCAGAACTCCTCCAGCGCGCCGCCCAGCGCTCCGCCGCCGGAGATCAGCGCCCAAAACTTGAAGCCAAATTCGCTGTGAATCTTTCTGAAGCGCCACCAGCGCTCCCAGGCGCGGATGCCCTTCGACGCGGCCAGCCCCTCGCTCAGCCCAGGATGCTTGGCCTCCAGATGCGTTTTGAGCAGCGCTGAGACGCGCGGCACGGCGGCCAGCACGCTGATGCGCTCGCGCTTGATCGTTTCGATCAGCCGCCCCGCCACCAAGCGGCTCTCGAAGTGCACCTCGGCGGTAAAGATGGGCGGAATCCATAGCCCCATCGTTTGCCCAAAGACGTGGCTCAGCGGCAGCGTGTCGAAGATGCGCAGCGGATGCGCGATCAGTCGCTCCCAGCGCATATAAGGTTGCTCCCCGCGCTCAATCGGCTCGATGCTCGCCAGCACGTTGCCGTGGGTCAGCACCACGCCTTTGGGATCGCCGGTTGTGCCCGATGTAAATAAAATTTGCAGCGGCGTCTCGCGCGTGAGCCCAGCCGCCGCGCCGGCTTCTTCCTCCGGCAGCGCGCCCAGCCAATCTTCAAAGGCGATCTGGGAGCATTCTTCGGACAACTGCCCCAGCAGCAGCGCATCGCCCACCGCCAGCTTGGGCTTGACATCGGCGGCCACGCGCCGCGCAAACTCCGCGCTCCCGTATGCGTCCAGCGGCACGGCCAGCACGCCGCGCAGAATGCAGCCGTGAAAGGCCGCCATCCACTCCGCGCTGTTTTCGCCCCAGATCAGGACCCGGTCGCCGGGGCCAATCCCGCGCTGGACAAGCAGCGCCGCAAAGCGCCCCGCCAGCCGCGCCAGCTCCGCATACGTGGTAACCCGCCGCCGGTTCCCTTGAAAGCGAACCACGGCAATCTGCCGCCCGTTACGGCGAAAGTCGTCAAGCTGTGTAGCCAGGTGTGCGCGCATAAGACTCCGGCAACCACAATGGTAGCAGCGCCGAGTCAGGTGTTACGACAGAGGCTTTGGAAACGGCTCATCTCGAAGAATTTCTGGATGAACTTCCGGAAGATCAAATGGTTACTGCAACCCAACCAAGTCGTCGGCTCCCTCTTGCAGACAGGGATCTGTTTGACGCAGGCAATCCCCGCAAGGTAGGTCTGGAAATTGGAGAACATATGCCGTGAAAATTCGCATTTCAGAACCGTGACCGCTCTGTTGCCCGTTAAACTGGAGAAGTGATGCAAATCAAGGAATTCATCCGCTGCCTGCCCAAAGCTGAGCTGCACCTGCACCTGGAGGGCACGATTCTGCCCTCGACGCTGGTCGAGTTGAGCGCGCGCCACGACGCGCAGCCACTGACACTGCTCCAGGCCGAAGAGCTTTATCGCTTTAAGGACTTCACCGGCTTCCTGGAGGCCTTCAAGACAGTAACCCATCGCTTGGTCAGCCCAGAGGACTACGAGCTGGCCGCATGGCGCATGATGGAACATCTGGCCGAGCAGGGCGTCGTCCACGCCGAGGTATTCATTGCTGTCGGCGTCATCTATCTCTACCGCAACCATGATCCGGCAGCCTTCGAGCCGATCTTTGCCGCGCTGGAACGGGCGCGGGAGCGGGGAGAGCGCGAACTGGGCCTCTCGCTCTACTGGATCTTTGACGCCGTCCGCCACTTCACCCTTGAAGAGGCCGAGCGCGTGTTTCTGAAGGCTATCGAGCTCAAGCCGTCGCATCCCTCGATCATTGGAATCGGACTGGGAGGAGACGAGCGCCGTGCCGGTTCTGAACCCTTTGCCGCGATCTATGCAAAGGCCGCGCAAGCTGGCTTGCGCCTCACCAATCACGCCGGCGAAACCACCGGCCCGGAGGCCATCCGCGAAGCCCTGTCCATCGGCAGCGAGCGCATCGGCCACGCGCTATCGGCCGTCAACGACTTTTATTTGCTTCAGGATTTGAAAGAGCGGCAGATTCCGTTGGAGCTGAACCCTACATCGAATCTACGGACCGGCGTCTGCGCTGCTTATACCTCCCATCCATTGCGCCAATACTTCGATCAGGGCTTGCTGGTGACGCTCAACTCGGACGACCCGGCTTTTTTCGGCTCCGATCTGGCCAGCGAGTTCCTTCGGGCCCACCGCGAGCAGGGCTTTACGCGTGCCGAACTTGGTCTGCTCGCCGCCAACTCCATTCGCTCCAGTTTCCTGCCTGAGACGGAGAAGGCGAGATGGCTGCTCCGCATCGACGCCATGCTGTAGTGAGTGCTGGCTGCAATGTAGCTCTCTCACAAGCCAAGCGGAGGTGTGCAGGAAAGGTGCGTTATCGCCCATAAAAAGGTCAAAAGGATCAAGATTCGCATTTGGTTTTGACGGAAAGAGCCCTCTCTGATAATTTGATAGAGGAGATTGTTTGCCAATCACTCCTCAGTAGCTCAATGGCAGAGCATTCGGCTGTTAACCGAAGGGTTGTAGGTTCGAGTCCTACCTGAGGAGCCAAAACACCAATAAAATCAATAATATACGCGGCAGCCAAATCGGCTGCCATTTTTATTTTGGGCAGGTGGCTGTTTTGGTGGCTGTTGGCCAAAAATAAATTTATGCCTGAACGAAAAGCCCGGCCCCGCCGCCATCGGCGCTCTCCGAAAACAAAATATTTTGCGCGCGGCCCAGAGGCCATCAAGACCGCCAGCGAAGCTGCCCCGGACCAGACGCTTCCCGCGCCCCCGTCCATCCCGCCGCCCTCCGTCACTCCGAAAAGACAGCCAGTTGTCACATCGCTGGCACGCCCCCGCTCTCCCCAACGTCCGCTGCGGAGCGGAAGAATCTGGACATTTCCTCTACTACGCACCGAGGGATTCCTGAGCGGTATGACGATACCGCACTTGCCAAGAATCCTTCCCGGCGACATGGGCGTTTCGGGGAGTAATCCTACCAATTGGGTTCAATCGACGTTCCCGTAGGCGGACGGGAGAGCGATGCCTCCATATCGGAGTCAACTATGAAGCAGGTCAGCTGGGAGAAACCTCGACGAGACCGTTGGCCCACCAATCGCAGTTTGATAGATAATCGTTGAATACGGGTGTACAGTCAACTGCGTCCACCCGAGGTAAAAAAGGCCAATGAACGTCGTTGAGGAGCGGATTGTTATCACAAAGACTGCCATTCTCGAAGCTCTGTCCGAGCTAACGACTTACGGAGAGGGTTTCCGCTTCCAGTCACTCGGTGTCATTCTCGCCAGGAATAAGTGCCGTGAGCTGAAGGCCTCAGAGCCGCAGTCCGATCTCGGCCTAGATGCCTATGCTCCCGGGGAATTGTTCGAGAATGGTCAAGGCCGAGGAACTGCCTGTTCCAACACTGCGACCCTGACCAAGATTCGCGAGGACATCGAAGAAGCGCAGAAGCATTTCAGCGATCTGAAAATCCTATTTTTTGTCACACCTCGACCGGTGAGTGAGAAAAAAGCGAAGGGCTGGAGAGAAAAAGTTAAGAAGGACTATGGCATCACGCTCATCGTGATTTCTCGCGAGGACGTGATTAGCGAACTTCTGATGCCCGAGAACGTCTCTTTGTGCTCCAGTATTCTCAGAATTCCAACGATGATCGAGGCTGGGCTCGATCAAATTGCAATAGATTGTCGAGATGCAGCAGCAGAGATCAATGCAATGTGGGTGCCTCGGACTCCAGGTGCTCCGTTGATCGACCTCAGCGCAGACGAACTCGGGAACCGTGGTAACGAGACGGGGTCGATTCTCGATATAAAAGACGTTCAAGAGATGTTAGTGCAAAGTCGCCGCGTGATGCTTGAAGCTCCGGCGGGCCGAGGCAAAACAACTACCTTGACTCAAGTTGCAGAAAGATGCGCCGCTGCGGGCAATTTGGCTTTCATCATCGATTTGCCGTCATGGACCCAAACGGGACAGGACATACTCGAATTCATCGGAGGAATGCGTCCGTTCAAGGCGCGTTCAATTGATTCCACCAAGCTCGCCAAGATCTACGAGGCTCAACATTTTATTTTTCTACTCAATGGGTGGAATGAGATTTCGGAAGCAGATTCGCACCGCGCTCAGACTGCACTCGCAGTTCTTGAACGGCAGTACCCGAAGGCGGGGATACTCGTCTCTACTCGAACTCATCGAATCAAGCCGCCGCTACCGGGAACCACAGTGCGTGCGAAGCTACGACTCTTGAATCCCAAGCAGCGAGCGGACTACATCGTTGCCCGCCTGGGAGAGCGGGCATCGGAAATCTTGAAACGCATTCATACTGAGCCTGTGTTGGACGATCTGACGCTCACTCCTCTCTTCTTAGCTGAGGTTATCTCTATTGCCGCTACTGGCAAAGGCATTCCAAACACCAAGATGGGGGTGCTTCGGGAAGTAGTTCAATTGCCTGATGCGGACCCGACTCACCATGGTGCTCTTGCCGGCGCTCCTCTATTCGGCATGGCCGATGCGTATCTGACATCGCTCGCATCTGCGATGACCCTGGGCAGCCAAACGCAGCTCGTAGAGCGCGACGCGAAACAGATAATGAATGAGCAGCTTCGTCAAATGCGCAAACAAGGCGAAGCCGACGGAACGGCGACCGTCGTTCAGGTTCTCGATGCACTGGTTGACCATCATGTTCTCGAACGAATGGAGTATCCGGCAATCGCGTACCGTTTTGAGCATCAACAGATGCAGGAATACTACGCGGCTGAGTTTGTTAAGAAGGAGTTGGCCAGGTTGGTTGCCGGAGCCAACCGAAGTGAATCGCTTGACGCTCTCGCCTCAACCGCGGCAGTGAAGAGCTTCCAAGTGCGATATGTTAACCAATCTTCATGGTCGGAACCCTTATGCATGGTCGCCGGCGATCTCGAAAGTGACTCCTCATTGAGTGGACCTGACAACGAACTGATACGGGCAAAAGCAGTCTTGGTTCTCCTGGCGATTGACGTTGACCTTATATTTGCGGCAGAGCTGTTTAGATTTTGTACTGCGGATGTGCAGGCTCTTGTTGCAGGAAAGCTAGGCAGCATTATTGGAGAGCGTTGGACTAGTCCCGAGAAGGCCGTTCGTTCTCAAGCGTTGGCAGCGATGGTCGCTACTGGCTCAGATCTCTTCAAGGATGAAATTCTTCCTCTTATCAAGGGCACCGGCGAACATTCTCGGTACGAAGTCTACAGGTCGACAAGCACCTTCCATCTTTCCAGTTTGGGCTCCGAATGGCAGAAAGAAGTGCGCACTTGGGACGAAAAGGCTCGGCTGGCATTTGTTTCTGAGATGTCTCACACTGCTGGACCGCTAAGGGAACTGGCTGCCTTCGCCTTAAGTGATTCGAGCGTAGAAGTTCGCGCGCGTGCGTTCTCAGATCTGATGTGGATGAACACTGACGACGAGACTACCAAACTATTGATGGAGGTTGACGAGCCGGCATTCGAAGCCGCGATCGAAAGGGTACCCCTTCGCTACACTCACCCCATATTCCGATCCCGAGCACTGCAAGTTTACCGCAGGATTCTGGCGGAGTCCTCCGATCCTCAGATGCGACTGATGGCCGCTGGGAACACCGTTCTCATGGGGCAATTGGATGCCCATGCCGCACTCAGAGAGTGCCTCGACAAATGCAGCACCGATTGGGTGCGACAGATGGATCAACGTGAGCTCAGGCCTCTGCTTGAGGCATTGACATCAGATCAGGTGTGGCGCTCCGATTGGCTTGTTCGACGAGTCTTAGAGGGAGCCCTGAATGCGGAGCAATGGGGAACATTCATTGATCCCATCGACACCAACTTGAAGGAACAGTTGCTTCAACGCCTGGAAACTGAAGACCTCTCAAAGAATCGAATTCCAGGAGTGCAGGGCCTATTGAGATTGAATGCCGATGACCAGTTGGCCCGGCAAGTCTTCACACGCATCGTTGAACTTCATCGGTCCATCGAAGAAGCGAACTCGATACGCTCGGAAGGCAATCTAACCCTTGCTCGTGAACTCGGGGATTTAAGGCGGCAGCTCGAAGCTTTTCTCCGAAAGTTGCCCGCCCAAACGATGGTGGACGGAATATTAGCGACTTTGTCGCCACAGCATTCCTTGATTGAGTTGGAGGTACTTGCCGAGCTCTGGGATTGGGGAATGGATAATGATGCGGATCTCCATGAGGTTCTAACCGAGTCTTCGCGAGAAGCCGCGCGCAAATACCTCACGGAAGCGGTATCACAGCTCACGAATGAGAACGACCCTGGAGGTAGTATCCGTGCTCATCTCGCGGTAGCTATATCTCGTGTAGCGGACCCCGAGGACATCAGCGTTGTCGCTGCTCTCTTGCAATCCGAGATCGGTAGAATACAAGCAGCACGGGCAGCCCGAATAGCTCAGGAGCGGAGCCGGCTCGCTAACGGCTCGCAGATGCGCTACACAAATCGCTACATGCTTGCCGTAAGGCAACTGCAATCAGATAGCGAAGGTTCATTTTTATCCGCGTTATTGACAGAATCAGAATACGAACGCGACGTGGCATGGGCTTTGGTTGAATGGGCTCTGGAAAGGGCTCTCCCTGCTACAACTTGGGCGGACGGATGGGCCAATCGAACGAGGCAGTTTCTGGAGATTTGGGAAGCGCGGGCATCGAGTGAGTCTCCCCGCTTCGATGAGACGAGAAGGAAGGAAGCAGTCCAATACCTGCGTTCCCATGTTGATTGTTTGCGAGTTGGTTTGTCGCCGGAAACTCTCGATGCAGAAGTTGTGTGGCGTCTCAAGGGTCTTATGAGACCTCTGGCAACTTTGGACAGCAAAGCTTCTGCAACACTGATTCTGGAAGTACTGGCACTACCGCTCAAGACTAACGGGACAATGGATGGCTGGATGCGCATTCAGCCACTAGAGATCATGCTCTACGAAGGTGCAATTCTTCCCAACGAGCAAACGCTTGCGATCATAATGCCGGTAGTCGATGAGCTCAATTCAAAGTGGCACTCCGACAATGAACGCTCGCTGTTCAGCATGTCTTTCAGCATCATGCCTTTTCTTGAAGACGCTCGCGCCGGGATCGCAGTCCTGGCGGAGTTGCTGGAGCGCACTCGCCTGTCGTTCGAGGGGATAAGGAAGGTTGTCTCGGCGTTAGGGCATAGCCGCTGTAATGAGGCAGTCGATCTGTTGGTGTCCATCGCATCGAAAGAGGGAATAGCGAATAGCCTCGGGGATCTTTGGATCAACGCTGTCGCCGTACTCGATACTCCAAGAGCGCAGGATATTCTGATGAGTTTTATCGATCCAGAATCCAGCGAGGCTACGGGAGCATTGAGAACTGGCCGCGAGGATGTCCTGTCAAAGCGAATCGCTGAGCTCGCCCAAAAGCATCCCGCTATCAGGGTGCGAATCCTGAGTCTTTGTCAGGTAAAGCTCAACCGAGCCAAGAGAGACCTGCTGGCCTCGGTCATCGTTCAACTGGGAGACAACGGATCCATACTCCAATCACTTTATCTCTTGGACGACGAATTGGGCCCAGAGCTTCCCTATGAGTTCGGAAGAGCGGTGGAAGAAGCATTCGTTGAACACCGTCCGACTGGCGATTCCTCCAATTCTTATACCCTTCACCCGCGCACTGCGAATGACCTTCGAGACCGGCTGGTTGAAATGGCGAGATCGGATTCAAAGAGAAAGACATCAGCCCGTGCGTTGCTTTCAAGAATTGAATCCTGGCGTCTCGAGTTTGGCAGACCTGTTGGAGAGACACGTAACCCAGTATTTGGAAGTGATTGACGGAAATGACGTGGTGGCCATGCTCCGCAAGTCTTTAAGGCTCCAAGTTATGAGTTTTGATGCAAGTTTTGCTGAGACGGAGGGAGTCAATGAACGAAGTAGCCCCAGAACCGCAAGATGAAGGCACGAGCGCCTCGCAGAATCGTATGGAGACCTTCGAGGAGAAGGAGGCGCGTACAAGAGAGTATTTCGGCCATCAAATTGAACGGCTTGTTTCAGTTCGCAACAAGGACCGCGAGTTTCATGGTCTTGAACGCGAGTTTATCTACGCCCAGGCCGAGTTGCTCCAGCTCTACAAAAAATCGAAGGACATCAAACACCCAAGGGACGTGGGCAACGCCCGTGAAGCGATCTTAGGTCGTTTTCTCGCCACAAGTGGCTATCTTCCGAAGAAGTATTCAGTCTCCAATACGAGCGTCCGAGTGACATCGGCGGAAGGTTTCATCAGCAGAGAGATTGACATCTTGCTCTTCGATGCTGAGACAAGCATAGTTCTCATGCAGCGCGAAGACTCTTATCAGGTCTTCCCCGCAGAGTCGGCCTATGGGGCAATTCAGGTAAAATCAAAACTGTCCCGCCAGGAACTCCGCAAGGCATTCGAGAATATCGCTTCGTTCAAGAGGCTCCGAAAAGTGGGCACTCAACACACACAGAGTGAACGTGGATTCGGGATCATCTTCGCGTACGACTCGGACCTAGAGTGGATGCAACTGGTCCAAACGGTCAAGGAAATCGCGCTGGAAAGTTCCCGTTCCGTTTTGCCAAATTTGGTCGTTGTCCTCAATAAGGGGTACTTCCTGTTTGGGGAGGGCGGCACTGGCAAGTTGCGAAATGTGGAGATTGAAGGAATCCAAGACCTGACGGTGCATGGACATCCTGATCGTGAAGCGAGGTGTCTTTACGACGTATATCTCGTCTTGATGACTTTGCTTCGAGCTGGCGAGGCTCCAAGTGTGCCGATCGAACGGTATTGGAACCTTCCTCTCACAGCCGGAAAATACTCCTACGAATTTTCTTACGGCTTCGTATCCGAATTAGGTTCTTGCAAGGATCATGGTGATCATTTAAGACAGGTCAGCGAAGAATCCTTGGAGAAGGTTTTGGCTTTCTGCCAAGGCGAACAGCCTACCGAATATCTCAAAGCTTTATCGGAGGCCGCAGGCAACAGGTGGAACGGTCCCACCGGGCAGAATTCCAGACCGATCTGGATTTATAATCCCGAACGGCTTCCACTCGCCGAGCTCTTATTTACTCCAGAAGGATTCATCACGTTCGATGAGATCGTCACTTCTGGCACTCATATCTTGATTCCGGTTTACTACTCGGTGAAGGAAGGCATTGTAAGTGGGTGTGGCGCTTGTGCAAAACAGACAACGCCATCGAAACCAAAGGATCGGACGGAACCGAAGAGACTTCAAACGCGCACGCCTTGCAACGAGGGATAGACTGTGTTTGTATTTGAACCACGGAGTGCTTTCAGGAAGGAGTGCCAGTTCCTGGCGCGCCGTCGGATTGCTTTGTAACCGCTCGGTATCACATAAGAATGTAACCTCTCGATCACTTTACAATCTGTCACCGTTCGGTTACTATCTAGACGTGTAGGAATGGAGGTGGGCAAGATGCGTATCCGAACCGCTACCGATTTGGGGGCTTTCATCCGGGAGCGCCGAGCCACGCTCGGGATGGATCAAGCTGCCTTGGCGAATAAGGCCGGGACAAGCCGGAAGTGGCTTGTCGAAGTGGAGCAAGGGAAACCTGGAGCCGAAATTGGTCTCATCTTGCGTACCCTGAAAAGCCTCGAAATATCTATCGACGTGGAGGCGAATTCTCCGGTCGAAACTCCACCGCAGAGCAAGGCAAAAGCGCCGGACATCAACAGCGTTCTCGACTCGTTGAAGAAACGTCCCGCGAAGAAGCAGATATGACAAATCAACTGATCGCTCTGCTCAATGGCCGCGAAGTCGGTACGGTCAACTACAAGAACGCCAGACTTTCGTTCGTCTATAACGATGCTTGGAGAGCCGATCCCAATGCCTATCCGCTATCGCTCTCCATGCCGTTGGCTTCGGCAGAGCACGGCCATGCGCGGATCGAGGCTTTCTTATGGGGACTGCTGCCCGACAACGACCGGGTTCTTGAGAACTGGGGCAGGCGCTTTCAGGTTTCGCCGAAGAATGTCTTTCGGCTGATTACTCATGTGGGGGAAGACTGCGCAGGCGCTGTTCAGTTTGTTCACCCGGATCGTCTTGAAGCACTGCAATCGGACACGGTTGCCAAGGAAGTCAAATGGCTGACCGAGGATGAAGTTGCCGAGAGGTTGCGTGCGTTGCGCGCGGACCACTCCGCATGGCGCAGTGCGCAAGACACGGGCCAGTTCAGCTTGGCTGGGGCGCAGCCAAAGACTGCTCTTCTTTTTGAACGCAAACGGTGGGGAGTTCCCTCTGGCCGTGTTCCCACCACGCATATTCTCAAACCGCCGACGGGCGAATGGGATGGTCATGCAGAGAACGAGCACTTCTCGCTGCTGTTGGCCAGGGCCGCTGGCCTGATCGTTCCCAACTCCAGTGTGCAGCATTTCGGCGACGAGATTGCGATTGTGGTGGAGCGTTATGACCGTGTGCTGAGCGGAGGGCGCTGGTCGCGTATTCATCAAGAGGATATATGCCAGGCGCTCGGCATTCATCCCACGCGCAAGTATGAGAGTGAAGGCGGGCCGGGAGCGCGCACGATTGCGGAACTGTTGAGGGCGCAGTCGAGCAATCCAGAAGAAGACATTGAGTCGTTTGTCGATGCGAACATTTTCAATTGGCTCATCGCCGGGACAGATGCTCATGCAAAGAACTATGCGTTGCTGCTGGGCCGCGGCGGCGCGGTTCGACTCGCGCCCGTCTACGACTTGGCAAGCATTCTGCCGTACCAGACCGTTGATCTTCTGAAAGCGAAGCTGGCGATGAAGATTGGCGGCGAATATCGGCTGAGAAATATCGGCCTTCGGCATTGGAAAAAGTTTGCAGTCGATTTGCGCCTGCAAGAAGGCTGGCTTATCGAGCGAATCCGCGCAATGGCCGCTTCGCTTCCAGATCATGCGGTAACCATTCAGAATGAACTTGAAACGGCTGGACTGCTGCATGGTACGATCACGCGGCTGGCGCGGAGGCTGAAAGCAAGGGCGGCCTCTTGCCAAAAGCTTCTCCCAGACAGTGATTCAGCCGCACACTAGATCAGCTTGCCAGCCGCGCCGGATGATCGCCACGCGAGAATCGCCGCAGATCAGAGACAGGAATCAGCACGCGCGCACCGATGCGACGAGCAATCAACTGTTTATTGGCGACGAGATAGTCGAGTGCTCTTCGGCTGATTGAGAGCATGTCCGCCGCTTCCACTCTCCCTACCAGGAATTTGTCTTCGGGAGAGATCGTAACCCTCCCCGGACGTTTTTTCTCGGTGACGTTTTCGTTTGCCATTAGCTACTCCGGGGATTCTTGAGGTTTCGCTTTTGCGATCAGCAAGACGCTGTGGCTATAGACTCCACGATTACGAGTGCCGCGTCCAATACTTCTTGCCTATGGGACCATAGTTCAGACCTATGGGTGTGTGTTGGCCGGTTTTCATTTTTATTGCAAGGCCCCTCGATATGAGGCTAAGTGCGTCCAAGTGCAACAGCTTGCGACTCGGCAGATGCTCCGCAAATGGAGTCACTGAACAGTTATTGAAGAGATTCACTGGTTCTTTTTGAACACAAACGCCTGTTTTATCGTCTAATGGTCATGCACGAAGGAACGAGCACAGCCAAGGGGCCTGTGGTAGTCGTACCTACGGCCCGTGAATCCGCAACCACCTCCGCTCTACCAGAAATATGTCGAATCCCCGCCTGCAACATCGCACATTTCCAATGAATACGCACCGAAATAGCGAATTTCAACGGCTCTAAGGCCGCAAACAGATCATGGCCGCAGAGTATGCGAAGGGCAGGTACACCATGTACAGCAGCCTGGAATTTCGTCATCTCCGTTATTTTGTCGCAGTTGCCGAGGAATGCAACTTCGGTCGAGCAGCCATCCGGCTTCACCTCTCGCAGCCCTCACTCAGCGCTCAGATCAGGAAGCTGGAAGAAGGAATACACGCGAGGCTCTTCCAACGTGTGCGCGCCGGAGCGGAGCTTACGCCCGCTGGCAGGCATTTTCTTGAAGCGGCCAAACGGCTGCTGCACATGAGCACACTGGCCTTTCAGAGCACGTCTTCCGTCCATTCAGGAATCAATTTGCCGCTCCGCTTTGGATACTCGCCCTTCATCAATCATCAGCTTGTGCAGGGTGCAGTGGACGGCTATCGAGACCTCGTGCCCGACGGGCAAATAGAGCCATCGAGCGAGGGCTCAGGATCGCTTATCACTATGGTTACGGAAGGGCATCTCGATGCGGCTCTGGTGACCATGCCACTCGGCCCACACAAGCTATTCGTGCAGCGAATACGCACCGAGAAGCTCTTGGTTTGCTTGCGTCGAGATGATCCTCTTGCCCGACTTGAGAGCATAACGAAGAATCATATCGAAGACCGCGTTCGTATCGGCTTCGCACGGGCTCATCATCCTTTGTGCTACGACGAAATCATGCGGCGATTCGCAAAGGCAAAGATTCGGCTGACGCCCACGGACTTTGTTTCCTCTCCCACCGATATGCAATTCCTGGTCAAGATCGGCGCGGGATTCGGCCTGATGCTTGAATCTTCACTTCTTGATCCAGAGCTGACGCTGCGCGGTATTGCAGGGCTATCCATTCATATCAAGACGGCCTTTATATGCCCCCGCGACACGCAACGGCATGTGCTGTCGCTGCTCGCCTCACGTCTGGCAAAGATGTGTGAGAACGTCGATGAAATGAGCGGCAAGAAGCGTCCAGTGGGCAGTGTTGGCGTTGAGCTTCCCTGCCAATTGCCGATGTTTGGCTGATCCCGCAATCCACTCCTGAATAGACCCATAGGCGCAGGCTATGGTCCCATAGTTACAAAGTATTGGACACCCCGCGAAGCCGCGCCTAATGTCAGGCACATCACGACTGAAGAGTCGTTGGAGGTGCCAATGTTCCACATTCGAATCATTCTCACAACATCAACGATTGAACGCGCAAAGATCTATCTGGCGCGTGGAGGCGCAGTGCTTCTCTGCGTATTGCTCGTCCCAATCGCTGCTCACGCTTCGCCATTTGATTCCGGTATCAGTTCACTACAAACACTGTTCACCGGGACGGTTGCCAAAGCCGCCAGCCTGATCGCTATCGTGATCGGAGGGTACGGCTTTGCGCATGGAGAACCAGGTGCGAAGAAGAACCTTGCCGGTGTTGCAGTCGGAACCGGAATCGCCGTCATGGCTGCCAACATCCTCACCTGGCTGTGGGGTTCCTAGACTCCGCATCGCATCAGCCATTCAATCAACATCATTCCCACGAAACCACCCGCACACAGAGGAGGGCTTATGCAGGAAACAACACAGAAACGCCGCAACCGAGTCTTCAAGAGCCTGCATAAGCCCCTCACCTATATGGGCATTGAACGCACATTGTTTTTCATGGTCTGCGTCACCGCCGTTGGCACGTTCAATCTTTTCAATTCGATATTGGCAGGCATATTCGTGTTCATTGGCGGCGCGGTATTTGGTCATTGGGCGACGAACTCCGATCCAGCATTCTTGAAGATTATCGGGCGTTCAGAGAAGTTCAAACTGCGCTACGACGCAGCAAAACAAAAAGTCCCGAACGTGGAGGTGCGATGATGTTG
>CAZYCV010000008.1:0-78766 GCA_964645305.1 uncultured Occallatibacter sp. | reverse complement strand
CGGCCATCGAGGAACCCAAGACGCAGATTCGCGACGAAGGCGGCCTGAACTGGTTCACCTTCCGGCCCAATAAAGGCAAGCGGATCGACATTCTGCTTCCCATTGAAGAGGGTGAGCGCTACCGACTTGGCACCATCACCTTCACCGGCAACAAGGCAATTAAAAATGAGAAGGCACTGCGCTCTACCTTTGCCGTAAAAGACGGCGACTGGTTCAACGCCACGCTGATTGGCAAGGGCCTTGAGAATCTGAAAAAGGCCTACGGGCAGAACGGCTACATCAACTTCGGCGCCATTCCAAAGCCGACCTATGATGAAGAAAAGAAAACAGTTTCGATGGTGATTGACATCGACGAGGGAAAGCCTTTCTACGTCTCACGCATCGAGTTTCAGGGCAACGTGATTACCCGCGACAAAGTCATCCGCCGCGAACTGATGCTGGAAGAGGGTCAGGTCTACAATTCGCAACTCTGGGAGTACAGCCTGTTGCGCCTGAACCAGCTCGAGTACTTTGAACCACTGAAGGCGGATCAGGACTCCGAAGCCCACCAGGATGCCGAAGCAGGCACGGTGGATCTGCTGCTGAAGGTGAAAGAGAAGGGCAAGAACTCAATCGGCATCAACGGTGGCATGAGCGGCCAGTCGGGCGCATTTCTGGGCGTCAACTACCAGACCAACAACTTTCTCGGTTTGGGCGAGACCCTCAGCCTGCAAGGCAACCTGGGCAGCATCAGCCGCCAGTTCACCTTTGGCTTTACACAACCCTATGTGCGTAACCGTCCGCTCAACGTCGGTTTCCAGATTTACAACAGCAAGCAGGACTTCAACGCCGCCAAGAACTATCAGGCGCAGACGGGCGCATCCCCCAATTTGACGCAGGCGCAGTCAGCGCTGGTGCAGAACTACAACCAGGCTTCGGATGGATTGACCTTCTCGCTGCAATATCCCTTGAAGCGCCATGCCTTCCAGCGGGTTGGCTTTACCTATTCGCTGAGCAAGTCAACCATCACCGCCTTTAGCACCGCCTCGCAAACATTCTTCCAGACCATTGCCTTCCGGTCGGGCGTGCAAGGATCCAATGCGCTGGCCGGCATTATCAACAGCATGGCTTCGTTCAGCTACACCTACAACACCATCAACAATCCCATGCGTCCGCGCACCGGCAAAGAATACACCGTGGTGATGCAGACGGCCGGCATCTGGGGCAATGTGCGCTACTACCAGCCGATGGTGGCCTACAAGCAGTTCCTTCCCATGCACTACCTGATCCCCTCGGCTACGGGGAACAATGTGCTGGGCATACGGGCGCAGTTGGGCTACGTGCAGGGTTATGGCGGCTCCGTCGCTCCGCCCAACAACCGCTTCTTTGACGGCGGTGAGGCGCAATTGCGCGGCTTTGATATTCGCGCCGCCACGCCCTACGGCTACGTTCCCACACGCGTGAATGTGCAGTTGACCAACCCCGATGGAACTTGCGTTCCACGCGACCCGACTCAACCGCAGTTGAACCAGTGCATTCAGGTTCCGCTTCCTATCTACGGCATTGCCTCCATCGGCGGCGATACGAATCTTATTACCAACGTGGAGTATCGCATTCCTATTGTCGGTTCAGTCACCTTTGCCCTCTTTGATGACTTTGGCATCGACACGGCAATGAACAAGAGCCAGTTGAAGCAAAGCCCGGAGGGTTTTGCCTCGCTGACGGCGCCGCTTTATGGCTGCCCGGTTTGGAACAATGGTTCCTGTCAGGGTGGCATTCCCGGCTCGCAGGTCGGCTTCTTGCGGAATATTCATCCCATCTCCGGAACCAACTTTGTTCCCCGTATGTCCACCGGCGCGGAATTATCGGTGATTATGCCGGTGATCAATGCGCCTTTCCGCTTCTTCTGGGCTTATAACCCATTGCGGCTGAATGAGCAGCCGTATTGCAACCTGGGACTGGGCAGTCACAAAGACAGTTGTTCCGGTGAGTTGATCACCCGCAGCATGTTTCCGACAGGTGGCGCAGGCGACTACACCTACGCCGAAGCCGCCGCTGCATACGGAGCGCGGGATCTCTTCCGCGAGCCGCGCAAGACCTTCCGCTTTACGGTCTCCACAACCTTCTAGCTAAGCAAACGGTTGAAAATGATGGGGTATGGGCTTGCGCTCATACCCCATCATTGTTTTTGGCCGCTAATCTGGTTGTGGATTTTACTCAGTCAAAGCGGTAGGCGCTGATCGCCGCGCCCATCGGCTCGTCGGAGAAGATTCGCTTGCCGGGTGCATCACCGCCTGCGCCTGCTGCCACCATCAAGGGAATCAGGTGCTCCTCGCGCGGGTGCGAGTAGGCGGCAAAGGGTGCTTTGCGCCACTCGGTCAGCAGATTGTTGCGCTCGGCGGCGGACGCTTCAACCGCCCCCGTCAGCCAGCCGTCGAAGGCAAGCGCGCGCTCCACGGTCTCCGGGCGCAGATAGGCGCGCAGATTGTGGAAGCTCATCCCGCTGCCTACGATCAAGACGCCTTCCTCGCGCAGCGGAGCCAAGGCGCGGCCCGCGGCGAGATGCATCGCCGGATCAAGAGAAGTTGCCAGCGAGAGCGAGACCACCGGAATCCGCGCCTCAGGAAATGCAACCTTGAGTGGCACAAAGACACCATGATCAAAGCCCCGCTGAGCGCTGAGGCCAGAGGGCAACCCGGCTTTGCCGAGCAAACCAGCCACCCGCTCGGCTAGTTTGGGCGCGCCGGGCGCTGGCCAGGTGAGCTGGTAGGTGTGCGCGGGAAAGCCGGTGTAGTCAAAGATCAGCTCCGGTTGCTGAGCGGCGCTGGCCGTGAAGGCCGGCTCCTCCCAGTGGCCGCTGATCACCACCATGGCTTTGGGAGGGGCGGGCAGCGTTGCCGCCAACCCCTCCAGAAAACGCTGCGTCGAGTCCCATGTATCGGCTGGGCCCCACGTCCAGTCCATGAAAAAGCAAGGCCCCCCGCCGTGGGGAAGAAAGATCGCTGGCTGGCGTTCGATGTTCATGGGCATCCTCCGAAGAGCCCGGCCCGAAGCTTCGAGTCGGGAGATAGTTGTTTGAACAACTATACATTGGATGCGTCTGCGCCCGCCAGGATTCGCGCTTCCTGCTTATTCAATGGGCGCGGCGTATTTATGGACATAGACAAGCATGGCCACACCGACCAAAGCCGGGATCAAGCCGGAGAGACAGACCAGGTTGCGCAGGAATAGGCCCAAAAAGATGATGGTTCCGACGCCCACGGCCAAGCAAATCAATCCGCCGAGCTTGGTTCCTTCCCGCGCCTTGATCCTTTTCTGCCGCTCCTCTTCGCGCATCATCTCCATGGCAGCCTTGGCGCCATCGCCCGATGACTCGGTGATGCGGCGCAGCGTCTCTGACTTGTAAAAGGCTTGGCGCTCTTCTTTCCGGCTGCCTGTCCACACTGCGACGGCAAGAAAACTGAAGAGCATCACGAACATCACGATTGGAACAAACACTCCGACTACTTCTGGATTCATCATTGCCTCCTTGCCGGGGTTTTTCCCCATGCGTCAGGTAGGACAGCGATGCCGGGAATTCGGTTGCATAATCTTTGTGGAAGGTTTTTTTGCAAATAATGCAACCGGAAAGCTGCTGAAGCTGTCTTACCAAACGCAAAGGTGCAAACTTCTCAATGAATGCCGCAACCAGCGCCGCTGAAGACCTGCAAGACGTGACCAGCGTCCTTGCCGGCGACGTGCGCGCATTTGAGGGAATCGTGCGCCGTTGGCAGGGACCGCTGGTGACGATGGCTTGGCGCTACTCGCACGATCGGGGACGAGCCGAAGAGATGGCGCAAGAGGCTTTTTTGCGCGCTTGGCGCGGACTGGCGCACTGGCGAGGCGAGTCCAGCTTTTCCACCTGGCTGTTTGCGTTGGCTGCCAATGTTTATCGCTCGGAGTTGAAGCGCTTTCCCACCGAGAGATTGCCCCTGGAGGCTGCGCCGGAACCTTCCGGTCCTGCCGCTCAGTATGGCGAATTGGAAGAACAACGGCGAAACGAATCGGTGCGGAGAGCTGTGCTGGCCCTGCCTTTGCGCTATCGAGAGCCGGTGATTCTGTATTATTTTCATGAGATGGATCTGGCGGCGGCCGCCGCAACCATGGGCCTGCCGGAGGGAACGATGAAGGCGCGATTATCCAGAGCGCGGGTTCTGCTCCGACAGCGCTTTCCGCGGCTGGAAGAGGAAGCCCAGCCTGGTGGCAAAAACAAGGACACGGCGAGGGTGAGGCACCCGGATTTTTGTAACAATGGGATCGCTCAAGAGACAGGAAAGGAGGCCTGAGAATGGATCAAGCAAAGACAAGCCGCACCGGAGCAGAGCGCGCCGAGTTTAACCGCGAAATTGATCGAATTCTCTCCGCTAACGACGAACTGATTCCCTCGTCGGGCTTCTTATCCGCCGTCATGGAGCGCGTTGAGCTGGAGGTTGCCGCGCCCGCGCCTATTCCATTTCCATGGAATTGGGCGCTTCCAGGCATCCTCACTGCAATCGGAGTCTTCGGCTGGGGCGGGTATGAAATCATCCATCAAGGCCTGTTGTCGGCCGGTGCTCCCGCATCCAAGGCAATGATTCCGTTCATCGTGCCACTGTCCGCCGGAAAGGCTGGCGCCGTTAATCTGGCTGAGTGGATGGTGATGGCGCTGGGAGTTTCGCTGCTCTGCTGGCTTTTTGCGCGCCGGATCGCGGGCCGTGGAGGACTGCTTTAGTTTGTGCCCTATCCTGATTGAACCTAGGCTGTTCACCGTCCCCCTGCGACTTTATGAAACCATCCGCCGTCCATTGGGCATATAATCTGTGCGTGTAAAGATTCGACCGCGCGGTGTTTTGAAAGCCGCATTTCGGGTCGAGGAGGCTAGTATGTTGAAGCCCTTGTATTATGTTTCAGCTCTCGTTCTGTTTGGAATCGCTGCCACAACCAATGCTGGTCCATTGCCTCAGGAGAAGAGCGAACCCGCCGCTCCTGGACAGGCGAACTCCAGCGTCAAGCTCTCTGAGAAAGCCGAGGCCCGCACCAAAGCACTTTATTCGCAGGAATGTGCTCTCTGCCATGGGGATACCGGGAACGGCAAAACCGACGTGGCGGTAGGGATGAAGTTGACCCTCGATGACTGGACCGATCCTAAGACATTGGCCGGCAAAAGCGACAAGGACTTATTTGGCGTCATTCGCAACGGCAAGGGCCAGATGACGCCTGAGCCGGTTGGGCGCGCCAAAGACGAGGAAGTGCGGAACCTCATTCTGTACATTCGCGGATTGGCCAAGCAGGCTCCGGCCACCGCACCTGATGCGGCTCCAGCAGCGGCACCGGTAGCGGTTCCACCGGCAACCAATTAAGACTGGTTTTCGGTTTGTAATGGTATGCGGCGTGGACCGGGAGGCTGGCGCTACCTGCTGGGATTCTTGAATCAGGTTAGAGATTCACTTCAATTTGACAGGCGATATGCTCTGGTGGTCTCGGCGTTCAGAGCTTCTTGCGCAGGTATTCAAAGACCAGATATCCGATCAGCGCGGAGACGAGCGCGATAACTAAATTGGCGGCGGTGAAGATGTCCGTGAGCGCCGCGAAGAGGCTCTTGTCGTGTCCATTCGAGACCGTGAACTCGCCCATCAGCAGGTTGGCGTAAAAGAGAAAGTCGATGAACGCGATCTCGACCACCGCTCGCCAGAGAGGCGTCAGTTTTGAGCGGTTTGGATGGCGGCTCTGCATGATCTCATCTTAACAAGAACAGAATGTGGACAGAATAAAGGTTTTCGGTTTGACCCCACTCGGTCCATGGCACTAGCTTGAAAGAGTGCAGGGTGAGCGTTGGCGCGCCCCGGACAAGGAGATCGAATGCAACGAAAGCATTTCTATTGGATTTACAAATACGTTTTTTTACTGGTGCTTGCTGCAACGACATTGGCAGGCGCGCGGGCGCAGGACCTGAAGAGCTTTGAGCAGCGCATCACCACTAAAGTCCTGCCCAACGGACTTACGCTGGTAATTTGCGAGCGGCCGGAGGCGCCCGTCTTCAGCTACTCTACCTTTATCGACGCTGGCGATGTGAATGATCCCAGCGGCCAGAGCGGCTTGGCGCATATGTTCGAGCATCTGGCTTTCAAAGGAACCAGCCAGATTGGAACTACCGACTACGCCGCCGAAAAGGTGGCGCTGGCCAAGGTTGAGGCGGCCAACGACGCCTATGAAGCTGAATATCTGAAAGCTGTGGGCCGCGATGAAAAGAAGCTGGCCGAGCTGAAGCAGGCCTTCAAAGAAGCCGAGGCCGAGGCCCACAAGTTCGTCGTTCCCAACCAGTTCACAGACGTGGCTGAGCGCAACGGCGCTGAAGGCTTGAACGCCGAGACCGGCTTGGACGAGACGATGTACTTCTGGTCGATGCCGGAGAATCGCCTGGAGCTTTGGGCATGGCTGGAGAGCGGTCGCCTTTCAGACGTGGTTCCGCGCGAATTCTACAAGGAGCGCGATGTGGTCAATGAAGAGCGGCGCATGCGCACTGACTCCAACCCCATCGGGAGGCTTGTCGAGCAGTTCTTGGCCACCGCATACGTTGCGCACAACTACGGCCGCAGCAGCATCGGTTGGCCCAGCGAAGTGCAGCAAATTAACGCCACCGAGGCGATGGACTTCCACAAGAAGTATTATGTCGGCGCAAATATCGTGGTGGTCGTGGTCGGCGATGTGAAGGCCAGCGAGGCCCTGCCCATGCTGGAGAAATATTTCAGCAAAGTTCCCGGCGGTCCCAAGCCGGAAGAGATGACCACCGTCGAGCCCAAGCAGTTCGCGGAGAAGACTGTCGCCATCCGCGAGCAGACGCAGCCCTTTTACCTTGAAGGCTACCACCGGCCCGACTACCGTAGCCCGGACGCCGAGGTCTACGACGCTATCAGCGATATTATGTCCAACGGCCGTGTCTCGCGGCTCTATCGCAGCCTTGTGCGCGACAAGCAAATTGCCGCCGAGGCGCAGGGCTTTTCGCCCTTTCCTGGCGACAAATACCCTGGTCTCTTCGCCTTCTACGCCGTTCCGCTTCCCGGCCACACACCGACCGAGATGCGCGACGCGATTCACAAGGAGATCGACAAGCTTAGAGCAACCGACGTTACCGACGAAGAGCTGGCGATGTACAAGACCCGCACTCGCGCCGACCTGCTGAGGGGCCTCGCCGACAACCAGGGCCTGGCCAATTCGCTTGCCGAGTACCAGACCCGCTTCGGCGATTGGCGCGAGCTTTTTTTGCAGCTCGACAAGGTGGACAAGGTGACCAAAGCTGACATCCGCCGCGTGGCCAATGAGGTTTTTGTCCCCAGTAACCGGACCAGCGCATCGATTGAGACGGATGCCGCCGCAACCCCGGCGCAGAAAACCCCGGCACAAGATGGAGGCGCGCAATGAAGATTTCTTTGAGTAATTTCTCCGATGCTATCGTTTTGAAAGGGCACGACTTCAGTCGTGCCGTGAAGCGCCTAATTTGGACTGGGGCTTTAGCCCCCGAGGGAATTCAAATAGTCAAAGAAAACTTGCCTCAGGGGCTAAAGCCCGGGCTTTTTTCTAGAGCATTGGCGGCACGACTGAAGTCGTGCCCTTTCAAAGCTCCCGAATTCAAGGGTGCATTGAGCCTGTTAACATCCCTCATAATTGTTTTGATTCTCGGAGGTTGCCACAATATACAACAACCCAAGGTTTATGTTGCACCTCAATTGGCGCAGCAAGCCAAGCCATGGGAACAAATCCCCACGCCCAAGCTCCACGACTTCAACCCTCACCAGCCTCAGCGCATTGAACTTAAGAACGGCATCGTTCTCTTTCTGCAAGAGGATCACGAGCTGCCCTTCGTCTCCGGTTCGGTCTCCATTCCGGGCGGCGCGCGCGATGAAGACCCCGCCAAGGTCGGCCTCGTCAGCCTTTACGGCCAGACCTGGCGCACCTCCGGCACAGCCAAATTGAGCGGCGACGCCCTGGACGACATGCTGGAAGCCAAGGCGGCGCACATTGAAACCGGCGGAGACGTGGATTCTACGGCGCTCTCCTGGGACTCGCTCAAGGGCGACTCCGATCAGGTTTTTGCTTTGGCCCTCGACCTTTTCTTGCATCCCAACTTCAGCGCGGAAAAGCTGCAACTTGCGCAGCAGCAAGTGGCCACGGGCATCGTGCGCCGCAATGATGATGAGGGCGAGATCGCGGGCCGTGAATCGGCCAAGCTTGTCTACGGCCCCAATTCGCCCTACACGCGCCAGCCGGAGCTTGCCACCATCGGTGCGGTTACGCTGGACGACCTGAAGGCATGGCACGACCGGACCCTCCACGGCAAGCTAATTGTTTCCGTCAGCGGCGACTTCGACCCGGCGGCGATGGAGGCCAAGCTGCGCGGAGCCTTCGAGGGGCTGCCGACAGTTCACGCTGATCCCGCGCGGCACGACAGCTTTGCCGATCCCAAACCCGGCGTCTACTTTATTGACAAGGAAGACGTTAACCAGTCGAATGTTGAGATTGTCGGCCTGGGCACAGATCGCCATAATCCCGACGTGCCCTCTCTTGCCGTGATGAATGAGATTCTGGGCGGCGGTTTTGCCAGCCGGCTCTTTCAGAAGGTGCGCACGGAGCTTGGCCTGGCCTACGCCGTCGGCGGCAGCTACGGTTACAGTTGGGATCATCCCGGCGAATTCCATGCGATGGTGATGACCAAAAGCGCTTCCACCGTGGACGCCACCAAAGCCGCGCTGGCCGAGATCAACGGCCTGACCACCAAGCCCTTCACCGAAGAAGAGCTGGCCCGCGCCAAGGACAACATCCTCAACTCGTTCCTCTTCCGCTACGACACGCGAGAGAAGGTGCTGGCCGTGCGAGTCCGGCTGGAGTTCTACGGCTATCCGCCCGACTATCTGGAGACGTACAAGGCCGCGCTCGAAAAGGTTACTGTCGCCGATCTTGACCGAGTCGCCAAAAAGTACATTCATTCCGATAAGCTGGCAATACTCGTGGTCGGCAATGGCCCGGAGATCAAACCTGGCCTGGACGAGTTGAAGCTGGGGCCGGTACAGAAAGTGGACATTACGATTCCGATGCCCAAACAGCCGGCTGCGTCAGAGCAAAAGCCGTAGCTCCAACAAAGAATGGGTGCCCCAGGTCCCGCATTTGGGACCTGGGAATGATCTTCCGCTCAGCGTCGCGTATAGATTTGAAAGGGCGCCCAATAGAATGGCGCGCTGAAGCGGCTCTTTGAGCGCAGCAGGCCGAGCTTGGCGTTGCGCAGCGCGACGGAGGGCGGCTGGCCGTCCTGCAATCCCTGATAGAGCCCGTCCATCAGGCGCGGCGTGGAGTCGTCGCTCACCTCCCACAATGCGCCGATTACGTTGTGCGCGCCGGCGCGCAGAAAGGCCCACGAGAGGCCGACCAATCCCTCGCCGGCATAGGCGCGCGTGCCGCTGCCGTTGCAGGCCGAGATGGTGACGAGGCGCGCATCCAGTGGATGTTCGATGATCTCGCGGGCATAGAGCTTGAAGGTGTTCTCGCCGGTCAGGCTGCCTGAAGGCGCGCTGCCAGAGAGAATGATCGCTGAATCCAGCGGGTCAGTGCGGCTGGCCGTGGCGTGTGAGACAAAGTGGATGTAAGAGTATTGCGCGGGATGGCTGGCCAGATACGCGGTGGGCGTGGCTTGCGAACCGGCAAAGACAGCTTGGCTACGAGCGCCAAAGTGGCGGGAGATTTGGTTCATCTCAGAGCCAAAGTGCGGCAGGCTGGGGTACTCCGGGCTGGCCGTCACCGGATTGCCCACCAATAGCAGCTTGCGGCCTTCACTCTGCGCGGGTCGCGCCGCAGCCAGCAGCTCCAGCGACGGCGCAGAGACGAGCGTCTGATCGGCAATCCAGTAATGCGTACTTGTACCGGGGCCGGGAGCGAGCAAGGTTTCGAAGTTCAACTGGCTCAACGCGCCATCGGCCAGGATCATCACCGGAGCGTTGGGCCGGATTTGCTTGGCCGCCGGGGCCACCAGCATCTGATAGAGCGCCTGCCCGTCCTCGTTGCCGCTGCGCTCAGGGTCTTCGCCATCCAGCAGCGCGCGCCGGTAACGCTCGACTCGCTGGGCAATCTCCTTTTGTGCGGGCAGCGGAATCAGCGTGATTTTGGCGGGAGTGACGGCCCACAGGTACGAGTGCTGCGCGCCCAGCCAGTAAAAGAGCAGCGTCGCGCCGGTGCTTTGCGCAATCGCTCGTGGATGCAATGCGGAGAGCCGGGCGGCCTTGCTTTCGTCCACGCCCAACCCCTGCGCCAGCGTCCGCGCACGGCTTTGATCGGCGATGGTCAGCGCCTCTTCCGCCCGGCCCTGCTCCACCAGCAAGTGAATATAGTGGTCATAGATGCCGGTAGCGTTGGCGGCAAAGGGCAGCCGCGAGTCTTCATGCTTGAGCTGCGCCCGCGCGGCCTCGAAATCGGTTAGCGCGGCTTTGTAAGTTCGTTCCGCCTCAAGTGGATTGCCCTCCTGTTCAAACAACCTCGCCAGCTCATCCCCTGCGCCCAACCGCGTCGTCGTTGGATTTGCAGGATTGCTTTGGATGGCGCGATAGATCGTTTCCGCCTGCTGATCCTGGTGCCGAGCGGCGGCCAACATCGCTTGTGTCAACATGATATGGGCAGTCAGAAGATTTCCGCCCACATTCATCAACGGGGTGACTTGATCGAGATAGCCTCTTGCCTCATCCAGCTTTCCAGTCTCTACAGAAATCTGAGCCAGGTCTTCCAATGCGTAGGCAACGTCTTCTTTGCTTTTGATTTGCATTGCCAGCGAAAGTGCTTGGCGATAAGATTGTGCAGCATGAGGCGAATCGCCTGTATCGTGATAGACCGCGCCAGCGTTATTGATCCATTTAAGTTCGGCGTCTATATCCCCTAGTTTTTTAGCACCCTTTTCAGCATCGAGAAAAAATTCCAATGCTCTTTCATCATCTCCCAACTGAAAATAGGCCCATCCGAGATTTCCTAAAGCTTCCTGAGCCAAGTCATCGGCATTGAATTTCATAGCATCCTGGTATCCAGACTGAGACCAAACTACAGCTTCGTCAAATCGATTGACCTGTAATGCCAACCATCCAAGATTCAACGATGCTCTCGCCTCCAAGAACCCATCCTGATCAACTTTCGCAAAGGAGAGACATTCAAGAAAATATGAATTAGCTTCAAGAATGCGCTCTTGCATGACCGATAGGATGCCATGCACTCTCAATACATCACCGCAGTATGCGATGTTTTTAGTTCTGCATAGGTCATCAGCCTGTTTAAGTTTCTGATTCGCAATGAGAAATTGTCTCTGGCGTGTCAGCGCATCGGCTTCAATCGCAAGTTTGCGAATGGTTTCTTGCGGGTGGTTATAATCAGGCTGGTAATTACCAAGAAGAGTAAGTGCATCATTAAAAAATCCTCGTTGCACCATAATTTCCGCTTGCAATAGTTCAAATTGCACTGCCCAGTCAGGATTAGATATATAGAATTGTCGATAGCCACCTTCTGCTTCTTGCTCGCTTTTTGCCAAGTTTCCCGAATGATATATATGCAGAGTATAGTCGTAGAGAATCCAAAACCTATTGGGATTTGAGTCCTCTAAAGGGATCAAAAGGAGTAGGAATGCCGCCCAAACAAAAGGGAGAACTGACTTAAAATAATCTTTCCTTAGGTTATTAATCGAACTGCTTCTGTCCGCCGGACTCGAAATACTATTTCTAGACCAGCGGACACTCAGTTGAAATGTTATCTGTATTACTTCGGCCCACCGTTGGAGCCACCCGTCCCGATCGGCACGTCTCCCTCGATCACGCAACCCAGATTGAGGTCGATCATGGTCAGCGTGAAGGTGGTCTTCTTGTAGGTCTTTGTCGCGTCCAGCGGACTCTCGTGCTTCACGGTCACCTTGCCCAGCGTGATCGACCCGAAGCCGGGAATGGAGATCACGTTCCCGGCGATGGTGCCAGGGAAGAGACCAGCCACTCGGTTGACCAGTGAACATTCAATCGTCTCCGAAACGCCAAGAGCCTTGGAAAGTTGATTGTAATGTTTCTGGAGCTTGGGTGAAAGGTTCATGTTTTGGAGGATGGCGCTGTATTGGCGTCCGGCGCGGCTGATGAGGCCTGGATCAAGGGCATAGGCCAGGTCATTTTCAGGCGTGAGGGTATAGATTTCCTGGTCCCATTCCAGCTCGACCGGGATGCCGGCAATGCGCAGATTCTCATAGCGCGTACCGAGGAATGAGATCGACGGCATATGGCCGACGAGCGGGTGGTGGGTGATGGTCTGGCCAACAACACGGTCGGCGGTTACTACCTCCATCACGTTCAGGCCTTCGACGACGGTGGTGGTCAGCGTATTCCAGCCCTCGCCATCCTTAAGGCTCTTGTTGCCGGCGACGTGCGAGTAGGCGTGGTCGAAGGAGATGATCGACTGCAGCGCATAGCCATCCGAGGTCTGGTTGAAGTAGCCGCCCGACGAGTCGAGCTTGGAGTGAGCCTGGGGTTCAATGGTTTGTTTGACTGGAAGCGTCAAATTACCGGAGAGGACGGTAGCTTCGGCGTTGAAGATGTGGTCTTTTGCTTTTACTTCAGGCATTTGCGCTGATCCCTTTCTGAATTGAGGAGTCGGGAGAATTCTAGGTTGTAGAAGCGGAGCTGTCAATCCGTTCGCTTGAAATTAAAGGTGTACTGGTCGATGACAGTGTGTTCGCCCTGGGGCGTTACCCCCGCAATGGATACCGAATAGGTTCCGTTGTGCAGCTTTGCGCCGGGAATTGCCAGAGTGAGCCGCTGTTCCTGGCTGGCGTCGTCACTGGGGGCAGTCATGGAGCCGGTCCAGACTGCCTTTCCCTGCGGATCAGTGAGGCTGAAGGAGTATCCGGTATACGCGCCGGGCGTGGGCTGCTGGGGCAATTCGATGGGCAGCGCGACTCCGTGTTTGCGGTCGGCAGTGAGGTCGAGCGGAGTGCCGCGCATGCTGCCGTGCAGCGGCGCCCAGGAGAGAAGTTGCGGCTGCGTGGCTGCTTCGCGCAGACCGGGAAGAACCAAAAGATTCTGATAGCCGATGAAGAGCAGCATCGTGGCGAAGACGGGAACGACAAAAGATGGCTGGAACCAACTGAACCAACCCTCGCGCATGACCTTGGACGGACGGACCCGACCTGGAAGCGGCTGTGGCGTGCTCGGCGCCAGCTTGGGCAATTGGATTTTAGCTTCTTCCACAAACGCGACTCCGGCGCGAAGGTCCAGAGCGCACTCCGGGCAGTCAAAGAGATGTTCTTCAAAGGCCTCGCGCGCATCGGGCGTCAGCTCATTCAGCAGGTAACGCTCGGCAGCCATCTGTTGTAGTGCTTCGTTGTGGTCCATCTTTTTCAATCCTCAGTGCGGTCCAACGTGTGGATAGTGGCCGCAGCCGATCAAACGTTTCAATTTATTATGAATTTTCGCCCATTGGAAATGGATTTCCCATGCGCTTCACAAATTCTGTCTTGAATTCCTGCTTGGCGCGATGCAGCAGCACGCGCAGGTAGTCGCGATCCACACCAAACTCTCGGCAGACTTCGTCGCGGTCGCGCTCGTCCAGAAACACGGCTTTGAGCAAGGAGCTGTCCCGCGGCGTCAGGTGCTTCAAAATAGAGCGCACTTTTTCCTTCATCTGCTTTGCCGCCACCAGATCCAAAGCGCTGGCTGCCTTGTCGGGCAGCTCGGGCCGTCCTTCCACATCCAGTGATTCACCGCCGGTTGAGGAGCGGTAATGCTCACTGAGAACATGGTTGCAGACCATGTTCACGAAGGCACCCAGGCGCTCCGGCTGGCGCAGACCGTCCCGACGCAAGACCGAAAAGACGCGTGCGAATGTCTCTTGGCGAACGTCCTCAATGGCCTGGGGAGACTGGAGACGACCGCGTAGCTTGATCTGCAATAGTTGTGAAAAATAGGCGACAAAATGGGACTGCGTCTGGGAGTTACCCGCACAGAGATTACTAACGTAACTTGAGTCGAATGAACAGAATTCCAACGCAGACTCCGCTAAGTTTAGAGGAGCCAAGTATAACATTTTAGAGGTACTGAATGTTTGAATTGCGCAAAGGCTTGCTGGAATGAGGCTTCAAGCGCGGACGAGCGTGCCCGCGCTCTGAACGGTCTGGTGGCCAGAGCACCATTCCGGGCAAAGCAAATTCAGGCACTCCCGTTGCTAAACGCCCCGGATGACCTTATCCAAATACGCAGCTGGCAGTGGAGAGATATGAAGCTTTCCTTGCGCCTTTTGAGTGGCCTTTTCCAGCAGGCAGGCCACTGCCGAGATCGCCATCCACTGCACAAGAAAATCCATGCGCCCGGAGCTCAGCCACAAGGCGGGGGGCAGAGCCGTCAACAGGCTGAGGCCGTAAAAGCAGGCCATGGTGCGGCTCAACACATCAAAGCCTAGAGCGGTTCGCATCCTTAGATACAGATTCCATGGACCACTTTCGCGGGCGATCAGGTGCGCAATCCGCCAAACAGCAAGAGCACACAATGTAAAGCACCATACAAGCTTGAAATCAACCATCGCAGTTTCACTCCTTTCATTTGAGTGGCCGCAGACGGAACCTACAATACATAGCGAGTTCCGTCTGCTTTTGGGGAAGCCAGTCAATCTTTCGGCGTTGCGCCAGTCAGCGGTAGCCAACTGGCAGGTAAATCAATAGGATGGGGCATTGCGGACCCAGCCGGCGGAGTTCATGCGGCAGCGGGTAAACGATAAGCCACGATCCGCCTCGTCTTTGGTTTGGAAAGAGAAAACAGAGCCACCGCTTCGGAGTCCGATGGGAATGGTCATCGGCTTGCCAGAGTATGCCGCCGGGTGTGAAACCGTGGCAATCCTGCAATCCAACTTGTTTCCCCACACCACCTGGGCGTAAGGATGAGTTGTGGAAGGCGGAGTATTCCAAGAGAGTACAGCTCGCACTTTGATTGCCGGTGCAGCCAGACATTCCGCCTGAGCGTGCCGGGAGAGATCCGCCGACAAAGTCACGGTGATCTCCTGTTCAGAGGCCATGAGGCCGTCTGAGTCAAAAACCTGGGCGGATGCGGTCCCCTCATATTGGAGTCCAAAACCCCAGTCAACCCAAAAGGCCACGTACTCACGGCTTCCCGCAGTATCCGCGCCACCCAGGTAGCCGCGACTCTGCGTAATCTTCACTACTGCTAGCAACTGACCGGTGTGCTGATCGAGGCCCACGCATTTCAATTGCTCAAAGGAAGAGTTGTTGTTCGTGTGCAGCCAAGCATCCACCAGGCTGGGGAGTTGGATCTCCTCAAGCCCGGCAATCCACTTGGCTGGATCCAGTGCAATCTCAGGGGAATGGACCGCGGCCACCAGCGCCGGGGCCAAGTAGCGATGCTGCGGCACCGCAGTCCCCGCGTAGAGCGCGTGAAGCTCAACCGGAGAGAGCGGCTTGGAAGCCTGGGCAATGTCTTTCGCCGTAGACGGCGATCTCCACGGCAGAACACTCCGGCTCGGCAAACGATTCTGCTCGAAGCAGAATGATCCGACACCCTCGGTTTTGCGGTCTTGAGAAACCATCGCACATCCTCCCGGCAGAGTGTTGACTCTGCCGTACAGGAGGTAGTGCAAATCCTTCAGCGATCGTTACAGATCGATGTGGAAAAATTCGAGGGTCAGGCTTCAACCGGTGATTCAGATAGACGCAACTGATCGCACGCGTCACTCCCCAGCCAACTGCTCCAACAGCAGATCGAAGTCTTCCAATTGCACATATTCGATGATGACTTTGCCGTGGCCGTTGTTGTCTTCGATGTGAACTTTGAGACCGAGGGCGCGCTGCAAGCGCTCCTGAACCGCGCGGACGTTGGGATCGACGGGAGGCTCCGGTTTGGGTTCTTTTTTGGCGGTGCGCTCTGGGTGAATGAGGCCTTGAACATAGCTCTCTGTCCCGCGCACAGATAACGCAAGAGCAACCACCCGCTGCGCGGCCTTCTCCATCTCCTCGGCGTGTTCGAGGGCCAACAGCGCGCGCGCGTGGCCAAAGCTCAGCTCTCCGGATTCGACGCGGGCCTGCACGGATGCGGGCAACTTCAATATACGCAAGAAGTTAGCGACGGTTGCGCGATCTTTCCCGGTGCGCACGGCCATCTGCTCCTGGGTCATGTGAAATTCACGCGAGAGGCGTTCAAAGGCCCGCGCCTGCTCCATCGCATTCAGATCAGCGCGTTGCAGGTTCTCGACGATGGTAATCTCCATCGCCTGCTCGTCAGAAACTTGACGCAGGATGGCCGGAATGGTGGCCTTCTTCGCCAGTTCAGAGGCCCTCCAGCGCCGCTCACCGGCAATCAGTTGGAAACGGCCATTGGGCAGTGGGCGGACCAGGATCGGCTGCACCACGCCGTTCGCGCTGATCGAGGCAGCCAACTCTGCCAACTGCTCCTCGTTGATATGGGAGCGCGTCTGAAAGGGATTGCGATCAATTTGATCAAGAGGAATCTCGCGGGGCTTACCCCCTTCTGTTTCAGGGGATGAAGGCGCGGCAGAGGGAACCCTCGGCAACAGCGAATCAAGCCCTTTACCCAGGGCGCGGCGTTTCATGTCAGGAGCGGCGATCATCATGATTCAAAATCCTTTAACCCGAATAGGAACACGGGAGTTCTTGACTGCGTTGAATAAAAAGACGATTCCAGATTGCGGTCTGCAATGAACCATTCATCAGGAGCTGATCGAGGCACTGACCTCGGCTTCTCTCTCGCCCACAATGCGCCCCTTCCTTGAAGGCAGTTCAATCTGGTTGCGCGCAATGAACTCGCCCGCCAACTCAAAGTACGCCTCGGTTCCGCGAGAGCGCGCATCATACAGCGCGACAGGCTTGCCGTGGCTGGGCGCCTCGGCCAGCCTCACGTTGCGCGGGATCACGGCGTGGAAGAGCCGCTCCTTGAAGTATTCGCGCAGGGTTTGCGTCACCTGCTGGGCCAGGTTGGTGCGGTCATCGTACATGGTCAACAGAACGCCTTCAATAGTCAGCGTCGGATTGAAGGCTGCGCGCACCCGTTCGAGAGTCGAAATCAACTCTGAAATGCCCTCCAGGGCAAAATACTCCGCCTGCATGGGCACGATCAGCGTATCTGCGGCGGCCAGCGCATTGAGTGTAAGCAGGTCGAGGGCCGGCGGACAGTCCAAAACGATCAGGTCGTAGTTGTCCTGAATAGGCCTGAGCGCAAGGCGCAGACGAATGGCGCGATCGTCGAATCCTGCCAACTCGATATTGGCGCCAGTCAGATTCTTCGATCCGGGCAGGAGCGAAAGTAAATCAATCTCCGTGGGCAGAATCACCTGCTCGGCCGGCGCATCGCCCATCAGCACGTCGTAAATGGAGCGGCGGTTATCGTCGCGCTGGAAACCGATCCCGGACGAGCAGTTCGCCTGCGGGTCGCAGTCCACCAGCAAAACGTTGAGGCCTTCTAGCGCCAGACAGGCGGCGAGATTGATGGCGGTCGTTGTTTTGCCGACGCCGCCTTTTTGATTGACGATTCCAAGTATCTTGCCCATGGCTTGAGAGTATAGGGAGGAGCTGTTTGATGGGTAGGAGCTTGCGCTGTGGAGAACTTCTCCCGGCTGTGGAAAGCCTTCTTTGCGGGAGATGTTATCAAGAAGGCAAACAATAGCAATGCAAGGGGTTCCACGCTGCATAGAGTGATCTGCTTTCGGCGGTGGCAGATCGGCAAATCGGTGGAAAACCTCCCAGTGTTTTCCATGGAATCGCGCGATTTTTTGATTATTATTTCTCGTGGTCCAGAGTGATACAGTGCCCGATTTGGGCTAGGGGTGAAATTGTTTCACGTGGAACTTTTCCTGTTTTGGGTGGCTTCCCAAAATGTTTCACGTGGAACACGGCCTGGCCTAGCCATTTTCCACAATCTCCGATTACAATCCCTTCAGTATTTTAAGAATTGCTTTCACCTTCTGTCACAGGGAGGTAATGTTGATTGTCCTATCAGTAGGAGAACTACCATGCAAACTAGTCTCGAACCGACCCACAACCCGTTCATTGAAAATCCCAATAGCCAAACCGACGAAGAACTCATTCAAGAAATAAAGTCTGGAAACAATAATCAGCTTGAGGCTCTTCTCACTCGTCACTTCGCTTGGCTCTTCAATCTCTCCCTCCGAATGCTTCATCGCCGCGCAGACGCGGAAGACGCAACCCAAGAGATTCTACTGAAAACCATCCAGGCGCTTCCTGGGTTTCACGGCGACGCGCGGTTCTCCACTTGGCTTTATCGCATCGCGGTCAACCATTTGCTGAATGTAAAAAAGTCTAAGTGGGCCGCAGCCGACGCAATCTGCTCCTTTTCCGTAGCCTCCGCCGGGTTGCGTCAAGTACCTGATCTCGACCCGCCCGACCCGAAAACTGTACCCGTGCCGGTTGAAATCCTCGTCGAAGAAACAAAGAATAACTGTATGATCGGTACATTGCTCTGTTTAGATGGACGTCAACGCCTGGTTTTCATTTTAGGAGAGATCTTCCAGGTCTGCGATGAGGTTGGAGCTGAGATTGTGGAGGTCTCGCCGGCCAACTTCCGTCAGATCCTTTCCCGCGCACGCAAAGATCTTTACGAATATCTGCGCGACAACTGCAGCCTCGTCAATCCGGAAAACGACTGCAAATGCGCCCGCAAGACCCGCGCCTTCATCCATGCAGGCTTTGTGAACCCAGTCAAACTGGAGTTCACGCAAGCCCACAAGCAGAAGGTGCGAGAGGTTTCCGCCCAGCGAGCCCCGGAACTCTTCGACGCCTACATGGAGTCCGGGTCCAGCGTCTACCGCAATCATCCCTTCTACGAGCCTCCCGAGCAAGCAGAAATCCTGCGCCGGGTTCTTCCGCCCATGACGTTATAAAATGATTTCGGAAAAGGGGAGAAAAATGGATAATCCAAATGCTTTCATAGGAAAAACTACCCAACCCACGACCGAAGAAGTGATCGCGGTCGTGGGTCCAACGGCCGCAGTGTGGAAGGAATTGATCAATTGGTTCGCGGAGCAGAAGGTCGTCGACCAAGAGTGGAAGTCTTCCGGGAAAAAGTATGGATGGTCTCTGCGTCTGAAACACAAAAAGAGGAATATTGTTTATCTGAGTCCCTGCAATGGTTGCTTTCGCGTTGCATTTGTTTTTGGTGACAGAGCGATTTCCGCAGCACGTCAGATCGATCTCTCCAAGGAAACTCTGGAACTCCTCGATAAAGCGCCCCGCTACCCGGAGGGAACCGCTCTTCGCCTCATCGTCAAAACCACCGAAGACCTAATTGAAATTCGCAAGTTGGCCATACTCAAGATGGAGAACTGATCGCACGGGCTCCCAATGCGAGAATGCGATCTTCGCTGCCTGAAAGCGGAAGGGTCTCTTGCCAAAAAAAATCAACTCCGGCCGCTGCCTTGAGAGTTTCAAGTTCTCTTCCCGTAGTCATCAATGCAAGCCAGCCATCAGCCCGAACCAGTCTTGCCGCCGCCTGAACCGCGGCCTCCATCTTATCAACCGCCCGCAAAGTCACACAATCGAAAACCTTGTGAAGGGACTCGGCCCGTCCCGAATGAACCATTGCTTTGACTCCAAGAACGCGCACGGCCTCCCTGAGAAACGCTGCCTTCTTTCCCTGAGACTCTGCCAAGGTGACATCAATCTCTGGATGGCAAAGCGCAATGGGAATTCCAGGAAAGCCGGCGCCAGAACCAAAATCCAGCAAGGAAGCAATTCCCGCTGGCAAAGAACGCGCACAAACAATCGACTCCACAAAATGCCGCCGCAGGATCCCTTCTTCGTCCCGGATCGCGGTCAAATTCATTTGTGAATTCCAGCGCTGCAAAAGAGAAAGATACCGTGCAAAGCCCTCGACTTGAGAATCCTCAAGCGCCTCCATCTGTAACTCGTCCAGAATTTGATTCAGCCTATCGTCGGCTAATCCCACTAGATAGCACCCCCAAAGCCCACCGACTCAGCAGCACGCCTCGGTTGCCACACGGATGCCGCCTCCACAAATGCGGCAAAGATGGCGCGAGAAAAAGCGCTCTGCGTGTAGCTGCGCTCAGGGTGCCACTGAACACCCACCACAAAATGTTCGCGCGAATCCAACTCCACAGCCTCGATCACCCCATCGATTGATGAAACAGCGCTCACCACCAGGCCGTCTCCTGGAAGCTTAATCGCCTGATGATGGCTTGAATTAACCAGCGGCTCCGACAAGCTTTCACGAGGAAGCAAACCAAACAAACGAGATCCATTCGCTAACCGAACCGGATGCGCCTCCAGAACATCTCTTCCGGGACGGTGATCCACATCGCTCTTCAAATCCTGAATCAACAAACCATTCAACCAAACATTCAGGCTCTGTGCGCCGTGGCAGATTGCCAAAATCGGCTTGCGCAGGTTAAAGGCATCTTGAAGCAGCAATTCATCCACTGCAGTCCGGAAAGAATCAGCCTCGCCGCACTCTGTAATTGGACTCTCGCCGTATCTTTGAGGGTCAACGTCGAACCGGCTTCCGGGCAACAGAATACCTTGAACCCCGGCAAGCAATCGAGCCACTCTATCCTGACGCTCGTGAAGTGGAACAAGAATTGGTGTGGCTCCTGCTGAACGCAAAGCAGCAAGATAAGGAGGCAGGGACCGCTGATTGTATTCAGAGTCTCGACCAGTAGGTTCCGGGATTGCAATATGAACGCACATAGCAGCAACAGTGTAATCATAGAGGCACACATTGCGATAGTGGTGCTTGAGCACAGACTTGACCCACTGTACCTGCAATCAAAACACCCGCATCCACTTATGCCGACAATCTGTTCATTTCAATCAGTTCCTGAATGGCAACTCGCAGTTGCTCAGTCAGTTCATCCGTCTGCCGCAAGCTCTGTCCCCTCGTCTCAATTGGTCTACCCACACGCAGCATCAGCTCGCCAGGAAAAAAGTGCCTGGTGTGCATAGGCAGCAACTCAAAGACTCCATTCAATGCCATAGGAACCAGCGGAACCTGAGCGCGTATGGCCAAGTAAGCAGCTCCAGAGAGAAAAGGCTGCAATCGGCCATCCAACGTACGACGACCTTCGGGAAATACAAAAAGCGCGATTCCACTCCGTAACGCCCTGGCTCCTTCACCCAGGCTGGAGAGTGTGGCTCGAGGATTATTGGTATCGATTGGAATCTGTCCAGAGCGACTTAAGTACCATCCTATAAAAGGGATAGACCACAATACACTGCGCGCTAAAATGCGAAATTGAAAGGGCAATTCTGAGAAAATTACCGGCGTATCCATGTACGATGTATGGTTTGAAGCGTAGACAGCAACCTTGCATCGATGCAGATTCTCCGCTCCCACCACCCTCATTTTTGAGCCTGAGAACCAAACGCAACCACGCGCCCAAACCCTTGCAATCCTATGCTGAAGACTTCCACTTCTCTCAAATAATGAAATCGTCAGCGCCAAACTCCCAAAACTGGCCGTAATCAAGGCGAAAAGCGGAGTTTGAACAAAATCTGTCCGCCAGCGATAAAACCAAGGCAGCGGGTCAGGGCGAACTCGATTCATTCAATTCCTCCGTTCAACAAGAGCGAACGAGCCTCACCAACCAGATAAACAGAACCTGAAACTACAACGACGCTACCTTTTGCCAACTCTTTTGCCTTCAACAAAGCCTCTTCGACAGAAATAGCGCACGTCGTCAAAGATCCCGCCTCCAAGCCTGCAACCTTCAGATCCTCTATCGAAGTCGCTCTTGCTGAATGGATGGGCGCCAAAATCACCTCATCAAAAAGCGGAAAAAGAATCTTCGCCATTTCTCCGAGCGGCTTATCACGCAAACAACTGAATACAATAGTCTTATATCGCTCGGCTGACAGAACTTCTTTTAGCGCCAAACACAGAGCGGTTGCGCCCGCAGGATTGTGGGCTACATCCAAAATCCACGTCACTCCGCCCTTTTCAATCACTTCCAATCGTCCCGGCCAACAAGTATCTCGAATCCCCTCTTGGATTGCCTTGGCGGAAACCGGAAACGCACTCTTCATTGCCAATTCCTCGGCTGCACAAATCGCAAGCGCAATATTTCTCTTCTGATGTCTGCCGCGCAACGGCGAGGCAATATCGATGGAACAACCCAACACCTCAACCTGGTAATATTCTCGCTTTGCGCCAACTACCGGCCCCATAAACCTTGTAGCATCTATGACTTGCACGCCAAGATCGAGACAAATCTCGCTGAGCGTCTGGCTAACTTCCGGATCTTGCGGCAGGGTAATCAAGCTCTTGCCTCTCCGCAAAATCCCAGCCTTTTCCCTGGTAATTGCAGCTAGTGTCGATCCAAGCCACTCCGTATGATCCAACGAAATATCCGTGATTACCGAAAGCAGCGGATCGACGATATTGGTTGCGTCCAGGCGTCCACCCATTCCAACTTCAAGTACAGCCAACTCCACCTTTTGCTCAGCAAAGTAGAGCATCATCAGCGCGGTCAGAATCTCAAAAAAACTTGGTGGTTGCGGTAACGCTCCATTCTGAACCAGCCTTTTCGCCGTCTCCAACACGCGAAAGAAAATCTCTCCGAAATCGTCGTCGCCAATCTCTTCCGCACCAATCCGGATGCGCTCATTCACTCGCTCCAGATGCGGCGATGTATATAAACCGACGCGCATCCCGGACACGCGTAGTATCGAAGCCAGACTCGATGCCGTCGAGCCTTTCCCATTTGTTCCTGCAATTAACACGGAGGGAAAACATCTCTGAGGGTCTCCAAGAGCTCTCATGAGCGCTTCAAACTCAACCAGCGAGAACTTTCTCCTCGGCTGGCCGGGATTTGTATGCAACTCCGGCGTCATGGCTTTCAGGGATTCGATGGCTGCTCGATAAGACATGGAAAGAATAGTATAAGTGGTTGATCTCTTTACGGCATCAAACCGCCTACTTGCTCAGCAGCAATTGAAGCGCTTCACGCGCGCTTTGCAAACAACTGCGGGCCTCGTCTTCCGACAAAAGCCCCTGATGAACCGCCTTCTTTCCCAGGTCGTTCACCTGGTTGGCCACGCGCGGAAAATCATAGTCAAACCCGGTCATTTGCATATTATTGTTCACTTCATGCAAAAGATTACCCAATGTTGCAGTATTCCGATAACGTGTACGCACCTGCCGGTTCAATCCCGAAGGCAGTTTTTGCTTGATTGCCTCCTCCAGCACGGACCGGCACATCACCGCGCACGCGGTAAACATCCCCAAAAAATAGCAGCGCGTTGCCTCATCCAAATACCTGTCTGCATCCTCCGAGCTCGAAGCCGCGACGACACACTCTCTCAGGTGAGTCGCCCTCTGAACGGCTGGTTCAACCAACTCCAGCAACTCCAAAGCGAATGCCGTCCTTAACAGGTCGTTCTGCTGCCCATCCAATGCCCTTTGAATCTCTTGCCAAGCCGGTGTGACTCCCCCGTTCCCCGTCTGCTGCAACCTCGTCAATGAGGTCAGTCTCTGTCGAGCATGTTGAATGAAACCCTGCCTCATCTCCTGCGCCAATCGCTTCCAACCGCCAACAAAAGCCACTTCATCTTGCTGATACCGGGCCAGAAGCTCGTCGTAAACGATGCCCGGAAGTACATCTTTCAATTGATAAAACCGGCCAGTCTGAGCCAACTCAGAGATTGCCTCACAAAACTCCTGTCCAGGCGATCCTTCGGCTGACATCTGCATCAATTGATCCTCTAATCGGCCGATGTCGATCCCCATAAATTCACCTCATTTTGAGAGTGTAGTACCCAAAAGCCATTATCTTCTGTCTAACCGCAGACGCAGTACCGCTATATTACTGAATTGGGAACTCTTATCTGCCCAATACCGGAGCCGGGAATTCCCTTCCCCGCATCTATAAACCGCCCTATCCCGCTTAGCCCATCCCGCACTCGCTCATAATCTTTGAAGCCATTTTGTGGAATACCCAACCATGAAATCCCCGTGTCTTTACCTACTGAAGACTTCCTTTTCACACAAGCTGCCTTCTTTACACAGCCCTATTGCCCCCTCTTGTGGGAGCCGTGGAAAAGCCAGGACATACCGCCATACCGCCAGACTGATTATCCAAAACTCCTCATATCCACAACCATGATTTAGAAAACAAAGCACAACCTTAAACCTTTCTCTTCCAATCAGTTAGATAGATTTTCCACTTTTCCGATTCGAACGGTTAAGGTTACTGTCTTTTTCTTTAACTTCACATAAATTTCCCACCTACCCGTACTCCTTCTCCATCTCATCACGCTCCTTCATTCCGTCCCACATTACATTTCTTCATCTTTCCTCCCAGCGACGAACCAGCCGCATAATCCAGATTTGCACCCTTGTTTTCCACGAGCACAGCTCCGCAAAGATGAATACAATCAAGAAGAAGAAAAGAAACCTCTTCCGTCTGGCGGCAAGATGTTGTACAGTGTGGCCAGCGCGGATTCTGCTTCCAAAACCTTTTCTCTCCGCAAGACAACGAGGATTCATTCATGGCAAATGTGGAAAATGAAGTAGAGAAGCCGGACGCGCCGGGGGCAGCAATGGAAATCACCGTAACCCGTCAGGATCTTGTCAAAGAACTTACCGCGACCCAAAGCGTAGTTGAGCGCAAGACCACCATTCCTATTCTTTCGAATTTTCTTATTGAAGCCGACGGCGAACGTCTCAACATCACCGCGACAGATCTCGATCAGGCGATTCGAACCAGTGCTCCGGCGAAGGTGAAAAAGCCCGGCGCTTGCACCATTCCCGCGCGCAAGCTCTACGACTACGTCAAACTGCTTCCCGATGGCGAGATCTCCATCAAGCTGCTCGATAACCATTGGGTGCAGATCCGCTCCGGTCGATCCAATTCCAAGATGGTCGGCATGGCGCGCGCCAATTATCCCCAGGTTCCCGAGTTTCCGTCTGTCTCGATTACCAGTATCTCGGCAGTGGCTTTGAAGACGCTGATCAACCGCACCATTTTTGCCATCTCCAACGAAGAATCGCGCTATACGCTCAACGGCGCTTTGCTCGTGATTAAGGCAGAGTCGCTGGCCATGGTTGCCACCGACGGTCACCGCCTTGCGTTTGTTGAAAAACCGAATGAGATTCTGGAAGGCATCAGCGGCGAAAAGCGCATTCTCATCCCGCGCAAGGCGCTGCAAGAGTTGCAGCAATTGCTCTCCAACACGGATGCGGAAAAAATTGAATTCGCGGATGATGAACACACGCTCTTCTTCCGCATCGGTCATCGGACACTGAGCACACGCAAGCTGACCGGCCAGTTCCCCAACTTTGAAGCTGTTATGCCGCGTGACAACAACAAATTCGCAGTGGTTCGCTCCAGCGAGCTGGCGGCTGCCATTGAACGCGTCTCTCAGTTTGCCGACGACCGCTCGGGCGCCATCCGCCTACGTCTCGAGAGCAACGAACTCAAGCTGAGCGCCAACTCCAACGAATCTGGAGACAGCGAGGATGTGATCGATACACCTTACGCAAATGATCCGATCTCAGTTGGCTTCAACTCCGCCTACATCCTTGAATTTTTGAAGGCGTTGAGCAATGAAGGCGAAGTTCGCCTCGAGTTCAAGGACTCTCAGTCGGCTGGACAATTGCGCCCCGAAGACCCTGACGCCGAGTACAAGTACCGCTACGTACTCATGCCGATGCGCATCTGACAAAATTATTCAGTCAAAATGAAGACCCCCGCCACTCATGACCAGAGATGGCGGGGGTTTTCGTTTCAGTGATTTGAAGCCTAATTGCAGACCCCGTCGGGGTCCTGGCTATAAAAGGTACATTCTGGGCACTGGCAAACGCGGCGCAGATAATCCCAGGAGTAGATTCCGCCAGAGTGGCCGTCTTGCCAGTTAAACTGAATGGCGTATCTACCTACGCCGTGAGCGCTGGCGGGCTTGGCCGGCGGGGTGTACATCGGCAGAATGGCAGCGGGCTTTGCCTTGGGTTGGCCGGGCTTGCGGCCGTCCTGCTTGCGCTCCTCTACGCAGGTAGCGCAGGGGCAGGCATCGCGCAGCCATGCAAAGCTCCAAGCGCTGTGGTGACCGTCAACCCAGTCGATCTCCAAGCCCTTGCCTTCGGTCAACAGCACGCGAACCTTCTCCGGCGTCACGCTGATGCGCGGCAGTGGCTGAACTTCCTCGTTCTCATCTTCCTGGCGGGTGATGCGAATGCCTTCGTGGCTCATGAAACCAGTTTACAGTGGCCGGTCCTCACGATTGACGGAGGAAGAACCAGGCGGCCATTGAAAGCCCGATGAAAACAACCAGGCCACGCAGAACGGACTGCGGAATCCGTCGAGCCAGACTCGCGGAGGCATAACCGCCGATGGCGCAGGCAACCATCGCCAACAAGCAATAGCGCCAGAGCACCTGACCGCTCACGGCAAAGATAATGCAGGCAATACCGTTGGCCGGGGTGGTGGCAGCGACTTTAAAGGCATTGATCTCATGGAGATCCTGGTGGCCAAAAAGCGAGAGCACGGTAATGATCAGAAACCCGGCACCTGCGCCAAAGTAGCCAATGTAAAAGCAGACCGCCGTGACGACAAGAAAAACACCGAATCCTTGTGCGGGAGGCCGCTGAGCGTCGACTCCCTCCTTACGCCTCTCCAGCCATCGAGAGACTGGACCACTGACCGCAAAAATGGAAGCTGCGGAAAGCAGCAGCCACGGCACCAGATGCAGAAAGGTCAACTGCGGCGTGTTGAGCAGTACAAACGCGCCGGCTGTGCCACCGATCAGTCCAGCGGCGGCCATCCGCAAAGCGAAGCGGGGATTCTTGCGAATTTCTCCTCGGTATGCGGCGACGGAAGTAAGCTGCCCAGGCCAGACAGCCACGGTATTGGTGGCGTTCGCCTGAACCGGCAGAATCCTCATCCCGAGCATCGCGGGAAAAGACAAAAATGAGCCGCCTCCAGCGACAGCGTTCAGCACTCCAGCCAGAAAGGAAGCCACCGAGAGCCAAAGCCAGCGCCAGTCGATAAATTGGAATAATGCGGAAAAATGCTCCATCTCCCACTATTGTAGTCGGCGCTCAAATGCGGAAAAATCTCACTCGCGCATCTTGTTATTTTGGTGGGATTTATCACTGAAAAGAGTAGGCTTGATCCATGAAACAGCATCTTTCATTGCTGGCGCTTCTGATTCTTCTCACCGCGAGCGGAGCACTTTCTCAACTCCCCTCGCCTTCTCCGGCAACGAAGCCGCCTTCCGCCGGGGCTCCCAGTCCGGCCCCTACTGATCCCTGGATTGGGGTCCGCTTCCTGGTCGGCTCCTGGGAGTCAAAGACAACCGGCGGCATGGCGCAAGCCAAAGCCTCAGCGGGCTACACCTTTCGGTTTGAACTGCGCCAGCATATTTTGGCGCGCCACACGCGCAGCGGCGCCTGCCTTGCGTCAGACGACTTCGATTGCCAGCACAGTGATCTGCTCTACATCTTCCCGGCGTCCAACGGAAGCTCGCTGCAAGCCATCTACTTCGACAATGAAGGTCACGTCATCCACTATGACGTGACAGAACCGACGCCAAATTCAGTTATGTTTCTATCCGATCCGGCGCAACCCGGACCGCAATACCGCCTAAGCTACGAAATAGTCGACGGCACATTGAGCGGCAAATCTGAAATCAAAATGCCGAGCGAGCCGGATTTCCAAAGCTATCTGGAGTGGAGCGGAAAGCGTCGCTAACCGCGCAACGCTTCGGCCAGGCCATGTTCGTAAGCGGTGATGATCTTGTCCCAGGCGAGGTTTGCAGCCTCGTCAATCAGCCTGCGCCGCGGATCGGCATCAAACCAAGCGAGGGTCATTTCGACGCCGCGGGCCAGGGGAGTTTTGGCGCAATAGCCGGGAACAAAGCGCTTGATCTTGCTGTTGTCAAAGACTACGCTAACCGCTTTGTCGCCAGTCAGTTCGCCCACATAATCAGGCTGACAAGCGCTGAGAAAATCCGACGGAATGTGAATGATCTGTGCCTCGACGCCCGCCGCCTGCGCGGTGATCCGATAAATCTGATCCCAGCTTAACGCCTCATCGCTGGTGATATGGAAGGCGTGGCCGATAGCCTGAGGATGACCGAGAAGGCCGACGAATCCCTCGGCAAAGTCCGTGTTATGCGTCAGAACCCAGAGCGAAGAGCCGTCGCCAGGGACGATCACTTTCTTGCCCTGCCGCATGCGCTCGACGGCCGTCCAGGAACGCTGCCAGGGATTGACAGCCAGAGCAACCTGCGTATCGCCGTAAGTGTGCGAGGGGCGCACAATGGTGATCGGGAAGCCCTCTTCGCGATAAGCCTTCATCAGCCGCTCTTCGCAGGCGATCTTGTCCCGCGAATACTGCCAGTGGGGATTGGCGAGAGGCGTCGATTCGGTAATCAGATAGGATGTGGACGGCTTCTGATAGGCGCTGGCCGAACTGATAAAGATGAACTGTTGCGCGCGGTTGCGAAAGAGGCGGATGTCGCGCTCGATGTGGTCGGGCGTAAAGGCGATCCAATCCACCACGGAGTCGAAAACCTGATTGCCCAGTGCTGCGTCGGCCGCTGCTTCGTCGTGAATGTCGGCGGTGATGGTGCGAACATTCGCCGGCAGATGGGCCTCGCTCTGACCCCTGCGCAAAAGCGTCAATTCAATGCCCCGCTCAGCCGCCAACGCGGTCACTGCCGTGCTGATATTCCCTGTGCCGCCGATAAAAAGAACTTTCATATTGACCCCACAAACGATTTTGATAAGAAACGAGCGTGGAGCAAGAGGTCCACGCCACAGCCGACCGGGAGGTCGGCGCCAAAGTCTCAGCCTCCGCAGGTCAGTAAAGACGCTGCGGAAGTTGGATGCAAAAGCTTATTGCGCCTTCTGGTCATCCGGGACCGCGATGATCCTTGCCGTGGAGGTGAAGCGCCGGTAGTTGCGGAAGACAATGTTGTTCTTGGCCGCCTCATGCTTGCCCTGCAGAACATCCACCTCGGCGCTGACCGGAACCAGAAAATCGTGTCCGGCAATCAGAGTATTGTCGTAGTCCACAGCCATGGAAGTGGCGTGAATAAAGAAGGTTGGAGGGACATCATCGGCCACCAGGGTCACCCGGCGAATACTGCCGGTGGCGGTGTCGATAAAGACCAGGCCATGAAAGCCGACCGTGATTTGCAGGTTATTCCTGTCCGAGATGGTGAAGGAAGAAGTATCTTTGCCAACTTTGTATTCAAAGACCTGAACCGTGCCGTTCCCCAGAGCATCCGTCTCCTTCCAGTGAAACTCTGTCTTGGAGGAGGATATGAAGATCTTCTTGAGAATGGCGCCAAATTCACCGGAAGAAAGAGTTCCCCGCATGGTTTCACGGTCGTCGCTCACGGGGCTTCCATTCACTTCCAGAGTCTTGTGGGTCTCAACCTTGTCGACATAGCTGAGAGATTCCAAAATGTTGTCGCGCTGCTTCCAGTTCCCGGTAGCGGTCAAATCAATCAGGCGGTTGGTGACCTGGACGCAGATGATATTGGGCAATGAATCCGCATAGTTGACGGCGCGCGCCGTGGCATCGGCAAGGTAAGAATCGATCTCCTTTTGCGAGGGCGGAGGAACGGGATTGGTGGGTACGGTAATGGCCAGCAAGCCGGCCTTGTAAGGATCAAGCTCCGAGGCCTTCAGGTTCTCTTCCGTGATTGTGGAGCCGGAACTAGCGGCGGGGGCGGCGTTGTTATTGGCGCCAAGCACAAAAAACGAAATTGTCTGCGAGACAGATTTTCCGCTTTGAGAGAGGGTTGCCTTGACCTCATAATGGCCCGAAGGCAGGTTGCCGTTGCCAAGCGTGGCCAGGTAAGGAACAGCCTTGCCCTTCAGGTTGTTATGCAACGGCACATCGACGGCATGACCGGGCCGGCTGTTTAGGCTTACCTCCATCTGCAGCTTGGGCGGATCGAATGCCAGCGGATCGGGATGCAGCATCAAAAAGAGAGAGAGGGGCTTTCCGTTCTGCAGAGCAAGGTTGGAGAGATTGGCCGTCACCTGAGCATTTTCAAAGTGCATCGGGTCCAGGGGGTCTGTATCTTCGTGGATCGCATCCAACTTGCGAACCAGGACGATGTCGCCCATTGATGGAGTGGAAGCCACCGGGGGAATCTCAAAGCTGATGCGCTGCGCGCTCTGCTTCTGGTTGTTCAAATCGACGACCGCAACCTCCAGCGTGTACGTACCGGGAAGTGCAACAAAGTGGCGCTGCATGGTCAAAACACCAAATCGATCCTTGGTGTCTTTCTCCACCGAACCTTTTTGAATGAAGTCCTCGCCAAAGTGTTCCATCAGCGCGCCTTTGCTGTCTTTGATCTCAGCCACAAAAGCAATATGCGCGGTGGAGATGTTGCTGCGGGTGTCGTTTTTAATCTCCAACTCCGAAAGCGGAACCTCGACCACCAGAGCGTTCGCGTTGCCATTGGGCGTGTCGCCAAAGCGAAGAATGGAGGCCTTGTAGCTGAACTCGGTAGGCAGTTGTGGCTGCACAAACAGGTTCAGCAATGGAACTTCAAAGGGGCGAATGCCTGATTCGGCGCCGGGAGGAACAGCAAAATAGCCGGAACGAGTATGAACTTGAATGCCGGGGCGCGTCGCTTTGATAGCAATGGTATGAAACGTGCCGTCGTACTCCTTGATGGGAGAAATATAGGAGGCCTGATAATAGGTGGTAATGTCCTCCAGCATCTGCTGCAGCGGCTTGTTCAAACTCTCCTGGGCATCGATATACAGGCCGCCTGTATCATGGGAGAGATCCGCAACGGGGTTCTTGATAGCGGACGACGAGCTATAGCCCTCGGCTTGACTATCCAAGGCACCCTCATCGCGTATGGCCGGCGGACCGGATGGATGGCTCGCCTGAGTGGCACCGGCCGGACCTACGCTCACCGGATTCGGATTGTTGTGCATCACTCCAAGCACCTGGGCATCCTGGCTTCCACCTCCCTGGTTGTGCAGAGTGTCCATGTCGAAGGTATAAACGCTGACGTCGGCGCGGGCGGCCGCTCCCGCGATGGAGTGGACCATCTCTTTGGCGGCGGAGTCCATCACCGTGTTCTGGGTGAAATAAATCAAAGTCTTGCGCTGGGAGAGCTTCTGCTGGGAACGGATCAAAGCCATCAAGCCGGCAAGATTAAGGCGGGCATGCTGGTCACGAATAATGTGCTGCGTGTCTTCGAGCGCTGCCAAAAGAGTCTGGTCGAGGGCTCTTTGCGTCAGATTGAAATGCTTTCCTGAAACATCTGCTCCAGTCTGCGCCACCGCGATCAGATCCTTTTCTGCTTGGTCTACCGCTGCGGTTCGAGTGGCCTCTGATTTATCAGTGACCGCCAAGATGGCGTGTCCAACCTGGCTTGCGGCAAATGAACCGGAGTCCTGATCGGTTGTGAAACCCTGAACCAAGCGCATACGCTGACCGAAATCCAGCACGGCGAAGCTGTACCCCTTGGCAGGAAAAAGCTGGATCACTTTGGAGGCGACATCGCGCGCGCTTTTGGCCATCGCGCCATCAAAATGATCAAAGACCAGCGTGATGACGTGCTCCGTGCTTGGATCGCTCTTGACCAAATGAAAGCCGGACAGCTTGACGGGTGTATCGTTGTCGGTGACAGAGATCTCCTCGGGCTTGAGATCGAGGACAGGCCTATGTTTTTTATCCTGCACCGTCAGCTCCAAAGGAACTTCGTCGACGGTGGCGTTCAACGATGGTGTGGTTGCGCCAGCTCCTGCAGCGGGCGCGCTTCCCGCAACTGCTTGACCGCCGGCTATGCAAGAAAACGCGGAAACGATGAAAAGAAAAAAACAGCAGACAATGGCTGACTTTCTAAGCCAAACCATGGAACAACGCAACTCCAAAAGGTTCATACCGTTAACCACTCCTTAACAAGCCGCCGCAAACGATCAGGATTCAAAAGGTTTGAGAGCGCCAGTTTTGTGATAGACAACAGAACGTTTTTGCGCAGTTCTGTCTGTCACAGGTATTTTACTCGCATCGATGCGATTCTGGCCCACCTGCCTCCAGAACCGAAGCAACAGAGCCGTCTGCGAAAATAGGGGTAGATGCTCTCCCTGCAAAATGCCGGCAAGCGATTTGGACCGCGGGTCTTGTTCCTGGAGGCCAATTGGCTGATCCGTGCGCGAGAAAAGACGGCGCTGGTGGGCGCCAACGGCACGGGCAAATCAACGCTGATGAAAGTGCTCTGCGGGCAGGAGTCGCTGGACTACGGCCAGGTGCAGCAGACGCGCGGCATGAGCATCGGCTACCTGCCGCAGGAGGGGCTGGCGCTGACCGGGCGCACCGTCTTCGAGGAGTGTCTGACCGTCTTTGACGAGCTGCGCGAGATGGCCAGCGAAGTCGAGCGGCTGGCCGGGCAGCTCTCCGTACTGGACCACCAAGGCGCGGAGTATGAGGCCGCCGCCGAGCGATACTCGATGCTGCAAGAGCGCTTTCATGCGCTGGACGGCTACGCGCTGGATGCGCAGGTGGGCGGCGTGCTAACCGGCCTGGGCTTTGGCAAAGAAGACTGGGCGCGGCAGACGGATGAGTTCAGCGGCGGCTGGCAGATGCGCATTGCGCTGGCCAAGCTGCTGCTGGCCAAGCCGAACCTGTTGCTGCTGGACGAGCCGACCAATCATCTGGACCTGGAGACGCGCAACTGGCTGGAAGATTATCTGAAGAGCTACCCCTTCGGCTATATTCTGATCTCCCACGATCGGTATTTTCTGGATGTAACGATCGATCGAACGGTCGAGATTTGGAATAAACGGCTGAATATCTATCAGGGAAACTATACAAAATATCTCAGTCAAAAGGACGAGCGGCGCACGCAGCTTCAGGCGGCTTATACCAATCAGCGGCAGCAGATTGAGCATCTGGAGGCCTTCATCAACCGCTTCCGCGCGCAGGCCACCAAGGCAAAGCAGGTGCAGAGCCGCATCAAGGAACTGGAAAAGATCGAGCGCATCGAGATTCCCGAAGAAGAGCCGGTGATCCACTTCAAGTTTCCTCAGCCGCCGCCTTCGGGGCGCATGGTGGTTGAGGCGGAGGGGCTGTCCAAGAGTTACGGGACGAAGTTGGTGCTGGACAAAGTGCGCTTCGGCATTGAGCGCGGCGACCGCGTGGCGCTGGTGGGGGTGAACGGCGCGGGCAAGTCCACGCTGATCAAACTATTGATCGGGGAAGAAGCGCCCACCGGCGGCCAGATCAAGCTGGGCCACAACGTCCTCAGCGAATACTTTGCGCAGGATCAGTACAAGGTGCTGGACCCCGATGCGCGGATGCTGGACGACATCAGTCGCGCCGCGCTGAAGGTGCCGGAGAGCGAACTGCGCTCGCTGCTGGGCTGCTTTCTCTTCCGCGGCGATGATGTTTTCAAGCCGCTGGGCGTGCTCTCCGGCGGCGAGCGCAACCGTTTCGCGCTGGCGCGGATTCTGGTTTCGCCGTCGAATTTTCTGCTGCTCGACGAGCCGACCAACCACCTGGATATGCGCGCCAAGGATGTGCTGCTGGAGGCGATTGCGGCCTTCAGCGGGACCGTGGTCTTTGTCTCGCATGACCGCTACTTCATTGACCGGTTGGCTACACGCGTCCTGGAAGTGGAGGGCGGCACGGTCACCAGCCACGAGGGCAACTACGAGGATTATCTGCGCTGGAAAGAGGGGCAGGCTGTTCTGTGTCAGGGCACGACTTCAGTCGTGCCGAAAAGCGGCCTAAACGACGGGGCTTTAGCCCCTGTGATTCCGTCAGCCACCAATGCCGAAATCTCCACCGAAACTACCAACAACCGCCCGCGCCGCCTGAATCCCATCAAGCTGAAGCAGATGGAGGAGCGCTGCGTTTTTCTGGAAGAAGAGATTCCGCGCATCGAGGCCGCTATCGCCCACACCGAAGAGCAGCTAGGCGTCTACGTCAGCGCCGCCGAGACGCAGCGACTGACCACGCTGGCCGAGGAGTTGCGCGCGCAGTTGGAAACCTTTACCGCCGAGTGGGAAGAGCTGATGATGCAATTGGACGGCGGCTAGACTATTTGTACGATGGAATACCATTTGCAGGAATTTTAATGTTAATCATAGTCGAGATTATGAACTGGATTTAGACTACGCACTATGAACTTCCGCACTGCCTTTCTTTTCGCAGCAATTCTCTCTGTGCCGATAGCCTCCTCTGCACAACCACCCTCACTTAAATTTGTGAAACAAATTGGTGTAGGTTGGCAGACAGATCTTTGGAAGATCCAAAAATGGGGTTGGATGAGCTTTGTTGCTTTCAAATCCGATGGAACCATGATCGCATCGGATGCATCGACCGCGCCTGACGACGTCTCCGGCAATCTGACATTATGGAGCATTCCTGAGGGACGTTTGATCAAGAAGTTTTCTTTTCCTGCCGTGGCCATTTCAAATGATTGGAAGTATTACGCAAACCTTCATGGTGTAGGCGAAGTGGAAACAGGTAGATCGCTGATCTCGGTGGTGGACAATGTTTATCCGATCTTTGCTTTTACCCCGGATAGCCGCTATGTCGCCGAGTCATTACCGGGCAAAGACATTCATCATCCTCACATTCGCATCATCGAACTTTCCAGTGGCAAGCAAGTGAGTGCATTTGGAGGGTACAGGGTATTCTCGATTGCAATCAGCCCGGACGGTATGACCTTGGCAGCGGGTCATTGGAATGTTGTTACGCTTTGGAATAGGATGACCGGTAGACAGGTGGCTGTACTCAAGGGATTGAATCGATATGTAGACTCATTAGCCTTCAGCAAAGATGGAAAGCTGCTTGCAGCAGGCAATGATCTCGGTGATCTCCAGATTTGGGATATACAGCATCAAGTCAAGCTTCAATCGATCCATATAGATGGTCAATATGTTTCAGAGCCGGCCTTCAGCCCCGAAGGAAAGTCAGTGGCTGTGGGTATCTACGGCACAGGAACCGTGTTCCTGATCGATGTTGTCAGTGGAAAAATTCTTGACCATCAACAAGTGTCAGATATTGGTTGCGGATCAGTCGCTTTCAGTCCCGATGGCAGCTTTCTGATTACTCCATCTACGGGAGGTCTCATCAAGTGGCCTTACGATAGAGGCGGAACGATTCGAGTTTTCAAAGTCAATGCTCCTTGATTATTTGAAAAGATGGAAAACTCAAAAGCAACCGCAGGTCCTTCGACTACGTTGGGCGCAAAGTACGCGCCCAACTTCGCTCAGGATGACAGAGTTTTTGTGATCGAAAGAATAAAGACCATTTGTAGAGCCACTTGCAAAATTGTCTTCGGTTAACTGATAAGCGTCAGGGTACGACTTTAGTCGTGCCAAAAAATGACCCAAACGGATTCCGGCTTTAGCCGCTGCGGAACTGCGAGCGATTGAAAACAAATAGGCGCAGGGGCTAAAGCCCAACATATTTTTGCTTAACTAGCGGCACGACTGAAGTCGTGCCCTGACGCTTATTGCACTCTCAATGGAATTTTGCAAGTCGCTCTGTATATGAAGATTTAGACTCAAATTATTGGAGTTGCATTGCCCCAACCGCGTACAACCCGCAAAGCAGCCAGGCGCCCCGGCCGCCGCGCGCCCGTGCGGAAGCGCCGTTTGGGCTGGCGCGGCTGGCTGATTCTTTCGTCGGTCTTGTTGATCCTTGCGCTCTTCGTCTGCGGAGCCATTGCCCGGATGCTGGCGCCCACTTCGAACACGGCGCTCACTCGCTTTGACGCGATCATTGTGCTGGGCAATCCGGCGGATAGTGACGGCAACCCTACGCCGGAGCAACAGGCGCGCGTCACCGAGGGGGTTCATGAGTACGAGCGTGGCGTTGCGCCTCGGCTGATCCTGACCGGTGGCGCGGCGCACAATCAGTTCGTGGAGGCGCGGGTGATGGCCCGCACCGCCGAGGCGCAGGGGATTCCGGCGGCGGCGATCTTTGTGGAGCCGGAGGCGCGGGATACGATTCAAAATGCTTGTTACTCCGAACGGATCATGAAGGCGCACGGCTGGCGCTCGGCGGAGGTGGTTTCTCGCCCGAGCCATCTGCCCCGCGCGGCGATGATCTTTGGTGAGCTGCCTCTGGAGTGGCGCATCCACGCCGCGCCGCCGCTTGAGCCTGAGTCTCCGGCTTACCAATGGGCTGCCTCCACCGTCGAAGACCTGAAGGCTGTGCGCTACCTGATCTGGGCGCGATGGACGGAGCGGTGTGAGCCGTAAAAAGAAAGGAAACAGGGAACAGGGAACAGGGATCAGGGATCAGTGGTTGGGGTAACCCCTAAGATTGGGTCCGCCGCGCATTGTCCCTCCTTGGTATCGTCCTGTAAGCTGAAAATGATGCGTCTTTCTGTAAGTACTTCCGCTGCTCTTGCCGCCCTGGCCGTTTTGGCTTTGGCTCTTGCCCCGCGCGCTCAGGCGCAAAGCACCGCCGCGACTCTGTCTACCAGTGGCAACTATATTGCCATCGATCCGCTGGCCAAGGTGCGCTACGACAACCGTTACGATCTCTCGCTGGGCTTTGCCTACGGCCACATCCACGCCGGGCCGGTGGCCCAGCAAGGAGCCAATCTGGGCGGGCTTGATCTCTCCGCCTCTTACTGGATCAGCAAGCATTGGGCCGCCGAGGGCAACGGCCGTTACTACCTGGGAACGAGCGGCGTGGCAAATGTGTATCCGCACACGATTAAAGGCCCCTTCGTCAGCGAACAGTTCTTTGCGGTTGGCCCGGAGTGGCTGGGTCCGCACAACAAACACGGCGATATCATCCTCCATGTGCTGGGGGGCGGAGCGCATTTTCTCTCCCATGATTGGCCGGAGACGCCGGCCCAAGTCGGCTTTTTCTACAATCAGATTGCCCCAGCCGTGGTCTTTGGCGGTCACATTGACCTGAACCGCTCCGAGCACTGGGTCTTCCGCATGTCACCGGACGCGCTGTATACCCGTTACAGCTACAGCGGTTTCACGACCGTTCCTCCGACAGCCAACCCGCACAACAACTGGAATGCGGCTTTTTCGGTTGGCGTGGAATACAAGTTCAGCAAGAAGCGGTAAGCGACTTGGATTCCCACCCTAACCGCAAGAACAAAGAGGCGGCGAGGGTGGGGCACTCAATTTTCGCACCCAAACGGCAACCTTCCCATTCCGGAGCATCCATCGATGAAGATTTATCGGCGGCGGCTTCGGATTTCTCTTTTTAGGCGGTTCTCTTCAGTAAATTGAAGATGGCTGCATCCTATCGCGGCTTGTGGTATTCTCCAGCTTCAGCGATTCCATAATTGCTGTGTCGTTGGAATATGCTGGAGTGGAGAGCGGCGCTGGTCTGTCTTGGGCAGGCCGGTTCCGAGCCAGATTACGCACCAAGGCAGGGTTCAATCGCTATGAGAGACACATTGGGAGTCTTGCTGGCAGGCGGGGCGGGAGAGCGCCTCTTCCCCCTTACGCGAGATCGTGCCAAGCCGGCCGTGCCCTTCGGCGGGCACTATCGCATCATCGACATCACGCTTTCCAACTGCATCAACTCCGGCCTGCGCAAGGTTTTCATCCTGACGCAGTACAAGGCGCTCTCGCTGAACCGGCACATCCGCGAAGGCTGGACGGGCATTGTGGCGCAGGAACTGGGCGAGTTTGTTGAATTGCTGCCGCCCATGCAGCGCACCGGCGCCAATTGGTATATGGGCACCGCCGACGCGGTTTACCAGAATATCTACTCGATCGGCAGCGAGCAGCCCAAGTACATGATCATCCTCCAGGGCGACGCCATCTACAAGATGGACTACAGCCGGATGCTGGAGTATCACAAGGAGAGCAATGCCGAGGTCACGCTGGCCACTCTGCCCATTGCGCCGGATGAAACAAAGCGCTTCGGAGTGGTTGAGGTAGCCAAGAGCGGAGAGATTCGCGGCTTCCAGGAAAAGCCCGTCACCACCAGCTTCCGCTCGCCCTTCAATCCGGGATCAGTGGACGCTTCGATGGGCATTTACATCTTCAACACGGAAGTGCTGCTGAAGGCGTTGATTGCAGACGCCGAGGATCCCAACTCGAAGCACGACTTCGGCCATGACATTTTGCCCAATATGCTGGGCAAGAAGAAGATGATGGCCTACAACTTTGTGGACGAGAACAAGCAGCAGGCACTCTACTGGCGGGACGTGGGTACGCTGGATTCCTACTACGACGCCAACATGGACCTTTGCTCGGTTTCGCCGGTCTTTAACCTTTATGACAAGAACTGGCCGATCCGCACCCGCGTCCGCCAATATCCTCCGGCCAAGTTCGTCTTTGGTGAGCCGGGCCGCTCCGGCATGGCGGTCAACTCGGTCATCACGGCCGGCGTCATCATCTCCGGCGCGTCGGTGGCCAACTGCGTCGTTTCGCAGGATGTGCGCGTCAACTCGTATTCAACGGTGGATGCCAGCATCATCTTCTCGCACGTAAACATTGGCCGCCATTGCCGAATTCGGCGCGCCATCATCGACCGTCACGTACATATTCCGGAGGGAACCATCATTGGCTTCGATCCGGTTGAGGACAAGCGCCGCTACTTTGTTACGCCCTCAGGGCTGACGATCGTTACCCGCGACGCCTCGCTCTTCGAGAATCCGGTCGAGCCGGAGTTCTCACAACCTTATTAGCACTTTCATTGGGATGTGAATCAGGGCGTTCCAATTAATTCTGGGACGCCCTTTCTGCTTGTCTGGTAGGAAAGAAAATATATTTCTCAATTTAATGGCATCCGGTTTATATTCAGCGTTACTATGTATGCGTAACCCCCCATCGATGGTTCTGTGTTCCCCAACATGGGATTGTCAGATAACTGCCTCACCGCTTTGCTGGATAACCACTCGGTAGCTGACGACCCAGTTGGTGCCGAAGGCCAGCCTTCACCCCCAGTGTATTAAGGAGAGTCTAATGAAAAGAACGTGTAACAGCTACGCGATGATCGCTGTTGCGATTCTTATCGCACTTCCCGCTGCCATCGCTTCTGCCCAGGTCACGCTGCCGGAACTCACCAAAGCCCAGTTGGCGAGTTTGGACAAGAGCGAACGCAATCAGTACAAGGACTGCGCATCTCCCAAGAAGTCCGCGCAGGCCGCAGGTGTAGCCTGTGCCGCTGTGGCGGACGCGGTGCAAGGAAAGCTGGGCGATGCGACAACTGCAAACGCGGTCCGGCAAAGGGCTTGCGATTTGGGCAACGATAGCGGCTGCATGAGTTATGGCAAGGTGTTGGCAGCATCCGGAGATATTGATTCAGCGCGCAGAATCTGGAACTCTCCCGCTTGCAGCAACTCCAACGGGTGCAAGGAGCTGCTCTTCGACAGCTACGCGAATAGTCAGCCGCCGGACTTGGCAAGGGCTGAACAATATGGTCTGCCGTTGTGCGAGCAGTTCGACGAGGATCAAGTCTGCAAGCGGCTGGTTGCGCTGGGTTCCAACATCGACTACCAGGCAATTCAAGTAAATCGGCGGCAGAAGAAGATCGCGGAACTGAATGATGCCATCAACGCCAGCGATTCGAATATCGTTGCGGACAATGAGGCGGTTGTGCTGGCTCAGGCTAACGCCGACCGGTGCAGCGGCTGGGCTTGCTTGTTAGCCAAAGGCGTGTTGGTGGCCGCTCAGGCTGCGGCAAACAAAGAACAGGCCAATAATGCCTCCATGCGTATGCAGCGTGACCAACTGATGGCGCAGCAATAGCGGCGGGTGCGCAGGCCTAGCCATCTCCAGCTCAGTAAGCAACGGGTGCCCCAGGTCCCGCTTTCGGGACCTGGGATCACTGTGCTACACCTGAATCATGTCTGCTCCAAAACTCACAACCGAAATGATTGCCCTGTTGAAGCGCTTCCGCGAACTGGCCGGGATTGCGTCTGACCGCGATGCGTTGGAAAAAGGCATCGTCACGGCCATCGCCGCCGAGCTGCCTTACTACCATTGGACCGGCTTCTATTGGCTCGATCCCTCCGATGCGGAGACGCTGGTTGTGGGCGCCTATGTGGGCGACCCTACGCCGCACGTGCGCATTCCCGTTACGCAAGGAATCTGCGGCGCGGCAGTGGCCTCCGGTGAGACGGTGGTGGTGGACGACGTACACGCCGACCCGCGCTATCTCTCCTGCTCAATCCAAACAAAATCCGAGATCGTTGTTCCCATCACCGTGCACGGCAAGGTCATCGGCGAGATCGACATTGACAGCCACATTCCTGCCGCCTTCTCGGCGAGCGACCGCATCTTCCTGGAAGAAGTGGCGCTCATTGTCGGTATGTTTTTAGAGAAGCACGCGGGCGAGGATGCACGGCATTGAAGATTTTTTAGAGATAATTTGGTTCGTAATTCCTTTGGATTCCCACCCATTCCGCAACAAAACGCGGAATGGGTGGGGCACGGAAGTCCATCGCCACCTGTAAATGAAGCTAAGAATACCGCAGCCAGCGTATGATCTCCGGCAGCGTGGCGCGCTTGCCATACATCAGGATGCCCACGCGATAAAGCCGCGAAGAGAACCACAGCACGCCCCAGATGCTCAGTAAGAGCAAGCCAACGGAAACCGCAATCTGCCAAAGCGGAACCACGGCCATGCCCATGCGGGGGAGCATTGTGTAGGGAGAAGTCAATGGGCAGAGTGTGGTGGCTATGCTCCAGGCGGAGTTTGGATCTCTGACCATCACTCCGAGCATACCCATTGCCGTGTAAAGCGGGATAATCGCCACCCACATGAACTTCTGCAAGTCGCTGGCGGTTTCGCAGGTGGCGGCAAGGCCGGAAAAAATGGCGCTGAAGAGAGCGAATCCCAGCACAAAATAGATAGGAAAGAAGATGCCCTCAAGCCAGGAGAAATGAATAGAGAGATCACCGGTAAGCAGTTCAGCGGCCAGTGACGTACCCATAAAGACGGATGCTCCCGCCAACCAGATGGCGATCTGCGTAATGCCGACTCCCCCCACGCCGAGGAGTTTGCCGGTAAGAAGATCGCTGGGCTTGGCTACGGCAAGCATTACCTCGAAGATGCGGGAGGTCTTCTCTTCAATAATCGCGCGCGCCATATCCAGCCCGTAAAGAATGATGGGAATGGAGAGCACGAGCAGCATAATGGTCGCCTTGATGACGACGGCGCTCCCGTTGTTCTTGCCAATCTTTCCGTCCTTGTCCAGTTGCAATGCATCAATGGAAACCTTGGCAAGAATGGTATCGGCCTCGGACTGACTCATCCCCTTGGCGATCATGCGTTCGTTGATGACCCCGCGATTCAAGGCATTCTGCAGGCCACCGTAGACGGAGACATCGGCGACCGATAGAGAGGTGATGGTGGCCGTGATCTTATTGGGATCAGAGGAGTCGATGGCCAGAACGCCGTCAATGGCCTTGGCGCGTACCTGAGCTTTCAACGCTTCTCGCTGCTGGGCGCTGGCCGGCGCGGTTACGTCCACTTTGTATTGAGCCCATGTGTCGTCCAGCATCTGCTGGCGCACCTGGTTGGCGAGCGAGGCGTCCTCGGCCACAATGGCGATGTGCTTGCCCGTATTGGCCTTATGGCCCATGTAGTTGGTAAAGACCATCAGCGCGGCAACCAACAATGGCAGGGCAACGGTGGAGATTTTGAAGGCGCGGCCTCTGATCTGCTCCAGATACTCGCGCTTGGCGACAAGAAGGATATTACGCATTGGCCTTGCCTCCCACGGTCTCGATAAAAATCTCTTCCAGCGACGGCTCGACCAGCTCGAAGCGATAGATTGTGGCGCCCGCGGCGGCTTCGTGCAGCAGCTTCTGCGCGTCGCCATGCGGTTTCAGCTTGATCTCGGCGTGGCCAGAGAAGTTCCGGGCCTCGGCAATCTCGTCGCTGGTCAAAAAGGCGGAGCTGCCCTCGAACTCGACAATCACCCGGTTGCGCTCGTAGCGCTTCTTGATCTCGCGCAAGTTGCCGCTCAGCACTGCTTCACCGTTATTAATCAAGCAGATCGAGTCGCATAGCTTCTCCACCTGTTCCATGCGATGCGTGGAAAAGACAATCGCCTTGCCCTGGCTTTTGAGTTCCAGCAGCGTTCGCTCCACCAACACGGCATTCACCGGATCAAGTCCGCTGAAGGGCTCATCCATCACAATCAGCCCCGGCGAGTGCAGCAGTGTGGAGATGAATTGAATCTTTTGCTGCATACCCTTGGAGAGCTCTTCGGTCTTCTTTCCAAGCGTCTCGGCAATCTCCATCCGCTTGGCCCAGGCGGTTGCCTGCTTCTCGGCCTCTTCGGCGCTCAGCCCGTGCAGGCCGCCAAAAAAAACCAACTGGTCCAAAACCTTCATCTTTTTATACAGACCGCGCTCCTCGGGCAGGTAACCGACCCGCTCCAGGCTCTGGCGCTCGAATGGCTTGTCAAAAAGACGAATGTGGCCTGAATCGGGCATGGTAATACCCATCATCATGCGAATCGAACTGGTTTTGCCGGCGCCGTTTGGGCCCAGCAAACCGAAGATTTGGCCGGCTTCAATCGAAAGACTCAGATTGTTGACGGCTACCTTGCTCTCATAGGCCTTGGTGACCGCCTCGAGTTGGACAACTGGCATGGTTTCTCCCGTTGGAATATCAGCAATTTGGATGCGCCCAGATTCCAGGCCTCGGCTTGCGCCAGCCTGCATGCAGTCTACCAAAGGCGCGCCGGACAGTTCCTTGGCAATCAATACGTTTGTTAAATCTAATCGGTTCCCGCCTCTTTGGAAAAGGGTGCATCCGCAATTTAGCGATTGCGGATGACTCTGTACTCTATTGACAGAGGGATGAGCATCGGTTACTTTTGGGTTTACCAACACCTCCGGAGTGCGTTGAATTGCAACAGAAGTTTAACCAATGGATCGGCAAATGATGGGGACTAAAGAATTTGCGCGCCACCGGTTGCCGGGGGAAGCTTTCGAACAAGAAATAATGATAGCCTGAATAACAATGCACAGTTTTGATTTCTTAAAGACCGAACCTATCCACGGGCCAGCACGGCGGCCGCAGACCATTGATGAACTCGACGTGCGTCAAGGCGTTCTTGAGGATCTGGCATTAAAGATTCTTTATCTAGCGGGCTCGCTCTCCGTTCATCAGCTTTCAGAAAAGACTCGCCTCAGCTTCGAGGTAGCCAAAGAGATATCCTTCCGCCTGCGCAGCGAACTGCTTTGCCAGGTTACGGGTATGAACGGCCAAATTCCTCAGATTGCCATCACTTCTGAGGGGCGCTCGCGGGCGGCCGATCTGCTCAGCCAGAACCACTACACGGGCCCCGCGCCAGTCGCTCTGGAGAGTTACGTCGAGCAGACGCGGAAGCAGAGCGTCCAAAAGGGTGAGGTGCATGCGGAGGATGTCAAGCGGGCCTTTGCTCATCTGGTGATCGATCCCACTCTGCTGCGGCAGTTTGGAACCGCGCTCAACTCCGGCAGTTCGGTCTTTCTCTACGGCCCTCCAGGGACGGGAAAGACCACGGTGGCCGAGACGCTCTCCAAGGTGATTGCAGAGGATGCGGTCTGGATTCCTTATGCGGTGGAAGTGGATGGTGAGATCATCACCCTCTACGACCACTCGATTCACAAACGTATGGCTGAGTCAGAACCCGATGACTGCGACGCGCGCTGGGTGCTTTGCCAGCGCCCCGCAGTGCTGGTAGGCGGCGAACTGACGGCCGAGATGCTGGATTTGCAATACAATCCAACCACCAAGTTCTACGTTGGCCCGGCACAGATGAAGGCCAACAACGGCGTGCTGATCATCGACGACTTTGGCCGCCAGCGCCTGCGCCCAGAGGACCTGCTGAACCGCTGGGTGGTTCCACTGGATCGCCGCATCGACTTCCTTACTCTGGCCGGCGGTAAAAAGCTGGAGATTCCCTTCGAGATGCTGGTCGTCTTTGCCTCCAATATGGACCCGGCGGAGCTGGTGGATGCATGCTTCCTGCGCCGCATTCAAACCAAGATCAAGATTGACGGTGTTTCCGACGCGCAGTTCGCTGAGATTCTGCGCCGCGTGGCACATGAAAACCATGTCGGGATCGACCCCGCGGTCTCCCAGGATTTGATCGACTTCATTCGCCAAGTATTGAAGCTTGAGCTGCGCCAGTGCTATCCCAGGGACATTGTGAATCAGGTTCTCTGGGCAGCCCGTTACGAAGGCAAAAAGCCATTCCTGAACCATGCCTCCATGGCCCAGGCCGTCGAGGCTTACTTCCTAGCCAAGCATTGAGATGTCTTCAAGCAGGGGAGATTTCCGCCAGCGCATAACTGGTGCTTCTTCCACCCTCGCGGCTGCGGAGGAGTATACCGGCTTCAATCAGCGCAAGAATGTCGCGCGCGGCGGTATCTTGCGAGCATTTGGCCAGCTTGGCCCACTTCGAAGTGGTCAGGCTGCCTTCAAAGCCGTCCAGCAGTTGCATCAACACGAGTCGCTGCCGCTCATTCAGAGGCACGGTGGCCACGGATTCCCAAAAGCGCGACCGGGCCAGCACGCCGGAGAGTGCGGTCTGCGCACCCTGCATCGCGCGGCCAAGGCAGGCAAGAAACCAGTCCATCCAGGCTGTTGCGTCCATGGTTCCCCGCTGCGCCTGTTCCAGACGCTGATAGTATTCAGCGCGCTCAACGCGGATCTGCGCCGACATACTGTAAAACCGCTGCGAAGAATCCTCTGAGCGGGCCAGGGCCATGTCCGCGATGGCGCGGGCGATGCGGCCGTTTCCATCTTCAAACGGATGAATCGTTACAAACCACAGGTGGCCCAGCGCGGCTTTCACCACCCAGTCTTCGCCCGCTGCGTTGAACCACTCCAGAAACGCCTGTATCTCGCGGTCCAGGCGCACGGCCTCCGGCGCTTCAAAGTGAACCCGCTCGCGGCCCACAGGCCCGGAGACGACCTGCATCGGGCCGCTGCTCTGCGTCCGCCAGCGGCCGGTTTCGATCCGCTTCATCCCGCTGCGGCCCGAAGGAAAAAGCGAAGCGTGCCAGGCGAAAAGGCGCTCGGCGGTCAGAGGCTGGCGGTAATTACGCGTGGCGTCCAGCATCATCTCCACCACGCCCTCCACGTCGCGGTCCACGGCTTCCAGGCCACCAATCTCCATACCCATGCGTCGCGCAATTGAGGAGCGGACCATCTCCAGATCAAGCCGCTCGCCCTCGATCTCACTGGTTTTCAGTACGTCCGCCGTCAGCGTATCCAGGACGGCATTCTGGCGCAGAGGAAAGCCCAGGCTCTCCATCCGCCCCAGCAACCGCCCTTGATTGTGCCGGACTGCGGCCAACTTCTCCGCCAGCAGTTCACGGCTCCAGCGGAAACGGGGCCAATCCGGCAATTCGTGGATATACTCTGCCATTCTCCGCACCTTCTGCGGAGATTATAGCTGATAATCTCCGCATCGCCACAGTTACTCCGCATAATTTGCGGATATTAGGCCGATTATTCTCCGCAAACCGCCTGTGCGCAAGTCATGTTTTGAATGGGAACAACTTCACAGGCTGTGAAAAAAGCCGATAATAGGGACCTCACGCAAAACTGTCTTCAAGATACAAATTAGCGTCAGGGCATGACTTCAGTCGTGCCGTAAATGCCGCAAAATGAGCTGGGCTTTAGCCCCTGAGGGAATGCCGGTTGCGCCAACAAGCATTGATTCTGCGAAAAATGCTTCCAAAAACCTGGCCCGGCGCTGGCATACTGGAGTCATGGCCAACCCTGAACATCTTGCCAAGCTGTATGAAGGCGTCGCAGCGTGGAATCTTTGGCGAAAAATGAATAATACAGACATTGACCTTTCGGGGGCGGATCTGTGCGGAGAACATCTTTTTAAGTCAAAGCTCGATAAGGGCTACCTCTCATCGGAAAATAGTTCCTGTGTTTTAGACGGAGCATATCTCCGAGGGGTGAATCTCAGCGGTGCGGATCTCAAGAAAGCGAATCTAAGCGGTGCAGACCTCTTGGGAGCAAACCTACATGGAACCAATCTCAGTAGAACGCATCTTCATGAATCCGACTTAAGATATTCTGACTTAAGTGAAGCATATCTCAGTGGTGCAGATATTAGCATGGCAAACCTATGCAATGTATCTCTATACTCAACCGAGCTTGATCGGACAGACTTTTTTGGGGCGATTGTAGGACATACTACGTTTAACAATGTTGATTTGAGTAGAACAATAGGATTAGAAACCCTTATACATCAAGGTCCATCCAGCATCGGCATCGATACAATTTACAAATCCAAAGGCAAGATTCCACACGTCTTCCTCCGCGGCTGCGGCGTTCCCGAAAACTTCATCGAGTACATGGCTTCGCTGGTCGGTACGGGCATTGAGTTCTATTCGTTCTTCATCAGCTACTCAACCAAAGATCAGGAGTTTGCTGAGCGCCTTCATGCCGATTTGCAAGCCAAAGGCGTCCGCTGCTGGTTTGCGCCCCACGATATGCGCAGCGGCAAGAAGGTTCATGAGCAGATCGACGAAGCTATCCGCGTTTATGACAAGCTGCTGTTGATCCTCTCCCCGGCCAGCATGCAGAGCGAGTGGGTAAAAACGGAAATCTCCAAGGCCCGCAAGAGGGAGATCAAGGAATGCAAGCGCATTCTCTTTCCGATCCGGCTCTGCTCCTTTGAGGCGCTGCGCGACTGGGAGTGCTTCGACGCCGATGCGGGCAAGGACTCGGCCCGGGAGATTCGCGAGTATTTCATCCCCGATTTCAGCAATTGGAAAGACCACGACTCCTATCGGTTGGCCTTTGACCGGCTGCTCAAAGACCTGCAAGGCAAGGCCGAGCCACATTCCATTTGACTTCTGTATCGTTAAACGATACGCTTGTTCTTGTGATCAGGAGTTTTGCGCACAAGGGGCTGGAGAAGTTTTTCCGCAACGGCTCAAAGGCCGGGATTCAGGCTCAGCACGCTGCGCGGTTGCGCATTCAGTTGGGAATGCTCGACGATGCCGGCGCGCCCGAGGATATGAATGCTCCCGGATGGCGTCTGCATCCCTTGAAAGGCGATCTCGCAGGCCACTGGTCGGTTATGGTGAGCGGAAATTGGCGTCTAACCTTTCGTTTCGAAGGTGAAGACGCCATTCTGGTCGATTACCAGGATAATCACTGAAAGGAGAGATAACCATGCGTATGTTCAACCCACCGCATCCTGGCGAAGTGATTCGGGAGTATCTGGGCGAGATGACCGTATCAGCTGCGGCTGAGCACTTGGGCGTGGGCCGGGTCACCTTCTCGCGCGTTCTCAATGGCAAGGCCGCCGTCTCGCCTGAGATGGCCGTGCGCCTGGCCGCCGCATTCGGAACATCCTCGCCGGAAGTCTGGCTGCGGATGCAGGCCAAGTATGATCTTTGGAAGATCGCCAAGAGCAACAAAATCCGCGTTTCTCCGCTCCCTCACCTGCAACATTCTTAAAATTTGAGCACCTTCGTTTTACGCTCCGTGTTGGACGGCACAGTGGTTTCCCACCCATTTCACAAAGAACGTGAAATGGATGGGGCACGGAAGTTGATACGCCCGGTTTGTACCCCCGCGCATCCGCCATTTAGCATCCGAGTGTGGCTGATCTCGATAGTCCGGTGATGTATGTGAAGGGCGTGGGTCCGCGCTTGGCGGAGATGCTTGCGCCCAAAGGCATTCTCACCGCCGAGGATCTGCTCTATCACCTGCCCTTTCGCTATGAGGACCGGCAGAATCCGCGCTCACTGGACGAGTTGCAGGCCGGCGAGACGGCGTCCGTCATCGCCGAGGTGCGCGGTTCACTGCTGATGACCACGCGCAAAGCGCCGATCTTCGAGTTGACCGTTGGCCAGGGACGGCTGGCGCTGAAGTGCATCTGGTTCAACGGCGGTTATCTGGAGGGCAAATTCCGCGCGGGGCAGACGGTGGCTGTCTTTGGGCGGGTTGAGCCGTCGCGCTCGTCGAACAACTTCAAAATGATTCAGCCGCAGTTCGAGATCTTGCCGGACACCTCGGCCGACGCTGAAACGCGGATGCTGGAAGTGGGGCGCATCACGCCGGTTTACGAATCGCTGGGTGGGGCGCGACTGGCCTCACGCTGGCAACGCAAGACGATCTTCCATCTGCTGGAGGGCCTGCGGGGCGCGGTGCCGGAATGCCTGCCGAAACTGATGCTGGCGCGGCTGGCTCTGCCCGACCGTGAGCGGGCGCTGCGCGAGGCGCATTTTCCGCCGGAGGGTACGCCCTTTGCGCAGTTGCAGGCCGCCGCCACGCCGGCTCATCAGCGGTTGATCTTCGAGGAGCTTTTCTTTCTGGAGTTGGGCCTGGAACTGAAGCGCAAACGGATGCGGGAGCGGGTGGGGATCAGCTTTGCGACGAACGATAAAGTCCGCGAGGCGATCCGCGAGGTGCTGCCCTTTCATCCGACGACCGCGCAGAAGCGGGCGCTGGGCGAGATTGTCGCCGATATGCGCGAGCCGAGCCCGATGCGCCGCCTGCTGCAAGGCGATGTCGGCTCCGGCAAGACGATTGTGGCGCTCCAGGCGATGCTGGTGGCGATGGAGAACGGCTATCAATCTGCCTTGATGGCGCCGACGGAAATCCTTGCGACTCAGCACTTTCTGGCGATGCGGAAGTTGCTGGAGAAATCCAGCCGTCCCTACAAACTAGCGCTGCTGACCGGCTCGCTCTCTGAAGACCGCAAGCGATCGACGCGCGGCCAGATCAACCGCGGCGAGGCGCAACTTGTGATCGGCACGCACGCGCTGATTGAAGAGAAGGTCGAGTTCGACCGGCTGGGCCTTGTGGTGGTGGATGAGCAGCACCGCTTCGGCGTCTTGCAGCGCTTCAAGCTGATGAAAAAGCCGAACCAGGCAGAGCCGGATGTGCTGGTAATGACGGCTACGCCCATTCCGCGCACGCTGGCGCTTTCCCTCTACGGCGACCTGGATGTGAGCGTGCTGGATGAGTTGCCGCCGGGACGGACGCCCATCGTTACCCGCCGCGTTCCCGGCGAGATGGCCGATGAAGTCTGGGATTTTGTGCGCAAACAGGTGGGCAAGGGGCGGCAGGCTTACATTGTTTATCCGGTGATTGAGGGTACGAAGGAGGATCAGCCGGAGCTGGATTTTTCTCATGATGATCCGGAGGTTGGGAATGAGATCGTTGTCCAATCCCCGGTCTCAAAATCGAGACCGGGGGCACCCATCGGGGTTCGTGGTCTCCCACACGTTCGTAAATCGATTCGCAAGGGCAAGACCGCGGAACTGTTTCCGAAGGCTGCGCAGGAGGCGAATCCGGGCGCGAAGCTGGGATTGAAGTCGGCCGTCGAGATGCACGAGAAGCTGCGCCTGGGACCGCTGGCCGGATTGCGCGTGGGATTGCTGCATGGCCGCCTGGACGCGGACGACAAGGAAGTCATCATGCGCCGCTTTCAGCGCGGAGAGATTGATGTTCTGGTGGCGACAACGGTGATCGAAGTCGGCGTGGATGTTCCCAACGCGACGGTGATGGTGGTGGAGCACGCGGAGCGCTTCGGGCTGGCGCAGTTGCATCAGTTGAGAGGCCGGGTGGGGCGCGGCGCGGCTAAAAGCTACTGTGTTCTGATCACCGGTGAGCGCGTCTCTCCGCTCGGCGAGGAGCGGCTGAATGCGATGGTCCGCACTCAGGACGGCTTTGAGCTGGCTGAGCTTGATCTGAGCCAGCGCGGTCCCGGCGAGTTCTTTGGAACGCGTCAAGCCGGACTGCCCGATTTTCGCGTGGCCAATTTGCTGCGCGACCGCAAGCTGCTGGAGTTGGCCAAGATCGAAGCCGCCCGCTTTGCCAAGCCGCCCGAAGGCGGCAGCGAGGCCACCGACTTCGAACGGGCGCGCGTTTGGGCGCGGCTCAAAGAGGCTTGGCAGCGCCGCTATGGGTTGGTCGAGGCGGGTTGATGGGTTCGATGGATTTTTTCACTGTTCCTATCAAGTCAATTTCGTGGTATCCCACCCATTTCACAAAGTACGTGAAATGGATGGGGCACGGGGCTTTTACACTACGGGATGATGGCTTTGCCGCCACTGCTCTGCCGCCTGTTTCTTCGCACGAGCGATGTAGGCTTGCTTGATAAAGTCCACCATTTCTTCCAGGCGATACGGAGAGACAATCTGTTGCATGGCGGCCGGCCAGTTTGCGCGATCTTGCCATCCTTTGATGGAGCCAGCTTTAGCCTCCGGATCGCCTCCTGAGGATCTCTCGGCCAAATCAGCCCATTTACCGCAAAGCTCCTGTGCTTTGTCGCTGGCTGGATCCTCGTCAAGTGCATCGGCCACCTCCCGCCAGAGTGCAGTCCACGCGGCCCAAAGTTGCGCTTTCTCTACTTCCGAGCGATTCGATACTTTAGCCCAAGCCTCCTCGCTGTAGTATTTTTTCCGGTAAGCAGCCATCGCTTGCAGAATGAACGGAGCGATCTTCTCCATATTGAGCTCGGCATTCCGTTGTTGCATGGCGGAGGGCCAATTGTCGCGGTCAGCCCAGGCCTTTGCCGCACCCTCGCGCACTTCAGGATCGCTGCTGGAAAGCGCCAGCCAACGCGCCACCAGCGTCTGCACCTTCTCAGAGGCGGGATCTTCGCTCAGTGCGGCCTCAACTTCACCAATTAAATCGATCCATTCCTGCGAAAACTCTTCCTCGTAGCGCGGCCCCACTTTGGCCCACGCTTCTTCGCTGTAATACTTTTTCATTGCTTCCACGTCGCTTTGCATATGGATCACCTCAATGAGCCGTTTGAGAATTGCCGGGGTTGCGGTCTTGCCGGAATCGAGCGCCTTTTCAACGGCCGTGAGCGCTTTCATGGCGCGCGCCAGCAGCTTCTGCTTTTCTGCAAGCGCCTGACGCTGCATTCGTAAAGCCTCCGGCAATTGCAACGCCGCCCGATCCAGCACAGCTTTGATCTCTTGCAGAGGGAAGCCAAGATACTTGAGCGCCACAATCTGCTCCAGCCGCTCCAGATCGCGCTCGACGTAGAGCCGATAGCCGGAATACGCCCGTTGAGGCTTCAACAACCCCAACCGGTCGTAATGGTGCAAGGCCTTTACGGTCACGCCGGTGAGTTCCGCGAACTCCTGGATTTGATAAGTTTTGCTCATTTCTTCCCTCACAAACAGGCTCAGCCCTGACCTAAGGTCAGAGTCAAGTACAATTTTATAGTTTTTTGCTTACCACGTTTTTCGCAGAGCTACCGCCGAATCGGTACGGGTTAGAGTATGGACCAGGTGGGCGCTGCAGTCCGTTCATAAAGGATGTGTTAAAAATTGTCCACGAAGAATTCATGATTTTGCATAGCAGGATTAACGTTTCTGCATAATCCGCCGAAGAAGATAAATATGCGGCCGATTCCAACGGTGCGCGGAAGGGATGCGACACGATCATGAAAACGAGACTCCTCCTATCATTCTCAATCGCGCTTGCTCTTGTTCTTTTCACCGGATGGTGGCTGAATTCCCCAGTTCTCGGCTCAAAGCCGGATGCGGAAACTTTGCGGACCTCACTGATAGCCGCCGTTCGAGCGGACAACACGGAAGAAGCAACAAGGTTGATCCATCTGGGTGCCAACCCCAATAGCCGCACTTCGTCGAAGAGCTGGAGTGTGCTGCATTATGCGGTAAGAAACGGAAATGTGGAAGTCGTCGATGCATTGCTCAGGGCGGGAGCTGATGCGAACTATGCTGGAACCATCGATGGGCAAGCGAAGGATGCTATTCCATTGAAGCCATTGGCGATAGCCAAGGCAGCTGAGGATCTGGCCAACCAGGTTCCTTCCACTCGTATGGAAGCGACGCTGAGCCAGGGCGGACTCAATGACCCGGCGCTCGTAAAGAGTTTGAAAGATCCCAAGGCGGCTGATCGCTACCAGAAGGTTATCGAGGCTCTGGCCAAAGGCGACGGAAAATCTTAACTCAAAGAGAAGTTGAACGATCACAACCAGCCTTCCACGTTACCAAAGCGTCTTTTCGCTTCGGAACGTGGAAGGCTGGATTGTTTTGCGGACCGGAGAAAAAGCCTTTATTGCGTTTGAGTTACGATTGGATGCAGGATTCATTCTTCGGATCGTGATGAATCACAAGCGATTGACCGGGCAAACGGCCACTTGGTAGCATCATGGGAGCAGCCTTCCATTTTATTCGGAAAAGATAATGAAGCGACTGGATGGATAGCTGCTTACAAAGGATAATACGCTTCCATGAAGATTAAGCTGCTTTTTCTATCCGCTTTAGTGATCACCTTCATCTCCCTCTCAGGCTGCAAACCTGACCCAACTGCGCTCTTGACAGCCGTCAAGGCTGACAATACCGCCGAGGCCGTCAGGCTGATTGGCAAGGGTGCCGACGTCAACGTCCGCACCTCGCCGACTGGCTGGAGCGCGCTCCACTTGGCTGCCCGGAATGGCAATGTGGAAGAGGTGCAGAGCCTTCTGAATGCCGGCGCCGATGCCAACTACTCGGCAACCATGGACGGAAAGTCCGGCTCACCGGTAAAGCCGTTGGCTCTGGCGCAGATTATGCAAGAGGTGATCGGTCAGGTCCAGAACTCACAGATCGAGGCCAATCTGCGCGAAAGCGGCGTGGATGATCCGGCGCTGTTGAAGAGCGCAACTGATCCCGGCGCAGCCGAGCGTTACCGGAAGGTGGTCGATCTGCTGACCAAGGCGACCAGATAAGCGCGCCCATAGCGCGTCAGGCGGTACCATTCGCGCGCATCCCTTGGCCATGCGCCATCTCTACCGGGAAGGTCTGGATCTCCAGATCAATGCTGGCGATCTCGGTGCCGCAATCTTGTGTGTGGTTGCAGGTGCATTGGCACAGTTCAGTAAAGCGGATATGGCCGTTCTGGCTCAACTCAAGGCCGGAGGCGATCAGTACGCTGTAAATGTCAACGCAGGCCTGCCGCTCAAACTCGAAGAGCATGGTGATGGTTCCGGTTTCATTGGCGCCGCGGCTCAGAACCCAGCCGCCGCAGCCAAGGATGGCGCCGGTGAGAGTCTGGACCAAGTGCGAAGGCTCCTCAATTGAGATTGCCTTCATCTGCAATGCCCAGGGAATACTGATCGTGCGCTCTGCGTTTAAGGTCGGCACCGTTTAGCCTCACATCTGCCTTATCGGAGCACTCGCGCGGAGCGTAATAGTTGTGCCGGAGTCGAACGGCCCCTGACCAGCTTTGAGACAAACCGGCTTGCCACAGCCATGGAGCCCCTTGCGCTGGTAATTGAAATGGATTTTAGCGCTCAATTTCGCCGCTTTTTGGAAGCTCCGCAGAGACAATTACTTCCACCCAAACGGCAAATGATGTAGCTTCATAGACAGCATGATTGTCGGCTCAGGAATCGACTTGGCGGAGATTGAGCGCATCCAGCACTCGGTGGAGCGCTTTGGGCAGCGCTTTCTCGACCGCGTCTACACACCCTCGGAGCAGGCCTATTGCTTGCGCAAGCGCAAATCCGCTGAGAGCCTTGCCGCGCGCTTTGCCGCCAAGGAGGCAGGAGCCAAGGCGCTGGGAACAGGCATCAGTTACGGGGTGAACTGGCTGGAGATTGAAGTTGTGCGCGAGCCCAGCGGAAGGCCCACGCTCAGGTTCCACGGGCGCGCGGCTGAGATTGCCGCTCGCTTGGGATCGGTTCGCGCCGCGCTCTCCATCACCCACACAAACACGCTTGCCATGGCCAGCGTGGTGCTTGAGGACGGACGTTAGTTCTGTGTAATCTGCTATCCTCAATGCGTAAACCGGTGTTTTTTCTATCTTTCGATCTGTAAGGAGTCCCGTGCCCAGCCGCAAAGAGATTCGATGGTCGCAACTGAGAGTGGGAGCCTTGGTTCTGGCAGCCATGGCCATCCTGGTGGTGCTGATTCTGCTGATGTCCAGCGCCGGCGGCGGACTCTTTGCGCGCAAACTGATTCTCCGCTCTTACTTTGAGAATGCCGCGGGGCTGAAAGATGGCGCGCCGGTGACGCTGGAGGGCGTCACCATCGGCAATGTGATTCATGTGCGGGTGGTCCCGGAGCGCAATCCCATGCCCGTCGAAGTCAAGATGCGGGTGGGGTACGAGTACATTAACTTTCTGCACACGGATTCGACGGCCACCATCAATCAGGCCGGCGTGCTGGGCGATAGTTATGTGGATCTCAACTCCGCCACCGCCCGAGGACCGGCACCCGCGGACGACGCCGAACTGAGAGCCGGCGGCTCGCCCAGCATTCAGGACGTGGTGCGCAACAGCAATGAATCCATCATCCAGATTGACAAGCTGCTGCACAAACTGGAGCCAACCATCGACGCGGTGAACTCCCGGCGCGGCTTGGTGGGCGAATTGATCAATGACCCCGAACTGGCGCGCAAGATCAACCAGATTGCCAACGATCTTCAGACTATTACCGGAGCGGTGGCCAACGGGCAGGGATCGCTGGGCAAACTGGTCACGGACGATTCGCTGTATAACCGCGCCAATGACGCCGTCAATCGACTGAACAAGATTTCTGTTGCGCTGGATGAGGGCAAGGGGAGCGCGGGCAAGTTTCTCAAAGACGATGCACTCTACAACAACCTGAACGCCGCCGCCAACAACACCAATCAACTGGTGGCCGAGATCAATGCCGGCAAAGGCACGCTGGGCCTGCTGGCCAAAGATCCAGCCTTTGCCAAGAAGCTGGACGACACGATCACTCGCTTGGATAGCACCCTCACCAGCCTGGATGACGGCAAAGGCACGCTGGGTCAGTTGATGCAAAACCGCGCCCTCTACGACCACGCCGACCAGACCCTCGATCAGGCCCAGCAACTGGTGAAGGCCATCCGCGAAGACCCCAAGAAGTATCTGGTGATTCGCATGAAGGTGTTTTGAGTATTCTCGACATAGGTGAAATGCAATGGCCTCCGATATGTTTCAATCCATCACGATAGAGGGCTTCAAGAGCATCCGCTCAATCAAGGATTTGCCTCTACGCCCGATCAATATGTTGATTGGTGCGAATGGGTCTGGGAAGTCGAATTTTTTGGGGGTGTTTCAGTTTCTCAAGGAGATCAGGGCTAGAAAACTGAGAGAATACGTTGCCCGTTCAGGAGGTGCAGATAGAATTTTGCATTTTGGTTCCAAGAATACAACGAAGTTGCTTGTTAAGTTGGAGTTTCCCAATCGAGAGAGTTATGAAGACGGAACTAAGGAAGACCAACATTATCTAATCTTACTGAATCCATCGGAGGATGAAGGTCTATTCGTACTACAAGAGAGTGCTTATTATGGCGCTCCACCCAATGTCGGAAGTTCTTTCAATAATCCGCTCAAGTTGGAAACTTTCAGCAGAGAAGCAATGATTATCTGTTCAGATCTAACCGATACATGGGTTCATGAGAGCATCGATGGAATAGGTATCTATCATTTGCATGATACGAGTACGTCTGCCACAATGAGAAAAATTGCAAGCCTTGACGACAATCGGTCTCTACGTTCGGACGGTAGCAACTTAGCGGCTTTTCTTTATCTGCTTCAAGAGCGGTATGGTGCTTCGTATGAATTAATTCGTAAGACAATACAGCAAGTTGCGCCATTCTTCGAAGATTTCCTGCTTAAACCTCTTGCTCTCAATCCTGATACCATCAAGCTCGAATGGCGACATAAGCGGTCCGATCAGTACTTCGACGCCTCGTCCTTTTCAGACGGCACGCTGCGCTTCATCGCATTGGCCACGCTGTTTTTGCAGCCAGTGGAGTTGCGGCCATCCGTCATTCTTGTTGATGAGCCGGAGTTGGGCTTGCATCCGTATGCGATTGAACTGCTGGCCGCGATGATACGGCAGGCCTCGCTCGAAACACAGGTCATTGTCGCAACACAATCCTCGCTTCTGCTGGATCAGTTCAAACCGGAAGACATCCTGGTCGCGGATCGAGTCGATGGTGCAACGATGATTCGCCGACTGGAGCCGGAGCCTTTGAAAGAATGGCTAATGGATTATAGTCTCGGCCAGTTATGGGAGAAGGGCGAGTTGGAGGGAAGGCCAGGGAAAGAGTAACCATGCCGCGATTGCTCGTTCATGTCGAAGGACAGACGGAAGAGAATTTCGTCAACGAAGTGCTTCACGAGCATTTGTGGCAATCCAGTGGAATTTCTGTCAGTGCACGAAGATTGGGCAGTCCCCGCAGAAGTGGCATTCCACCCTGGCAAACTGCCCGCAGAGATATTCTGCGGCATCTCAAACAGGATACCGGCGCGATTCATGCAACGATCGTTGATTATTATGGGCTTCCGCTGGATTGGCCGGGGCGGCCGGAAGCTCCAAATATGGGCTCAACCTCAGCGAAGGCGAGATGTGTAGAAGCAGCATTGATTGCAGATATTTCAATGGCGATGGGAACTGGCTTCGATCCGAACCGGTTTATCCCATTGGTGATGATGCACGAGTTCGAGGCACTGCTCTTCAGCGATCCGGTTTCTTTTGCACGAGAAATAAGCAGACCTGACCTCGCCGCGGATTTTCTTGCAATTCGACAGGACTTTGATACACCAGAGGACATTAACGATTCCGTCGATACTGCGCCATCGAAGAGGATTGTACGATTGTTCCCAAGGTACGAGAAACCACTTATTGGTACGCTTGTGGCCATAGAGATAGGTCTGACAACCATCCGCAATGAGTGTCGTCATTTCAATAGTTGGCTGGAGCGGCTGGAATCGCTTGAAGTTCAACCGTGAACAGCCTCTTCCGCTTCCACGGCTACGATTTTTTGCCCGTAGGTGTTGAGCAGGTCGGCCAGCTTGTCCACCAGGTCTTTCAGTTCTTCCAGACGCGCCAAGCCTTCCTCGTTGCGCCCTTGGGTGTGGAACTTGACGATGCCGGCTGCCAGCGCATGAATCCGCCAGTGGAGCGCGACAATGGGCTGGAAGGCTGGCAGAGAACTGCGACCGGCCGGTCCTTCGCCATAGAGCCATGCGCCAAACTGGCACTGGTAGCGGCTAACCTTCGGCTCCAGATCGCTCTCATTCTTTAAGTAAGCTTCAATGGTTGCTGCCCAGGCGCGGTGCTCCACGCCGGCATGGAGCAGCGGTCGCTCGTCCACATCCACAGTAAAGGCATCCGTCCAGCGAGGGTCAGGTCTCCAAATCTCTGCCCAGGGCGGAATCTCTTCGGCCGGCATTGGCTGAGCAATGCCATAGCCCTGCGCCAATTCGCACCCAAGGCGAAGCAGCATCAAACCCTGCTCGACAGTCTCCACGCCTTCGGCAACCGCTTGGCGGCGATAGGCCGCAGCCAGGCCAAGAACCCCTTCAAGAATTGCCAAATCATCTGGACTCACAAGAATATCGCGCACAAATCCTGGATCAATCTTGAGTACTTTTACCGGCAGTCCCTTGAGTTCAGCCAGTGACAGATGGCCAGCGCCAAAATCATCCAAGGCGAATGAAACTCCAGTTTGGTGACACTTGGTCAGAAGCTGGGATAATACCGCCGCATCTTCCGGTGGATTGGTTTCCAAAATATCCAGTTCCAGTCTGGAGGGATTTATGCGGGGATGTTCAGCCAGCATTGCAGCCAATCGCTCAGAAAAGCCTGCTTGCTGCAGTTGCCGTGCTCCCACGTTCACGCTCACGGAGATCTCAAAACCCACATTCAGCCACTCTTCCATCTGCGCAAGAGCCGTGCGGATGACCCACTCGCCGAGTTCAACAGCCAGTGGGTGATCTTCAATGGCAGGAAGAAACTGTCCCGGCGGCAGCAGGCCGCGCTTTGGGTGATTCCAGCGAATCAGCGCTTCGGCGCCAACCACTTTGCCGGTCAACATGTTGACCTTGGGCTGAAAATAGAGCTTGAATTCCTGTGCTCCAAGAGCTTGACGAATGCAATCCGGGCTTTCCGGGTGCGCAGCCACACTGGAGAGATTCGCTGAATCAAAAAACTGATAACGATTTTTACCGGCCGCTTTGGCCCGGTGCATGGCTTGGCTGGCCTGACGCAGTAGCTGAGCGGCATCAGCATCTTCTTGCTGCGGATAGAAAGTGACTCCGATGCTGGCCGAAAGCTGATGCGTCAAATCCCCGATTTTAACCGGTTCAGCGGTAGCTTCCAACAGGCGGTTGAGTGCCGGCAAGCTCGCCTGTTCATCCTCCAGCGCCGGCAGCAAGGCCGCAAATTTATCACTTTCAAAACAGGCCAGAGTGTCGGTTTTGCCAAGAGTGCGCTTCATGGCGCGGGCTAGCGCGATCAGCACTTGATCGCTGACTTTCCGCCCGTGGCGGTCACGGATGGCCTCCAAGCCTTCCAGACGAAGACGCACGACTGCCAACAACTGGCCCCACCGCTTGGACTGATCAATGGCCTTCTGCAACCGGTCTTCGAGCAGAATCCGGTTAGGCAAACCTGTCAGGTCATCGGCGTGGGCCTGCTTCCGCAAGCGCCGAGCATACTCCCTCGGTTGATTCAGATTGGGGAGGCTCTTCATCGGTCACTCTTCTGCCTTCCAAAATGTCATAAATAGATTATCGGCAGAATTGAAAATCAAAAGAGGTGCGAGACAATTAACTGAAAATAAAAGCGATAAGCAAATCTATGAGAGATCGATTCGCAAGGCCTCCGGCGCTCAAGCCTGCGGAGCGCGATAGATCAACCAGAATTCAAAAAAGCCCTTTAGACGAACAACTTGAAAGGTGTCGCTGGCGGTGAAATAGAAGATCATGGCCGCGGTCCAGACCACGTGCAGCGCCTCGGAGCCAAGCTGGTCGCTGAAAGGCAACGGCGCAGCGGAGAGCACCATCGCCAGCACGATCAGCGCCAGATTCACGATGCCCATCACCATGTTGATCTCCACCAGTTTGGCGGTCATCGGCCGTCCCAGGCGCAGCGTTTGACCGAGAGCCGAAAGCGCAGATCGCTCTTCCAGCAGCATCAGGAGCGGCGCAATCGAGAGCGCCCAACTGGTCAGCGCCCAGGCGGTGAAGAAGCCCAGAGAAAGAAAGATGGCCCAGGCGGCAAACCCGATCAGGTCCGGCTCGGCGTTGGGGGTGATATGAGTAGCGGCAACCCATTGCATTAAGCGCAGCCAAGCCCAGCCGGTGAAGGCAAAACCAGCCAGCCACGCGGCCTGCAATGCAATCATGGAAAGCGGACGAAGACGCAAGGTTGGTTCCATGCGCTTGAAAAGCAGGCTGCGGCCCAAAGCGGAGATGACGATCCAAGCCAACGCGGCTGCCGGAAGAAGCCAGTGCAGGACGGCGGCGCAACGAGGCTGATAGAGCGCCCAAGCGCTGCTCAGTTGCGTCGCAGCGACCCAAGGATTCTGAAGGTCAATCGTTGAAAGCCCGGTGGTCTCCGGCGGCAACGCGATAAGAACTTTGATCGCTTCGAGGAAGGCAATGATCGCAAATGGCAATCCGAAGGTCCAGCGCCAAGCGACTTCAATCGCCGTCAGCGAGGGCCGCGCAAAGACCCAGCCCATCTGACCGACCAGCGTTTGGGTTCCGCGTAGAGGGGCTGGCATGGTTGCCTCATACATTGCTGGTTGAAGTTTGTGTTCGCCCACCCATTTTGCAAAAAACGCAAAATGGATGGGGCACGGAGCTGTACCTACCGGCGGAGGTGTTGCACCTACTTGACCACCAGATTCACCAGCTTGCCGGGAACCACGATGACCTTGACGACCGTCTTGCCTGCCGTGCGCGCCTGGACCTTTTCGCCGGCCAGCGCGGCGGCTTCGATAGCTTTGGAGTTGGCGTCAGCGGCCACACGCACCACTTCGACCAGCTTGCCGTTGATCTGCACGGGAACCTGAAGCTCGTCTTCCCTGGCCAGTTCGGGATCGCTAGTGGGCCACGGCGCGCGCAGAACGGAGCCTTCCTCGCCCAATGCCTCCCAGAGTTCCGCTGCGATAAAAGGCGCAAAGGGAGCCAGCAGCAGCACAAGCGTCCGCAGCACTTCGCGCATCACTGGAGCCGAAACTTCGCCCGCGGTTAGTTGCGGGTCAGCAGCTTGGATTTCGTTGACCAGCTCCATGATCGCCGCCACGCAAGTATTGAAGTGCCAGCGGCCCTCAAAGTCAAGCGTGATCTTGGCGATCGTCTGATGCAGCTTCCTGAGCAGCTTCAGCGATAGGCCTGTCGGCGCATCCGCCTTCTGGTCACCCGCCGTGCGCGCCAGCGGAGCGAACTTCGTCGTCAGCCGCCAGACACGACCCAAGAAGCGGCTTACTCCCGCGACGCCGTCCTCCTGCCAGTCCAGATCGCGGTCCGGCGGAGCGGCAAACAGGGCGTACATGCGCGTGGCGTCCGCGCCGTATTTGCCAATCATCTCGTCCGGCGAGACCACGTTGCCCTTGGACTTGGACATCTTCGACCCGTCCTTGATGACCATGCCTTGCGTGAAGAGGCGGCGGGCCGGTTCGTCGTTGACGATCAGTCCCAGGTCGCGCATGACCTTGGTCCAGAAGCGCGAGTAGATCAGATGCAGAATGGCGTGCTCCACGCCGCCGATGTACTGGTCGATGGGGAACCAGTACTGAGCAGTCGCCGGATCAAAGGGCGCGCTGGAGTTTTTCGCGTCCGTGTAGCGATAGAAGTACCAGCTCGAATCGACAAAGGTGTCCATCGTGTCGGTTTCGCGCTTGGCCGCCGCGCCGCACTTGGGGCAGGCGACGTTCACGAACTCCGGCACACGGCTGAGCGGTGAACCGCCTTGTTGGGTGATTTCGATCTGATCGGGCAGCACCACCGGCAACTGCTCGTCGGGTACTTGAACCAGGCCGCAATGCTCACAGTGAATAATGGGGATCGGCGTACCCCAGAAGCGCTGGCGGCTGACGCCCCAATCCTTCAGCCGGAAGGTGACCTTGGCCTCGCCAAAGGCTTCAGCGACGGCTATCTCTTGCAGCTTTTTCTCCGCATCAGCGCAACTCAACCCATCGTACGCGCCGGAGTTGATGAGCACTCCTTCTTCTGAACAGAACGGTAACTCATGCGGAATCAGTTGGTTGACTGGCTTGATGACCTGAATGATCGGCAGATTGTATTTTGTTGCAAACTCGAAGTCGCGCTCGTCGTGGGCCGGGACGCTCATGATGGCGCCGGTTCCGTAGTCGGCCAGGATGTAGTTGGCTACCCAGATGGGCACGCGCGCGCCGTTATAAGGGTTGATGGCAAAGCGCCCGGTCGCCACGCCGTGCTTTTCAATCGCCCCAAGATCTCCAGCCTCGCGCGCCTTCTTCTGCTGGTCGAGCAGCTCATCCACCTGCGCCTTCAGCGCGGGATCAACCGCCGTGAAGGCCGCAACCAGCTCGTGTTGCGGAGCCAACTGCACGCTGGTCGCGCCGAAGATGGTGTCCACACGGGTGGTAAAGACGCGAATGCGTGTTTTTTCTGATCCCTGATCCCTGTTCCCTGCTCCCTCGTCGAGGAAGAAATCGACGTCCGTGCCTTCGCTGCGCCCGATCCAGTTGCGCTGCATGGTGCGGACCTTCTCTGGCCAGCCGTCCAACTTGTCCAGGCCGTCGAGCAGTTCCTGCGCGTAAGCGGTAATGCGGAAGAACCACTGGACCAGATCGCGCTGCTCGACCGGCGTCGTCTCATGCCGCCAGCAGCAGCCATCGACCACCTGCTCGTTGGCCAGCACGGTGGCGCACACCGGGCACCAGTTCACTTTGCTTTTCTTGCGATAGACCAGGTTTTTCTCGTACATCCGCAGGAAAAACCACTGATTCCAGCGGTAGTACTCCGGCAGGCAGGTGGTCACCTCGCAAGCCCAATCGTAGCCCAGGCCGAGCCGTTCCATTTGGATTTTCATGGCGGCGATGTTACTGAGCGTCCACTCGCGGGGCGGCGTATTGTTCTTGAGCGCAGCGTTTTCCGCCGGCAACCCGAAGGCGTCCCAGCCCATCGGATGCAGCACGTTGTAGCCGCGCATCCACTGGTGGCGCGCCAGCGCGTCGCCAATCGAGTAGTTGCGCACGTGCCCCATGTGCAACTGGCCGCTGGGATACGGGAGCATCTCCAGCACGTAATACTTGGGCTTGCCGCAGTCGGTTGCTTCTGCGGCATACATCTTGGGATCAGCCGCCCAACGCAGTTGCCACTTGGGTTCAATCGCCGCCGGGTCGTACCGTACTTCGTTTTCGTCTGCCATAACCCTTCTAGTGTAAATGGAAGGCGGCAGTCGCCGATCTACTGACAAGTTGAGAATGATAGACGAGAATTGTGTTATATTTGTCATACAAGCAATACAATTTCTGGAGGTTTGATGCTGGCAGTCCGAATTCCCGATGAAATGGAGTCCCGCCTCGACAAGCTGGCGGCTCTGACTGGACGCGCCAAGAGCTTCTACGTGCGTGAGGCTCTCTCGGCACATCTGGATGAGATCGAAGAGACGTACACCGCCCTCTACCGGCTGGAGCACCCGGCCAAACGATGGACTTTAGGGGAGTTGGAGCAGGGGCTTGACCTCGCCAAGTGATCCCGCGAGAGCCGAGCAATGGACCGTCGAGTTCGACGATCGCGCCCGCCGCGAGCTGCGCAAACTGGACGCTGGCACTCAGCAAACCATCCTTTGCTACCTCCGTGAGCGCATTGCAGGCGCGGAAAATCCTCGGCAGTATGGTAAGCCGCTGCGAAAGAATTTGGCAGGACTTTGGCGCTACCGCGTCGGTGACTACCGGCTCATTTGCCGACTCGAAGAAAACCGGTTGGTAGTGTTTGTCTTGAAAGTTGGGCACCGCCGGGAAGTCTACGAAGATTAAATCTGAATTGAAGGCAGCAGCGCCCGCAGCCACTCCGGCGTAGGTTTGTACACTTCGATCTCCTGCCCACGATCCCTGACAGCGACAAGCTTGTATGGCGTTATCAGGTCACTATTGTCGTAGACGCGCACGTTGGCAAGCTCCATGAGTGCCAGCCTCAGATTGTTCATCACGCGTGGGTAGCGTTCCACGATCTTGTCGGTGGGAACATCGTGCCCGCCCTTCAAGACACGCATGGCCACGCGCTGATCCGAGACCACTGGACTCTTGATTCCGATGAAAAACAGCGCGACCGTATAGCCCGATTGCTCCACTTCTTTCAGGAACGCAAGCTTGTCCCCGGCGGGATCAGAGAAAACGGTTTCAAAGATGAAGCTTTCGCGTTGCGCGATCAGTTGCCGCCGAATGCCATCGGCCAGTTTGGCGGCCTTGTATGGATCTACGCCTAACTCCAGCGCCAACGCATCCGCATTCACAAAGCACAGACCAGAAGGCTGCAGGTAAGTGCGATAAAAAGTACTCTTGCCAGCTCCGTTGGGTCCGGCCAGCGCCACGACGATCGGCCGCTGATTGAGCAGCTTTTTCATGCCGCTACAGGCTCAGAGCTTGGCTGCGGAACAGAGGAGTTCGCGTCTAGTTCGTCGTCAAGTGACACAGGTACAAATGCGCGATTCACAAACCGGCCCACCATGCGCGCGCCATTCTCCTCAATGCGCACCAACAAGCCCGCCTGACTGGGATGAGCCTCAAAGTGGGGAAAAGGTTCGCTCTCCAGAATGGCCTTCAACTTTTCTCTGCCCACTGGGGTATCCACCTCATCCAACAATTCCGACAGAGGCCGTACTGCTACTGCGCGTTGGAGTTTGAGAACTCGCCGCCCATCCAGCAGCAACTCCACAGCGCGCCCCAGCTTGGCCCAGAACTCAATCTGACCGGCAATGGAGCGCTCCTGCGCCTCGGCGGCAATCCGCGCATCCAGTACCAGTGCATCCGATAATTTGACCGGCTGTCCCATGGATTCAAGGTAGCATAATGCTACCTGCAAATCAATCCTGGAAACCAGTTCATTGCTCGGGCGGGGCGGGCGGCTCTGCAATCGGCGTAAAACTCTGGCCGGAGCCCTCCGTCGATGGCGAAGAGGTTGCCGTTCCGGGGCAGGAGGGCGTGGGCGGCTCCTTGTTCACGACTTCATACTCCGCAGGCGGCTGAAAAAGGGCGGCATCCGGCTCGGCTTGCGTAAAGTTCACCAGCTCCTTGTTTGTCTTGCCCGCCAACGGGTCTTCAGTCACCTGGCGCACCACAAGGCCGGCCAAGCCTGGATTGATCGCTGTCCACGTCTCGGAGGTGCGCTGGGTCGGCGTATCATTGCCGACCTTCCCTGCGGGAATCATGGTGATGGTCCGGCGACCGCGCGCCTCCAGGCCCAAAATCGTATCCGTACCCAGGTCTTCTACATTGGGCCTGTATGGTTGAGTTCGATCAACACCAAAGGTGGCGCCAAAATGCGTGAAAGAGGTGGCCGTCGAGTTCGGTGCGCAGGCTGGACGCGGCGCGCCGGGCATGGGCATCGTCAAGACGGTCACTCTCTGTCCCGGTACTGTCCAACTGGTGTTGGTGTGCGCAATGGGATCGAAGACCGTAACTCGCGTCACCGGCGTCTGATCGCCAGTTAAAGGAACCGTGGTCGTCGAAGTCATGCGGCGACCCTGAGCGTCCACGGCAACCACCTCGGTGGATTCACGAGTGGAGAGGCTACCGTCGGCCAGCGTGCGGACGCGCGTCGTCTTGTACTCCGCCGTATAAGGCAGGGGCGTCACGCGAGGATGAACCATTTCAACGTGGGTCCGGCCCCGTTCAACCTGGGCCAATACCGGCAAAGCCAAACCGGCCACCACGGCCAGCACGAACACTCCACAAATGCTCCCACGCATAACCCACCTCAAACGCAAAACTTTGCGACACACACAGTCTGACGGCAAAAAGCGTTCAAAGCAAGTAGGAAATCGAAAATTATTCCACCAGAGACAGCAACGCCTGCACATTTCGCTCCTCGTCGCCTGGGGCGTCGACCGGAGTCTCGGCGATAAAGGCGGCGTGCGCAAAGCGCGGATCGTTGAGCAGCCGGCGGAAGAGTTCCATTCCTATGGTGCCTTTGCCGATCTGCTCATGGCGGTCGAGCTTAGAGCCGCGCGCGGCCTTGGCGTCATTCATGTGCCAGACGCGCACCGCCTCCAGAGTGACCGTTGCGGCGGCCTGGCGTATCGTCTCCTCGTAGCCTTCGGGCGTGACCAGATCGTAGCCGGCGACGTGGGTGTGGCAGGTGTCCAGGCAAACGCCCATCGGGGCCGAGGGGCGCAGACGCTCCACCAGCTCGGCGACCTGCTCAAAGCTGCCGCCCAGCGAGAACTCCGAGCCGGCGGTGTTTTCAATCAGAATATGAAACGGCGTTCCCTGCCAAGGCAAGCCGTCGATGGCGCGGCTGATGGATTCGGCGGCAAGCCGCAGACCTTCGTCGCGGGTCAGTCCCTTCCACGAGCCGGGATGCAAGACGAGAAACTCCGCGCCAAAGGCCAGCGCCCGTTCAATCTCGCCGCGAAAGGCGACGACGCTCTTCTCGCGCACCTCCTCGGTTTGGCTGCACAGGTTCACCAGGTAGCTGGTGTGGATGACCAGCGGGCCAACATCGAGCTTGGCGCGCAGCTCGCGCATCCGGGCGGCCTGCTTGGGGTCGACCTTGGGCGCGTGCCACATCCGCGGGCTGGAGGAGAAGATTTGGAAGGTGTTGGCGCCAATCGCCCTTGCCTGCTCGACGGCGTTCGAGGCCCCGCCGGTGGTGCCGAGATGGATGCCAATGCGCTTTGCCATGAAGCTAGTCTAATAGGAAAATGAATTTAATAACCGCACAAAATAAAATAGGCTGGACTCTTCTACTTCTTGTGCAAAGTCCAGCCCGAAGGGAACCCTGAGCATTCAGCGCGGGACAGGAAACCGGAGATGAAACCTTCCCCGCGCGAGGTTCCTAAGATCAGTTACTCATGACCGGGCGAATCAACCGGTCGAATTCCTCTTCAATGTTGCGTTTAGATGCTCTCTGTTTTCGAGCATATTCGTGATCGAGAACCATATTGAGTTTTTCAAATGAGATCGGCATAATGTTATCGAAAATGCGAGCCGCAACTTGCCGCGCATGATCGCTTGACTGGCCTGTCTTGGCCCAACAGAATAGCCAAAGAACACTTTGGGCCTTAATAGTTCCATCCTCATTCAGCAGCCAATGCTTGTCGATGGCTTTGAAGCAGGTCTGATGCGGAATCGATCTCAATTGCCGTTTGCTTTCTTCCGCGGTAACTTTCAGATTCATGTTGCTCCTTTGTGTTCTTATGCTTATCGGACCAGAATCCGGCGTTCCAGTTCCTTCTTGACGGCATTGGCTTCCGGATCAACTCCAGGGCTGCAAACCAACTCACAGAAATCGCTCCACAACAGGATCGTAAGATTCTGCGCTATCTTCTCCAGCGCGGCGGCGTTTCGATGCGGCAAGTCTCGGGCGAGCAGGCCGGGATCGCTCTTGTAACCATTCATGAGTTGAACATAGGCGCGGGAAGGCTCCTCGTCTCTGGCGAACATCCAGAAGATCGCCGTCTTGCCGCCGGCTTTCTCGATGAGGCAGTCTATGTTGCGAATAATCTGATTGCGCCCAGGGTCGTAGCTTGTACTCGGGGAAACATCCGAACCGAGCTTGGCTTCCACGAAAACCAAGAACTGATTATGCTCGAAGGCAATGTCGATCTCCGACGATCCCTCCACAGGGTCAGGAGATTGCGCGCGACCGATCCACTCAGGGTTCCCCGAAGCCAGCATTCTCGCGCGGCTTTGTGCTTCATATTGCGATGGAGAACGAACCAATTCCCATAGTTTCAGGGTTGGAAGCGATCGTTCATCGAAAGGAAAGTCCAGCTCTGGATTCCGCCGTCGCGCCGCGCTGACAAGATGGCCCCACCATCCTGATGGATATTGCTTGAGAAGGATTTGGAAAAAACTCCATGTCACCCAATCCTCGCTGTTGCGCGAATGCAGAATTCGTTCCATATCCTGCGTCTTGCGGCCTTTTGGCAGTCCCAATAACTGCGGGAGATTCAGGATGGGAATCGCATCGCCTTTTGTGACGGGTGCGGGCTGATCCGCCGCTGCGGCGAGTCTGGCAGGAGGCGCCTCGACTACTGTCGGAGTGGGAGCCGGATTGCCAAGGTAGCGGTTGTTGAGTTCTTCGGTCTGCTTGTGCCAGAAGGCCAGGTCGTCGGTGGACACAGTGGGAGCGTCGAAGGAGTATTGCGCCTTCAGATGAATCTCATCCGTAGTCCAGTGAAAATCACGCGGACCACGCTCCCTCACGCAACTTCGAATTGAATAATCCCGAATGCTCCAACTTGTTCCACTATTCCCCCTCTCAAAAAAGAAAACGAACGATTTTGGATTGACTTCGGGAATGAAGATCATGCGACGCTTTTTCATCGGGCATCTCCTGAAAACACGTGTTCGACCGAATCTTCAGAGGCCATTCCGAGCGAAAGCAATTAGCAATTTCACCAGGTTTAGCTCACTTCTTGTTCAATTCGTCGTAAACCATCTTGACTTGTGCCCAACTCGAAGATTTACGCCAAGAAGCGATCGGGCAAATTTCCCCATCAACGAAAAATTTGATGGCCGCTTCAGCAGCGGGTTTCCAGTTTGGGTTGTTAAACAAACGCTGAATGCGCGAATCATTGGCGAGAACGACTTTGTCGGGTTTTTGCATCGTGAAAAAAGCATACACGCATAAGCAAAAGTATGTCAACAATAAAATGCATATAAATATAATAGCGTTGTGAAAAAGAGAGAGACACTATCCGCTAAGAATCAAAGCATAAGATTAGCTCCGATGTCACCGCAGCCCATTACCATCTAGCGGGCAGCCGTAATCAGGCGCTTTTATGAAATTCGTCTTAAAATCTTTTCATGACCGATCCTAATGTTGCTGTCACACGGCTTCTTATCGACGTGGTCCTGCCCAACCTGAAGACGGTGCAGGTGAGCCAGACCGAGCAGATTGCGGCCAACGACCGGCTGGAAAACGCCATCGAAGAGTTGCGCCTGCATCTGGAATCGCAGTTTGCGCACCTCAATGCGCAGTTGACGGCCTGCCGCGCCGAGCTGGCGGCCACGCAGGCAATGCTCAGCTCGATGCAGGCGCGTCCGAGTGTGGCTGCGCCGGAGCGGCCCACGCTGGTTCACTAATGCCGCCGCTCTGCGATAATGCACGATATGCGGACCGTGCTGACGGCAGAGCGGCTTTGGGATGGAACTCGGCTGATCGATTTGCCCGTTGTCGAAATCGAAGACGGGCGGATTGCCTCCATCCATTCGCGCGCGGAAGGCGAGCTTCCCTTTAAGGCGAGCGTTGTTGACTTTCCAGGTGCAACGCTCGCCTCGGCCTTCTTCGACATTCATATTCACGGCGCCATGGGCCACGACGTGATGGAGGCGACTCCGGAAGCGCTCGACGCCGTGGGCAGCTTTCTGGCCCAGCACGGCACGGGCAGCTACTTGCCGACCACCGTAACCGCGCCGCTCGACTCAACTCTGCGGGCGCTCACGGGATTGGCGAAGCTGCTCAAGCGGCCACCGATTGCCGGCCGCGCGACGCCGGTCGGCATTCATCTGGAAGGTCCGTTTCTCTCTCACACAAAACGCGGCGTGCAACCCGCCGAGCATCTGCTGACCCCCGACATCGCCACCTTCGACCGGCTCTTTGAGGCCGCCGAGGGCCAAATTCGGCTGATGACGCTGGCCCCGGAGCTTCCCGGCGCGGTTGAGCTGACGGCGCACGCCACGGCGCGCGGAGTGCGTGTCTCGCTGGGTCACTCGAATGCCACAGCCGCAGAGACGCAGGCCGCCATCCGCGCCGGAGCCGTCAGCGCCACACACACCTTCAATGCGATGCGCGCGCTTACGGCCCGCGAGCCGGGAATCCTGGGGGCGGTTCTGACCTCGGATAGCCTGTACGCCGAATTGATCTGCGACGGCATCCATGTTGCGCCGGAGATGGTGAAGCTGTGGTGGCGGACGAAAGGCGCGCAGCGCGGGATTCTGGTGACGGACGCGATGAGCGCGGCGGGTATGCCGGATGGCGAATACCGCCTGGGAGATTTTGCAGTTCAGGTGGCGGAAGGCCGGGCAATGTCGAGCGGCGTTCTGGCCGGAAGTGTGTTGACGCTGGATCGCGCGCTGACGAATTTTATCCAGTTTTCCGGCGCTCCGCTCGAAGAAGTGCTGCGCCTGCTGACCGTGAATCCGGCAGCGATGCTTAGCGTGGGCGATGCGGTTGCCGCGGTTGCCGTTGGCCAAGCGGCGAACCTTGTGGCAGTGGATCGGAGCGGAAAGGTGGTTGGCTCGGTGGTGAATGGTCTTCGCCTCAGGAATTAGACCCGGCGGGTTTTTGCAGTCAATTCCGCTGCTGCCGATACAATAGGTATATCGGGTCAATTGCCCAGGAGGGATACTCGCTTTGCCTCTCTATGCTTATCGATGCACCCAGTGTGGTCACCACTTTGAAAAGATTCAGCATTTTAACTCCGAGCCGGAGCTGGTTTGTCCCAAGTGCCAGGGTCTGCTGGAGCGCCCGCTTACGGCGCCGCGCTTTCACTTCAAAGGCTCCGGTTTCTATGTAAATGACTATGCGGGCAAGAACGCCACTTCGGCCTCTGAGTCTGCTCCCGCGGCAACGCCGGCAACGGAGGCGCCCAAGACGCCATGCGGCGGAAGTTGCGGCGCGGCCTGCCCGGCTGTTTCGTCTGGCGCAACCGGTTCGGCGAGCTGAAAAACTCTCTGCGTCCCGCAGGTCGGTTTTCCCATCCAACCTTGCGGAGGTTCCCCATGAACAGAGCAGTATTTATCGTCCTTGCCGTGGCCGTGGTGGCCGTGGTTTCCTTGGTGGCTGTGCGCGCTGCCGCACAAAATGAGCAAACGCTGCCGACCGTAGGCCAGGTTGCGCCCACCTTCACGCTCCCTTCGCAGGACGGCTCCGAGATTTCGCTGGAGAGCTATCGCGGCAAGTGGGTGGTGCTGTACTTCTATCCCAAGGACATGACCCCCGGCTGCACCATTGAGGCGCATAACTTCCAGCGCGATCAGGCGCAGTTTGACGCGGCCGGCGCGGTGATTCTTGGCGTCAGTCTGGATACGCCGGACAGCCATAAGAACTTCTGCACCAAAGAGGGGCTGACCTTCCGCCTGCTGGCCGACCCTCAGCACAAAGTTGTGGATGCGTATGGCTCTCTCGGCCACTTTGCTACTTTCACAATCGCCAGCCGCAACACCTTCCTGATTGATCCGCAGGGCAAGATCGCGAAGATTTGGACCGGGGTGAAGGTCGATCACCACTCCGAGGAAGTGCTGGCGGCGATTGCCGAGTTGAAGAAGTGAGCGCGCAGAAACAAATCATACGAAGCGGCTCCGGTAGTGGGGCCGCTGTTCTATTCTGAGAGCAAAGACAGCATCCGAATCTATGTGAGGGAAAAAATGCCGACTCAGATAGCCGAAAAATTTCGCGCTGAGTTCGATGCCGTTCACGCCGCGCTGTTGGCGGTTCCCGCTGAATTGGCTGACACGCCTTGGCGCGCGGGCGGCTGGACACGCAAGCAGATTGTCGGTCATTTGCTGGATTCGGCGGCCAACAACCGGCAGCGCATCGTGCGCGCGGCCATTCATGGCAGCTTCATCGGACCAGACTATGCGCAGTCTGCATGGGTGGACGCGCATGGATATGCGGAGCTGCCTTGGACAACCTTGCTGCATTGGTGGAAGGTGGAGCACGAGATACTTGCCGCAGCTGTGGATCATCTTCCCGATGAACGGCTGGATGCCATCTGCAAGATCGGCGAGAATGCGCCCGTGACGCTGGGCTTTTTGATCGAGGATTATTTCCGGCATCAGCGCTGGCACGTCAAGCAACTCAATGCTCCGGGATAGAACGCGCGCGAAATAAAATCTCAGCCTTCCTGGGCGAGGTGCGGCTGAGTCGAAGGACGCGCGGTTGCTTTATGGCTATTCAGACGCAAAAAAGCCCGACTCGCGCCGGGCTCTTTTGCTTGCCTTGCACTGCGGGTTTCCTGCTACTTGGTTGCCTTTTTCGCAGGGGCTTTCTTGGCGGCTGCCTTCTTTGCAGGAGCTTTCTTTGCCACTGCCTTCTTTGCAGGAGCCTTCTTGGCTACTGCCTTCTTCGCCGGAGCCTTTTTGGCAACTACTTTCTTTGCTGCTGCCTTCTTGGCGGGCGCCTTCTTTGCTGCCTTTTTAACGGCCAATTTCTTCCCTCGTTTGGTGAGTTTGCTGGCGCTCTTGCCGGCTGTTGCCTTCTTGGCTACAACCTTTCCGCCCTTTGCGCCAGAACGTTTCTTTGCGGCGGATTTCTTTGCGGCCTTTTTGGCCACAACCTTCTTGACGGCTTTCTTGCCGGCAGATTTCTTGGCGGGAGCTTTCTTGCCCGCGGCTTTCTTGGCGGCTACCTTCTTGCCCGCAACCTTCTTCGCTTTCTTGGCGGGAGCCTTCTTGGCCGCTGCTTTCTTCGCCGCAGCTTTCTTAACGGCTGCTTTCTTTGCAGCCTTCTTAACGGCTGGAGCCTTCACTTCCGGAGCCTGTTCAACCGGAGGCGGCTCAACTGCTACTGGCTCCGGCGCGGGAGGCTCAACTGCCTTCTTCGCGGCCTTCTTTGCGGGAGCCTTTTTCTTCGCGGCCTTTTTGCTGGCCGGCTTTGCCGCAGGTTCATCCACAATCACGATCACCACATCTTCCGCGACTGTTTCGTCGTCATCCGAAGAGGTTAGCACGTTGGAGCTTTCAATCTCATCATCCTCTTCAAAACCGTCGTGTTCGGAATCAATCTCTGCTGGCTTGCCACTTGCTTCGCCGTCGCTCATCGCGTACATCTTGAATCCTTCTGCCATCCCATTGCCTCCAGCGGCTTGCCGCTGCGCTTGTTTGCGTTTTCTTTTACGCGGCGAAAAACGCTCCGCTCGCGCAAGTCATTGTAGCAATAGCTTGCACGTTCACACTGGCAGATGACAAGTGTGTAATAAGGTTCCCTGCAATTTTTATTTTTTTATTTTAGTTTTGGATTTGCATTGTGCTTGCGCGCGCTCGATTTTTTTGCGCCAACTGTTGTGCTTTTCCTCGCTCTGGCCGCGGGTGCGGAGCGCTTTGTCGCGGGTTCAACTTTTTTCTTTTGCGCGCTTGAGGATGAAGATTTTTCAGTTGTGTTTTTTGCGGGCGCGCCGTGGGATGAATGCTCTACTGCTTGCGATCCAGCACGGTGATGGCCGTGAGCAGTTGCGCGCGGCGCACTCGCGGGCTCAGCTACACGCAGCCGCTGGCCAGGTTGCACCTTGATGCCGGGAACTTTATTCCACTGGCGAAGCTCATTCAGCGAGACGCCAAAACGATCGGCAATGGTGACCAGTGTATCGCCTTTGCGCACGGTATAAAGCCGCGCATGAACCGGTTCGGCAGCGGGCGGCGTGGGCACAAGCAATGCTTCAACGCCTTCAATCTTGTCGGTGGCGCGCAGTTGATTGGCCGCGGCCAACTCGGTTTCGGTCACATGATAGGTGCGTGCCACGGAGGCCAATGTATCGTCCGCGGCCACGCGATGGTAGCGCCACGCATTGCGTTTAGCCTCTGGAATCGCGGCGATGCGCTGCTGAAACACCTCCGCCATGCCGCCCGGCAAATGCAAATCGAAGGACGCGTCCGGAGGCGTTGAGCTGCGCAGCAGGCTGGGATTCAATGCGGTCAATTCATCCACCGGCGCGCCCACAAGATCCGAGACCAACCGCAGGCTGACCGGATAGTTGATGGTTACTGTGTCGGTGAGCACGGGCGGATCAAGCGTCAAATCGTCAAAGCCATATTGCGCGGGATGATTGGCGATGATGATCGCTGCCAAAATCTCCGGTACATAATTCTTAGTTTCTTTGGGAAGATTATTGCGTTTATATAGTTCCCAAAAATCAGCGTAACCGGTCTTCTCCACGGCGCGCTGCACATTGCCCGCGCCCCAATCGTAACCGGCCATGGAGAGATACCAGTCGCCCAGTTGGTTATAGATGAACTTCATGTACCGTGCGTAGGCGCGGGTGGATTTCTCCGGATCGAAGCGCTCATCCACGTAGGAATTGCGAACCAGTCCGTAGTTGCCGCGCGGCATGAACTGCCACATTCCGCCGGCTCTGCCGCCCGATCTGGTTCTGGGACCGACGGCCCTGGGATTGAAGCCTGACTCGGCCACGGCTAGATAAATCAAATCCTGTGGCACGCCTTCCTCAGCCATCACGCGCTGAATCATTGCCTTGTAACGGCCGGCGCGCTGAAAGGAGTGAAGCAGCGTGTTGTGGCCTTTTTTTGTATTGGCAAAAAAGTTGATGACGCCGGCTACCGTGTCGTTTACAACCAGTGGCAGATCGGAGTTGGTGGTGGCCAAATCGGCCTTGGCTTTGGCCACGATGTTGGGATCGACCTCGAAGGTGACGTCCTCGGCTACCTCAGCCGGCGTCTCTTCTTCGCTGGGCACAAATCCGTTGCCTTGCTTCAGGGCTTCCATCTCCAGCGCGTTCACGCCATCGACGATGCGGTCGAACTCATCCTGCAACTCGGAATTACTTTTGATGTCAAGCCCGCTGGCCAGCATCAGATCCACGGCGCGATCGAACTCCTGCTTGGCCTCGGGCAATCTGCCTTTGTGGTAGTCGGACTCACCTTGCGCGTAGGCCGCTTCCACCTGCTGCACGAGTGTATGCACCTTCTGTTCTTCTGCGGTGGGCATGGGCGGCGCGGGAGCGGTCACCGGCTCGGCTTGCAAGGGTGCGGCAACCGGCGCGAGGGCTGGCGCTGTGGCCTGCGGCTGTGCGCTTTTGGAGGCACCCACAGGCGCGGTGGGATCACAGCCAGCCAGCAAACATAGCAGCGCGGCGCAGCCAAACCAACGAAAACGATTCCCACTCATTTGCATGAAAATTCATTACCCTTAGCCGATGATAAGCTATGACCACGAGGCAATGCGCGCTCGATTGCGCGATTTGCTTTGGAACACACCGCCAAAAACATGGACAGTCGACCGTGATTGAGAGTCCACCTCAATTTTCCGGCGATGTGACCTTCCGCGAAATCCAAGTGCCCGGAAGGTACAGGAGGTAAAGTCGGCGATGAGAACGCCATGGACTTTTATCCGGATCGTTACCCTGGGAATCACGCTTGCAACTGCCGCTGGGACGCAGACACATGGTTGCATGGCCCAAGAGGTATTCCAAAGGATCGTCACTCGATTCGAGGGTGTGGACCATTCTTTTGATCTTTTCGTCCCCAACCGGGAGAAGGATGCGCCGCCCATGCCTCTGTTGGTAGCCGTGCATGGCGCCGGTGGAGATGGCCGCGGACAGATTCAAGCATGGCTGCCCGTGGCCCGGGCCAACAAGATCATCTTGCTGGCGCCGAACATCGATAACTCTCCGCAAGCCTGGGACTCGCTCTACGATCATCCCGAGTGGATCCCTGACGCCATCGAGACGCTCAGCCAAACCTATCCGGTGGACAAGCATCGTCTTTATTTATGGGGCTACTCCGCCGGCGGTATGTTCACCTTCTACTTCGCCTTCCTGGAGTCGCGGTATTTTGCCGCGGCAGCGGTGCATGGCGGCGTGATCGAAAACAACAAATATCAAATGGCGGATTTCGCGGTGCGCAAAATTCCATTGGCGTATTACTTGGGCACACGAGACCAATGGTGGACGACCAAACAGAGCCGTGCCTCGCGGGACGCGCTTCTCTCCAGGAACTTCGAGGTTCACTACGTCGAGCTGGCCGGCGCCGACCACAATTTCTTTGCCCGCTCCAATGAGATCACCGTCGATGCCTGGGAGTTTTTCAAGCGGCATCCCTTGAACGATGATCCCAAGTTTGATCCATTGGACCTGAAGAAGATCAAGAAGGCATTGCGATGAACTCGCCTGGTCGATGAGTTGATTGTACCGGCTGATGAAAGTGCCAATGATAAGCTATGACTTGGAGGCAATACGCTTTCACCGCGCCATTTGCCTTTTTGAATACCCCGCATGGACGCTCGATTCTTAAGAAACTTCGCCATCATCGCCCACATCGACCACGGAAAGTCGACGCTAAGCGACCGTCTGCTGGAATATACCGGCTCGGTGACCGGGCGCGAGATGCAAGCCCAGATCCTGGACGACATGGATCTGGAGCGCGAGCGCGGCATCACCATTAAGGCCCACGCCGTGCGCATGATGTACAAGGCCCACGACGGCAACACCTATCAGCTCAATCTGATCGACACGCCCGGCCATGTGGACTTTAGCTACGAGGTCTCGCGTTCGCTGGCCTCCTGCGAGGGCGCGCTGCTGGTGGTGGATGCCTCGCAGGGCGTGGAGGCGCAGACCCTCGCCAACGCCTATCTGGCCATCAATCACGGCCTGGAAATCATTCCAGTCATCAACAAGATCGATCTGCCCTCGGCGGACATTGTGCGCACCCAGGAGGCCATCGAGAAGGCCGTCGGACTGGACGCGACCGATGCGATTGCGGTGAGCGCCAAAACCGGCGTGGGCGTGGATGAGGTGCTGGAGGCCATCGTGCATCGCCTCCCTCCACCAACTGGAGATCCAGAGGCTCCGCTCCAAGCATTGGTCTTCGATTCGTGGTTCGATGCCTATCGCGGCGTCATCGTGCTGGTGCGCGTCATGCAAGGCACCATGCGCAAGGGCCAGCGCATCCGGCTCATGTCGAATGGCAAGTCCTTCGAAGTGGATTCGATGGGCGTCTTGATGCCCAAACCGGTCGAGATCGGCCAGCTTTTGGCCGGCGAGGTGGGCTTCTTCGCGGCAACGATCAAGACGGTCAGCGATACTAAAATCGGCGACACGGTCACCGACGACACCCGCCCCGCCGCCGCGCAGCTCCCCGGCTTTGAAGACATCAAGCCGATGGTCTTCGCCGGACTCTACACTGTCGATTCGCACGAACACACGCTCTTGCGTGACGCATTGGAAAAGCTGCGCCTCAACGATTCGTCGTTCTTCTTTGAGCCGGAGAGTTCGGCTGCCTTGGGCTTCGGCTTCCGCTGTGGCTTTCTGGGTCTGCTGCACATGGAGATCATTCAGGAGCGGCTGGAGCGCGAGTACGACATCGACCTGATCACCACCGCCCCCGGCGTGCGCTACCACATCACGCTCACCGACGGCAGCGTGCTGGAAGTGGACAACCCCTCGCGCTGGCCCGATCCGACGAATATAGAATCGATCCGCGAGCCGGTGATCACCGCCAAAATCCTCACCAACGAAGAATATGTCGGCGGCATCTTCAAGCTGGTAGAAGAAAAGCGCGGCAAGCAGCTTAACTTCGAGTACGTCACCAGTAGCCGCGTGCTGCTCACCTACGAGCTGCCGCTGAACGAAATTGTTCTCGACTTTTACGACCGGCTGAAGTCCGTCTCTCGCGGTTACGCATCGCTGGATTATCAGTTAGCCGGCGAGTGGGTTTCGCCGATGGTCAAGCTGGACATTCTGGTTTCGGGCGAGCCGGTGGATGCGCTTTCGATCATCGTCCACAAGGACTGCGCCTACGAGCGCGGCCGCGCGCTGGTCAGCAAGATGCGCGAGCTGATTCCCCGCCAGCAATTCGAGGTGGCAATTCAAGCGGCCATCGGCGCCAAAATCATCTCCCGCGAGACGGTCGCCGCTCTGCGCAAGAACGTAATCGCCAAGTGCTACGGCGGCGACATCAGCCGCAAGCGCAAGCTGCTGGAGAAACAGAAGGAAGGCAAAAAGCGCATGAAGCGCATCGGCAAGGTAGACATCCCGCAGGAGGCTTTCCTGGCCGTCCTGCGCATCGGCGAAGACGCGCAGAAGTAGCTAAAAGTGTAGCGCCGACCTCCCGGTCGGCTGTCGCGCGGACGTCCTCGTCCGCGCTTGTACACCTCCGATTACATACTTCATACGATATAGTCACCAGGAAAAAACAAGCGTGGACCAGGAGGTCCGCGCGACAGCCGGCCGGGAGGCCGGCGCTACAGTTTCATGCGCGGCAGGTCGGAAACGCTGATGGGGGACAAGGATGAGATTTGAGCTTGCAATACTGCACATTATAAGGTACATTTATGCTAAATTCGGTGCATAATGACGATGAGCAAAAAGAATATGGGTTCGAGCATCGACGATTTTCTCAAGGCGGAGGGAATCTTCGAGGAGGCGCAAGGCGAGGCGATCAAAGAAGTCATCGCATGGCAATTGGCCGAAGCGATGAAGCAGCAGAAGATTTCCAAAAACAAGATGGCTACGCTGCTCAAGACCAGCCGCACGCAGGTGGACCGCCTTCTCGATCCGAAGAACGACATTACGCTAGGGAGCTTGCAACGCGCCGCGGCTATGGTCGGACGCCGGGTTTCGATCGAACTGGTGTAGGGATTGCAGATTCCCAAGTCTCAAAATCGAGATCTGGAGCACTCAATCATTCTGGGTTGGTCAGATGTCGGCCACCCGCCGGACTAAGAATTTTTGACGCAAACCGCACTCGTTTTTGCTCATTCCGTATATATTCTACGCAGGAGGGATAATGAAGAGAAGAAAAGAAGTCGTTTATTGCAAATGTAAGTGGGAACATCCCGGTCACTATACTGGAGACGGATTAGGTATGCAGGGGCGCTGTGGCGCTTGTGGTGGAAATGCATTTTTTGACGGAAGCGTCCCCAAGAAGCATATCCCTGGCGACAAGCGACGGAATTGAATCCAAGGTGTTCCAGATTTGGATTTTCAGACTTGGAAAATCCGAAGCAGGCACATTTGCTGTCACCGGTCCACAACGGCAAGGGACCGAGGCCACCCACACCCGCCACAAAGTGGAGTGCGAATCAATTGCCAGTCCACGTGTAGACGCATAGACTGGATAGCGTGAGTTTCAGGAGGCACGAGATGAAATGCTTTCGGAGCCTTGTAGCCCTGTTCCTGCTCCCGACAATCCCACTCTTGGCCCAAATCAACGAGCAGTCGGCACAATCGAAAGACGACCCCAATCCCGCGAAGACTAGGTCTGCAGCAGAACCTATCGAATGTCCAAGCCCTGAACAAACCAGTTCGGTACCCGATTCTATGGATTCTCTGAAGGCATTAGCAGACTTGAAATTGTGCGCTGAGCGCAATAAAGCTATAGTCGCAGAACAGGATGCCGTGACCGCTTCTAAAGAGAATATTCGTGCGCATCCAACAGATGGGTTCGCGTGGCGAGAACTAGGCGACGCTTATTTTGAGTTGGGAGACTACAAGAACTCTAAAGAAGCAATGGAGAAGGCCGTCGAGTTACTCCACGAAGAATTTCAGAACGCAAAGCCGCCGTCAATCGACGATATCTCGCTCGGACGTTACTACGGTGAGGTGCCTACGATTCTTAGTATGCTTGCTAGTTCGGATGGGCGATTGGCCATCATTTGCAGCAAACTGCACATGAAGCGTGAGTCAAGACACTGGGAAGAAGCTCAATCGCGAGTGTTCTACGTACTGCGAACGATGCAACCGGCTTTGCAGACAGCCGTAGACCCTCGCTCAGAGCAACAACAGGGAATTGGAACACCACGCCCAACTCAACCTTCGACTCCATCCCTAACACCACGCCCAGTTTCGGGTCCTTCGTTGCAATGCCAGCTTCCAATGCATGAGCAGTGTCAGTACCCGGCCTTTCCAACCCAACCCTACGATCCGAGCTCGCCTCATCCTTATCGCGAAACAGACACCCGCGAATATGACCGCTGCGTGTTGGGGAACCACCGGGAAGATGCCCGGTATCAGCAATGCTTACAACAGCAGCGCGAACAACAGAATAGGTAATGTGAGCAGCTGTCACATCCTTAAGAGTTAGATTTCCCATCCATTTCGCGTTCTTTGCGTAAAGTGGGAAACCACGAACTCCATCCGCGAAGCGCCTCCGCCTGGACAGCAAGTCCTGCAGTCTTTTCCAATCCAGGAATGAGCCTGAAGGGTGTGTCTGAGGCGGGCAGCTT
>CAZYCV010000007.1:0-78920 GCA_964645305.1 uncultured Occallatibacter sp. | reverse complement strand
AATGCCACGAGGTCGTTTCATGCGGGCGTTCTCACTCCTTCACCGTTGGATCTTTAAGGCTGACCTGGTCGCCTTCGCGCAGTCCGCCGGCCACCAGAATGCGATCGCTGCTGCGCCGTTCAATCTGAATCGGATGCTCTACAAACTCCGATCCATTCCAGATGTAGACTACCGTCTGGCCGGATTTGACGAACGAAGCCTGCGCGGAGATGGTGATGGCGTTGGGAATGCGATCAACAATGACGGTGGCCTGCACGGTCATGCCGGGCCTGAGCCGTGGGTCGCTCTGATCGAGCGCAATCTCAACATCAAAGTTGCGCGGAAAGGGCCAGCCCGCGGAAAAATCAGAGCTGGCGATGGTTCCGATGCGCTCCACCTTGCCCGTGAATTCACGGTCGGCAATGGCATCCAGTTGCACGGTGACGGGCTGCGAAACCGCCAGACGGCCCCGCTCGGTCTCATCCACGCGCGCCGTTACGCGCAAACTTGATGCGTCGGGCAGTTCCGCCAGCGCCAGGCCGCTCCAGGCGCGCTCGCCGGCTTTGAAGACCGTTTCACTGCCGTTATGCCAAATCTTGAGTAGACTGATGCTCCCGCTGGCCGGTGCCGTCAGCGTCATCGCGGCCAGCGATTTGCGCGCCCGCTCGGCATCGTAATCGGCTTTCTTGCTGGCCTGCTTTTTGCTTTTGATGGCGGATACATCAATCGATTGATCGCTCTTCAGTTGCGTCTCCGCCTGACGCAAGGCCTGTTCGGCGTCAGCCACCTTCAGCGCGGCCTCTTCGCCCTCGATCTTGGAAACCACTTCGCTCTTGCTGGCGTCCAATTTGGCAACCGCCAGATCGTAACGCGCCTTGACCACCGCCGTTGTATCCTGCTCAACGGTCAGCCGGCCTTGGGCGCGAATCTGTTCGATCTCGGCCTGAGACGACTTCAGCGTCGATTGGTATTGCGCCAGATTCTGCTGGGTTTGGGTTGGATCAAACTGAACAAGGACATCGCCCTCTTTCACCTGCGAGCCATCGGGCACAATCTTCAGAATCTGCAAATCTCCCACGTTGGCCGGGGCAATAATCGTTTGAGATTTCATCGCCTTCAACTCGCCGCGAAACTGAATCACGTCCAGAAACTCGCCGCGCTTGACCTGCATGGTGGGCAACAAGGGAGCTTTTTTAGAAGCGTGCGCCAAGGCATAAATGCCTGCGCAGCTCACCGCCAGAGCAACCAGCGCGGCCAGCGCCTTCTGTTTCTTGCCGGCATTCTTCAGCCATTTCTTCATTGGCTTTGGCTCCCGGTATTGGTATTGCCTGTTAAATCCACCGCCGCCGATAGATCCGGCATCAGTCGTGGATCGTTTCCCTGAATGGAAAATGTGGCTGAAAACTTGCGCAACTGCGCGGAAAAATCGCCCTTTTGACCCAAGGGATCAATCGAATCCAGGCGGCCATGAAAGGTCAGATCGGGATAGGCATCGAGGTGCATTGCAACCGCTTGCCCCACGCTCAGGCGAAGCAGGTCTTGCTGGTTGACAGGCACGCGCACTTCCATCCGAGAGGGATCGATCACCTGCATAAACGGCACGCCCGGCCGAACCTGATCGCCCTCCTGCACTTCGCCCATGTGCCCCTGCTTCCAAATGGTGTTGAAGACAACCAATCCGTCGATGGGCGAGTGAATCTGCATCAGCGTTGCATTGGCCTGAGAATGTAGCATGGTCTCGCGGGTGCGGTCGCGCTGAATTTCAAGAATGCGAATGGAGGCCTGCGCCGCCTTGCGCTTCAGGTCGAAGGTCGCCTTCAGTTGCTTCAGCGTGGCTTCGGCTTCATCCAAGTCTTCGCGCGCCTTTTCGGCGTCAATGCGCGAGAGCAGCTCAACTTTTTCCATCTCCAGCCGGGCTTTGCTCAACGCGCTTTCGGCCTGCTTGATCTCGGTTTCATCCTTGGCCACGGCGGCCTCTTCCTTGGCCTTCGCCTCCAGGACGTTTTCATTCTGCGTGGCGCTCTCGGCCTGGCGATCAATCGAGTCGCGCAGTTGCGCCTGACGGTCAAACTCCACCAGCAGATCACCCTTTTTTACGCGGCTTCCGCTGGCAATCAGCTTGGTAATCGTCAATGTCCCCACCTGTTGACCGGCCAAAAGTGGAGCTTGAACGGATCGAGCTTCTACGGCGGCAGTGGTACCCTTCAGGCGCAGAGTGGCGTTGGGAGCCGCAGAGACGGAGGAGGAACCGAAGGCAGTGCTGAAACTCTTAGCCTTGCAACCCGACACCAGAAGCGCGGCGGTCAGCGCCAGAGTTGACAGCAGCAGAACCCGGCTGCGTCGATGGAGAACAAGGCCAGGAGCGTCTGGAATCGCCGGATTCAACGCGCCTTTCGAGCTGTCTAAAGGCAAGACGGTCTTTGCAGGAAGGCCAACAGCAACCAAGGATAGTAACATTCAGGCCTGCTTCAGTGGGTCAAGTTTACTTCAATATACAGAACGAGCCGTGCTGAACCACTGGGCACGCTCACGCCTCAAGCCGCCCCTTTAGCTGCGCGGCCCGAAAAAGATCAGTTCTATTCTTGGACGCACGCGGAATAAATTTCGCTCACGGAAGATCATTTTGATCTTCCCGCCGGAAACGATAGCATTCCGAATCATTCATCCGGAGTGATGCGGCATGACTCGCGTGATTGTCCTCGCCTGCCACGAACGATGAATGCGACTCGAAAACAAACTCGCTCCATTGAGGAGCCATTGCATCCGAATAGGTGCCTTCCGTCCGCGCTAAGGCAGCAATTTCCAGTGAACGGTACAACTGGTTTGAATGGTTCTGAGTTGAGAAATCAGTGTGATCTTCTGAGAACCGTTCTGCCTTTCTACCAGTATCTTCCAGGCTCCGGTTGGATCCACGGTGAAGCTTAAACGGCCGAGGGGCAGATTCTCGAAGGTGACTTTGCCGTTGGGCGGAATCGCCACGCCGGAGCAGTGCAGTTCTCCCTGTTGAAGCAAAGCCGGCTTGACCGGCGGCGGTGGCGGTTGAGTTACCTCGACATCCACCGATTTGGTCTCAGTGTTGGCGGTGCCAATGGCGGTGAGCGTGTAATGCGTGGTCGCGGATGGGCGGAGGCTAATCTGATCGCCCTCAACCATACCAACGCCGTTGTCGATGTTGACGGCGACGGCATTCTTTACCGACCAGTGGAGAACCGTGCTCTGTCCGCGTTCAATCCTGTCTGGAGTGGCCGAAAAACTCTCCACTGCAACGCGGGGAATTGGCGGGGGCGGCTGATGAACGGTGACGGTTACGGTCCGTGTGACCGAGCCGGCAGAGTTCTGCGCCGTCAACGTGTAGGTCGTGGTTCCTGCAGGAGTGACAACTTTATCCGAGCCCGTGACCTCACCCACGCCGTTGTCGATTGAGAGGTTGGTGGCGCCCGATACAGACCATTGCAACTCCACCGGCTGGCTTGGGTCGGCTGTCACGGGAGTGACCGAGAAGAAGCTGATTGACGGAGAAAGGGCGGCTTTTTCCTGGACTGAAACTACTGCTGAACGAGTGACCGAACTTCCATGATTCGAGGCAGTCAGGGTGTAGACGGTAGTCGTAGTGGGAGATACGGCAATCTCCTGCCCGGTAACTACGCCGACATTCTGGTCAATTTCGAGCGTGGTTGCATCGGTGGTGGTCCAACGCAGAATCGCTGTTTCTCCTGCTTCAATCTGCCTGGGATCGGCTTGAAAACTCAGAATCGCAGGCCTCTTGTCGCTGTCCGCTGCTGAGATTTTTGAGAAAAACTTCTTTACCAAACTGGAATGTGAACTAAAAAACGCCCCGCCCAGGCCGATCAGCGCGATCAGAATCAGGAAAAGGAAGAGGGGAAGGGAAGACCGATTCTGAGCCATTGGCTTGGGAGCGACTGCAATATCCGGCTTGAAGGGCTTTACCTCAATCGGCTCGGGAACCACAGGCGCGATTGGTTCCTGAACGGGCAAATCCGGTTGGGTGAGGGGCTCGGCCGGCACGGTTTCATCCGCCGATTCCGCGGCTCTCTGGGCGCAGAAAGGACAGTCGCTCTGTTTTGCGGCATCGTAATAATGCCCATATCCGCACTGTTGGAAGTCGCTCTCGGTTGGTAAGTTCGGCATGGGAATCGATCTTGTTCCTAACTTCCGGGACTCGGAAGAACAATCACCGCGGATTGCGTCTCTCGGTTTATCACAGATTACTCTGTCCGGCGCGGCTGAACTTTCAGTGGGGCCATTCTAGCACAGACGCCGTGAATGAAGGTAAATCAGTTCGCAGCTGATTGCTTTAGGTTGGGCGCGGGTAATGAAGTTCCGCGCTGCTAAAACGCCGGATGCGCAATTGACAATGCTTCAGGGGCCATAGTAGCATTTCTTTTCTCCAACCAACAGGCAATTCCCGCACACGAATCTTTTCATAGGGGAGTCCTACTATGCATCTAGACCTTGAAACATCGCTGAAATTGGTGGGTCTTATCAATTTCGTTGCGATGTTAGCGATGTCTTTTATGGCCGTCGCATTGAACTGGATCAAGCTCCTCCATGCCTTTCACGGAAATAATACCCTTGATGTTATCCGAAAACAACAAAACAAGATCGCAATTGGAGTTTTTTTCTTCGTCCTACCCATCCTCACCATTTTTTTATTTTTACTTGCCTTGTTTCAAATGCTTCCATCAGGACTGGAAGGTCTTGTTATCTCTCCCGGTTATTTGATTGCCTTGTTCTGCGAATTCTTTGTAGTGATTGGCGTAAGTGTTTGGGGGCTTGTGGGAACTTTGCGTTCCGTCAAATCGGCGGCCGAACCTTTATTGAATGGCGAGCAATTAAACTACAAGGCACTGTTCAGTACACTTTGGAGCAATGTGGCTATCGCCATGGGAATCGTCCTTGCGCTGGTCGTTGTTGATCTATGGGGCGGCCACATGATTTTTAACACTCCCAGCCAACCGAGCGTTTTGACGAATCCCGGCCAACCGGGCGTCTTGTCCAGGTTGTCGATTGTGGTGGGTGATTGCCAGAATTCACGAGTTACCGCTTCTGATCCGGGAGTAAAGATTTTCCTCACGCAGGGCCAGCAGCTATCGTGCGAACTGCGCGCCCAGGGCGGCCAGGCTCCTTATCGATGGGATATGCCTAAATTGCCGCTCAACCCTAACTGGGTGAATGAAAAGCACGAATGTGAAAATTGCGACGACGCAAAGATAACCCTGATCGGGACAGTGCCTCCGCCGAGAACGCATCTTGATAAGGTGAGTTTCGTTTACACACTGACAGACCACCAAAACAAACAGGTGGCAATACCAATCGAGTTTTCCATCGCTCCAGCGGAGAGATACTATACACCTGTACAGTAAAGTATGGCTGCGGCAAAGGCCATCCCTTTGACGCCATCGGAAGCGGGGGAAGCATGAGTCGAATCGCGACGAGGGTCCGGTATTCTTTGCTGGCATGGGCGATGGCCGCGCTTGCGGCGTTTTTCGGAGCTTCCGCGGCGCGCGCCCAGCAGAGCTTCGACGCCGATGTGATTGTGCTGGACGACACCTCCGGCAGTATGCGGTTCAACGATCCGCAGAACGCGATTGTGCTGGTGACGCGGCTGTTTACCGATATTTCACCGGGCAAGCTGGCAGCGGTGCGGCTGTTCGACATCGGACGGGACCAGGGCGTCGTTCATGCGACGACCACGGGACAGAGCACGCCATGCCCGGATGATCCCTCCCGGACCTGCCAGGTGATGAACATGGACCCGGATGCGCGCGACAAGGTGGTGGGCCGGCATCTGCTGATCTCCAACCGCAACGGGCGGGGGGACGCGGCCTTCAAGACCAGCCTGGAAGGTCTGCTGAAGCCTACCGCCATGGATACGCAGTATGAATTTGCGCTGGCGACCATCGAGCAGCAGTTCAAAGAGAACCAATCGCCGCCGGAGACGCAGAAGTTTGTGGTCTGGCTTTCAGACGGAGCGCCGGACGCCGGCGACTGGGAGAGCGATAAACCGTACCTGGACCGGTTGCGCTCGGAGGGCGTGTCCATCCGCGCGCTGGTCTTCAAGAGCGGCAAGCCGGAGCGCGTGGAAGCGGCGGGGATCAAAGTGAACTCGGTGGACGGAACGCCCTCCGGCATGATGCGGGCCTTTGCGGATGTCTTTCGCCAGGTGGTAGGGGCGCCGTACGCCGTGGACGGAGTGGCCGCATCGCAGCCGACGTTCAAGATTATGCCGCGGATGGAAGATGCGTGGGTGGTCTTCTACGGGGACGAGTCGCTCTCCTCGGCTAGCGTGACCAACGGCAGCCAGAGCGTGGCCGCCGACTACGCCGCCGATCACTACAACGGCGCGGCGTATCGCGTGGCGTATCTGAGAGACCCGGCGGCGGGCAACTGGACGGTTCATGTGGACGGCGGCGGCGCGGGCGCCTCGTACGCGGTGATTCAGCGTTCCAGCCTGACGCTGTATCTCTATCCCGTTCAGGGACAGGTTCCGGGAGTGCCGTTCAAAGTGGTGGCGAGCCTGCGCAACGGGAAGAACGCAACCGATCTGCTGCCCGCCGAACTGCCGGAACCGGTAACGCTGGAAGCCAATATCGACGGGCAGACGGTGAAGTTGAACGACGACGGCGACGGAAAGTATTCGGGAATGTTGACCGCGAACCAGACCGGAACGCTGCCGCTGACCGTGCGAGCGCACAACAGCTTTCTGGATCGCACGGCGACGGTTCAGGTCAATGTCATCGGCAGATTCGAGTACGGCGGCGGGCCGCTGCTGGTGGATTTTGGGCAACTCAAAGCGGGCGAGACGGTTTGCCGTACGCTGAGCTTCAACGCCGACCAGCAGGGAGCGATTCCCTTCGAACTGCGGCAATTGGCGGCGCTGCCGAAGAACCTGACGCTGGAATTGCGCATCAACGGCAAACGGAGCCAGACGGGCGGGCAGCCGATCATGGCGCTGCCTCAGGACCAGAAAGAGGTTTGCCTGGTCAGTGGAAAATGGGCCGAAGCCTCGGAGTCGCGGGCGCAGAGCTGGGTAAACCTGGCGGTGAACAGCCGGCAGGATGCTGGATCTGTGGTCGAGTTGCGCATGAACTGGACGGTGCGTCCGCTCAGCTTTTGGGAGCGGTGGGGCTGGCTGATTCTGATTATTCTGGCCGTGCTGCTCACCTGGTTTGTGATCTACGGCTACATCAAGCCCTTCCGGTTTCCGGTGGCCCTGGCGCTCTGCTATGCGCCGGAGGTGGATGAACTGGACGACCAGACCCCGCAACCGATCAGGCTTTGGCGTGGCGTGGGGATCGGATTTTATCGCAACGCGCGCGCTTGCCTGCGCGACGACTTCAGAATCAACGGGCAGGTGAAGGGAGCAGTGGCGATTCTGGAGGCTGGACCGCGCCGCTCCGTGCTGGTCAAGTCCGGCTCGCGGGCCCTCTACCGCGAGATGGGAGTAGGTGAGTGGGAGCCGGTATCGCCGAAGGGGCGGCGCGCTGTGCAGGGCGAACTGTACCGTGTAGGAGAGTCTGGACCCTATTTTCGCATCACAATACGGATGATGGCATGAAAGCAATTCATGGGTTGGCAGCCGGTGTGCTGCTTGCATTCTTGAGCATCGGGCTCTGCGCGGAGACGCCGCAGAAGCATATCCGCGTCATCATGGACACCACGCAATCGCTGCGTACGAACGATCCCTCAGGATATGTGAAGCTCTCCACCGAACTCTTTTATGACCTGGCGTCCAATGATTTCAACGCCAACGATACCTTCAGTGTGCTGCATTTTCCAAAATTGGCAGACGCGGAGTGGGGTTCGGCCACGACTCCGCCTTATACCGTCAACAACAGTAACGTCATCCTGCAGCAGCAGCACGGCGTCGTGTCGGTGTCGGACTTCCGGCAGCAAGTGCGCCAACTGGATTACGACAGCAAGAAGACCTATTTTGCGCCCTGCTTCCAGTGGGCGCTCGACGATTTAAAAAAAGTGAGCACTTCCAAAGACAATCGTGTCATCGTGCTGATCACCGACGGGGTCAGCGACGCGGAAAGTGCCGATGCCTCCCGGCTGGCGGAGTTGGCGCGGGAGCTGGCCAGTGAGCGCATCCACGTCTTTGTGATGACCATCGGTTCGGCTAGCCCGGATTGGTTTACCAGGGCGCTGAACCTCGGACCTGGGGGAGTTCAAGGCAAGGTCTTTGCCGGGGAGGATTCTCGCCATCTGCTCTCGGATATGCTGGAGATCTTCAGCCGCAGCTTTGGATTTTCGCGCGAAGTATTTGATCAGAACCAATCCCAGCCGTTGCCTTCCACCATCGATGTAACCAACGGCCAAAAATCGGGGGGCGCGGCGGTCATTGCACTTTACCACAACCAGAATTTACAGGATCATCCTGAGTTCCGCCTGACACCGCCGGGCGGACATGGCGCGAGCGCTTACCCTGTGCAAACCGAGGCGACGCTGCCGGATCGCCAAAAGAAAGGCGACCTGAGCCTGATGAGCTACGCCATCGAGTGGCTCTCCTCGCCGCAACCGGGCAATTGGAGCTTCGACGCCAACGGACACAAGCCGACTGAGATTGCGGTGCTGCGTCCGATCCACGTCAACATCGACTTCCGCTCCCACCAGGGACGTCCCATCGACGAGGTAATCGGCGGCAAGGCAGCTCCGATGGATGTGGTGATTTCGCCCGCGGATGGAAGCACGGGCGATCCGGGGCCGAATGTGCAGATCGAATACCGTCTGCACTACCTCCAGCCGCACGATGAGCGGAACAGCATTCCGGTTCCGGTGACCACGAGCGACCTGACGCCCGATGGCCGGGTATTCCTGATCAAGCCCGAATTCCTGGCCAACGTCAACGGTACGGTGCCTGGAAAGCCCTACCAGGGATACATCGAAGTGGTTGTGAGGCAGTTTGAAACCGAGGTGGAGCGGATGACCGAGCCGCATCCGGTGACGGTGTATCCCTTTATCTCCGTCGGCGTGATTCCGAACCGGCTGCCGCTGTTGGACGCAAATGGCGGTGAAGCAATCGAAGGCGGCAAGAGCGGGTGCATGAACGGAATCCGCTTCCAGTTTTATGCAGGAGATCCTAAAGCGAGCAAGTACGCGCTGACGGCGCGCGTGCTGAACCCGCCCGACCCCAGCGGGGCTTGGACCGGCGCGCGGTTCAGCTTTGATGGCAAGGAGTTCTCCGGCGCTGATTCGGTGAGCGAATCGGTAAGCCCGGAGGAGTTGGCCAAGCCGGTCCATTCGTTTTGCGTGATTGCCGGCACGCCGTCTGGCGGCGATGTTGGACGGCCGTTGCTGGTGCACTTCGGCCTGACGTGGGATGGCCTGGACGCCGCCCAGCAGAGGCTGAGCCCGGTGGACGACCTGGAGACAAGAGCGACCATCGCCGCGCCAAGCCTGTGGCTTCTGCTGCGTCCTTGGCTCTTCCTGCTGGCTACTGCGCTGCTGACCGGGTTGCTGGCGCTGCTGTTCCGAGCTAAAAACGGTCTGCCTCCTGACCTGGAGGTGGCCATGGCCGGCTCAGGCCAGACTGATCCTGCGTCTGCCGCGCGACACAAGCTCTCGGTCAGAGAAGTGCTTGGGCTGCCGGGTGCGCGTCCGGTCCTTTCGCTCGATGGCGCAAGCGAGGTGGGACGAGTGATGCCGTCGCGGAGCGGGTTATTTGCCTTCCACCCCGGATCGGGATTTCGAAATGTCAGCCGTCCGTCTGCCGAGGAGTGGGGCGAATGGCTTCCAATCCGGCCGGATGTGGACGGATCGTATCTGCTGGAGGCGGGAACCACCTACCGGGCGGGCACAAGCGTTGTTCACTATTTCCGTATCGAGTATTCGCAGACGCGTTCTGGAATTTGAGCATGGTCCGTAAACTGATCGTCCTTGTGCTGGCAATCTGCGCGCTGCCTCTGGTGGCGGAGCGTCGCGTGGCGGTTATTGTGGACACCTCCGGTTCAATGACCTGGAACGACCATGCGCGCTTCGCGGTGCAGATCTCCAAGATTCTCAGCGACCTGGTGGAAGATCAGGACCAGTTGGCCATCGTGCGGTTTCCACGCCCAGGAGAACCATCGACGGGAGGAGGCAGTCTGGTCGATCAGGTGCGGTCCCGCATCTCCAGTTCTATTCCGGATGGTCAGGATTGCAGCGCGGGTGCGAATCCGGCGCTGATGGTGGAACTCGCCGGCTCTGACCGCAACTTGTTCAAACAAAGTGTGGACGACCAGTTGCAATACGATGGACCCACTTATTTCGGCGCGCCGCTGCGGACTGCGATCTCCTTTTTGAGTCAGGATCGCGTGACGGCGCGGCTTCTGCTGATTGTGACCGACGCCGAGGAGGGTTTTGGAAGCTGCAAGCAGCAGTACACCGAATTGTTGCAGCAGTTTGGGCAGACCGGGGCCACGGTGGCCTTGATCCGGCTGGGCGGCTACGCCGACGATGGATTCGCCAACAACCCGGCCATCCAATTCCGCCGCGATGTACGGGACTCGGCCAACTTGATCGAGGCGGTGGCTGAGGTCTACCAGCGCTTTCTGGGCTCGAAGCAGGTGCAAAAAGGGCGAGTCTCGGGCGCGATCCGGGTCCAGATTCCGGACCACGTCAAAGACGCCTACCTGGTGGTGGCCGCCGACTCTTCCCTGGGCGAGGTGCGCGCGGCGCAGGGCAATCCCGCTGCGGAGCAGATCGACTTCAATTTCCGTGGAGGGGGAGAGACCGCGGCAGTGGGCGCTTTCCAGAATCCTCACGGGGGTCCAGGCCACGATAGCGATGTGCGCGGCTTCCGCATTGTGCATCTGGTGAATCCGGCGGCGGGCAAGTACTCGTTTCTGCCGCCTGCGGGAATATCGGGCGGATGGATGCTGTTGGAGGACTACTCACTTGAGTTGCGGATGATTTCTACGCAGATGAAGGCGAATGCCGACTCCACGGTGCGGTTTGAGATTATCGATCAGAAAACCGGCCAGCGCGTCACCGATCCGGCAACGCTGACCGGCCTGCGGGTGGATGGAAAGATCGACGGGAAGAGCGTAACGCCCGTCAACGACGGCACCGGGGTCTTCAGCATTCAACAACACTTTGGGAGCGAAGGAACCGTATCGGCGGAGATGCGGCTCTATGGCGGCCAGATCGACAAGAGCGCGAATTTCAACCTGCAGATCGGAGATGGTGGAAGCCCGGCCACCCAGCCGTCTTTTCCGCAACTGGCCAAGGCCGGCGATATCGAATTCGGCACGGGGGCCGAGGTCAACTTTGGACGCCTGAAGCCGGGCCAGGACGCTGAATCAATGGTGCGATTCGAGGGCGGACAGGTGGCCAGAGAGGTTGAGGCGCAGGTCAGCACTGACCTGAACAAACGCAACGTGCAGGTGGAGATTCAAATGCCGGACGGATGGCACACGCTCTCCGCCTCGCCGGTGACGGTGAGGGTGCCGGCCGGCAACGCCATGCAGTGGCCCATTCGGCTGCGGATCGGTGAATGTCCCGCGGCGTGCAAGGCCACCGAGGGGCATAAAGTGATCTTCGTTGTCCGGCGCGCGGATGGCGCCGACCAGAGAGCCGAGGTGCCGATCCGCGCCGAGATTGTGCCTGAACCGTGGACCTTCTGCTGGCGGCGCGAGTTGCTGGGATTGGCGGGGCTTTTGCTGGCGGCCTTTATTGTTTACGGCTATCTATCTCCGTATGGTTTTCCGCCGCGCGTCGGTATTCAGATGTCGGAGAGCGAGGATCTGAACGAGGGGAGTTTTCTTCCTTTGCGCGCAGTGCGCGGTTACCGATCAGGGTTTTATCGGGATGCGGTGTTGTATCTGACCGAGAACTTTCGTTTGACGCGGCACAAGCGCGGAGCTTTTGTCCGTCTGCATGCGGGCAGCAAGAGCCGCATCCTTATTCGGCCCATTCATGGGCGCATGGTATTCCGCCAGCAACCGGATGAAAGCTGGGAGCCCATCCCGCAGGGCCAAGATACACTGGCACGCTTCGGAGTGGTCTTCCGCAACGAAGCGCAAACGCTGTACTTCGAGCTTCGCGCAAAATAAGAACCCGTCTGCGCCGGGTGCGGTGTGCGATGGGCATGGTCTATAATTCGTATGCGCAAGGAGAGGGATAGAATGGCAGACATTCAAATCACGCAAGCTACGATTGCACCCAGTATTTTCATTGGCCTCGGTGGAACTGGATCGCGGATTGTCGACAGAATTGCCCGGCGGGCAATGGGTCTTCCCCATTGGGAAAGCCACCTGAGCGCCTTGACGCAGTTTGTGGGCATTGACACAAATGTTCACGACCAAAGTATTTTGGAAAAAATCCCCGAAACCAATCGCATTCTTATTGGTGCCTTTGACAAGCAGCGCGCCGTGGAGAATTATCGTGAATCCGGCAATGCCAAGGCCCTGCATTGGCTGGATCGTGACTATACGCCTCGCGCGGGCAAGACCCCCGGCGCGGGCCAGATTCGCGTCGAGTCGCGCCTGGGCTTTCATTACAACAGCCCCGTCATCCGCCAAAAGTTAGAGGAACTGGTGCGGATCATGCTCACTGCGGATAACTCCTTCCGCCGGATTGAACCGGCGCAGGTCTTTGTTTACATCTATTGCGGCCTGGGCGGCGGCACTGGATCGGGCTGCTTTCTATCCATGAGTTATCTGATTCAGGATGTCATCCAAAAATTGCAGTGGGAGCCGCACGTGCTTGGCTATTGCGTTCTTTCCACCCTGATGACAGACAAGGTGCCGCAGGATCTTCATCCTGATATTCACGCCAACACCTACGCGGCGCTGAAGGAGTTGGAGCATCTAACCAAGCTCGATTATCCGGAAACGAAGGTGGAGCGCCCGGATGGCGAAGAGTTTGTTTTCTGGAATGACGAGAACAAGGAAAAAATATCCACGGTAAAAAACCGGCCCTTCTATCTAACCTTCCTTTTTGATCGCGCCTCGCATCTGGAGCTGCCCGATATGGTGGCCACGGTGGGCGACGCGTGCTTCCTTCAGATATTCAGCCCCGTGCTTGGGCGCGTCTTGGGCGGGGTTGACAATTACGAAAAACGCCTTCAAGATCTGACGCGCGCGCCGGGTAAGTTGAAGGGCGTTGGACGGGGTTATACCAAGCATTTTGGCGCCTTCGGCGTGGCGGCGCTGGTGCTTCCGGCGCATGAGTTGCTGGAGTACAGTTCGCTGCTGTTTGCCGCTGAAGCCTTGCGCCAGCAGATCACCTTCGGATCGAGCGACGGCGCTTCCGCAATCGACGCCAAGCTGGCCGATCTGCGCGTCAACTACGACGATCCAAAGTTCGCCCGGCTCTCGGAGAGCGAACGCCAGATCGCCATCAACCGCTCATTCCTGCTTTCGATGCAGGCCCTGGCCTCAGAGGACGAGAAGGACGGCTTGCAGGATGGCGTCTGGTACAAACTGGTTGAAGAGGTGGATACCGGCAAGCTGACCGGTAAGGACGAGCAAGGCAAAGAGACGCGCAGCGAGACATTGCGCCAGCGTGTGTTGCGGATTCTGGATGAAGAGCGGATGGAGATTGTGGCGGACGTGAAGATTCCATCGCCCAACCTTCTGCCGGTGCAGAAGGAATCGCTGGGCGCTTACAACGACATCCTGAACAAATTCGAAAGCGCGATTGCATCCGCCAACCGGAAGATCGAGGAAGGCAAGGACCGTTTGCGCGGCAGCGCCAAGCAGGGCGACTGCATTGAGCGGCTCGATCCGAGGCTGTCTCCGTTGCAGGAGCGCTACCTGGTGATTCGTCTGCTGGAGCAACTGGATGCCACGCTGATTCCCGATGCGGAGGCCAAGCAAAAGGCCTCTCTGGCGCGGAGTTACGCCAATCTTAAGGTGCAGACTGAATTTCGTTCAGAGAATCCGACGCAATTGGCGGATGCTGCCGCGACCAAAAAGTTCGGTCTGCTTGAAGATCGCGAGGCATTCCAGTCGGTGCGCGACGCGGTGCAGGACCGCTTCCAGCAGACCGGAACCGCGCAGAGAAATTACTACGACGCCGAACTGAAGCTGACCCAGTTCCGCGCGCTGCGCGATTACCTGGATGGCCGGGCGCGCCAGTATGCCACTTTGGCCACGCGCATGAATGCAGTGGTCGGGGATCTTGCACGGGAGGCGGAGCGGATTCGGCTGGGAGTAGCCACCGATCAGCCCCGTTACGCTCTCAGCGTGGAGATCTTCGAGACCATGGACGAACCCAAGCGGCGGGTCTGGCGCGAGGTCTTCCATGAACTGTTTGTGCGCGGCGGGCGCGCGCAGATCACCTTCGACCGCAAAACCCTGGCCAACTGCATCGCCGAACAACTACGGCCGGTGCAGGACAAGGCCACGGGAAAGTTTGTCGCCAAACTCGACTACCTGCTGGAGCATGATCTGAAGACGGCGCTGATCGATCTTGGCCGCGAGTTGTTGCGGCCGGCGATCTATGGCGATGCGAGCCAGCCGGGCCTGAATCTGGAGACCGGATTGAAGCTGGAGGCGCGCATCTGCTTGCAGCAAAACGCCGAATCGCTGGTACGCGACGACGAGGTTGACCGCTACGTGGATCGAAAGCTGAACGCCTTTGCGCTGCTCAGCGGAGTCTATGCGCGTCTCTCGCTGGTCGATTCGCAATCGATGGACGATGGCGTAAAGCTGGACCGGACGCGCAATCTGGTGATCGAGGAGAGTCTGTTGAGCACCAGCTTTGTTGCAAAGGTCAACAAGCTGCTGCTTCGTGACGGAACGCGTCCGGAGATCGGTCCTTGGAAGCCGCTGGCGGACCAGCATCTGGCGATTGCACATGACATGGATCTGCCCATTCCGCTCTACTACTTCATCCCGGTGATCGGCGAGATTGAAGCCAACTACGAGGCGGTTGCGGCCGATCCGCGGCGCTCTTACAACCTGCACACCGATTACCACTGGGAGCAGACGCTGCCGAATCTGAATCCGGCCAAGGACAAGCTGGGAACCAGTTGGGCGCTGGATACGCTGCTGGATGGCGTTCTGTTCAAGGTCATTGAGATCAAGAACAAGAAGTGGGTGTGGGTGGATCGCAACGAGGAACTAGGATCGAACCTGGCTTCGGCGCTCTACAAGCTGGGCGAGAGCTTCCACGTTGACCGGGTGCGGATTGGATTCAACGAGAGCCTGCAAAAGGCGAAGGCCTCACTCACCGAGGAGCAACTGGCGGAGCGCAGCCAAAACTTGCTGAAATACATCAAGGAAACACTGCTGAGCATTGGTTTGGCGACGCAGAAGGGAACCAAAAGACGGGAAGACAGCCTGGAGGAGCCAATCTGGGCCATGTTCGAGGAGCGGCTGACGGCGCGCATGAAACCGGGAGCGGCGGGGGTCGAGGAAGCGCAAGAAAATGTGCCTTTGTCCATGCGGCGTGAGCTGAATCTCTAAGGAAGATTGGAGCCAGTTGATGCCGCATCCCTCGATCCTGATCTCATTCGGCAGCTACGGAATGCAGGTACTGCGCAGCTTTTTGGCCGGCGCGGCCATGCGCGGCGCGCTGCCTTGGGACGAAGACCTGGCTGTGGGCGCGCTGAACGAGCGGCGCTTGCAGGGTATCTCGCTCTTCTGGGTTCCGGATGAGATCGGCCCGCGCGATCCGCAACAGGTGGCCGCGCAGCAGGATGAGAACAATTACGAACTGATGGACGATCTGTTTCACCAGATCAACCGGCTGCAAGGCGGCGCCGAGGAGATTCGGAGCGGACTGGCCGAGGGCGTGGAGCGGGAGATGAAGCGGCTGCTCGATCCGAGCCGCCACGGCGGGTCGAGCCATCCGGGGCTCGATATTTATATGCTGGCCCAGCCGACGTCCGCCGACGCGATCGGGCTGATCAGGAACTACACGGAACTCGCCATGGAGAAGCTGGCGGGCGACCGGTTGTTCGATACGGCAACAAACACGGCCCTGCTTCATATCATTGACATCTTCGATTTTGAGGACTACTGGAGCCCGGAGATGGAACCGGTGCGCGGCACGCTGCAACGAACCATCGACGAGGGATCTGTGGCAATTGCCAACGGACAACCCGCCGCGGGCCGAGTGTACGTGTTTGACAGCCACACCGCGTCGGGCACGCGCACGGCCGCCTCGCGCAAGCAGGAGGTGGTGCTCTTCCTCGAATTCCTGCTGCTCGAGGATATCCGCTCGAACCCGTCGGCCAGAATATTCTTTGAGCCTCAGAATCGCAATGTGCCGCCGCTGTGTTCGATAGGTATCCGAGCTGTGGAGCGCAGTTCCGGGATGTTGCGGCGCATGGCGGCGGCGGCCTTTGCCCATGAATGGTTGAACTATCTGGCCTCGGCGCAGAGCCCGGAGGGCCGGAAGCAGTCCTTTGAAGAGTTGCTCCAGCCCTTTCGTGGCGAGAAGCTCTCCCAATTGGTGGGAGAAGCGCAGTTGCGCGCCGCTGCCTTGCGTGAGATCGCGGCTGCGGAAGAAGCCCTGCTGGCTTCCTCCATGGAGAGCGACCGATGGGTGGAGCAGTTGCGCGCGGCCGCGGTCAAACGGGCCGACGAGGCAATTCAACGGCTCTCGCGCCACAGCGGAGCGCAGAGCGCCGAGGCAGCGCGCGTGGTGATGGAGCAGTTCCGGGAGTGGATCGAACCGACGGTTTCGATGGCCATCGAGGACGGGAACCCGGTTCTTCCGCTGGGAACCGTCCTTGCCGAATTGCAGCAATTGGAGATGGAGTTCACCAGAGCAGTTCAGGACGCCGCGCCGGTCGGAGGCGTACCGGTCGACGACGGGCTTTGGGTTGACGCTTCCCGGATGCAGTTGGAGTACCGGCGCTTCCTTTTGCGCCAGGTGCAGACCGCCGGAACCAAGCGGGAGTTGTGGCCGAGACTGGCGGTGATCTTCGCGGTCGCCTTCACTCCGTTGCTGCTGCGCGGCCTGTCTGCGTTACTGATCTCAACCTTGATGCCCGCCTGGGCGCTGGCGTCCACTTGCGCGCTGACGCTGGCGCTGATCTTCTGGCTGACCGGCCGCAAGCTCATCCAGCCGGCGCTGGAGTCGGCCGCCGAGCGGGCGCGCGAATACTACATTGATCCTGCTCAGGGAAGGCTTGCTGAGCGGGTGCGCCGCATCGCGCGCTCCGGGCTGGTGGCGGGCAGAATCGAGGCGTATACCGATCAACTGGCGCACGGGTTGAGGCAAAATCTGCTGGTGGCCGTGACCGAAGAACTGCGCCGGGTGCGGCTGGCGCTCGCCGAGCGCCGCGAGGAGATGCTCTGGCTGCGCGCGCAGTTGGGCGAGTTCTTGCGCTCCTGCCAGGTGGACAGCCGCGAGTACCCTCCACGATTCCAGGATGGCCGGCCCGTCTCGGATGTGCGCCGCTCCCTGGAACGGAGCGAGGACTTGGACGCCAGCGCGCGATTGATTCCGCGCACTCCCTCCTCTTTCCAGAATCAGGTCCATGTCCGCAGGATCTTCAATGGATGGCAAAAGCCTTACGGCAGCCTTTTTCTCTATCCGCTCCGCTTTCTTGACGAGTTAAGCGAACATTCATTCGCCGATCCGTTTGAACTGGACGAGGCGGAATCGCGGCGGCGCGCGGATCAGATTGCGGAGTATATGCGGACTTTGCGCGTGCCGGTGTGCTTCCATTGGCTGGTGGCCAACGGTCTGCCAACCGCTGAAAACGGCTGCTTGACGCCAAGTCTTTGGCTGGGCAAGCAGAGCATTTCTCAGGCGCTGGCCGCCGCGGGATTTGGCGCGCACATGATCGAAACGCAGCGATCTGAGCGGCTCTACCTCTTCCACGGACTCTTTGGCATCTCCTCCGAGCTGCTCAATCGGAGCGCGGCCTTGAAGGCTGGGGGAGGCGAGGCAGCATGATGGCCGCGTGGATATTTCTGATTCTTGTGGCCGTGACCGGGGCGATGGCTTACGGGATGGCGGCACGGCGCAACGGCGGAGACGCCGGGCCATTTTGGGCGTCGGGTCTGTCCCGGCTGAGTCTGTTTGTCGGAGCGCCATTCTTGCTTGTCTTCTGCCTGGAAAGCCTTCCAGCAATCGAGCGATGGCTGCCGAGGAGCGCTTTCGGTTGGCTGACGATTCTCTTTCTTGCATGGCTGGCGATTCTATTGGCCGGACTGCTCTGGACTCCGGCGGCGGAAAGCGGGCGATGGATCGCCGGAATTTTGCAGTTCTCTCGCTCTCGGCTCTGGGTGCTGCTTTTTGCCCTTCCCTTTCTTCCGGCGCTCTTCGACCTCTGGCCGGCTTGGGCGGACACCATCCATGCCGGTGATTGGGCGCTGGTTTGTATGCTGTTCGTGGTGCTGATCGGGATCGCCCTGAGCCGCGAATCGGCTGAAAAGAAAATGAATGCGACCGATCGCGCAGAACCAACGCCTGCCAAGTTGCCCTCCTGGCCCGTGGAGATGATGCGGCGGGGAGTCAGGATGCGTCCGATTGCCGATTGGGAGGCCTCTTCGGTACACGAGCTTGTCGAGGGAGTGGCCATCGAGTGGCAACAGCGTCTGATTGCAGCGGGCGCTCCTGCGATCAGCGGGGTTCTTTGTCAGGCGGTTTCGCGCCTGATGTGCGCCGGGATGGAGCCGGCCGAGCGAGCCTCCTTTATCTTGGGGCCGGATCACTGCGGCCAGGAGGAAGCGTTGGCGCTGGCCGTGACCGAACTGGCGCAACGCTTTGGCGAAACCACTCTGATGATTACCGCTTCGCCCGATCCGGCGTTGACCGCGCGGCTGCGCGCGCATCTGGAGCGGATCGGAGGCGAGACGCCGGTGGGCCTTACCGATCTGTGCGACTCCTCCGGTGCCGGCCTGAATGAAGAGTCCTCCCTGGTCCTGACCGACGCCGAGACGCTCTCCGACTTTGTGCTTGGCAAGTTGAGAACTCAGTTGGATGGTGTCGAGGATCGCACCACGCAGAGTTCGGCACTGGCGCGCATTGGATTGGTTGTGTGGTGGAATGCGCATGAGTTTTCGGGCGTGGATGCCTCGCACGTCTGGGCGGTCTCGCGGCGTCTGGAGCGGCTGCTGGGAACGCGTCGCACGCCGCCGTCGCGCGCGGCGGTTTTTGCGCGGCTGCCTCAGGCTAGAGAGGCGGCTTTTCTTGGCTTCCTGGAACATTTGGTGCCTTATGAGCAATCGGAGAAGAACCTGTTTTGCATTCGCCCGGATTTTGTCCGCAAAACACATCTCTATCTGCTTGAAGACGGATCGCAGGATGGGCTGCGCAAGGCGGTTTCAGCTTCCATCGCCATCGGCTGGAAGACCTGCGCGCAGTTCAGCGCGCAGCGCAGCTTCTCCGCGGAAGGCCTGATGCCCTCCATCCCCTGGGCCGACGCCTGCATCCTGGGTGTGAAGCCGGAGGAGGTGCTTTCGATTCGAGAGATGGTTTGCCAGGGTGGCAGGGCTGTCGAGGGAGAGAGCGATTTTTACGTTGCCGTGGCTCCCAGCGACAACCCTTACGCCCAGTTCCTGCTGAGCCGGTACAAGGATTATTACCAAGACGGCGCGTCGATGAATTTAATTGGCGCCGAGGGGCACGCGGAATTGGTGCAGCGTCACCTTCTGCTCGCCCTGCGGGAGGTTCCCGACACGCTGACCGGGCTTCGCAGTTGCTTCCAATGGAAGGATTCAACGCTGCGCACGGCTCTGGACGGCTTGAGCAAGGAAAACCGGTTGATGCGCCGGCAGGTCCGATTCCTCGACGGCGATGAGCAGCTCCAGCGCGACGCGCTCTACGAAAACCTCAATCCGGGACCGGTTCAGGTGCATGGTTTCCGCGTGATTGGTCAATCGGGCAGGCATCCTGTGGAGCTGCGCTACAACGCTGTGCGCGATTTGCTGGTACGGCAGGTCGATCCCGAACGGTTGGCCCTGGAGGCCTATCCGCACCGGGTTCTGGAAAGCGGCGGAGATTTCTATCGCGTCTCTGGAGAGTCCACGCCGCAAACTTCGCGGCAAGCTGTTCCGGCGCGCATCGACTGCAAGCGGGAGGAAGAGGGGGTGGTGACATGGCCGTATTCAACCATCCGCGTCAGCAACATCCGGCTCGTCAGCGAGAAGTTGAACTACACCAGGCTGGTCTGCTACTCGGCTCAAGTTCATTATTCAGAAGATATCCGCCGGGTGCTTGAGCGCACGCCGCACGGGGATTTCAAGTCAGCGGGCATCCCTCCGGTGCGTGCCGAATTCGAGACGCGAGCCTTGATTCTGGATTTCTCGCGGCCACTCTCTGACTACCAGTTGTTGAGCGCTGCCTCGGTCCTCGAATGTGTTTTGATGTTGTATGCCGCAGTGGGAGAGGAAACGTTGCGCGTGGCGACCTTCCAGCAGGGGCAATCGGCTGGGTTGGCCATTGTCGAGCTCTTTCCTGGTGGGGTGGGCATCTTGGACGCGATGCGCGCCAACACCTGGCTGATTCCAATGCTGTTCGATCGGGCGCTGGCGTGGCTTTCCTCGGTCAACACCAAAGAAGAGCGAAGCGCGGTGGCGCAGAGTCCGCTCTTCGAGACACGCTTTCTTTCAGACATCGATGCGCGAAGCACGATGGAGGTCTTCGCTTAAAACCGGGATCGGTGATCGTGGGAGGTTGGATGGATCTTCGAGAGTTGATGTCGGAACTGGAGGCGATCCAGAGGCATATTCCCGACGAGGCGCTGGCTTTGCGGGAGCGATGCAAAGGGATCCTCGCGCGCTTGCCCGCGTCCGGGGAGGCGAGTAGTGCGCGATACTTCAATTTGGCTCCGATTCAACAAGAAGTTGAGGCGCTTTCCAAGGAGATGCCGGTTCTGGAGCAGATGTTCAATTCTGTTCGGGATGCCCGTCTCATCGTCGATGCGCTTCAGTATGATCCCCCGACGAATATAGAAGTCGATCTTCAGATCGCCGAACTGTGCCGCGATTGGCATGGCCTGCTCGGCCATATTCTACGCAACGTGAGTCAGGCAAGCCGTGCAAAGCCGGTGATCGAACAGGTGTTGCAACTGCGCGAATGGGCGTTGCGCAGGCGGGCAGCCGCCGGACTTATCCGGGAAGCGAGCGATGTCAGCCGGCGGTTAAGCGGCGATAAAAAGAAGATTTTTACGGAGTTGGCTAAAACCTGGTCTCAGAATTTCTGCGGAAAGGAAGAGGGTGTTGGAAAGCAATGGCTGAGTCTCTCTCAGAATCGGTTGGCGCAACTGAAAGCTGAGTACGCCTCGGCGCCGCCAACGCCCGAGGAGCAGGATGCGGCTCCCGTGGCGGCGGACGACAGCCCCGAAACCACGCCTGAGCCCTCAATGGACCCGTACCAGATCAACCTCGCTCTGGCCGAATGCTCCGACTTGGCGCGTGCGCTGGGCGCGGATGGGGATGCGATCGCGGAATTCGACAGGCGCTTGCAGAACCTGGTTAATGCGCCGGATGAGACAGGCAGTCAGATTGGCGCGCTCAAACGGGATGTAGAGTCCTATCTGGAGGATTTGAGAAAGCTGGCCGAGACTGCCGAGACAGAGCAACTGGCGCGGCTGCGGCGCAGATGGAATCAGTTTCTAAGCATCTATGCAGGTCGCCATCCTCAGGCAGAGGAGAGCTATCGCCAAGCCGAATCAATGAAGACGCAGGCCTCGTCGCGGCTGACCGAGTTTTTCTCCAGCGTTCAAGATGCACTCGACGGCATCGACTTTGTAGCGGAGAGCGATCGCGGTCCGCTTCAAAAAGCGATTCGCAACGCGATCTCTGTCTCTGTGCAATCGATTAGGGCAGTGCGCACCGAGCCGATTACGATTGCCGCCGATGCGGAGCTGACGCGATTTGAGCAGCAGTTGCCGAAGAGCGAGAGCTTGCCTGGGACGGTGTCGGCCTGCTTTGATTCCCTCGATATCTGTGACTGGGTGCGGCAGTCGGTGATTGTGCTGGCAGAAGAGATCGTCCGCAAGCGGAATGAGCTTGCCGCTCGGACGGAGCGGCTGCGCCAGCTTGCCGACGCGATCAACCAAACGGGATTGGACACCGCGGAGAATCCAGCGGCCCATTTGCTCGATCCACAAGCCGCGGGGCAATTTCAATGGCTCGACGAAAAGGAGGCGCGGCTCTCCGAGGTGGAGCTGGCCGTTGAGGCGCGCCGCGTCAAGGTGCAGCAGCGGTTGATCGAGGAGATCGCCAAGCTGCGCCAGAGCAATCGGGAATGGATTCAGGCAATCCGGGATTTTGCGCCGGAGTCGAAGGGCATGGCAACTCAGGAGCCAATCCCCGATGACTTCGGAGCCCTGCACGCGACCTACAACCTGGAGATGCAGCACAAAAGCAGGATCGATGGCTTTGTGGAGTTGGCGGTGCTCCGGCTGAATGAAAAGCGCGCCAAGGCCGCCGAGAGTCTTCAAAAGTTTTTAGACTCGCCCTCCTTCCAGGGTCATCCAGATCGGGAAACCGCAGAGACCTATCTCTCCGATCTGAACGACCTGGCCGAGCTGCCCTCTGCCTGCGACATTGATCGATTTCAGGAGGCATACAATAGGATCACCAGCACGGAGGATTTCATTGACCGCCTGGATGCTCCGCGACGCAGGATTCCTGAACAGATTCATGGACTTGAGACGCGGTACCGGTGGTTGTCCACCTACGATGTGGCCAGCTACAGGCGCGGACCGGCGAACCGGGCGCGCGCGCTGCTGCAAGGCATCAAGGCCGCCATCGCGCGCGAGGAGTACGATTCGGCTGAATACCAAATCGAGGAGACAGACAAGCTGATCGGCGCGCTGGAGGCCGATCTTCGTTCCCGCATCGGCTCCGAAGCCAGGGATCTGGCTCGCCAGTTGGAGGAACTGATGAAGTCCACATCCAATGAAATGCTGATTGAGCAAGCGCGCAGCGCACTGGAGCGGCTGGGCGACGATGGCCAGATGAAACCGCCCACGCGCCTCAGTCGCAATGCGGCCAGATCGTTGCTGGATGCCAACCACCTGCACGGCAGAGAGGCGAGGCGGGCATGATTGTTCTTTGGGGTCCAAGATCGACCGGCAAGACCGTGCTGCTGGCCAATTTATATTGGCGCTCATCCGGGTTGAATCCCGATTGGGGCATCTTTCCGGGGCAGACCTCTGAAGAGGAGCAAGAGGAGCTGAGAAAGTTCAGCGAACAGATTCAGCGCCGCAACGAGTTTCCCGCGCCCACCAAGTGGGTCGAAAGCGAGGAGCAGCGCATCTCCTACGGCTTTCGCCACAAGCAGACCGGCAGAGAGTTCAGCTTTGAGTCCAGGGACCGCGGCGGCTTCCGTTTCGAGGGCAAGATGGACGCAATCGCTTTGAATGGCCTGTACGAGGCTGAGGGAATCGTCCTGTTGATTGATGGCGATCGTGGGGAGGAGAAAGAGATCGACGTCACCCAGGCGCTGATGCAAATGAACGTTCGATTGTTTAAGGAAACTGGCAAGAGGGTTGATGGCAGGCCGCTGGCGGTATGTCTTTCAAAGGCCGATCAGTACGCGACGACCCCAGAGGAGTACCGCAAACTGAGCCAGCACTCTGAGAAGTTTGTAAGGGAACGTTTGAGCCCACAATTGCTGGATGATTTTGATAAGTTTTATTCGGATGTGAAGTATTTTCCGGTTTCCTCGGTGGGACTCGAACTCTCCTACGGATCGATTCGGAAGTCGGTTTTCTGGGATGAAAAACTGCAGCCTCGTGTCACCGGGCGCGGGATGCCGGTGAACCTGCTCGAACCATTTGTCTGGATCTTCGAGCGGCTGGAAGCTGCTCAAGGGGTTAGGTAACCATGTACTCGTGGCCTGCACTTCAGGGTTGGGATGGCGTTTGGAAGAGCTTCCAAACCAGCCGTGCTGTCTTCGGCAAGGTGCATCGCGCTCCTACCGACTATCGCTGGATTGCATGGAGCGAAGGCTTCGATCCAAGACCCTACGCCCTGGAGCAGGAATTGGGGCTGGGGGTTCAGGAGAACCCATCGCCGGTGGTTTGCTGGCGTTCAAAGTCAGCCATGGGGCGGCCGATGGCGGTGCGCTACTACCCCAGCAACGCCGTGGATGCCGGGGGGCGGCCGGCCGGAGCGGAAAGCCAGGTGCTGGCCGCGGCCTTTGATGTGCCGGATTCCATGCCCGCCGTGGCTCTTGCCTTTCTGCTTTTGCCAGAGGCTCCCAATCTCAATGAAGAAGTGTGGTGGGAGCAGCATCGTGACCGGCGCTGGCCCGACTCCGATTTCTTTTTGACGATTCCGCGGGAAGAGCGCTGGCAGATCGAGGCCGGACCGGATCTGGATCTGCGTCCGCGCTTTCGCAAAGGCGTCGAGGAATTGTTCGATGCCCTGGGCTGCGGCGTGGCGTACGGCAGCGAAAATGACGGCGACAAAAGGCTGACCAATTTTTATGAGCAGCTATTGGCCGGTTCGGCGTTGGCGGTTCTGAAAACGCCTGTAGGACAACTGTCCCCATTGGCCATGGCGGCGCTGCTTCTGCCGCTGGAACGGCGCCGCGCCGATCAGTTGAGACTGGCCGGAGGGCTGCTCTCACCATGGTTCGCGCCGGAGCGGCTCGGGAACAGTTGGGACGCGGTGATCTGCGGGCCGGAGGTGCGCTTTTCTGCTGAGGCGGCAAAGCAAGCCGTTCCGTTTTCGAGCCATGATTCGCGCGAGGCTGCCCGCATGGTGCAGATGTTGCATGACGGCCTTGAATTCGACGGCGATTCGGCACCAGAGCTCAGCCCAGGCGGAAAACTGTTCTGGAATTTTCTGAGGAGCAAGGAGCGTTCCCTCACGCCCGGCCTTTATAGCATCAGTAAATTCAAGAGCGCTGAGTTTCCAATCGTAACTGATGAACTGGAACGGAATCGGCTATTGGAGGAGATGAGGCTTTTTTTCAACAAGTACCAGCGGATGGAGATAGAAAAGCAGCACGAATGCGAAGATGCAAGACGGCAACTGGATGTCAAGGGCGATTTGGTGCGAGCGCTGTTCTTGGTCTTGTGCCCGGGGAAGGAGACGCGAAAACAGGTAGGGCAGTTCTCCTCTGACCGTGTGCCGCCGCTGTTTTTGCTCGCTGAAGTTGATGAGCCGGGCCAGATGAAGGTCGTCGAGGAATATGGTCCGGAATTCGTGAACCTGGCTGAGCAGTCGAATCAGGTTAAAATTGCGGGCGGCGCTGTGTCGCGGGTAAGGAATTGCCTTGACGCGCTGGCCCGCAGTTTTGATTCACCGTATCTGAGCCGCGCGCGCAGTGTTCTGGCCACAGGCAGCAAACCTAATCCGTAACCAGCACTCCAGAGCACGCGCCGCGCGCAAGGCAAGCTGGAGGGGACAACCAGCTCTCGGCGAGCGTGCGCAAAGCCGGCTCGGAACCGCTGCGGATTGCCCAGGAAGGCAGGTTGGCCAGCATTGCGTATTGCCGCTGGCTGGCCTCGATCAGTTTGGGCCGGGCCAGCATATATTGGTCTTCGAACTTCCATGGATGATGGAAGACGGTGGCGACCTCAATCTGTTTGCGATGCAACTTGGTCACCTCTTCTTCAATGCACAGCTCTCGCGGGTTGTAACTGGCCGGACTCTCGAAGGGCTCCAGCAGGGAGTAGCCGGGAGATTGGCCAAAGACCAAAACCAGCCGCCGAGCCAGTTGCCGCCAAGGCAAGTTCAAACAGGCATTCAGACCATCGGCGAGGGCGTCCACAAAGTCGCCGCCGGAGGTGGATTCCAGCTTGCGCAGTTGCTCGCCGGTCAGTGCGGCGATCTCCTCTGGTTTGGCCTGGGCGAAGATGCGGTGCTTGGGATCGCGCGGGAAGATCAGATAGTCGGGCATCAAGTCTCGGCTGACCACGCCTTCCATGGGCTCGTCGCCAAAGGCGAGCGCCGTGACGCGCACACTGGAATACCGGCCGGCAGCGGTTTGCACAAACTGGCCCAGTGCTGTGATCTGCGTCTCCCACGCCTCCGTCATGGACGGAGAGAGCAGATAGTCGAGACCCTTTGCCTGATCCCCGGCCGGATGCAGGCAGGTGCCATCCACCAGGATTGCTAAATCGAGTTCCTGACCCTGATGCGGCCTGAGCAGCAAGGGCTCGCTCGGCTTTTCCAGGGGCAGTGTGAGGTACTTCAAGCTCCGGCAGATGGGACGAACCGCGCCTTGTGAATCCCGCAGGAATTCAAAGCTGACTCTTTCGCCGGGTTGCGCGGCCGCCTCAATGGCCGTGTAGACCGTGTTTCCTTCGCGCAACACCACCTGAAGCGCGCTGGCTCCCGGAGCAAGTTCGAGCCTTACTTCAGCGCGGTCCTTGCTATCGAATGTCAGTGGGAACTGCTCTAAGTGTCCGCTTTCCCGGTTGATGATTTCGATCTCCAAAGCAATCTACCCCTCAAGACAACCCGGTTTGCCTATTCTTCTCCATCGTGTCTTTGCCGCGATCCACCGGCGGTTTGCGATCGATTCGCAAGCATGGTCGCGTTACTTTTTTCCAGTTGCCGGAGCCGGCGTTGAAGTTGAAGGAGAAGGCGGAAGTTGTGCCGGAGCTTGTGCTGGCGCCGGCGCTTGGATGATCTGGCCGGCAAGCGCCTCTATATCCTGAGCGGCTTGATTCCAGGAGACATCCTTGCAGTGAAGCTCGGCGAACGATGGCGATGCCGGACGCTGCAAACAGGCCACGGCGTAAATCTCATTTAACTTGTTCTGCTCGAGCTTGGAAGAAGCCGCTTCGGCCTTGGCGTTTGAGTCACTGTTCCAAATGGTATTTGTACTAGCATCCTTTTGGAAGAGGAACAACTTGGTCAGCATCCAAGCCTCGGTGGTCTGGCTTGCCGGAGTTACCACAGCATCCCCTCCAAATGGTTCCACGTAGATGGCGTACAGTGAGTTCAGCCCGGGATCCTTCGCGCCGCGCAGCGCTCTGTTTAAATCGATCAAAGGCTTCTTGAGGAAATCAATCGGTTGCTGGATCTTGATTTTCTGCGGAGAGAATTGTAGGTGCGCGAGATATGCCGTTGATCCAAGGAGAACAACAACGAGCAACGCAAGCAGAATCTGAAGCCAGACGGGCATGGCGAACTTCTTGGCGGCGGCAGGAGGTTGGGCGTCAAGGGCCTCCGGAGTCAGGCCAGAGCCGGAGAGGGTGTGCAACATCGCCGTCCGCACTTCCTCCGGGAGGCCTTGAAGATGAAAGACAGTGGCGTTAAGTTCCTGTTGTGCTTTGCGATCGACAGGGACCAGGACACGAACGCCGTCCGGGATTTCCATCTCGTCCAATCCGAGTGGCTGGAAGGCCACTTTGCCGCCAGGTCCAAAGAGCGCAATCTCCGTGGGAGGGGTGTAGCCCTCCACAGGAAAGACCTCGAAGCTCAAACAATAAAGAGAATTGTAGCCAACTTTTGCGGCAAACAAAATGCCGCCTTTCTTCGCCAAATCATCGATAATTGCGGGGGTCTTATCGGCATCCTTTCTGGATCCGAGTACGGCCCGTGCCATACCCTCCTGGCTGGCCGCGGCAAAGAAGTAAGACGCGCCTTCCTTGTTTGAATACCAAAAGGTCGCACGCTGGTTTTTCGTGCCTGGATAAAAAAGAAACAGCTCGCTTTCACTCACGTTGGCTCCTATGGCAACAAATCGCAACTGCATTCCGTTCGCGGTTCGAGATACAAATGATTTTGCAAATTCAATGGGCAAGCCCGTTGTTTGAATGATGCTTCCATCAACCAATTCACTCGGTTGCTCGCCGGCTCCAGACGGTTCTCGATGATTTCCATCTTCCAGAAAAGAAACTTCATCTTCAGGGCAAGCCAGAGGAAATACACCATTCAGAGGCAGCAGCCTGTCGGTGATTCTTTTAATTTCCAAACTACGGTCGCCGCGATCCAGACCTTCCAGAACAGCAACTTGCAGTCGTTCGAGACCGTCTCTGGATCCTTCGCCGGGAAATCTGCTCAGCGCATCGAATCCGCTATCGGAAGGCCACTCGATGGATTCGTCGCCCTGATTGTCGAGCAACCATCTCCAAGCCTGAAACTCGAGTTGCTCCTTCAACGCATCTTTCATCCGAGCCCAGCAGAACCGCAGTCCTCCGGAAGGCCCAATGGTCATCATGGAATCGCTGGAATAGACCTGGTTGGCGAGGACCGCAACCGCTTCAGGGTCGTTCAGGCCGTGGATCAGATCAGCCAACTGCTCGTCTTCAAAGAAGGGAATCAGCGGAATGCAAATAGGGCGCGCGGCGGCAGCGGCCATCCAGCTCAGGTCGCTGGCCGTCAGAGCACATTGCTGAAGATCGCCGGAGACGATCTTCCAGTCCTCAAGATTTGGCGTGTGCTCATTCCAGTGAGAACTTATACACCAAGCCTTGGCGGCTTCACTCCGTTGCTCATCCTGATTTTGGATGGAATCCCGCCATTTCAACCACTCATCCTGGGAGAGTTTCTGGTCCAATTCCCAGATCAGAGCACTAGATGGCTGCAAACTTTCCACGTGGAGAGGATATTGGAACTCCCCCACCGTTGTCCAGACAGATCCGCAATGCGCCGGCTATGCCGGACAACTTGGATTCCCTTATTTTGCAAGGATTTGATGGCAATGGAAGCAAGTCGTGCGGTCAGAAAAGGAGTGCATGGAGCACCTGAAACCTGATTCAGCACCGTGTAGCGCCAATCTCAAGACGATCTAGCGCTGAGCGCCTTGGCGGCAATCGCTCTGATTGCCTCGCGTTGAAAATGAATGGGGCCGATCGCCACCGCGTAAGGCAGTGGCGATCGGCCCGGATCGTTATCGCTTACCGCCAATAATAATAGCCGCCCATCGGATAGTACGGACGGTAATAGACGGGAGGATAACCGTAGGGATAAGAATAATAGTAGTTGCGGTGATAGAGAGTGGCGCCGCCGGGATATAGCCCCTGCGCCAGCCTCGTGGCTTCTTGCAGGCTTACCGGCGTCACGGTGAGCGGCTGGGTCAAATGGAAGTCCACACGGGCCTCGGCGGGAATCCAGATGCCCGGACCAGGAGAGGCAGCGGAAGCCGCCGCGCCTGTTGCCGCGCCGGCCGCCGCGCCGGCCGCGCAACCAGCGCCGCGACCCAGGGCGCAACCGAGAATTGTGCCAATCATTGCGCCGCCAAAGATGTTGCCGGCCGTCTGCCCGCCCTTGCCCGGCCCTTTCACTTTAAATTCATCGGAGACCAGTGGATAACTCTGGCCGCCCAAATCAAGCGAGGTGAGCGCCAGCGCCAGCTCCGGTGAGCCCTTCAAACTGCCCGGTTGCTTGACCTCGGTCACCACGCCGTTCACCGTTGCGCCACGCGGAATGGCCAGCACGCCGCCGGAGTTCACGTCCTTGATCACCACAAACTGCACAGTGGTCCCGCTCTGGGCTAGATCGCTGTTCACCGACTGGCTGGTCCGCAACTGCAATACCGTGCCTTCGGGAATCGTCACCGGGTTTCTGGGAGTCCGAGCCTCCCGCTGGGCCTGAATCTGCGCCTGCACCTCGGCGCGAATCAGCGCGCGCATCTGCGCCTGCGCGGGCGTCTCGTTGGGATGCGGTGCCGGACCGTTATTTGCAGGCTCGTTGGAATCGGCGGGGATGTCGGCGTAGGCCGGCTGATCCTGCGCATCGGGCTTGGGCGGAGCCTTCGGATCGCCGACCGTAAGATTGTTGTTCACCTTGGTCACGCCCTGCACGTGGTTGACAATTGCCTCGGCCAGTTCGCTGGAGGCCTCGCTCGATACGGTTCCAGAGATGGTCACCTCGCCCTGAATGGTCGCGGCTGTGATCAGATCATTCTTCAGTGCCTTGGAGGTATCCAGAGCATGAACCACATCGGTTTCAATCTGGCCGTCGGTGCGGGTGCTCTTTGCCTTGTCGTGCGTTTCCGCGGGAGGCACGGGAACGGGAACCGGAGCCGGAACAACCACCGGTGCTGGATCGGGAGCCGGATCAGGGGTAGGCGCGGGCGCTGGAGGAGGCGCCGGGGCTGGGTTTGGATCAGGCACCGGAGCCGGAGTTGGAACAGCGATGGGTGCTGGAGTTGGGTCCGGCGCGGGCGCTGGAGGAGGCGCTGGAGTTGGCGTCGGAGCCGGGGCGGGTGCCGGAACTGCCGCTGGAGGCGGAGCCGGGACAGGGTATGCAGCCTTGGAGGATGGGGTCTCCTGGGCCAGCGCCACAACCACGGACAGAACTGCCAGCGCCATCCACGTTATGGCCCGGGGAAGAACTCTCTGAAGCAATGGCCGATTCATCATGGTATCTCTCCTGCGCTAGAACTCATGCTTCCAATTCGCCAATTTCAGTCTGATTAGACGGCTATTTACGGAAGCGGTCATCGATGCAAACCCGGTCGCCGGGAAAAAGTTTCGCTGCGTTTAGAAATTTCCGCGCGGCTCACGCGTTGATTGCCATCCCCTCCACCGCGCCATAGGCGTCCAGCAGCGACTCGGCCAGCGTGGGATGCGCGTGAATGGTAAACATCAGCTCCTCGACCGTTCCCTCCAGCTCCAGCACCGCAACTGCCTCGGCGATCAGCTCCGTGGCTTGCGGCCCAAGAATGTGAACGCCCAGAATCTCGCCGTACTTCGCCTCGGCGACGACCTTCACAAAGCCATCGTGGTTGCCCAGGATGGTGGCCTTGGAGTTGCCTGCGAAGGGGAATTTGCCCACCTTGACCTCATAGCCTTTTTCGCGCGCCTCAGCTTCGGTCAGGCCCACCGAGCCGATCTGCGGCTCGCAGTAGGTGCAGCCGGGGATGCGATCGCGGCGCACCGGGCGGAAGGCGCGGCCGGCAATCTTGGCGGCAGCGATCAATCCGCACATCGCGCCCACGTGTGCCAGTTGCGGCAGCCCGGCCACAATGTCTCCGATGGCGAAGATGCCCGGCTCAGCCGTCTCCTGCGCATCGCTCACCCGAATCAGCCCGCGCTCCAGCTCAATGCGCGTCTTCTCAATGCCGATGCCGCCGGTCCGCCCGGCGCGTCCCACGGCCACCAATACCTTTTCCGCCTCTTTGATCTGCGCGCGGCCATTGGCGTCGGTGAAGGCAACCCGGACGCCGGCTTCAGTCCGCTCCACGCTCTCCACCTTTGCGCCGGTGTTCACCTCGATGCCGCGCTTTTTGAAGAGCCGCGCCAGTTCCTTGGAAACCTCTTCGTCCTCCACCGGCACAACGCGCGGCAGGAACTCCAGAATCGTTACCTCGGCTCCAAAGGCGCGAAAGAGCGAGGCAAACTCCACGCCCACCGCGCCCGCGCCAATCACGATCAGCGATTTGGGTAGCTGCTCCAGCGACAGGATTTCGATGTTGGTGAGGATGCGGTCGTCCGGCGCAAGGCCGGGCAGCATACGGGCCTCGGAGCCGGTAGCCAGAATCACGTTCTTCGCTATGACAGGGCTCGCTTGGCCGCCGGCCATCTGAACCTCGACCGTGTGCAGGCCGTCGCGCGCAGGGCCGGTCAGGCGGCCATAACCTTCAATGCGCGTGATTTTGTGCTTCTTCATCAGGAAGTCCAAGCCCTTGGCGTGCTTGGTGATGATGGCGTCCTTGCGCTTGAGCACCGTGGCCCAGTTCAGCGTGGGCGTGCCCAGGCCTTCTATCCCGAAGTCGGCGGCGTGCCGCACCTGCTCCCAGATTTCGGCGTTGAAGAGCAGCGCCTTGGTGGGGATGCAGCCCACGTGCAGGCAGGTTCCGCCCAGCTTGGGGGTCTGCTCAATCAGCGCAACTTTCAGCCCATACTCCGCCGCGCGAATCGCCGCCGTGTAGCCGGCCGGCCCGCCGCCGACAATCGCCACGTCGTAGATGATCTCTGCCGTCTCAGACAAGGAAAGCTCCATTCCGGGCGCGCTGCTCAGATTCAGGTGAGCGGCCCATTCCACCGTCCAGTCTATCCGATGCGCTTCAGCCGCCTGGGGAAGCTCTGATTCGGTTGACATTTTTTGAAAGAGCACGACTATGGGTGTGCCGTAAATGGCTCAAAAAATAGACGCTGGCATCAGACTACGATGAGATGAACCATGATTTCCGTGGCGAAGTTACTCAGAAACTTCCTAACCCAGCTTCAAAGGCAGCAGGCTGGTCCACCAGCCGACGCGCAAGCCGTAGTACCGCAAGCCAAGAAATGCGCCCGCCGCCACCACCAGAATCAGCAGGAATACGCCGATCCAGCGCAGGCGCTGCTCCATGGCGTTGCTCTGCTGGAGGCGCGCCTTGCCCACATTCGAAGCGAACTCCACCCAGCCGCGCTCATCTTCCTTCTTCGGAGTGCTCTCGCCTGAGGCATCCAGAAAGCGTTCCGTCCACGCCTGCTGATCCAGCCCCACCGCGCCCGCGTAGCCGCGCACGATTCCCTTGCTGAGAATCCCGCCGGGAAGCTGGCGGAAGTCTCCCTGTTCCAGCGCCTCCAGATGCCTCCGGCTGATCTTGGTCACCGCGATAATCTCTGAGAGCGCGATGCCGCGGGAGATCCGTTCCATGCGCAACTCTTCGCCAAAGTTGTTCATTGTCAACCAGAAAACGCTTCGAGTGCCTTGAGCATATTTAGAAAAACTCAAGGAGATTTCCACTTTCACAATAAACCGCAAGGCCTCCATGCTCAAAGAACAAAATCTCTTTCCCTTTTCTTTTCAGGAAGCTGTAAAGTTTTAGACCGGAATGGTACAAATGTACGGCAGGCAAGTTCCTCTCGGGCGTTACCAACCTGCCCTGCAAGACAGGGTAGCGCCGACCTCCCGCTCGGCTGGAGTGTGGACCTCCTGGTCCACGCCTGTTTCTTTCTGTATCGAACTTTGCCGACAACCGGCCGGTGCTAGTCAACTCCGCGTTCCGCAAGCCCTGAACTGTTACCCTTGAAGACGAAGGTTTTTCAGGCGCTTGCGCCTTTCGGAGCCATAATCGCGTATGAACAAGCTCATCTTCGCCAATCTGCTGCACCGGCCCGTCCGCTCCATCATCAGCATTCTGGCGGTGGCTATTGAAGTCGTCATGATTCTCTCCATCGTCGCCATCTTCATGGGGATGCTGAACGATCAAAAGAATCGCACCAACGGCATTGGCGCTGACTTGGTGGTGCGCCCGTCGAATGCGAGCTTCATGAATGGCGTCAGCGGCGCGCCGATGCCCGCCCGCATCGCCGAGGTCTTTCGCAAGATGCCGCACGTGGCCGTGGCCTCGCCGGTGATTACCAACTTCAATATGTCCGGCTCGGTGGAGATTCTTTACGGCATTGACTACACGAGTTACAACGCGCTGAAGCCCTTTACCTGGGTGGCGGGCGGCCCATTCGAGAAGCCGAACGACGTCATCATCGATGACATTTGGGCGCGCAAAGACGGCGGCCACAAGGTCGGCGATACCATCGAGATTCTCAACCACCCCTTCCGCATCTGCGGCATTGTGGAGAATGGCAAGGGCGGACGCCGCATGGTGCCGATTGAGACTTTGGGCGAGTTGACCGGTAATGAGGGCAAGGCCACGGTCATTTATATCAAGAGCGACGAACCTGCCAACCAGGAGGCCATCCAGCAGGAGATCGTCGCCACGCGCGGCCTCGAGGGCTTCCACGTGCAAACCATGGACGAACTGCTCTCGCAGTATACGCCGGCCAAATTCCCCGGCTTTGACAAGGCGCTGGACGTGGTGATTACGATCGCTGTTGTTGTGGGCATTCTAGTGATCTTCCAGACCATGTACACCGCCGTGCTGGAGCGCACCAGGGAACTGGGCATTTTGAAATCGATGGGCGCTTCCAAGTCAACGATTGTGGGCGTGGTGCTGCGCGAGTGCTTCGTACTGGCCGTGGCCGGCGTTTTGGTGGGCATAGCGGCCACATTTGGCGTGCGAGAGTTTCTGGACGTCAGGTTTCCCGGCTTCAGCTTTGAACTGACTGGAGCGTGGATCATCCGCGGCGCTTTGATCGCTCTGGGCAGTTCCATCTGCGGCGCGCTTTACCCCGCCTGGATGGCCTCCCGCAAGGACCCCATCGACGCGCTGGCCTACGAATAAGGGTTCTTGATCCCAAAAAACCGGGTGCCCCAGGTCCGGATTTTCGGACCTGGGATTCCATGAACCCTAATTGCCTCATTCATCATCAATCATTTATCTGTATCTCTGAAGAAGTCGTACACTGAAATCGTCCCATCAGGATTCCCCGATGAAGAAATTCGCCTTCACCCTCTACGCGCTCCTCACCGTTGCTCTGATGGTTTGGGGCTTCTACCAAGCCATCTATGTTGCTCCGCTGGACGCTCAGCAGGGCGAGATCTTCCGCATTATCTTCTACCATGTGCCCTCGGCCTCGGTCGCCTTTCTCTTCTTCGCCATCTCGCTGGCCGGTTCCATCGGCTACCTGAGCTTCCGCCGCAACCGGCCGGATTGGGCGCAGATTTCCGACGCCTGGGCGCTGGCCGGCGCGGAAGTGGGCGTGGTCTTTTGCACCGTCGTGCTGATCACCGGGCCCATCTGGGGACGCCGCGCCTGGGGTATCTGGTGGACCTGGGACGCGCGCCTGACCACCACGCTGGTGCTCTGGCTGATCTACGTCAGCTACCTGCTGCTGCGTCGCTTTGCCGCCGGGCCGCAGATGCAGACGCTGGCCGCCGTCCTCGGCATCTTCGGCGCGCTGGACGTGCCCATTGTCTATATGTCCAACCGCTGGTGGCGCACCCAGCATCCCGCGCCGGTCTTCGGCGGAGACGCTGACTCCGGCATGGACCCGGCCATGCTGCATCCTTTCTATTGGAATATGGTGGCTTGGCTGGCCTGGGGCTTGCTGGTGCTTGCGCTGCGCTACCACGTCGAGCGCCAGCAACAGAAGATCGCCGCAGCAGAAGCGCAAGCGGCCATGGATGCGATTCTTTAACAGCTACGAAACAGAACCTAGACGAGGGAAAAATGGACCCCAGAGCCGTTCTCGACCACCAGTTTTTAGTCGCCGCCTATGCCGTCACCTGGGCCATCCAACTCAGCTACCTGGCCTGGCTTGGCTTGCGCTGGCGCGCGCAAAAACGAGCCGCAGGCCGCTCGAAACACACCTCGCGCTAAGGCTCTGTTTGCGCAGTTCTGCGGTGCCCATTCTAACCACGTAATTTAGAGGACCAGCCCCGTCGACTTTGCTTAGCGATAGCGACAAGGGTGGGGCGCCCATCAGGAATCAGGGCTTCTTCTTTGCTGCGGGCGCCGGGGTCGCGGGCGAAGCGGCTGGCTTGCTATAGACGATCTTCTTTGTCCCGCTGCCGCAACTGCCCACCACCTTGCCGGCTGCATCCTGATCTTTGGGCACGATCTCAAGCGTGTAGTTTTTTGAGCCGTTTGCATCCAGCTTTTTGGCGATCTCCGCCTTCAATACGTCACAGGGCATGGGCCCATCCGCGTAAGCCAACGCCGATGCGCAGAACAATACAGCCACGGCCACTACGATTTTCATGGTGCTATCTCCTTCGATTTGCCGGCAAATCAAACGCGCGCTTAGAGTAGCGCATACAGATTGTGGGCGTCAATCATTGCATCGTGGAAGAAGCCTGAAGGACTTGGCCATAGTTCGGTAGTCTATAAACTACAGGCTTCTGGATAGTCGAATTCCAATAAACCGAGAGCTCCCGCAAGTGGCGCGTGCGGATCAATGACGTTTAAACGCGGGCGCTGATTGCCTCTCGCCTGGATCGTCTGGCCTTTGGTCATGCCGGAGATGTGAAGCCGGTCGGAGAGGGCGTCAGCGAACTGCGCATCGATCATGGACCGGGCTACCGCATTTACTTCCAGAAGTGGGGCAACACCATCATTCTCCTGTTGTGCGGCGGCGACAAGAACACGCAGACAAAAGACATTCAAACGGCCAAGCGGCTGGCGACGGAATGGAGCGAAGAAAATGGCTGAGAAAACTAAACTGACCACTTATGATCCTGCTGAAGATCTTGGCTCGGATGAAGCCATCGCGATCTTCATGGCTGAGGCATTTCAAACCAGCGACGCCGGTTACATTGCGCACGCGCTCGGCGTCGTTGCTCGCGCCAAGGGCATGGCGCAGATCGCCGGTCAAACGGGATTGTCACGCGAACAGCTTTACCGCTCTTTCAGCGAAAAAGGAAACCCGACGCTGAAGACTACGCTGGCCGTGATGAATGCTCTTGGGGTGCAACTGACGGCGAAGATTCCGAATGCGGCTTGAAATTATCGAGGAGGAATGAAATTGGAAGCTAGCCGAAATGAAAGGTGTTGCAATGATTCAATCCGAGGAAGCGGTATTACTATTCCACAAGTGGGCAGATGAACAGGCCATGCTGCGATTTGACGGATAACTGGCGCGCCCATTCAATCTTCCCCATTCAGTTGATCCATCATTTCCGCCAGGCATCCCATGAACGGACTTTCGGACATGGGATGCCTCCGTGTTGGTCTTAAATTCTATCTGTATGTGTGTCGCCTCCGCTATTCACCTGCCGCGCTCAGAATCTTTGCTTCCAGCGCTGGCGAAACAAAGAAGTGAGCTTTGTGGCGAAGGAGAGCGATCTCCGGCTTGACCGCGGCAATCTCCCCTGCGCGCTTGGCACGCAGTAGGACACCTAATACTCCTGTGACGGCGATGCCGGACTTGGAGGCCAACTGACGCCCCTCCTGTTCGTCAATGAGAACGATCTCTGCATGGAGGTCAGCCGCCAGAGCAATCGCCTCGGCCTCTCCGCGATGGAGTTGCAGCAACAGAAGACGAAGCAATCTGGAGTCTTGCGGCGTGCCAATCCTGATCCACTGGTCACGAATAGCGGCCTGAATTGTGGCGAACGCAATTGGATCAGGATGAGCTGTGAGTTCTACAAATACGGCATCAGGTATCCATAAAGCAGAGAACTGAGATTTCAGCAGTCCGAGGCGGCCGATCGAGGACAGATTCGATAGGGGTGAGGTATTGCTAACCGCCAGCATATTCGAGGTCTTGAGCTAACTCCTGCTCCGTATAGTGACGCGGTATCTCGCGCTGCGCCAAAAGGTCCGCAAATCTTTGCCGGGAGATTCCGGCCAGTTCGCAGGCCTTCCCAAAAGGCAAAATGCATTGAGCATAGAGAGCGATGGCAAGTTCAGCGCGCAGACGCGGTTCCATCTCCGGCTCCGGCAGCCGCAAGCTGCCGGTGATGGATTCCGGTATGTCAAAGTGCAAGGTCATTGGGATTTCAGCTTCCTTACACGCTGATTTTACACCAAATGAGATGATTGCAGCCTCAGATCAGCTCCGTCCTCCCAGTGATGCCCAGCTCCTTGACGATCTTGCCTACATCCTGGGAGTGGTCGCGGTGGGCGATCAGCAGGGCGTCGCCGGTATCCACGATGACCAGGTTTTTGACGCCGACCAGGGCGACGAATTTGTTCGGGCTGTAAACGTAGTTGTTGCAGGCGTCCAGAGCCATGTGGCCTTTGGTCTCGGCAACGTTGCCCTCGCCGTCGCCGCGCAGACGAGTTCCGATCTGGTACTCGTAGAGCGAGGCCCAGGAGCCGAGATCGTTCCAACTGAACTCGGCGGGGATGCAATAGAGGTGGGAGAGGTGCTCGCCCTTGGCCGAGCGCGGCTCCAGCACGGCGTAATCCACGCTGATGTTCTCGCATTTGGGATAGAGGGCGTGGAAGACCTCGTCAAATTGCGGCGTGCCGTAGGCGGCGGCGATGGCTTCGAGCAGCGGAGCGGTCTCCGGCAGATGCTCGCGGACGGCGTTGGCCAGCGTGCGCGCCGACCAGAGAAACATTCCGGAGTTCCAGAAGTAGTTGCCGGCGGCCACGAACTCTTCGGCCTTGTTCTGGTTGGGCTTCTCAATGAAGCGGCGGACGTGCAGAGCGGAGTCGTCGCGGGTGAAGTCGGTGGTCTCGATGTAGCCGTAGCCGGTCTCGGCGCGGGTGGGCTCAATGCCGAGGACGACGATGTTCTCTCCAGCCTGGGCCACGGCGATGCCCTTTTGCAGCGCCTTGAGGAAGCGCGGCTCGTCGGCGATGACGTGGTCGGAGGGAAAGACGCCCAGCACGGCGTTGGGATTTTCGCGCTCGATGATGAAGGCAGCCAGCCCGCAGGCAGGGGCGGTGTTGCGCGCCACCGGCTCCTGGACAACCTGCCCGGCGGGGATGCCCTTCAACTGGCTGGCGATCTCCTTGGATAGATATTCGTTGGTAATGACCCAGGTATGTTCCAGTCCGGCGATAGGCTTGAGTCGCTCGACGGTCTGTTGAATCATGGAGCGTTCACCGTCCAGGGCAAGAACCTGCTTGGCGTGAGCGCGGCGCGAACGGGGCCAGAAGCGCGTGCCGCTGCCTCCGGCAAGTATCACAGGGCGAAAATCCATCGTATTATCCATTGAAAACCCATCCTATCCGACAGACGATACGTTTGCACAGAGGGAAAATAATATTTTATGAAGCAAAAGCGCGACCGCGCCGTTTGGGCATTGATGAGACAGGGTTTACTCATCCCACGATGCAAAACGGACCGTCTCCAGGTCCGAAAATCCGGACCTGGAAGTTCATTGTTTCTGCAGATCAAGCCTCTTGGTCTCCCACCCTAGCCGCAAAAACAAAGACGCGGCGAGGGTGGGGCACCCAATCCTTTCACGATCCCTGAAAATGCTTACGTGAGCTTGGCCAGGAACTCCGCCATCCGCCGCGTGCCTTCGTCAATGTTTGCCTTGGTCACTGGGTAAGAGATGCGAATGTGCTCGCTGGTGCCGAAGGCCTCGCCCGGAACAGTGACCACGTGCCCTTCATGCAGCAGGCGCGTGGCCAACTCGGTGGCCGACTTGATGCCGCCCTTGCCGAGGTATGCGCTGATGTTTGGATAGACGTAGAATGCGCCCTCCGGCTTGGTGCAGGTGACGCCGGGAATGGCCGTTACTTTGGCCAGCATATAGTCGCGCAGGTCGATAAACTCGGCGCGGAAGTCGCTGACGCACTCCTGCGAGTTGGTGAGCGCGGCGATGGCGGCCTTCTGCACAAAGCTGGTGGCGTTCGAGGTGCTCTGCGATTGCAGCTTGCTGAGGTTGGCCGTGATCGCCTTTGGAGCTAAGGCAAAGCCCGCCCGCCAGCCGGTCATCGCGTAGGTCTTCGAAAGCGAGCCGAGGATGACGATGTGCTCCTTGGCCCAGGTGAACGAGCCGCCGCTGACCGGCTTGCCGGCATAGTTCAGATAGACGTAGCACTCATCCAAGATCAGGTAAATGCCGCGCTCGTGCGCCAGATGGACGATGCGCTCCAAGTCCTCAGCGGAGACGACCGAGCCGCTGGGGTTCGAGGGCGTGTTGAGGATGATGGCCTTGGTCTTGGGCGTGATGGCCTGCTCGATGGCATCGGCGGTGACGCGGAAGTTCTCCGCCTCCTGGGTTTCCAGCAGGACGACCTTGCCGCCGGCGTATTGGATGATGTCCTTGAAGCTGACCCAGTAGGGCACGGGCAGGATCACCTCGTCGCCGTGATCGACCAGGATTTGGATGGTGTTGAAGAGCGCCAGCTTGCCGCCGGTGGTGAAGATGGCCTCGTCAATCGCATAATCGGAGCCGAAGTCGGCGGCGTGGCGGTCCACGATGGCCTTGCGCACGTCAGGGATGCCCGGCACGACGGTGTAGCGCGAGAAGTTGGCGTCGATGGCCGCAATGGCCGCGTCCTTGATGTGGCGCGGAGTGGGAAAGTGCGGCTCGCCCGCGCCGAAATCAACGAGGTTGATGCCTTGGGCGCGCAGCTTGGCGGCCTCGGCGGCCACGGCCATGGTCGCGGAGACTTCAATCCGGCCGATGCGGTCAGCAAATATCTTGCGTGGAGATCCAGCAATTGTCATAGTACCTTCTATTTTTACAGATTTTCAGGCTACGGCAAAATCATTTTATCTTTGCGGCTCAGTCGATCTCTTTCAAAAGGAGGCAAGGACGTGCCAGCCCCCGGAATTTATACTGATAGACAAGATGACCGACTTTTTGCCCGTAAACGAACAGCTAGACCTGCTTGAGAAGGGCGCGGCGGAGATTATCCGCGTCAGCGACCTGCGTGAGCGCCTTGAAGAGAGCCGCAAAACCTCGCGCCCGCTGCGCATCAAAGTCGGCTTCGACCCCACTTCGCCCGACCTGCATCTGGGCCACACCGTCCTCATGCGCAAGCTGCGCCACTTTCAGCAGCTCGGGCATACGGTCATCTTCCTGGTGGGCGACTATACTTCGCTGATCGGCGACCCCACCGGCCGCAACGTCACCCGCAAGCCGCTGACCCGCGAACAGATCAACGAGAACGCCAAGACCTATACCGAGCAGGCCTTCAAGATTCTCGACCGCAGCGTCACCGAGATCCGCTACAACAGCGAATGGCTGGGCAAGCTGGGCTATGAGGACATTGTGCGGCTGGCCGCGCGCTTTACCGTCAGCCAGATGCTGGAGCGCGACGACTTCCACAAGCGCTACAACGCCGAGCAGCCCATCAGCCTGCACGAGTTTCTCTACCCCGTCATGCAGGGCTACGACTCGGTTTGCCTGGAGTGTGACGTCGAACTGGGCGGCACGGACCAGAAGTTCAACCTGCTCTGTGGCCGCGAACTGCAGCGCCAATACGGCCAGAAGCCGCAGATCGTGCTGATGACGCCGATCCTGGAGGGACTGGACGGCGTGCAGAAAATGTCCAAGTCGCTCGGCAACTCGATCGGCATCAACGAGCCGCCCGCCGAAATGTACGGCAAGCTGATGAGCATCAACGACGAGCTGATGTGGAAGTACTTCCTCTTCCTCACCGACCTGCGCGGCTCCGAGGTGGAAGCGCTCAAGGCCGAAGTCGCCGCCGGCACGTTGCATCCCATGGCCGCCAAAAAGCGCCTCGCCCGCTCCATCACCGCCGACTTCCACGGCGAAGAAGCGGCCCAGGCCGCCGACGAAAACTGGGCTAAGATGTTCCAACAGAAAGAGACGGCCGAGGATCTGGAAGAGGTTGCCGTCGCCTTTGCGGATGTGGCTGGTTCAGAGCCTAATCAACTTCGCCTGCCCAAGCTGTTGGTAACGCTTGGCCTGGCCGCCAGCAACGCCGAAGCCAACCGCAAGATCGCGGAAAAGGCTGTCAAACTGGACGGCGAGCCAGCCTCAGCCGCCCTTGTTTCCCTCTCGGCCCTGCCCGTCCGCTTGGTGGTCCGCCTCGGCAAGCGAGCCAAGGTCGCGCTGATCGCGTAGCGAACGGGGCAGACAACCCAGCCGCGCCGGAAGCAGTGCCCTCAGGAATGTCTGCACCCGGATGCGATTTTGCAAGAGGCTTTGGCGCTCCATAGAATCTTCGGGACAGGCTGGATTCTTCAGGTCTTGATTCTGAAACCTGTGAATCCAGCCTTTTTTTACCGGCTAAGCGTGAAGATCACATCCACCGTGGTCTCCACCTCCACCGGCTGGCCATCCAGCAGGTACGGCTTGTAGCGCCAGCAACTTACGGCATTCAACGCGGCCTGCTGCAGCAGCACGGGGCCGCTGGTTACGCGCAGGTTCTCAATGCTCCCGGTCTTGGAGATGGTGGCCGCCAGCCGGACCGTGCCCTCGGTGTGCGTGGCGCGGGCAATCGGCGGATACACCGGCGGCGTCTTGTAGAGGGCTACGCTCTCCGCAAAGGTGGAAGAGACGCGGATTGGCCCGCTGATCGCCGGGCGAACGGTGGTCGCGGCAGGATGGTTGCCAAAGGGATTCGTGCCATCGGCCGCGGGATTGGATGCCCAGGTGATTATGCCTGTGTCCACCGCCGGCTCGGGACCATCCACATAAAGGATGTGATCGGGGATTTGCGTCGGCATGAAGACCACGCCATGCGCCATCTCGGTGGAAGCCGTGGCGCTGCGCACCACCGGATGGGGCGGCGTTTGAGGCACCGGCACAAAGGGTTCAACAAAGTTGATGTTTTTAAATCCCGTCAGCGCCAGCGGATGGAGCAGCGGAATCAGAACCATCATGAGCAGAAGGGAGAACTCAAAGCACAGCACCGCGCCCATCCAGCGGCGGCTGCGGGTGTGGATCACTCCCATGGATTCAAAGGTTGCGCTTTCAAACATGGCCAGCCTCCTCAAAGCAATCTCAGCCGCGCCGGCTGGGAGGAGGAAGGCCATTTCAGACGCGAGCGGGCTTGCCGCTCTCAGCGCGCATCGGCGCGGGGAGCGGAGCTCAAGGCACCCCGCAACTCCCAATCAGAACCACTGTACTTAGATAGACACCGTGGGTGAGGGAAGTGTTCCCGGCGCAGAATTTTTTTTATTTGAGACTAAAAGCCCATCCGTAAATGGAGGATATTCTTTCCTGGTTTCAAGCCTGTTTGAATTGAGCGATGGCTCCGGCGTATTTCTGTATGGTTTGAGACTCTACGTGGACCAGGAGGTCCACGTTACAGCCGGTCAGGAGACCGGCGCTACAATTCACGGATAAGCACTTCCCCACCGTTAAAACGGTGGATTGATGACCACTGCGCCTACGGCGCGCGAGATCCACCGGCATTGCCGGAGGTTGCTTACGGCTTTGCCGGAAATTGCTTACGGCTGTCTCCGAACCCAGATAACCGAGTAATAGCCGCCGGCAAAGTTATCCTTGTCGTAATAGGTTCCACGGCCATCCAATCTCTGTCCGTCCGGCGAGAGCGCAAAGGTTACATTAACTTCGGAGTACGGAAAGCCTGAATCATGCCCGGTCAGGCGGAAGCTGAGCTGGCCGGCCAGCACTTCAAGGCGATCAATGGACCGCTTCAAATGCGGGCAATGATTGGTAATCGACCAATGACCGCCGCTCTTCCTGATCTCATAATCGCAATTGGGATCATCCTTGCCGCCGACAAAGTATTGCTTGGGCGAGGAGGCATCATACCAGCTTCCCTCAAAGGAGAATGAGCCTGACTTGACGACGGTCTGTTCCTTTTGCTGCTGATCCAAAAGCTGCTTTTTCCGCTGCTCTTCCGCTTGCTTTTTGGCTTGTTCGTCTTCAGCCTTCATCTCAGCCACTTTAAGGCTGTAGATTTCGTCCTGAATGGCGCGGGCGTCGGTTGGCTGCGTGAGCAGATAAAAATTCAAACTGATGCCGGCATCGGCATACTGGCCCACCGCCGACTGAGCGGCTGAGAGCCGCTTGTACGCCTCGCCCCACCAGGGAGCGCCCAGCAATGCGGCTTTGAATTCATCCACGGCGCGCTGCTCATAGCCGGTGTTGTCTTCGGCGGCGTTCATCAGAGCTACAGCCGTCACGTAATGTCCACGCGCAACCTCTGGCGTATCGGGCTGAATCTTGGCGGCCTGCACCAACTTGATGATCTCCGTCCGGGCCGCGTCGCTGGGATCAGCGTTGAACTTCTGCATCGCCTCGGTCAACTGCAACTGGAATTGCTGGCGGTCAATAGCGCGCCGCAGCTCCAAGGCCTTGCCGGATTCGTCTCCGGGGCGCACCGCCGCCTGATACAGTTCGAGGTTGCGCCGGAGGCCGTCGAGATCCTCCGCTCGGGAATATGCAATGCCGGCGTAGTAGTCGGCATCGGCATACCACGGGGCTTGCGTGGCGGCTTGCTCAAAGAGTTTGGCGGCGGCTTTAAATTCGTCCGGGCGCGTGGCGGCCTTCAATTGGGCCGTGGCCTGGGAGAAACTATCCTGCGCCAGCGGGGGGATTGCCGGCTCTGGATTCATGGACTTGGCCTGCGCAATCACCTTCTGGCGCAAGTTGGCGTCCTCGGGCTTGCTTTGGAATTCCAGCAGGTCGGCGTCGAGCTGCTTTTGAGCGGCGGCGGCGGCGGAGATTTGCGGGTGTCCAGCGGCAGCAGGCTTGACTGGCGCTTTGACGGATGGCTTGGCCGCCTGCTTGGCCGACGGTTTGGCGGCAGCAGCAGGCGTTTGAGGCGTCTGGGCGACGACGGAAGCGGTCAATAAACAAAGCAGTAGATTGAAAAATGCCGGTTTCGTGTTCATGTTTTCTCTTTGCGCCCGCGTGTTGAGATAGAGGGTAGACAGATTATAGCTCTCTGTGGCGAGAGTTCAACAACGCGGATTTGCCCGGTTGGATGGTGATCCATCCTGCCGCCACTCAGGACAGAGTTGTTTGAGCGGCCCGCGCCCCGTAGAATCAGCAATAGCGGTGGATCGCGCAACATTCCACGTCAGGAGCCGCATCAATCACAGATGAGCGAACAAACAGCAGGAACTTCCCCTCAGGCGCAGACGGTGTCACCGGCGTGGATCAGGATCGAGCGGGCGCGCCATCCGCAACGGCCCTATCCGATGGATTTTATTGAGCGTATCTTCACTGATTTCAGTGAGATTCACGGTGATCGCGCCTATGGCGACGATGAGGCGGTGGCGTGCGGCATGGCGCGGCTCGCAGGCGATGAGGTGATGGTGATCGGCAATCGCAAGGGCGGCAGCACCAAGGAGCGCGTGCGGCGCAACTTTGGTATGCCGCACCCTGAGGGCTATCGCAAGGCGCTCAGGGCAATGAAGATTGCCGAGAAATTTGGCCGACCGGTGATCAGTTTTATTGATCTGCCGGGCGCCTTTCCGGGGTTGGGCGCGGAGGAGCGCGGTCAGGCCGAGGCCATTGCGCGCAATCTGCTGGAGATGTCGCGGCTGCGGGTTCCGACGATTTCCGTTATCAGCGGCGAAGGCGGATCAGGCGGGGCGTTGGCGCTGGCCGTGGCCGACCGCGTGCTGATCCTGGAGAATGCGCTGTACTTTGTGATTACGCCGGAGTCCTGTGCGGCGATCATGTGGCGCGATGCGTCTCAAAAGCAGTTGGCTGCCGAGGCAATGCGCATCTCGGCGCCCGAAGTGGCGGCCCTGGGCTGCGTGGATGAGATTGTCAGTGAGCCACCGGAAGGGATTCACTCCGACCGCGCGGCAGGCACCGGGATGTTGAGCGGCGTGCTGATCCGGCAACTGGCGGAGTTGAAGGCTTTGCCGGTGAGCGAGTTGGTGGCCGCGCGCCAGGCAAAATTTCGCAACATTGCGCAGTTTTACACGGAAGGTTGAAGCTCATGAGCCAAAACTCGCCTGCCCCAAGCCGCCTTCGCGCTTATCTGCGATTTATTCTTGCCGTGATCTGGTTCTTTCTGGCGCGGGCGATGGCTCATCGCGGCGCATCAGGCATGGCGACCGAGCAGTTTGGGCCGCTCATTGAGCAGGCGATGCTGGTCTTTCTGCTGCTGGCCGGCTATGCGAGCATGGGCTTCTGGCTGGATGGCGAGCAACATTCAATCAGCGAGCAGGGGCTGCCGCGACGCAAGGGCTGGTTGAACGAGGCCGGGTTGGGCCTGGCCGTGGGCTGGTCGCTGGCCGTGGCCTGTGTGCTGCCGTTGCTGGTGGGCGGCGGAATCGCCATCGTGCTGATCTTTGGCCCTTCAGCCTGGGGCTGGCTGCTGGCGGATGTGGCCTTCTTTGCACTGGCCGCGCTGGCCGAGGAGGTTGCCTTTCGCGGCTACGGCTTTCAACGCTTTGAGCAGGCCGTGGGTTCGCTGGGCGCGGCGCTGGGCTTTGCGGCTTACTATGCGATTGTGCAGTCGTTTTTGCCCGGTTCCAATCGGGCTAGCGTTGCTGTTTCGGTGGCGCTGAGCCTCGTGCTTTCAACAGCCTACCTGCGCAGCCGCGCGCTTTGGGTGAGCTGGGGGCTGAACTTCGGCTGGAAGGCCAGCCGCGCCGTGCTCTTCGGACTGGCCATCAGCGGCGAAACGCGCCACTCGCCGGTGGTGCAGGGCAACCCGATGGGGCCGTTCTGGCTGACCGGCGGCGGCTTTGGCCTGGACGGGAGCTGGCTGACCTTCGTCTTTCTGCTCCTCGCCATTCCGGTGGTCTACCGGCTGACGCGCGAACTGGATTACGTCTATAACGCGCCGGTGATTGTGCCGGGCGGTATCCCGGTGGATTTGAGCGCGGCAAGCCAACGCCAGCATGATGGGGCGACAAAACCGGCAACCCCGGCTGCGCCTGCTTTGGTGCAGATTCTCCCCGCCGCCGCGCCCGCTCCGCCTCCGCCCGACGAGCAACAGCCGGAGTAACGTCGGGCCGCACTTTCTTCGACGCCGAGCCGTCGGCTGCTACACGCCCAGTTCCGCCCGAATCGCATCGGCAATGGCATCGGCGTGCAGGCGCATGGCGGCTTCGCTTTCGGCTTCGATCATGACGCGCGCCAGCGGCTCGGTGCCGCTATAGCGAATCACCACGCGGCCTGTCTCCTTCAGCGCTTCATCGGCTGAGCGGATGGCGGCGGCGACCGCGGGGATCGACTCCAGCGGCTTGCGCTCGCGCACCTTCACGTTGACAATCACCTGCGGAAAGACCTTCAGGTCTGCGGTCAACTCGTCGATGGTTTTGCCGCTGCGCGCGATCAGATCTAGCACCACCAGCGCGGTCAGCAGGCCGTCGCCGGTGGTGGCCAGGTGGGGCAGCAGGATGTGGCCGGATTGCTCGCCGCCGAGGGCAGCGTGGTGCTGCTGCATCTGCTCCAGCACGTAGCGGTCGCCAACGGGAGCGCGCAGCATCTTGATTCCAGAGCGCTTGAGCGCCGCTTCCAGGCCCATGTTGGACATGGTCGTCGCCACCACCAGATCGCCGGTGAGCAGCCCGCGCTCTTTAAGATCGCGCGCGGCGATGAGCAGAATTGCGTCGCCATTGATAACGTTGTTGTGCGCCCCGGCGAGCATACACCGGTCCGCATCGCCGTCGAAGGTGAGGCCCAGCTCGGCTCCGCGCGCCGACACTTCCGCAGCGACAAAACCCGGATGCAGCGCGCCACAATCCAGGTTGATGTTGTGGCCGTCGGGCGCAACGTTCAGCAAAGTCACTTGTCCGCCCAGCCGTTGGAAGAGCTCCGGCGCAACGGCTGCTGCCGCGCCATTCGCGCAATCGGCGACGATGCGCAGACCGGCCAGTGTCAATCCCGGCACGCAATTGATGAGAAATTGAATGTAGTCGGCCTGGAAGGCGGGGTTGTCTTCGACGGCGGGCAGAGTGGCGGGGTCAGGTGCGTCGGAGTTGGCAGCGTGGTGGAGGATCTCCTCCTCCATGGCCAGTTCGACGCCGTCGGCCAGCTTGAAGCCGTCCGCGCCGAAAAGCTTGATTCCATTGTCCTGCCATGGATTGTGAGAGGCTGAGATGACCACGCCCGCTTGAAATCCATGCGTGCGGGCGAGGTAGGCGATGGCGGGTGTTGGAACCACGCATGCGCTCTCGACGCGGACGCCTGTCTCGCGCAATCCGGCGGCAAGAGTGGCGGCAATCCATGGGCCGGACTCGCGGGTATCGCGGCCCAAAATGACGCGCGGCTCGGCGGTATTCCGCAAGGAATGGCCCAGCGCAAGGCCGGTGGCGTAGATGGTGGCGGCGTCCAGCGGATATTTACCAGCTACGGCGCGAATGCCATCAGTTCCAAAGAGTTTGCGTGCTTTATTTGCGGTCATAATCTCATTTCTTGGTGGTGGCCGAGGATTCGACGAAGCTGATAAATGCGCCGTCGGAGAGGCGGGTAATGACGCGGTCTCCGGGGCCGATCTGAAGCGTGGAGCGAATGACTTTGTTCTTGCCGTCGAGGACCAGCGCATAGCCGCGTTCGAGCACGGCAAGCGGAGAGAGCGATTGCAATTGCGCGTCGAGGGCGCTCCAATAATTCATGGACTCATGCAGCTTGCGCTCCTGGATGCGATGGAGGCGCGTGAGGCAGGCGGCCAGCTCTTCGCGGGCTTGGGCCAGCTTGCGGCGGGGATCGTGGCGCAAAACGGCGGCGGCCAGTTCGGCCAGATATTGCTGACGGCGGCGAACGCGGGCTACGGCCTCCGCTTCCAGGCGGAAGCCGAGGTCGTCCAGGCGCTGCGCCAGCCGGTGGAGCAGCGTGTTCACGCGGCTCTCGGCGCGGCTGATGGGCAGGCGGCTAAGCCGCTGGCGGGCTTGCAATAGTTGAAAGCGGGCGGCGCGGTCGAGCCGATGCGCCTGCTCGGCAAGCCGCTCGGCGATCTTGTGCTGCGCTTCGGTGATCAGTTCGGCGGCGGCCGACGGCGTGGGGGCGCGCAGATCGGCGACAAAATCGGCAATGGTGAAGTCGGTCTCGTGGCCTACGGCAGAAACTACAGGAAGTCTGCTCAATGCAATTGCGCGGGCCACGCGCTCGCTGTTGAAGGCCGCCAGATCTTCCAGCGATCCGCCGCCGCGGGCGACGACGATCACGTCTACCAGGCCGTCAGAGTTGAGTTCGGCGAGCGCCGCTTCAATCTCGGCGGGCGCGGAATCTCCCTGCACCGTGACCGGGCAGAGCAGCACATTCAAGCCGGAGTGGCGACGGGCGACGATGTTGAGAAAGTCGCGGATCACGGCGCCGGTGGGCGAGGTGATGATGCCTACGGTGTGCGGAAAGCCGGGCAACGGGCGCTTGCGCTCCTCGTCAAAGAGGCCTTCCAGTTTGAGCCGCGCCTTGAGCTGCTCGAAGGCCAGTTGCAGCGAGCCCGCGCCGACCGGCTCCATCGTTTCGGCCACCAGTTGCATCTGTCCGCGCTGCTCGTAGACGCTGACCCGGCCACGCACCAGCACGCGCAGGCCGTCTTCGACACGGAAGCGGAGCAGCATCGCCTGACGGCGGAAGAGCACCACGGGCAGTTGCGCCTCGGCGTCCTTCAAAGTGAAATAAACGTGGCCGCTCGGCGCGGGGCGGAAGTTGGAGATTTCGCCCTCCACCCAGACGTCGCCGTACTCCAGTTCGACCAGTTCGCGCACCTGGCCCACCAACTCGCGCACCGGCCAGACGCGGCGCGCCGGGCGCGGCTCGTCAAAGCTGATGCCCAGTTGGGGGCTTAGGCCTTGTCTCGACGCGAATGGGTCTTGCCTGATCATCACTTCAAAGTGTAATTGGGTGGGGCCTGCTCAGCATCAATCAAGGCCGGCCTTTGCCAGCATGGCCAGAAACTGCCGCTCACCGGTCTGGTCGATGGCCACGCCAACCAGCTTGCCTTCGCGGTTGAAGACAAAGGTTTTGGGAATGCCGTCCACATGAAACTGCTTGAAGACCTTGCCCTCAGGGTCGAGCAGAATATGCAACTGGTAGCCGTTTTTGGCCAGGAACGGGTTAACTTTGGCGGCGTCTTCATGGGTGATGGGAAGCACCACCAGCCCCTTTGATTGCAGGCGCGCGGCAAGCGCGTTGATGTCGGGCAGCTCCATGCGGCAGGGCGGGCACCAGGTGGCCCAAAAGTTGACCAGAACCACCTTGCCACGCAGTTTGGAAAGAGTGACATCCTTGCCCTGCAAATCCTTGAGGGTGAAGTCGGCCTTCTGCACGTCGGCGTCTTCGTCGGCCAGAATCTGGCCGGCCTTAACGTAGAGCGGATCGTTCAGCGTCGTGGTGACGTTCATATAGCGAACGATTTTGGCAAGGCTGAAGTAAGGATCGGGCGGCCGGTCGCCTTTGGCGGCAAGAGGCGTTTCGATCAGCGAGTTGGCCAACGTATCTCCAGCCGCTTGCAGGGTTGGCAGGCCGTTGTCGCCTTCTGTGACCTCGTTGACCAATGTATCAGCCAGCTCGACTTTCTTTGTGCCGGCACTCAGGGCGCTGATCTGCGCGGCTAGCTTGAGAAAGATCGGAGGGCGCTCGGCGGCGGGGATGGAGCGGTAGATTTTAAGCTGCTGCTGGATCGCCGTCACGGAATCCTGGGCGAGCAGCGGCGTGGCGGCGAGCAGAAGAGCGGCGGCAATCAGAGTGCGAATTTTCGGGTTCATGGGCTCTCGCAGATGAAAATGTTGAAACAAAATTGGCTTCCGCCAGATTATATTCCATCTTGCAGTGTGGCCGAACTGGCATGAGATGATACCAACCCTGAATTTGTCACCCTGAGCCGGGCGTGAGTCTACCAACCTCATCCGGAATTTAACGGATCGCTAACCACTCAGCGTTGTTCATCGAACCTCAAGCGCCGCTTGTTGCCCGATGAATTGCCAGCAGCCTCTCCAGCAGCGGCTTGAGCAGCTTCAGGTCCAGCGCATTCGCGCCGTCGGATTTGGCGTTCGCCGGGTCATCGTGGACCTCCAGAAAGAGGCCGTCAATACCGGCGGCCACGGCGGCGCGCGCCAACAGAGGAATGAACTCCGGCTGGCCGCCGCTGACGCCGCCTGCCGCCGAGGGCTGCTGTACGGAATGTGTGCCGTCAAAGATCACCGGGGCCATCGCGCGCATCACCGGCAGCGAGCGGTAATCCACCACCAGCGTGTTATAGCCGAAGCTGGCGCCGCGCTCGGTGAGCGAAACGCGCTCGTTGCCCGTCGAGCGGACCTTCTCAACCGGATGCGTCATATCCCACGGCGAGACGAACTGGCCCTTCTTGATATTCACAGCGCGGCCTGTCTTGCCCGCGGCCACCAGCAGATCGGTCTGGCGGCAGAGGAAGGCGGGAATCTGCAGCACATCCACGGCCTCGGCGGCCACCTCGCAGTGGGCGGCCTCATGCACGTCGGTCAGCACGGGAAGGCCGGTGTCTTTGGCGATACAGCCCAGAATGCGCGTACCCTCGATCAGGCCCGGCCCGCGATAGCTCCGGACGCTGGTGCGATTGGCCTTGTCGTAGCTCGCTTTAAAGATGTACGGGATGCCGAGGTCGCTGGTGATGCGCTGAATGGCCTCGGCCAGTGAGCGCGCGTGGGTCTCGGACTCGATGACGCATGGCCCGGCGATCAGGAAGAACTGGCCGTCACCCACATGGACGGGGCCGATTTCAAAAGAGTGGTTCACGGATTCGATTGTAATTCCCCTAGATGGGGAGCGCTCGCAATGCCGGGCGCAGAAAATAAAAGCCAATGAAAATCAAAATAATCCCGCCGAACAATTCACAACGGCGTCCCCAGATTGTCCCGATTTTCTGGCCGATCCCCATGCCCAACAGCGTCATGCCATACGAGACAAGACCAACGATGAGCGCCGAACTGAAGATGGGAAGGTTGACCATGGCCAACGAAATGCCAACCACCAGTGCGTCAAGACTGGAAGCCACGGAAAGAAAGACCAGACTCCAGCCACGTGTCGGATCGATTTTGCGGCGATCATCCTCCTGTCCGCGAAGAGCGTTGCGCACAATGTTTCCGCCGACCAGCACCAACAGCGCGCAAGCTACCCACGCATCAAAGCCATGCAACAAGCGCGCCAGCACGCTGCCCAGAAACCATCCGCCGGCGAGCATCCCCGCCTGAAAGAGTCCGAAGTGGAAGCTCAAGCGGAAGCGCTGCCTTCTTGAAGATTCCCCCAGTGCAATTCCTGCCACCGTGGATACAGCAAAGGCGTCCAGCGAAAGGGAAAATGCAATTGCAAAAATTGCGATCCAGCTCAAAAAAAGTCCTCGTTGCGCGCCGATAGATGAGCAGTGCGCTTAGAAAAGTCTATACGTTAAGGCGCGGCGAAGTCGTACACTTGTTTCACGACGAATTTTTCTCGACTGTCGACCTGAAAAGGCAACCGCATGAAAGACATCTACATCGCCGATCTGGCCAACTTTGAAGAGGGCAAGCTCTTTGACGGCTTCTTCCTCGTTCTGCTCAAACAGCAGCGCACCACCAAGTCCAACAAGCCCTATTTGAATCTGATACTGGGTGACAAGACTGGCCAGCTTGAGGCGCGCGTCTGGGAACCGGGAGACCCGCGCATCGCCAAGGACTTTGAGCGCGGCGACGTGGTGAAGGCGCGTGGTTCGGCCTCGCGCTTTGACGAGCGCCTCCAGATGAAGATCGATCAGCTCCGCGTTGCACTTCCGAATGAAGTGGACAAGACCGACCTGATGCCTTCGACCACGCAGGATATCGGCGTGCTGTGGCGCGCGCTGCTGAGCTTTGTGGCCAGCTTTCGCAATCCCGATCTCAAGCTGCTGTTGAGCACGATGCTGGCCGACCCCGCGCTGGCCGAGGCCTACCGCGAGGCGCCCGCCGCCAAGCAACTGCATCACGCATGGCTGGGCGGCCTGCTGGAGCACGTCGTCAGCCTGCTCACCTTGGCCGACCGTGTCGCCCCGCATTATCCGCTGCTGGACCGCGACTTGCTGCTCACCGGCGTCATCCTGCACGATATCGGCAAGGTGTACGAGTTGAGCTGGGAGATCGGCTTCGAGTACACCGTCGAGGGCTCACTGCTGGGACACATCCAGATGGGCACGGCGCTCACCGAGCGCACCATCGACAGCCTGCCCAACTTCCCGCCGCGGCTGAAGACGCTGGTGCTGCACATGATTCTGAGCCATCACGGCAAGCTGGAGTTCGGCTCGCCCAAGCTGCCGATGATTCCGGAGGCGCTGGCGCTGAGCTTCATCGACGACCTGGACGCCAAGATGCAAGCCATTCAAAACGAGTTCGACAAGTGTATCCGCGAAGGCAAACCTGCCGACGAGATGACCGGCAAGGTTTGGGCCCTCGATCAACGGCAAATGCTGAATACCAAGCGCTGGCTGGATGAAGGCGCCGAGTAGGGAAATGGGAATAGGATCGTGCGGAGCATGCGCGTGTTGAGATACACTGTATCTCAGAGGGTGACGCGATGGCGACGACGATGGTGCACATTCGGGTGGATGAGAAGGTGAAGGAAGACGCTGCGGCAACGCTGGCTGCCATGGGGATGTCCGTCTCAGACGCGGTGCGGATGCTGCTGGTGCGCGTGGCCGCGGAAAAGGCTCTGCCCTTCGAGGTGCGAGTTCCGAATGCCGCCACGGTGAAGGCGATGCAAGCGGCGGACAAGGGCCAGGGCAAGCGCTTCAAGACCGCCGATTCGCTCTTTAAGGAACTGGGAATCTGAAGATGCGCAATCCGATTCTTGGAGCCAAATTCCGGCGGGATGTGAAGCTCGCCCAGCGACGCGGAAATGATATGTCCAAGTTGCGCACCGCTATCCAACTCCTGATTGATGGCAAGCCTTTGCCGCCGCTCTATAAAGATCATCCTCTGAGCGGCGATTGGGCGCATCATCGCGACTGCCATATAGAGCCGGACTGGATTTTGCTGTACAAAATTGATGGCGATGATCTTTACCTTGTCCGCACTGGATCGCACGCGGATTTATTCTGAGTGAAAATCCCCCATCACCGATCCCTGATTCTATTCATCCAATACGATTACAAATTGATCACTGCGCCGCAGGTTCTGTGGCGATACGCTTCCGGCGTCTCGATGAGAAACACTGTTTGTCCGGCCAGCGCCAGCAGGTCTGTGTCGCCGGTGACTAGAAAATCGGCCTTGCCATGATGCGCCAGATCCAGTAATGGCTGGTCATTAACGTCGCGGCAGAGGACGGGGCACGATTGCACGACCTCGATTTCCGTGCAATAAGGAATATATTCGCTCAGAGCTTCCAACTGTTCAATTGCGGTAAGCCGGAATTTCGAGTAGGCGAGTATCCGCGCCAATTCCGCTGCCGTGGCGCGCGAGAGAAGCGGCACGCAGTCTCCGGTCTGCCAATGGCCAACCAGCCAATTAAGCTTGCCATAAGTAAACAAAAGCGCGGAGAGGACGGCATTGGTGTCAAAGACGACTCTGGCTTTGGCGGCGGCGCTCATGGGTTTTGACGCGTCCAAGCGATGGCGTCCGTCACATCCTGCTCCGTGATGCCGAGGCGGGCGAGTTTGTCCTGAATCTCCTCAAGGCGGCTGCGCCGCAGTGGTTTGAGCGTGATGGAAGAACCATCCGTACTGACGTCAAAGTGCTCCACGCCTTTGAATTGCGTGACAACGGCTTTGGGCAGGGTGAGCTGATTTTTGACGGTCAATTTTGCCAGCATAATCGCTCCAGGTTGGAAGTAAGGAAATCTTACCACATTGTTTCCTTACTTGACAAACCACTCCCATTGCTCCTCGGTCAGCGGGACGACCGAGAGGCGGCCAATGAGAACCAGTGGCGACTGGGCAAAGAGCGGCTCGGCCTTGATGTCGGCGAGCGTCTTGGGCTGGCGGAGTCGTTTGCCCACTTTGACTTTAACGATGGGCACTTTTGGATCGGCGGCATCCAAGCTGAGGACTGTGCCTGTGCCGACGGCAGTGCGCTCGTCGCCGGTGTGGTAGAAGATCCACCAGACGCCGGGCTTCATCTCGCGCAAGTGCTTGACGGCAGTGGGGTTGGTGACGCCATCCCAGATGGTCTCGCGGTCGCTGAGGAAGTCGTCAAAGGAGTAGACGGAGGGTTCAGTCTTGAAGAGGAAGCAGGCGCTCATGGGGTCCATGGTACGCGAAAAGGCAGGGAATGGGGAATAGGGAACGCCGCTCTCGCCGGAGGTGAACGACCACTTCAGAACGACCCGCCGTGGCTGGCAGACTCGGATGGATGGGATGCTGATAGAAGCGATTCGGAAGGGGCGTAAGAAACCTTGAATCTTTTTGCTTGACAATCGGCTTTAAAACGCTATACACTGTAAATACAATTAACGATTGACGCACGTCAGGTGATTCAATCTGCATATGAAATGATGTTTGCTATAAGCTGATAGAGGTTATTACTTAAAAAGGAGATAGATAATGCAACACAAGGCTTTGGTTTTTGATTGGGATGAGGCCAATTTGAGCCACATCGCACGACATAATGTAACACTGCAAGAAACCGAGGAGGTTGTTCTTGGCGATCCGCTTGATACAGAATTGCAAACGGTAGAGGGAAGCGGCGAGGAAGAACGACTTCTACAACTAGGCGAAACAGCCAAGGGACGAATTCTGCAGCTGCTGACAACTTGGCGAGGCGGACAGGTCAGAGTAATTTCCGCGTGGGACGCGCCCAAACAACTCAAGATGTATTACCTAGCCGAAATGAGGCGGCGCTATGGCGACACTTACGATTCCGAAATTTGATAATGAAACAGACGAGGCCAACTGGGCCTATGAGAACCGCGAGGAACTGGCTGCGGCATTCTTGCAGGCAGCTCAGGAGGGGCGCGTTAGGCAGGGTACGTTGAAGAAGCGGGGCAACACGCCTCCGACGACAATTCGGCTTGCTCCAGAGGAGATTTCTCGCGCGCGGACGCTGGCTGAGCGCCGCGGGTTGCGCTACCAGACTTATCTCAAGATGCTGATTCACGAGGGGCTGGAACGCGAGGAGCGGCTGGCGAGTTAAGCTGTATCCAAGGAAGCGTCTTGTTGCGGGTTGTCATCAACATCTTGCCGATGTTGTTTCTTAAGCCAGTCTGTCAAGGATTTTAGCCACGATTTGTGAGGCTCCAATTCTAAATCTGCCGAAGCAAGTCGGCGAACTTCTCTCCATAGAGAACCAAGCTCAAATTGCACTTGTTTCGCTGCTAGTAGTGGCCGCGGTTTTCCTAACCGATCTGCAAGATTTGCGTCACTTTTAAAATCTTCTATATGGGCTTTAGCCTGCTCATTCTTTATCTGAATATTATCCAACATATTATATATTTTCTGAGTATTACTCCCAGAAATGAATACACATTTCAGTGCAGCTCGAGTCATATCCCGAAGGTGTTGATTGAATGAAGGATCATGTACTGCGCGGATCAATTCATCACCAATCGCTACTGAGGGCATGAAGTGTTCAATAGCTGAAGCCAGTATAAGAAGCTCTTGCCATTCTAACTTCTTGTTTTCTAGTATCCATCGCGTATGATCTCGTTTATTCGTGGCCCGGAACGACCAAATCGCAATTCCTACACCACCTGTAACTGGGATCAAACTAATGAGAAGTTGTCCCAGCCACTTCCACTGGGATTCAGGCGCATTCTGCATGCACTGAATCACGACCGGTTGTTGAGTCAGCTGGTCGGCGAAAAAAATGGCGATTGAGGCGGCATGGAGCATGATGGCTCTCACCTTGTATCCTTAGAGTTGAGAGAAAGGTTACCACGCTAAGCCAAACATTGAAAGCAATAGGCGGGACGCTATCAATTCTAAATGGAGAAAATATCAGAGCAAACGGTGCCATTCCTCCCGGAGGGAGGGGATGAAAATAGCCCAGGGTGAAACCCTGGGAAAGCATTCGCCCATGAGATTCCCGCCCCGGAGGGGCGGTGTGAAATCCATGTAATATAACAAATTTCAGTGATTTATGTTGAAAGAATTCGAGCCGCCCCTCCAGGGCGGATGACTATTCCTTTGCCTCTAACCCAGGGCAGCGCTACGCTTGCCCTGGGCTATTTTCGACGGCTCCCTCCGGGAGCGGAGCGATTGGCCGCTCATGGAATGACAGATTTGGAGGTCCATTTGGAATTGCTGGCGGGACGCGGGATCATTTGCCGTGTGCCCCCGGTCTCGATTCTGGGATCTGGGATTACCGCCAAACGCGCACTCACTCAAGCCAGCACCTTCAATCCATGCTTCTCAACAATGTCCAATAACTTGAGGGCCATGCCGCTGGGCTTTTTTGCGCCGCTCTCCCATTTTTCGATTGTGGATTTGCTGGTGTTGAGATAGCGGGCAAAGACTGGCTGACTGACGTGCTGGCTCTCGCGAATCTTCTTGATGCGGCGGGGTTCGAGGGGTGCAGGGACGGCAAGGCACGACTCATCGAAATCCCTCATGGTGGCATTATCGATTGCGCCCACCCTGAACATCGCGGAGGCTGAGGAATGAATCGCTTCGAATGCATCGCTTTTGAATTTTAGCTTATTCACCATTGCAAATCTCCATCAACGAGATCACCTACGTGTCGCACATATCGAAGTTTAGCGCCAGGTGCTACCAGATTTCCTCGGCTTTTTTCTAACTGGCCCAAGACGGCGCAATGAATAGTGAATATGCGAGGTTACCAGCGTGGACCAGGAGGTCCCCGCGACAGCCGGCCGGGAGGCCGGCGCTACAGTTTTACGTGCGGCGGATCGAAAATACCAGTGGGGACTGACAGTTCCCTGTTCCCCTCCTTCCTATCCCCGTTACAATGAAGAAGCTATGATACGTTTTTCAACTGCCGGGGAGTCGCATGGGGAGGCACTGATTGCGCTGGTTTCTGGATTGCCGGCGGGGGTGCCCATTGATCTGGAGTTCGTCAACCGCGAGCTGTGGCGGCGTCAGCAGGGCTACGGGCGCGGCGGGCGCATGAAGATTGAAACCGATAAAGCCCATGTGTTGAGCGGGGTGCGGCACGGCAAGACGATTGGCGCGCCGGTTGCCATTGAGATCGTCAACCGCGACTGGAAGAACTGGGAGACCAAGCTGCCGGTGGCCGAGGGCGACCCGGCGCTGCATCAGGCGGTGGCCTCGCCGCGTCCGGGACACGCCGACCTGGCTGGCGCGCTCAAGTACAACTTCCCGGACGCGCGGTATGTGCTGGAGCGGGCCTCGGCGCGGGAGACGACCTCGCGCGTGGCCGCCGGCGCCTTTGCCAAACTGATGTTGCGCACGCTGGGCATCGAGGTGCTGAGCCATGTGATCCGCGTGGGGAAGGCGGAGCTGGAGCGGGATGCCTCGTGGGAGGAGATTGCCGCTTTGGCCGCGCGTGACGAGGTGGTTCTGGGCTGCGTGGATGAGGCCGCCGAGGCGCGCATGAAGGAAGAGGTCGAGGAGGCCGCGCGCACCGGCGACACGGTGGGTGGCGTCTTTGAGGTGGTGGTGCGCGGCGTTCCCGCTGGGCTCGGCACGTATGTCAATTGGGATGAGAAGCTGGACGGGCTGCTGGCGCAGTCGGTGATGAGCATTCAGGCGGTCAAGGCGGTGGAGATTGGCCGCGGGGTGGTGGGCGCGGAGAGCTTTGGTTCGGTGGTGCATGATCCGATTCATTACGCTGCCGAAGCCACCGCCCGCCCGACGCGCTTTACCCGACCGCAGAACAATGCGGGCGGCATCGAGGGCGGCGTCTCGAACGGCGAAGACATTATTGTGCGCGGCTACTTGAAGCCGATTTCGACGTTGCGCAAGCCGCTGGAGTCGGTGCGCTTTGACACGCGGGAGAAGACCAGCGCGAGCTACGAGCGGAGTGACATTTGCGTTGTGCCAGCGGCGGGCGTGGTGGCCGAGGCGATGGTGGCGCTGACCATGGCGCAGGTGGCGCAACAGAAGTTCGGCGGCGATTCGGCGCTGGAGATGCAACGAAATTTCGCCGGATACATCGAACAGATTGGGAAGTTCTAGTTTGCAATTTGCAGGAGTGTGGAACTTCTACGGATTGTTTCAGCAGTAGAATGACTTAGGCGAGGAGGGTTGATATGGCCGATTTGAAGTTTGATCCTGTTATCGGATTAGATGTTCGTATTCGTGGCGATCGAGAATTGTATGAGATTATTGCCGTTCATCCTCCTAATTCGACCACGATGCCAGAAGGATGGGAGAGTTTTGCGCAAGTGCGCGGCGAGGGCGGGCGCACAGTTGACTTGAAGCTTCTGAGAAGCGATTCTCATCTCTTCTCTCCTCTCCAAAGTGTGCCATGGTCCTGGTTGCAATATGCGGATGAAAGCGAGATATGGCCTGTTCGTCACGCAATTGAATGGCTCAAAACCAACCCAGACGGTAAGAAATTTCCTGACTATATTGTCGATTACGAAGTAGAAGCAAGGAACGACCAGTCAGGGAATCCGTCTATCTTCGTGCGTTTTTTGGTGGAACCGGAGTACTTCTACGAGAATGGAAGTCCTTCCAAAAGAAATATGGCAGCATTAAGCGAGTTTGTCTTCGAAGTCGACCAAGTGTTGCTCGGATTGGATCTGGATCGCTGGATTTATGTTCAGTCTGGAGTTGCGCGGAGGGTGCTTGATGTCGCTAGCTGAGGAGTTGCTTGAACACGCGCGATTCCTGGCAAATCTCGATCCGCGCGTGACTTCGCAGGCTAACATTCGGCGCGCAATCTCTGCTGCGTATTATGCAGTATTTCATCTGCTCGCAGCGGAAGTCGCGGCACAGGTCAGTCCCGATTCTCCGGCGGGATTGAGAGAAAGAACACAACGGGCATTGGATCATATGCAGATGGTCAAGGTTGCCAAAGCCTTTTCTCTGGAGGGGGCAATCAGGGTTAAAGACTTGCCGGACGACATAGTTCTTCCCTATCCGGTCTCCAAGGAGCTTGCATTGATTGGAGGCAGGTTCAGGCGGTTGCAGGAAGAACGTCATGCGGCGGATTACGATCTGTCGAAACACTATGATCCCACGGACGCGTTGAATCAAGTGGAAGAGGCGGAGGAAGTTTTCAAGGATTGGAAGATTGAAAGAAGCTCCAAAAACGCTACCGTCTTCCTTGCCTCAATGATGTTCGGAAAATCCTGGAACAAATAGCAAGTATCGCAGCGAAAGGTTTTTCACACACGACAATGATTCTGAATATCGTCAAATATCCTGATCCAGTGCTGGCGCGGCCCGGTGAACCGATCACCGAGTTCAACGCCGAGTTGCGCAAGTTTGTCGCCGATATGTTCGAGACCTGTTACGACGGGCAGGGCATTGGCCTGGCCGCGCACCAGGTGGGCGTGGCCAAGCGCCTGCTGGTGATTGACCTGAGCGTGGGCAAAGTGCCGGAAGACAAGCTGGTGCTCATCAACCCGGAGATCATCTCCGCCGAGGGCAAGCTCTACGAAGAGGAAGGCTGCCTGAGCTTTCCCGACATTCGCGAGAAGGTTGTGCGTCACGCCAAGGTGCGCATCCGCGCCCAGGACGAGTACGGCAAGTGGTTCGAGATGGACGGCGAAGAGGTGCTCTCGCGCTGCTTCCAGCATGAGATCGACCATGTGGACGGTGTGCAGTTTATCTATCGCATGAGCGCCCTCAAGCGCGATCTGGTGCTGCGCAAGATCAGGAAGCTGATCCGCGATGGCAAGTGGTAATGCGATGATCGAAGCTGTCGATAGCCGCAGGAATATTGGGTGCCCCACCCTCGCCGCGTCTTTGTTTTTACGGCTAGGGTGGGATTGCGCAAAACTCAACCGGCCGCGCACGTCAGGTGTCGTATGAGGCTGGTCTTCTGCGGGACTCCGCAATTCGCCGTGCCCACACTCGAGGCTCTGCTCAATGCGGGCCACGAGGTTTCGCTCGTAGTCTCGCAGCCCGACCGGCGTGTAGGCCGCGATCAGCAACTCACCGCGCCGCCGGTCAAGCAGGCCGCTCTCGCTGCAAGCCTCGCTGTCACGCAGCCGGAGAAGATTCGCTCGAACGCGGAGTTCCGCGCGCAGCTTGAAGCCATTGCGCCGGACGCAATTATTGTCGTCGCCTACGGCAGAATCATTCCTTCTTGGATGCTCGCGCTCCCGCGTCTAGGCTGCATCAATCTGCACGCATCCTTGCTGCCCAAGTATCGCGGCGCCGCGCCGATTCAGTGGGCCGTGGCGCGCGGCGAATCGATTACCGGCAACACCACTATGCTGCTGGAAGAAGGGCTGGACACGGGTCCGATCCTGTTGCAGCAGGCCTTTGCCATTGCGCCGGAGATGACTGCGGTGGAGCTGTTTGAGGAACTGGCTTTGGCCGGCGCGCCGCTGCTGCTGCAAACGCTGGACGGCCTGGACGACGGCAGCATCAAGCCCACCCCGCAGAACCATGCCAGAGCAACGCTCGCCCCCATCCTGACCCGGGAAGACGGGCGCATGGACTTCGCTGCTCATACGGCTGCCGAGCTGAAGAATCGCTGGCGCGGCTTTCAGCCCTGGCCGGGAGCTTTCACCGCGCTCGGCGGCAAAAAGCTGATTGTGCATCGCATGGAAGCCAGAGAACAGGGATCAGGGAACAGGGATCATGGATCAGAAGCTGCTATTTTGAGTCTTCCGGCTCAAGCCGAGTCGGGCCGGATTCACATTGAGGCCCATCGGCTGTTTGTCGCCTGCGCGCAAAACAGTTGGCTGGAACTGATCGAAGTGCAACTCGAAGGCAAAAAGCGCATCGCGACCAGCGACTTTCTGCGCGGAAATGCCCTGGCGGACGGCGCGCTCCTTGGGGCGGCGGAATGAACGCACATCAAAAGTCCGGCTTAAAAAAAACCGCGCCGAAGAACCGCGCGGCAGTGATTTCAGCGGCGCGCAAGGCGGCCTTCCACATTCTCATCTCCGTCGAGCGCGGCCCATCTCATTCCGACGATCTGCTGCGCGGCAAGGCAGTGGATGCGCTTTCGGCTGCCGATCGCAACCTGACCACGGCGCTGGTGCTGGGCGTTCTCCGCTGGCAGATTCTTCTCGACCAGCAGATTCACGCCTTGCTCGCCCGGCCTGGCGCAAAGCTGGAAGCGGAGGTCATGATCGCCCTGCGACTGGGCGCATTTCAGTTACTGCACATGGATCGCATCCCGGCACGCGCGGCAATTGATGAAAGCGTCGAGCTGGCCAAGCAGGCCGGTTATCGTTTTGCCTCGGCCATGGTCAACGCCGTACTGCGCAAGCTGGCGAATTCCAAACAGTCTGCGGAAAGCAGCCAGGATTCGAATGAAATTGCCAAAAAACATTCTGCAGGGGCTAAAGCCCTAGGTGTTTTTTGTAGCGCTCTCGGCACGACTGAAGTCGTGCCCTGTGACAAAGCAAGCCAGTTATCGAGTATTTCCTCAGACTTTATAGCCTCTACAAGAAGTTATTTGGACGAACAGCAAGCTCATCCCGCCTGGATGATCGAACGCTGGACCAGCTTCTATGGCCCGGAAGCCACTCGTTCCATCTGCCTCCACGGTCAAAGCCAACCGGTGCTGACGGTGCGCCTTGCTGATCCGGCAATCGAAGACGAACTGATTGCTGCGGGAATCCGTCTTGAAGCCGGTGAACTGTTAACCGCCGCGCGCGCAATCGTCTCCGGCGATGTGACGGCGACTCAATCCTTCCGCGAGGGCGGCGTGCGCCTGCAGGATGAAGGCTCGCAGTTAGTCGCGGAGATTCTCTCCAGCGCCCTCAACCAAAAAGCTAACAGCATACTGGATGTGTGCGCAGCCCCGGGCGGAAAGACGCTGATTCTGGCCGAGCGCCACCGTCAAGCGCGCATTGTTGCGCTCGAATCCAGCGCGCCGCGTTTGGAGCAGTTGAAGAAGCGTCTTGCGCCACTGGGCGAACGGATCGAATGTCGCTTGGCCGACGCAACCTTGCTCAACGAAGATGCGATCTACGATCTTGCCTTGGCCGATGTGCCTTGCAGCGGCACCGGAACGCTGGGCCGCAACCCGGAGATTCGCTACCGTCTGCGCCCCGACGACCTTCCGCGCCAAGCCGAACGACAGCGGGCGATTCTCACGGCGGCCTTGCGCGCAGTGCGCCTCGGTGGCCGGGCGGTTTACTCCACCTGCTCGCTGGAGCCGGAGGAGAATGAGCAGTTGATTGCCGCCGTGCTGGCCGAGATGCCGTCCGCCCGCTTGCTTCCGCTCGCAGATCGCATTGAGGCTCTGCGCCAGGGCGGCATTCTCACGGGCGATGGCGCAGCGCGGCTGCAAGCCTGCCTTACGCCCCAAGGCTGCCTGCGCCTGTTGCCCGGTACGTTGCACACCGATGGTTTTTTCATTGCGCTTCTTGAGCAAGTTGGCGATTAAAGATCTTGCCCAGTTGAGAAGAGTCCAGAAATGGCGATGCGCTCACCCTATTCCAATGTGTACTTCGCCCAATGATTTTCATCGGCTATTCTTCTTCTGCACTCAGCCTCACGACTTCATAGTCGCGACCCAGCAACGCGCACAGCGCTTCCACCACCAGCTCATGATCGGCGCGCTGCGGCAAACCGGAGACGGTCACGCAGCCCACCACGCCCGTGCCTTTCACAGTCAACGGAAACGATCCGCCCGCGGCGGCATAATCGGCTACCGCTAGGCCCTCACGCTCCATGAGTGTTTCGTTCTTCGCCTTCAGGCTCAATCCCACGCCGTAAGAGCTGCGATGAAAGCGCGCCGCCACATTGATCTTGCGGCGCACCCATTCCGGGTTATCCGGCGTGGTGCCTTGCAGCGCCGCATAAAAAAGCGGCTGCCCAAAGCGTCGCACATCCACCACCAGTGACAGCCCACGTTCAACGGCCATTGTACGCAGCCGCGTACCCAACTCCCAGGCAATTTGCGCATCCAAATGCGACAAAACCAGCTCGTGCTCCTGCAAGGCAACCTGATCCAGATCTTCACTCAATCCCATACTGTCCCAACTTTCCTTCAATTCTAATCGGCCTGTTCCCTGTTCCCAGCGCTTCTCACTTGGCCACGGTCAACTTGACCAGATCGCTCTGCATCACCAACTCTCCGGCGGGCGGCTGCTGGGCAATCACGGCACCGGGACGAACCGGCATTGTGGGCGCTGCATTACCTTTGCCGATTGGCGCAATGGATACATCCACAAACTTTGGCGGAGCCGTCTTGATGCCCACCCGCGTCAGCTCGGCCTGCGCGCTGACGACGAGCAGCCCCGTCAGGTCGGGCATCACAAAGCCGTCGGGCGCATCGTTGCTGGCGGCGGCCACCAGCAGATTGATTCCAGGCCGCGAGATGCCTTGCGCGTGCGCCGGCGGATCCTGCGCAATCACCGTACCTTCTTTGGCTCCGCTGTAAGGCAGATGCGCGGTGGCGCCGGCCTCCAGGCCAACGCGCCGCAACTCCAACGCGGCAATGCGCTCGTCTTTACCCACGGTCTCCGGCACTTCCACCTTTTGCGGCCCCAGGCTTTCGGCCACGCGCATACGCCACTCGCGGCGCACCACCGTCCCCGGCGGCGGAGACTGCGTGAGGATATGCCCCGCGGCCACGTCGCTGGAGTAGTAGCGATTGTCCACGTCGAGATCAAGGCCCAGCCCGGAGGTTTGGCTGCGCGCCTCGGCCACGGTCATTCCTTTAAGCGCGGGCACCTGCACCTCAGCGCCGTGAATGGCAAAGTGCATGGTGGCGATAGCAGCGAGCAGCGCCACGGCCACCAGCAACATGACCAGCGAGGCGACTTGAAAGAAGTTGATAACGGGACGGGTTCGCATTCTAAAATCTCCGCTCAGATAAACATTATCGTATTCGCGCCTTTGCTTATCTTATCGCCGCAGTCCGGTAATTGATGAATGTGTAAAAAATGTGTATTCTATAGTGGGAAGGACGCGCCGCGATGAACAGCCGGGAGGTCATTCGCAAGCTCAAAGACGACGGCTGGTTCGAGGTGGGACAGACGGGAAGCCACAAGCAGTTCAAGCATCCCTCGAAGCCGGGACGGGTTACGGTAGTCTACCCGCAGCAGGATGTTCCCGAAGGAACTCTCCGGAGCATGGAAAAACAATCGGGCCTCAGGCTCAGGTAAAGGAGCAGTCATGGAATACATCGCCTATCTTCACAAAGACAAGAAATCGGACTATGGCGTCAGCTTTCCTGACTTTCCCGGCTGCATTACCGCTGGTTCTACCCTGGAAGAGGCGCGCGCCCGGTCGGCGGAGGCGCTGACTTTTCATGTGGCTGGAATGCGCGAGGATGGAGAGCCGATTCCCAAGCCCTCCACGCTCGACGATCTGCGCAATGACCCGGCGATGAAGGGCGCTGTGGCCTTCCTGACCGAAGTGCGTGAGCCGGAGCGGACCGTGCGCATCAATATCACCGCGCGGCAGAGCCAGATTGCAGAGATCGACCGCCTTGCCCGCGCCAAAGGACTTACCCGCTCCTCGTATATTGTGCAAAGCGCGCTGCAACGGAAGGCGGCTTCGCGCTAGTGACAGAAATTTTCAGCCAAATCATGTATCGAAATATAGGAAATCATCAACAATATGCCAAGACTCATTTTAAGATTTGCTGCGGCAGGCAAGCTGATTTGACCTATCCTGGACATTTTTCCAATGACGATTCTCATGGTTAATCCCATTAAATAGGGCATTAAAACATATAACGGAATCAAGAATCGTTCTGCATATGTTAAAGCAGGATTTGCGACGGACCACAAACCTTGGATGACATCAGCCTCGGAGAGGAACATAGCAATCAAGGCCAACACAAAAAAGCCAATCGAAAATTTTTCATTAATCATGCCTTGGCCGGTTACCATATCGCCCCAAGGCTCGGTAGGTTCCTGTTCTTTCGTCAGCATTCGTTTCGTTCCTCTTGCTTCTTGATTCGACATGATTGTATTGCAAACAACTTCCGAAGAACAACCGCAGGTCCTTCGACTCCGCTGCGCTTCGCTCAGGATGACAAATTGATAGTTCTGCAATCCTATTATGACGGTACTATTCATACCGAATCTATGCGGCAAAAGATCGGACAGGAGCGCTCTGGTCGCCGAGGCCGGCAAGCAAGCCTGCAATAGAGATGTCTTCATCCAGCGCCTCCCAGTGCAGGCCACGGCTGGAGATACGGACTTGTTCGCGGTGCTCGGCGGTGCCGTGCAGCAACCGAGGAAACCAGGCCAGCGGCACGCCGATCACGCGACCATCGCTCAGATCGACCCAGAAGCTGTCGGCATCGAAGCGGACACTCACCGGACTATACGAAATGCTCATACCACTCCCTCTCAGTTTAGAACTCTCACGTCACTCTAGATGAAAATCAAAATAGGCCCGGCGCTTCATAAATGAAGGCCAAAAAGTTCTGTAACAGGGCACGACTTCAGTCGTGCCGAAAGTGTCGCATAGATGAATCCGGGCTTTAGCCCCTGCGGTATTTGTTTTCAGCCATTTCACTTTCGCAGCGGCTAAAGCCGACCCCTTTTGAAGAGGCTTTTGCGGCACGACTGAAGTCGTGCCCTGTTACAAAGCAGAGTTTTCAGCAAACAACTTGCGCCAACTCCGGCAACTTATTTTGCGGGATCAAGATTGACATTCGTTTACTCCAGAAACGAAGCCACGACGGCCAGCGCGGCGATGGCTGCTGTCTCCGCGCGCAAAATGCGCGGCCCCAGCGAGACGGCGCGCCAACCATTCGCATCGAAGAGCGCCTCTTCCTCCGGCGCCCATCCGCCTTCCGGGCCGATGGCAATCTCCAGCGTGGGCGTCTCCGTTCCCGCTGCCTCAATGGCTTCTTCCAGCGCATTGCGCAGCGTGGTGGTGCGCTCCTGCTCGGCCAGCACGATGCGCGTCGCATTGGAGTCAGCGCGGAGACGCTTGCTGAGCGGCTCAGGGTCCAGGATCAGCGGCACATCGCAGCGGCGCGACTGCTGCGCGGCTTCATGCACAATGCGCCGCCAGCGTTCCGCGCGCTTGGCTGCCGCCTGCGCCAAGTGTTTTTCCGTGCGCCGAGCCAGCACCGGCGCAATCGCGCTTACGCCTAACTCGGTGGCCTTCTCGATGGCCCACTCCATGTGATCGAATTTATAAACGGCCATCACCAGGGTAACCGGCAGCGCGGGATCAGCTTCCAGTTCGGCGATCAGATTGAAGCGCACCTCACGGGTGGAGACCGCGGCCACCTCTGCATGAAAGACGTGTCCGCCAGCCACGACGTCGGCCTCCATCCCGGGCTGCGCGCGCAGCACGCGCGTCAAGTGTTCGGCCTGCGCGCCGGTGAGCGTGGCTGTAGCTTCATCCCAATGTTCGGCAATCCAGCGGCGGCTTGTCATAATTATCTTCCTGCCTTCCTTGCGAATTCCAGTGTAATCCTTTCTGTAAAATTGTCGCAGCCCAGAAACAGATCAGGGGAACGCTGAATGCGCTCCCCTGATTTGTTGCCTTTTGGTTGGAGGTTCCGCTACTTCTTCTTTGCGGCCTTCTTTGCCGCCTTCTTCGCGGGTGCCTTCTTGGCTGCCTTTTTGGTTGCCATTTGCCTATTCTCCCTTTTGATCATTTTGTTCTGCGCTGCAAAAAGTTATTGCAGTTGAAGAATGTATAGATTCATCAAGCGCAAGTGTCAAGAGAAAAACGACAAGGCAGTGGAAAAATAGGCAACAATTTTTTCAAGTGCCGAATCGAGCCGCGCGCATCGCCCTAGAGAATGTGTTTTGCGCTGAGCATTGTCACGGCCAGACCGGTGATCAGATCGTGCCACGCGTGCGCCATCATGCCCGCGCGCAGGCTGCGGCGATACAGCGCAAGCAAACTGAAGAGCGCGCCAAATGCGGCGATCAAAAACATTCCGCGCGCGCCTTCGTAGATGTGTCCGCTGCCGAAGACAAGCGCTGAAGCCGCCACGCCCCACGCCACGCTGCCCCGCGCCCAGCAAGTGAATTGGCGTTGCAGATAGCCGCGAAAGACAACCTCTTCCGTGAAGCCGACCAGCAGGCAGAGCAGCATCCACGCCACGACTTCGCGGTCATTGGCAGGTGCGAGCCGCTGAAGCGCGCGTATGATTTGCAGTTTTTCAGGATCGGAGTTCAGAGCTTGCTGTGCATTTTCCGGGGCGTGCGCGGCGGGCGTCCCGCGCGTAAGCAATGCTTCAGTGCGCAACCATGCGCTGCTCAGCGAACCCAGCACCATCAGTGCCGCAATCCAGAAGGCAACTGCGTAACTCAGGTCTCTGAGAATAGATCGAAAGCTTATCGGCCACGAGTCGAGCAGCGTGCGAAAGGAAATCTTTTTCAAGTGCAAGCCGAAGGCGATCCATGCCAGCATCAGCACGTCCATGCCCGCTGCCAAGCCGTAGGTGGCGAGCCGGTTGAGTTCACGATGCGTGCCGGCAAGCAGCCACGCTCCGTGAATGGAGAAGTCGACGATGACCACGATCAGCACAACGGTGTGCCACACGGGCGCGATGGCCGCCGGCGTGGTTGGCGGAGTTAGCGGAGTTGGCGGGGTTGGATCAGTTTCAACAGATTCCATGAAGCCTCATAAGGAGAAAATATCATTTATCACTACTGTCCGGTTAACGGCTAACTTGTCCCCTGCAACCTTCTGATCTACGGGGAGTTGCGGATATTTTTATGTGGTGTCGATTTGAAATTGCCGCGATGCTGTATCCAGTGATTGTCTCTGGAGGCGGCCTTGAACGCTGGCAAGTTGCTGTTTGCGCAGTTGATGGATTTCCTTCCCTGGACCTCTTTTGCCCGCAGTGTGGCTCGTTATGGAGGCGACCGCAGGGTTCGCAACCTCACTTGCGCCGAGCAGTTTCGCGCCATGGCCTTTGCACAGTTGGCTTATCGCGAGAGCCTGCGCGACATCGAAGCCTGTTTGAACGCGCAACCCAACAAGCTCTTTGCCATGGGTTTTCGATCACCGGTGCGGCGTTCCACCTTGGCCGAGGCCAACGAAAGCCGCGATTGGCGCATCTATGCGGAACTGGCACAACGGCTGATGCGTCAGGCCCATAAACTCTACGCGCAGGAAAGTCTCGGCATGGACCTCGATGCAGCCGCCTTCGCGCTGGATTCGACCACCATCGACTTATGCCTGAGTTTGTTTCCCTGGGCGCATTTTCGCTCCACCAAGTCCGCCGTGAAGATGCACACGCTGCTCGATCTGCGTGGCAACATACCCTCGTTTATAAGCGTCACCACTGGCGATGTGCATGACGTCAACATCATCGACGAAATCCCTCTTCAGTCGGGCGCCTACTATGTGATGGATCGCGGCTATCTCGATTTCTTCCGCCTTCACCGCATCCATTTGCTTGGGGCCTTCTTTGTAACTCGAGCCAAAAGCAACCTCGATGCCAGCCGCATTTACTCGCGCCCAGCGGACAAACAGGCGGGCATTCTCGCCGATCAGTCCATCGCGCTCAACGGCTCTGACAGCCGCAAGGATTATCCCAGCCACCTGCGCCGCATCCGCTTCCGTGATCCGGAAACCGGTAAGAATCTGGTCTTTCTTACCAACCAGTTCACCCTGCCCGCTGCCACCATCTGCGCTCTCTACAAAAGCCGCTGGCAGGTGGAGCTGTTTTTCAAGTGGGTCAAGCAACACCTGCGTATCAAGGTCTTCTTCGGAACCAGTGAAAATGCGGTCAAGACACAACTCTGGATCGCCATCTCGATCTACTTGCTGGTCGCCATCGTTAAAAAACGCCTCAATCTATCCGGCTCACTCTACACTTTGTTGCAGGTGCTTTCAGTAACTCTATTCGAGAAAATGCCCATTTCACAGGCACTTCAGAAGAAGGACTACAATAATTTACAGCCAATTAACTCCAACCAACTGATTCTGTTCGACTTTTAACCGGACAGTAGTGATCATTTATGACAAATTGCATCAGCGCGTTCCTTCACCCATTGTGACAACACTCCGGTATCGCGTCGGTGAATGAGATCGTCAAAATAAGTCTGTTGGTCCTTGGGTCTAGTCTTTAACAGCAACTCATATATGCGTAATGCACCTTCGACCCCGGCCTGATATTCGGCAATGTGATCAGTTTGTGCCTCTGGATGTTCAAGCGCAAACTTAACCTGCGCAAAGAACATTGCAGTGAAAAGAGTCTGACTATCCTTTTTGTCTTTTTTGGGAAAATCCAGGATCGTACAAAGATTCACATGCACATCAGGAATCTCGATGGTCCACTCTGTAAGCCACTGGATTTCAGGTTTGAGGTTCGCGTTCAGCGGATCGGCTTCGAAGTGCTGAATATATTCAAGCGCCTGCCTGCGCTCTTCGGGGGTGGATGGTCCGCGCTGGGCAGTTATGGCAAGGGGCGTGACAAACAGCGCGCAGCCCACCAGTGCTACAGAAAGATTACGCAGAATCATGAATGGAATCCTCGCCAACAAAAGTAATGCATCGCCGCGCTGCTTGGCAATTGCCTTTTCTCAGGAAGGCTTCCGTTCGCAGCGCATAAAATAATTGCACATAGGAATTCAATTCATAAGGATGGTGAGAACAATAATGGCGGAGCTTCTCAAACTTGGTGAACCGTTCAAGGTGGCGATGCTGGTTTATCCGGGCATTACGCAACTGGATCTGACCGGGCCGCAAGAGGTCTTCACGAAGGTGCGCGGCGTGGAGGTGCGCCTCTATTGGAAGAGTCTGGAGCCGGTCACGAGCGCATCCGGCTTGCAATTGATTCCGACGCACACACTGGACGATGATGCGCCGATTGATCTGCTGTGCGTTCCCGGCGGACCTGGGCAAGTGGAACTGATGGCCGATGAAGAGGTACTCGGCTTCATCAAGCGCGCGGCTCAGAGTGCACGGTATCTCACTTCCGTCTGTACCGGCTCTTTGCTGCTGGGCGCGGCGGGGCTGCTTCAGGGTTATCGCGCCACCACGCACTGGACCTCGATGGACAATCTGGAACCGCTGGGCGCGATTGCCGTTCCAGAGCGCGTGGTCTGCGACCGCAATCGCATTACCGGCGCGGGTGTGACGGCCGGCATCGACTTTGCGCTGACCGTCATCGCGCGGCTTTGGGGAGAAGCTTTTGCGCGCGCTGTGCAGTTGGGGCTGGAGTATGATCCGCAACCGCCCTTTGCATCCGGTTCTCCGCGCAACGCATCTCCTGAAGAGCTACAAAGGATTCAGCAGCAGATGCGCCCTTTTTTGGAGCGGCGCATGGAAGCTACGCAGAAAGCTGCCGAAAGATTGAAGGTATAACCGAATGTATCAACGCTGGTAGCGCCGAATGAACTCCGAGGGCTCAAGACCATCCTGCAAGCGCGCGTCGGGCACAGGTTCGCCCGCCTTCAATCCGAGCGGCAAAACCCCTGCCCAAACCGGCAGCGCGTAATCGGCCTCATCGTCTATCGGCGGTCCTGTCCGGAGTTTGGCCGAGGCCTCTTCGATGGTCAGCTCCAGCACCGTGGTCGCCTTCAACTCCTGGCTGGCGGGCACGCGCACTTCGTCCCATCGCCCGGTAATCAAGTGCTCGCTGATCACCCGCAGCGCCTCGTTCTTTTGCGCCGGGTCGTCGATCTTGCGCGCCGTTCCAAAGACCACGGCGGAGCGATAGTTGATGGAATGATGAAAGGCCGAGCGGGCCAGCACCAGCCCATCCACCAGCGCCACGGTAACGCAAACCGGCACGCCAGCCTCCAGCGTGCGCATCATACGGCTGGCCGCCGAGCCGTGCAGATAGAGCTTGTCGCCGGCGCGACCAAAGAGCGTGGGAATCACAAACGGCTGCCCATCGACCACAAAGCCGACGTGCGCCAGAAAGGCCGCGTCCAGAATTGCGTAGACCGCCTCCATCTCATTCGAGCCGCGATTCGGCAGGCGGTGAAGAGTGCTGCGTTCTGTCATGGTGTTGGTCCTCGGTCGTGATAGATTAAGTGCCGTAATCGCATGAATTGGATGGTTGCGCCGCTCTGCAGACCGGCTGAAGCGCGGGAGATCCTTGTCCGCGCAAGTCATTGTTTTAAGATTTTGCGCCGTCCCTATGGGACTCCGAGTGAATTATTGGGCGGCGCTCACCCCGCGTTAAAACGCGGGGCTAATTACCATTGCGCCTACGGCGCGTTTGACTCGCTAGTATTTGGCTACTCTGCGCCTACGATGCGAGATAACTGGCCATGATTTGGCTCTCTGCGCCTACGGCATGGATAACTGTCAGCCGCGCCCTTGGCAGGAGCGGCAGACATAATCGACCACCTTGAAGCCCATCGGATTTTCGACGCGGCTTCCGCAGCGCGTGCAGGTGACGTACTCCATATTGGCGGGCGCGGAGACGGGCGGCGCGGCAACCGTGGACTGCTGAACTGTGGGCGCCACCGGCGTGGGGTCGTTGATGCCTTTGAGGCCTTCCTTGAAGCCCTTCAGCCCCTCGCCCAATCCCTTGCCGAGCTCCGGCAGTTTGCGGCCGCCAAAAACCAATAATGCAACCACCAACACCACCAAAATGTGCGGCCACTCAAATCCGAACATCTCTCTACCCTCCACGCACACGGCATTCACAACCGCGCACGTCCAAAATATATTGTCGCATATACAGGGGTCAGGGATCAGGGGTCAGGGATCAGCCGTTGAAAATTTACTGACCCCTGATCTCTGACCCCTGACCCCTGCTCTAATTCACCTGGGCCGGCCTGCCCAGCCGTTCGGTGACCATCGCGTAGAAGGCGCGCAGATCCTCCTCGTCGCCCTGGGTCAGCCGCCGGTAGACCTTCATCAGCGGAAAGAGCCGGCTGGCGCGCACCTCGATGGCCGGAACCGCCATGGTGCCGCCGGGGTACTGGGTCATCTCCCAAGTGCCGGCGTAGCGGCGGCGCAGCACCTCGCCCAGGTAGCTGCCCCAGAGCCGCACCTCGAACTCCAGCTCCAGCTCCGGGCTTTCGCCCACTCGCACCAGAATCTCGTCCAGCGCGTCAATCGACTCGGAGGTGAAGTCCAGCTTCTGTTGGAACTCGCTGCGGCCCATTTCCGCCGCCGCCCGTGCATACCCTTCCATCATCGACCCCAGGTCCGGGAAGATCGACGCCTCCAGCTTCATGCGCAAATTGGTTGAATCTCTCATTCATTCCAGAGTATATGTCTTGCGCGCCGCCCAAGTCTGCCAAGTGGAGCGGGCGGCAGAAAATTCGCGGTTCACCGCAGGTTTGTGGCAGACTGGAGATGCGTGGAGAAGCAGCCCGACGTTCGCTGTCGAGCTTTGGCTGGAATGATCTGCCGCTAACTTGCGAAGTTGCAATTTCCGCGAAGCGGAAGCCAACTTGCTGTTTTTATTCAATCAACGCTTTGTCTCACAGCCTCGTTCATCAGGAGGATTTCACCTTGAAGACCATCAAATTCTTCGCGCTGGCCGCATTGCTGGCGCTCGGCGTGGTCAGCGCGCAGGCCGCCAACAAGCAGATTTATCCCGACCCATCGCAGGCCAAGGCCGATCTCGCCGCCGCTCTGAAGACCGCCGCCGCAGAGCACAAGCGCATCATTATTGACTTTGGCGGGGACTGGTGCGGTGACTGCCAGGTGCTCGATATTTACTTCCACGACGCCGCCAATCGTCCGCTTCTGGAGGCCAACTTTGTGCTGGTCCACGTGAACATCGGCCACATGGACTCTAACGTTGACATCGCCGAGCAGTACGGCGTGCCGCTGCATAAGGGCGTGCCCGCTCTGGCGGTTCTGGACGAGCACGGGGCGCTGCTCTTCAGCCAGAAGACCGGCGAATTTGAAGATATGCGCCATTTGGAGTCGAGCGCGCTGACCAAGTTCCTGCTGCAATGGAAGCGGTGAGATTGAACTGCTGAGGGGATGAGAGCTATAGGTTGCGCAGAAACTCGTTGAAGCTGGCGGCGTGGGGCGAAGCATTCCCCACTTTCGCCGGATCAATCTTGCCTAATATTTCGAATCCATGCCTAGTTTTGTGGTATTCTTTTTTGGTTTTAGTCGGTTTAGAGGCGTGCTTCAACTTTGGTTCCAGATCATCCTTGGAAACAGCTTCGATGTTTGTCGAACTGCCCGGAAGGCTGTTTGCCAAGAATCCTCCATCATAGAAGGCCGCCAACGCTTCACGATCAGCCAGGAACCAAGCTTCCATCGCTTGAACCATCAGGAAAACCTGGTGACGTCGCAGTGGAGGAAACTCCCATCTGTCCCGACTGTGAAGATGCTCAAGAGGTGTATCGGCTGAGACTTGGCCTTCGGCATCAACCAACAGAACACAGACTTCGTCTGGCTGGCTTTCTTGAACCGCAGTCTTGAATCGATCGTATGCCTGTTGGCGTCCACCGCAAGCCACGATTCTCGGACTTTTGCTGGGAGGCGCAATCTTACCGCAGTACATTGCAAAGCCTTCCTTGCAACGTTTGATCGTATCCTTGCCGTCTCCGCCGCCCTCAACATAAATTCGGACACTCACCAGCGATTCCCCCCGATCTCGCCGCTTGCCCAAAGATATCCGAGCGAATAATCTTTCAGCCAAACATTCAGCCGTTCCTTATCCAGACGCTCAATTACTGTTGAACCCTCAATCTTTTCGCAAATACAGACGGCTTCTGGCTCATCGGAAAAAGCATCGACTAACGCGGTCGAATGAGTAGTCACAATCAATTGCGTCCGTGTGGAGGCTTCGCGGAGTAAGTCGGCAAGCGTGGGAATCATGTCGGGGTGCAGACCGAGTTCTGGCTCCTCGATGCAGGTGACCGGCGCGGGGGTTGGATTAAGTAAAATCGCAAGCAAGGCTAGCCAGCGAAGAGTGCCGTCAGAGAGACGGTAGGCTGGAGTTGAAAACCCGCTTTCCTCGTAGATCGCAACTTGAAGATGCGTGCCGACTACCCGAACATCAACGCTCTTTACAGGCTCATAAAACTTCTTCATCAATTCATTTATCTGTTCAAAGACATCACGATGATCCGATTGGTAGCGTGCAAGGATCTGAGCAAGGTTGGAAGCATCTTGCATAAGTCCATCTTGTCGTTGGCCAGCTGCTATCAGGTTTCGTGGTGCACGATCCGCTCCAAAGGCCCAATCTCCATAGAAAGAAAATTGCTCAAGCTCATCCGCAACCTTTTGTATGTGATTCACATAGAAGTTGAGGTTGGGTACTCCGAGCATAGAGAACATAGAAATGCCAATCGGAATATTGAAAAACTGATCTGTGGAATCTGGTTGCAAGAGTTTGTGATGAATTTGACCGACGGATTCAATGCGGTCGAACCATCCAGGTTGCACAGGATCGTTTTCAAATCGATCAAGTTCATGAAAAAGTTCTTTCTGTATCGCGAGTGAGCCACTTTGCTCTCTTAATGCAATTGAGTATTCAATCGTCTTTTCTACCCAGGAAGAGTCGATTGCGGATGTCACGTTTGTTATTGGATATTTTTGACCGCTCGCCTTGAAGGTTATTGATGATCCTTTCTTGTCCGCGTCTTTCCCCTTCCATATCCATTCAAGCGCACCGCCCGTCTCCCTGACTCTGGACCATGGGTCTTTATCCGGCAGTTTACTCAGCAGTCCAAGAACCTCAATCAGATTCGATTTGCCCGACCCATTTGGCCCGATGAGGATATTCAGCGGGCGGAGTTCGATCTCTTCGGTGTTGGGGCCGAAGGAGAGCAGGTTGACCGGGCGGATGGACTTCAGGAACGGATGCTGGGCCATGGCTGCGCCTCCTTGTGCGGAAATCTCTGTACGGTATCACTTTATCGCAGATGAGAGCGGCACGGCTAGTGCCTGGACCACATGAGTAGGTAATCAATCATGGTTATGTACGGGCGAGGACGCCCGCACTACAGCCGGTCTGGAGACCGGCGCTACGCTTTGCCCGTTGCGCGGCTAGCTCAGCGGCTTCATCTGCTTGGTGTTCTGGTAGGTGTAGACGATGCGGTGGGCGACGGTGATGGTGGAGAGTGTGGCCAGCACCCAGAGCGCTGGGGCCATGACGCCCCAGTGATTGAAGAGCGCACCCAGGATTACCAGCACGATGCGCTCTGGCCGCTCCATGAAGCCAACCTGGCACTTGCCGATCAGCGCCTCGGCGCGGGCGCGCGTATAGCTGATCATCAGCGACGTGACCATCACGAAGGCCACCAGGCAGACATACCGGAAGCGGTTGATGCGCCCGTAGTAGACCAGCAAGCCGAAAAACAGCACCACGTCGGAGTAGCGGTCAATCACCGAGTCAAAGTAGGCGCCGAAGACGGTCACCTGGTTGTTGCGCCGCGCCACGCGCCCGTCGAGCATATCGAAGGCACCCGCGCAGAAGATCACCACACCCGCCCAGAAAAACATCCAGTCGGCATTGGTGGCGTTGGCGTGGCCAAAGAGCACCGCCGCAACGATGTTAATCACCAGTCCGATAAACGTGAGCGCATTGGGCGAGATGCGGGTCAGCGCAAGACCATGAACAATCTTGTTCAAGAGCCATCCACAGGCGCTGCCGAAGGCGCTGGTCCAAGTCCTAGCCATTCTCTTACTTTTGCTCCGCATTCGCCGTGTTCGCTTCCGCCACGGCGGCCTCATCGTGAATTGTGGTCAGCTTCAGAATCTCCAGCTCACGCTTGCCGTTGGGCGTAACAATCACCGCCGTGTCGCCCACTCGCTTGCCCACAATGCCGCGCCCAATCGGCGACGTCGTCGAGATCAGCCCCTTGGCTACATCCGACTCTTCGCTGGTCACCAGGCGATAGACAATCTCCTCGTCCTTGGTCGTGTCGTAGACCACCACCGTCGAGCCAAAACCCGCCTTGTCCCTGGGGATGTTGGTGAGATTGACCAGTGACAGCTCGGCCATGCGCCGTTTGAGCTGGCCCAGGCGCGCATCCACAAAGGTCTGGCGCTGCTTGGCCATGTGATATTCGGCGTTCTCCGAGAGGTCGCCCATGGCCACGGCCTTCTTGATCTCGGCAGGGAGCTCGTGCTGAAGCTCGTGCTCCAGAAGTTCGATCTCGGCGAGAAGCTGCTTCTTGATGTGATCTGGCATCGGTTGTCCGTGGTGGCGGGCGGGTTCTCACCGTCCGCGAGAGATAAACACTTGACTTCCCATTATACGCGGGGGAAAAGACAGGTGTCAGGGATCAGGGTTCAGTGGTCAGGGAATGCGCAGCAGGCGCAATGGCGCCAGGCCCGCGCTTCAGCGTAGGCGTGGCGCCATTGCGATACTCTACTTCGTGTCCTGCCCGGAGGGGTAATAGCCCAGCTTGGCGACCACGTCCACGCCCGGCCGGTCCACGCGCACGTCAACCTTGCGGAATTTGCCGTCGATCACCGGCTGATGGCTGTAGTAGCCCAGGGTGTACTGGTTGCGCGCCTCTTCAGCGATCTTGGCGTAGCTCTTCTCGATGCCCTCGACGCCGCGCTCGAACTCCGGTTCGCCGCCCGTGGCCAGAATGTACTTGGCCAGCAGGTTGTCGTACATGGTGTAGGGCAGATGAATGTGGCTGATGTAGCCCTCGCCCCAGCGCGCCGAGTCGCCCACCAGCGTGCCGTAGACGGCCGTCTTGTTGGTCAGCAGATACTTGCGTACCTCGTCAAATTTGGCCTTGCTGCCGTACTCCTTGCCATCACTGATGACGTAAACGATGCGGCGGCGGCCCTTGGGGCGCGTGGAAAGCTCCTTGGCCGCGGCCAGGATGGCGTCGTTGAGGGTATGAATCTCCTTGGGGATGGTGGTCCATTGGCCATTGCCGGCCGAGCCGCCGGACTGCAAGTTGGGATCAACGCAGCCACCGTTTTGCGTCATGCTGCACGCGGAAGACAATGGCCCGCCGTTGATGGGCACAAGCATCTCGGTGCCGGTCACTTTGGCCAGGGCCAGCACGGCTGGCAGGCGGGTGGTCTGCGCGCCGGTGAAGGCGGTCCGCTCCTGCGAACCATTGTTGTAGGTGAAGACAGCCACTTCATCAAAAGGAGTGAGCGCGCCTTGAATGGCGCCCAGTGAGTCGTTCACCTTGGCCATCACGTCCGAGGTCAGACTCTGGTCGATTACAAAGGCAACCGAAAGCGGGAAGGAGTCGGTGGTGAAAAAGGAGATCGGCTGGCGTGTGTCATTCTCGTAGACTTTGAAGTCACGATAGGTGAGGCCGGCCACCAGCTTGCCCTTGGAGTCTTTCACCGTCACCGGAACCTCGACGAAGTTGGTGACAGCATGGTAGGTGACAAGTTTGTCCACACCCTCGCCGGCGGCGGGCTGGTCGGGCTCCTCGGTCTGAATGGTGTCTTTGGCCGGAGCGGCGGCTGGAGCGGCTTGCTCCTGCTGGCTGGATGGATTGGAAGACGAGGTGGTCGCCAACGGCTCATCCCCGGCTCCTTTGCCGGGCGTGATCGGGCCACCCAAGTCCGCAAACGGCTTGGGAGCCTGCGGCGCGGGTGCGTCGGGCACAGTGGATTGTTGCTGTTGGGCCAAAGCCGTCATGCTCAAGCTCGAACCAAGGAGCGCAGCCAGCGCGATTGCCGAAAAACCAAGCTTCACAGATCTTCTCCAGTAAACAGTGGTCCGTGGTCAGTGAACAGTTGTCCGTGGTCAAAGGTCAGTTGCAGGCTTTGCCGACTGAACACTGACCACTGGTCCGACACACTACCGTAATCGTCAGAGTATCAGACGCGCCAAATGCCTGCAGGTTGCTTTTGATCGGATTATGGGCGATTGTTTGAAGTTGGAACTAAAGTAAATTGCTGTTTTGAAAGGGCACGGCAGCACAAGTGGCGGATGACTTGACGCGTGCGCCATGGCAACCGGGGCACAACTTCAGCCGTTCTGCAAGATACTGAATATAAAGGATGAGCTTGACAGTCTGCGGAAAACTCAACAACCCAAGCATTGCAACCGAGGAACAGCATCATTAGGGTTGTAAATGACAGAAAATAAAGGTGGTATTTAGCGCCTGCGGCGCGTAATTTGAGAACATTGAGAATCTGAATACCCTGCGGTCGAAGCCACTATAGCCGTGCCCTTTTGAAAATTAGATCTTCCCAGTAAATGGCTAATCCTCCCGGCCTCTCAGGTCAGGCTGTGGAAAACTCGGCGCAAACAGTCTAAGATTGTCCAGTTCTCGGACAGTCGAATTACCTTCGAATGGGTACGCGTAATCTGGTGCTCCTTATTCTTCATGGGTAATATCGTCACATATCGGAAAGACTTTAGCTCTTCTAAGAATTTTTTTGCCGAGCCTGAGGCCTTTCACGATTCTGAATCTTTTGAAGGAGCCCGCCATGATGACCAACTGTGCAGTCGGTGAAGATTTTGAGATCAGCCCCCGCTTCCGCCGCAGCGTCGAAGAGCGCATCGCCCGCCTGGAAAAAGACGCCGAGTTCGATGAGGCGCAGGTGGCCTTCCTTGAGGACGGCGACCATATCCGCAGGCAGATGCGCCTGGTGGCCATCCAGCGCGCCGAGGCTCTGCGCATGAGGCTCTTTCTGGACCGCGCCAACACCCGCCAGCCGCGGCCAATGATTACGCTCTGATAGCGGTTCGCGTGTATTAAACTTACACCGGATTAGACCTAAAGTGTATTAAAGATACATAGAATACAATGGCGAGGGCCGCTCCTTTCTCGCGCAGGGGCGGCCCTCGCATCTTTGGGTAAGGAAAAAACGGCTCTATCGAGACAACAGTCGTTGTTCGACATTCCTGAATACTTTCCGGATTTGCGTATTTTGATTCTTCTCACAGAAACATTCAGGGGAATTGCATTTGAAATTCGAGCTCGCAATAAAGGGAGATTGCGTTTAGATTCCGTATAAACTTAATAATAAGAATGCTTTGTAACAGGGCACGACTTCAGTCGTGCCGCCGATGTGCCCCACAAATCGGTCGGCTTTAGCCGCTGCTCAGGTGCAATGGACAAATGCGAGCTTAGCAGGGGCTAAAGCCCGGCACTTTTCGGCGCTTTATTCGGCACGACTGAAGTCGTGCCCTGTCTTCAATAGGCGTTGAAAACACGTAACTTGCTGATATGTCAATGTGCGAGAAAGCCAGAAAGTGCGAGATGCGCATATTGTTAGCACAAATTAGCACAGTTTGAACA
>CAZYCV010000006.1:0-80386 GCA_964645305.1 uncultured Occallatibacter sp. | reverse complement strand
AGGCCTGAAAAAAAGCCTTGACAAAGCCGACGCTGTCATACACGGCGCTACAGTCCGTAAGGGCTAACGCCCTACGAGTGCGCACGAGCTTGTGTTAGACTGCTCACACGGCTTGGAGCCGACCCATCGTGAACGTCATCGTTTCGCCTGCAAAACTCTTTTTTTCGCGCCTCTTCAGCCGGCGGCACGTGATAATCGGCTCGGCGGTTCTCATCACTTTTCTTTATCAGTTCGGCGTGGCCTGGATGCTGCGCGGACAAATGGAGAAAGGCTACTCGGATTTCTCCTGCTTTTATACGGGCGGGAAGATTGTGGCATCGGGCAACGGCGGCAATCTCTACGACCTTGCCACGCAGCAGCGGGTGGAAGGCGCTTACACTGTACGCTCGAACGCCGCTGGCTTTTTGCCTTACCCGCACGCGCCGCTTGAGACTCTGATCTTTGTTCCCATTGTCGCCTTTCCGTATTCCACCGCGTGCTGGATCTGGTGGTGGATCAATCTTCCGCTTGGCTATCTTGTCTTGTATTTACTGCGTTCCCATATTCCGCGCCTGAATGCACATCTTGAACTGGCGGTGCTTGGCGCGGGTTTCTTCCTGCCGCTTCTTTCAGCGGAGTGCCAGGGCCAGGATTCGGTTCTCTCGCTGCTGCTGTTTACGATTTGCTTCATCCATTTGGCCAGTGGCCGGGCTTGGACTGCCGGAGCGGCGCTGGCTCTGACCACCTACAAACCGCAGCTTGCGCTGCTGATGATGGCCGTCCTTTTTGTCACATCCGCGAGGCGTTGGCGGATTCTGGCCGGCTTCGTCCAAAGCTGCTTGGCTCTTGCTCTGCTGTCCATTGCGCTGGTGGGTTGGCGGGCTTGCGCGGCCTACCCGGCATTTGTGAGAAGTTTCGCTTCCGGTTATGACGATCTGCACTCTCGCACGGATATGATGCCCAACCTGCGCGGCTTGATGACGGCGCTCTTCAGCGCGCATCTCTCACATTCTGCTTTTGTGCTGGCGGTGGGCGCCGTCTCCGCCTTGTTTGTTCTTGCGGCCGTGTGGGCATCGTGGGGCAAGGGCGGGAGTGCAAAGGGCGTGCAGCTCCAATTCGCTTTGGCGGTCACCGTGACGGTGATGGTTGCTTATCATGGATTCCTCCATGATATGGTCTTGCTGCTGCTTCCCTTGTTGCTGGTCTGGAATTGGCTGGAGGAGACCGGCCTTGATGCTTGGCGGCGCAAGCTCATGGCTGCCTGTTTGCTGCTGTTCTTCAGCCTCACATTCTTGTCGATTCAAGGCAAGCAGGGGATACTGGTTGACGCCTGCGCGGCTGTGGTTTTCTTTGCCCTGCTCTGCTGGGAGGGTGGCTGCACCAAGAGGCAGATGGAATCCCAGGTCTGAGAATCCAGACCTGGGGCACCCGTGCCATGGACTAGATGGAATCCACGGTCTGAGAATCCAGACCTGGGGCACCCGTTCATGCTAGTGATTGAGATTTGAAAAGCCATGAACCCGCTGCGAGCGAAGAGCGAGCGACTGGCCCCACCGCAGGTGGTCAGATGCGCCAGTTGTCGGCGCGCCAGCTCTTGATGCGCTCCTTGATCTGCTTGCGGGTCAGGTTGAGTTCCAGCGCCTGCTTGGCCAACTCCACCACTTCGTCATCGGCGGCAAAGCGCAGGCCGATCAACTGATCCTCGCTGAGCTTGTAGATCTGCGCATGCCATTCCGCGGGCGCCAGGGCTTGCAGGCGAATCCGCTCCTCCAACCGGATGACGCGATCCTGCACCTTGAGCGGATAGGTGCGCAGCTTGAAGAAAGGGATGAAGACCACCAGCGAAAGCACCACGAACCAGGGGCCAATAAAGTACGCATCCTCATGATGGCGAATCATGTGAATGACGGAAAAGATCAGGTTGGCCACCAGGATAAAGAACAGCACGACGTGAAAGGGAGGATCAAGCCGCCCGTGATTTTTGAAACTCTGCTCGGAGGATTTACTCATGCGCAACCTTCATTTCTGTGAGGCCGAAGTTGGCTGCTTGAGTTTGCCTCGCATCGGCTAATCCTATGGCAGCAGCGCCGGAGGCCTGAATGCCAGCGCTGAGAGGATTTTGCTCGTTGCCCGCGGCTGCTGTCAATGGCAATAAATTATCCGGGGCCAGAAGCTGCGGATGCTTGGGAATCAAAGAATGGCGGCCGCGCACAATATAGTCCACGACCAGGCCCCCGGCCAGGTACGGATTGACAAGCGCGATGGGGATGGCGTAGCCGGTTGTAACCAGCGATTCGGCAATGCTTTTGTTCCTATGGCTTTGGCGGCGATAGCCGGGAATCTGGGGAATCTCATAGATGCTCAATTGCATCTCTGGATGGCGGCGCGCGTACCGCTCCAACCGGTAGGCGATCTGTTTGGGGGTGGTCATGCCCGCGTCGGGAAAGGTGCTGCGCTGAAATGCGCCGGGGAAGTATAAATTGAGCACCAGGCGCGCAAAATCCGAGCAGTTGTTGAGCAGCAGGCTGAAGTGCGAGCGATTCTCGCTGCTGTTCATGCGCGCAATGAAGGCGTCGTCCTGCTCTGCGGTGGTCTCAAAACGGAAGGCGTAAATGCGCCGCTCATAGGAGACGCCCACCAGTTGAGTCCATCCGCCGCGCGTAAAGCCGCCAGGAGGCAAGTTTTCACTCAGGGGGAGCAGATGAGCCTCGCGGTAACGGCTGCGCAACCGCTGAACCATCTGCCGGTCAACGCGCGCCGGAACATCAGCACCGTTCTCGACAGAATAGAGATAAGGCAGCAGCGGAATGGCCACCCAGTCAACCCCGTTGATGCCTTGATAGCGAGAGATGACCGCGCCTGATTCGCCGAAGCGGCAACGGCGCAACTTGAGCGGCGTCTCGGCGCAAACGCGCTCAAAGTAAACGGCGTTGTGGCCGGTGGGATTGACCGAGCCAAAGAAGCCATAAGGCTCTTCCATCAGCAGCGCGGCCTGCGCCCTGCATCGTTCAGAGGGCAGGGCCATCAGGGTCAAGACGATGAAAGAGAATGCGATTTTACGCAGTTCTTGCGTAGCCGGCATTGGTCCTCCATGTTTACGAAATGCGATTTCCTTTCAGTACGCCGACTGGCGGGAGTCATGAATGTGCACAGTTCCAGGACTCAGTTTGCTCCGGCGCGTAAGGCAACTTCCGTGAACACCAACGGGGAATAGTGTTCACTTTTGCTCATATTGACACTGTTTGGAGGAAATAGTTGCAGCCGAAAGAGGGCAATTTTTAATGAGATTTATTTTTCTTAAGATCCGATGTTACACGATAACGCGCAAAATTGAAGCGGTCATCGCAGGCCGATCGGATTGTGCTGAAGTGTAGCTTGCGCCAAACGGCAAACGGGCTTGGTTCCTCTGACGCTGAGGCATTGTTTCTGAAGGTGGATCGGCTCTCTCGAAAGGGCCGGTTTGAAGATGAAATCATTGTTCTGCCGGGAACATCCTTAACACATTGAACCGGGAGCCTCAGCGTTTCCATAGAAGCCAAAGCCGGTGGCTATGCCCGATTTGTGGCAGCCACCGGTAGCCCCCTCTCGATCCTGCCAAAGCACAAAACCGCCAAGCGGCCTTTGGAAGGAGGTACTTTGAAGGGCATTTTCAATTTGCACATTACAAGCAATTGATTTAAAACAGTTTATTAGTTTTTATGAATCACTGTCTTCGAGGCATTTTCTGGTTGAGCTGTCCTTCTTTTTCCCCGCGAATCTTAAGAATTGTTATCGCCGCTCATTTCAGATTGCAACCATGCGACAATTTGAACGGGCAATCCTGGAAAGGCAGAGACCGTTGCGATGGAAACCGGTGAAAGACCATTGTCGCTGTTGTTGGTCGATGACGATGTCGAGTTGTGCGGGATGATGAAAGAGTTTTTCATCGGGGCAGGTCATTGCCTGGATGCCGCTCACAACGGCCGCGAGGGGTTGGCGAGCGCGCTGCATGGCAACTATGATCTGATGATTCTGGATGTCATGCTGCCGGAGATCGATGGGTTTGCCGTGTTGCAGCAGTTGCGCCATAACAAGGGTCTGCCCGTCATCATGCTGACCGCGCGCGTTCATCGTGATGACCGGATTCTGGGACTGAACATGGGCGCGGACGATTATCTTCCCAAGCCGTTTGATCCCGATGAACTGATGGCGCGGATTCAGGCCGTTCTGCGGCGAAGCTCGGCTGCCCGGTTGCCGGCGGCGCCGTCGCTGACCGCGGGCAACATCCGCATGGATCTGGCCACCCGCGAAGTGTGGAGCGCGGGTTCTCCGGTGGAACTCACCTCAATGGAGTTTGACTTGCTGGAACTGCTGATGCACTCTCAGGGAAGTGTGGTTTCGCGGGAGGAGATTACGGCCCGTCTCTTTGAGCGCGAAGCCACTCCCTATGACCGCTTTCTGGATGTTCATGTCAGCCACTTGCGCACCAAGCTGCGCGGCGGCCGAGGCCTGATTCGCGCTATTCGTGGAGTTGGCTATGTCCTTACTGGAAAAGACTAAAACAATCGTCTTCAGGTCCTTGAATGCCCGCGTGCTGCTGGCGATGGTGGCCATACTCTCGCTTTCCTTTTTGGTATTTCGATTTGTTTATCAACGCATCGAGTTGTACTATCTCAATCCTCTCTTCGACGATTTTGATGAAGTCCAAACCGAGAGCGCGCAGAATGCATACCAGGGAAGCGGCATAAAGGCATTGCAGGAATATATGTCCAGCCTGGATGCCACCTTTGGCGGTCATCATTACTACCTGAATGCATCGGGTGTGGATATAGTTTCGCAGGAGAACAGGTCGGCCCTTCTTCCTCCCGCGCCGATAAGGAAGTCCCGGACCAAGGCGCATGAAACCTGGGTCATCACACATCAGTCTGGCGATGGCAGATACTGGTTCGTGGCAACGGGCCAGGTTCCTCGGACGCGCATCTGGACCTTCCTGCCTTACTATTTCATCGTGCTTGGCGCCACCGGCATTCTTGGCTGGCTGGCCTGGATTGGCATTGTTTCGCCCATCCGGAAGATCGCCGCCACAATTGCCGTCTTTGGCCAAGGCAATCTCTCGCTGCGCATTCATTCCGGCAGAGAGGATGAGATTGGACAGTTAGGCCGCTCCTTTAATCAAATGGCCGAACGGCTGGAACGGTTGATCGTGAGTGAGCGGCGGCTGTTGGCCGACATCTCCCACGAACTCCGGTCGCCGCTGGCGCGCCTCAAGTTTGCGGTGAAGCTGGCCCGAACCTCGGAAGACAGCCAAACGGCCCTGGACCGGATTGAGCGCGACATCAATCGCATCACTTCTCTGGTGACCGAGATCATCGAGATGACTTCCATGGAAGATGACCCTCCGGTCCAGAAGATGGTCTTGTTACCCTTTCAGGAGATCATCGACGAGGTGGTGCGGGACTGCTCACTGGAAGCAGATTTTCACGGCTGCTCCATTGCCGTGGAGGGCGCGCTGACCCATCGCGTCACCGGCAATCGGGAGTTGCTCCGTCGCGCGGTTGAAAATGTGCTGCGCAACGGAATCCGCTATTCGCCACAGAGTTCAACGATTCATCTGACTCTCTCTGAAGACAGGCAGAATGTCACCGTCGAGGTACGGGACTTCGGTCCAGGAGTGCCTCAGGAATCTCTCGGACGCATCTTCGATTCCTTCTATCGCGTGGAAGAGGCGCGCGTGACCACCGGCTGCGGATCGGGCCTGGGACTGTCCATCGCCAAGCGGGCCGTGCAATTGCATCAGGGAAGAATCGAAGCTGAAAATGCGTCGCCGGGCCTGCGGATACGCATGATGATTCCTTTTCATACACCCGCTTAATCTTTCTTAAGCTTCAATTTTCGCGATGAGTGGTGTAATCCTCTTAAGCGCACCGCGAATCACGCAAGATGGGCGGAGCCTTTCAGGAGATTATCATGAAGCGAATTTTCGGTTTTGTGTTGGCTTGCATCTTCCTCTCGATTCCAGCGTTTGCCGCCACCTACTCGCAAACGGTGACTTTTACCTCTTCCGTACAGGTGGGAGCGGCTCAGTTGCCTGCTGGAGACTACAAGGTCACTTGGGCTGGAACAGGCGACAATGTTCAGGTCACTCTGAGCAAGAAGGGTGTTCAGCCAGTCACTGTGACGGCCAAGGTTGTGGAACAGAAGCACGACCACACCGGCGTGACCACGAACTCCACCGGGGACAAGAACATTCTCCAGGTCATTCTACTGAGCAAATTCAGCCTGGTTCTCTAGCAAATTTCCCTGAAAGTATCGAAAGATTTTCATTCATCGCAAGTGATCCAGCAGGCCTTGCGCTTCGATGCTTCAAATTGTTGGCCTTCCCGCCCCCCTTCCTCCCGGATAGGGGGATTTTTTTGCGAATGAACGAGACTATTTCCCCATCACCGCCACGCCTTCCCGAAGCGCCGCCTCGCGCAGTTCATCATCGAGCGTGGCCAGCGGCAGTGCGAGGCGCAGGGCGAGTTCCAGATAGGTGGCGTCGTAGATGGTCAGCCGATGCCGGTCGGCCAACTCCAGCGTATCGGACCAGATGTGGTTGCCGGTCTGGCTGTCTGTGAGGATGCCCATGTCGGCAAGATCGGAAAACGCCTCACTTCGGTCCTTTGCTGTGATGCGGGAGCGTCTCATGCCTTGCGTAAGGCTGTTGGCAATCTCGATGCGCCAAAGATCCGGGACGAAGGCGCCTTTGTGGATCACCTGATCGAAAACAGCGAGGATTGCGTCCGTTGTTTCGTCGGGGTATATCCATGCTAGAGTCGCTGAACCATCCAAAACGAGGCTCATCGGCGGCCCTCATCCCGATAGGCCTTCCATTCTTCCCAGTTGAAAGAACCGCCCTTTCGATCCACGGCTCGTTGACGGATTCGATCGGCAGCGGCTTTCGCCTTGGCTACATCATGGATGGGTTCTGAAATCAGTCTCGCCACGGGGCGGCCATGGCGCGTGATCAAAACATCTTCGCCAGCTTCCGCGCGATCCAGCAGCGCGCCAAAAGTATTTTTTGCCTCAAAAGCTCCAATTTGCAGCATGGCTCCTCCTTATCCAACAATCCAGCTTGAGCTAGCTTAACATATTCTCCATATCTTCGTATTGACTTCGACAGGCGTCGGCGTGTGGCGCACCCCCACAAAGTTGGGTGAGAAAGATGAGGCGTGAAGCGCACCCTTAAAAGCTGGGTGCCCCATCCATTTCACGTTCTTTGTGAAATGGGTGGGAACCATGAATCTTAACCAGCAGTCTTTTCAAATCTCTGATCGCTGTTCGTGCATCGCTAACCTTAGCCGCGCGAACTAAGAACTGAGAACTGAAAACTGTGAACTGTACTCCGTCTATCTCTCGCCCCAACTGAGCTTGCTGCGCAGCGCCTCAAAAAAGCCGCCCTCGCTCATGCGGATCAGGTTAACCACATGGCCGGATCGCCGGCAACGCACCTGATCGCCCAGTCGCATCTCCACCGCCCTCTGGCCATCCATGGTCAGCAGCGCGGAGGCGGCAGCGCCCTCCACGCGCACGCTGAGCTGGGCGTCGCCCCGCACCACAATAGGCCGCAGCGTAAGCAGATGCGGACAAATCGGCGTCACCACCAGCGCATCCACATTGGGCGTCAAGATGGGACCGTTCGCGGCCAGAGTGTAGGCCGTCGAGCCGGTCGGCGTGGAAACAATCACGCCGTCGGCGCGGAAGCGGGCCACGCTCTTGCCGTCCAGCTCGACCGCAAAGCCGCCCATGCGCGCAATCTCGCCCTTGGAGACAACCACATCGTTCAGCGCCTCGTAGCTGGAAAGCAGCACCCCCTCGCGCCACAGCTCGGCGCGCAGCATGGAACGCGTATCCAGATCGTGGCAGCCCGCGTGCCAGCACTCTAGCGCCGGATACAGCTCGGCCAGCCGAACCTCAGTCAGAAAGCCGAGAAAGCCCAAGTTCACACCCAGGATCGGCGTACCGGTCGCGGCAAAGATATTCGCCACAGAGAGCAGCGTTCCGTCGCCGCCCAGCACAATCACCAATACCGGCAGCAACTCCGGCATTGCGGCGCGCTCCACCACCTGAGCCTCCTGAGACTCGGAAGCATATTGCCCGCCCTCTCGATCCAGCAGCGGCTCATACCCGTGCCCGCGCAGCCACGCGATCAGCTCCGGCAGCAGCCGGGCCAGCTCTTGCTTCTCGGGTTTGCAGACAATCCCAACACGCATCATGCGGTTTCAGTGTAACGGATAAAACAATGATTTGCTCAGCATCAGAATTTTAGTGTTGATGGATGTGCTTGATTAGGCTCTCAAAACATCCAGGAATTTGCGCGTCCCATTCATTCCAGTCGTGGCCGCCGGGCTTAGTGTGGAATTCGTAAGCGAAATTTCGCAACTTGAGAAGCGTTACGAATCGGCGAATCGGTGGCAAAAGCGGTTCTTGATCTCCCGCGCTGATGTAGAGGTATGGTATTTGGGCCGGGGCAGCGGTTCCGATCAGGATGAAGGGATCACTGTGCACTCGCGTTTCGCTTCCTGTTGGACCAAAGATGTTTCGGAAGCGTATGCTCTGTGACCACCTTCTTGCACTAAAGCCGCGACTGGGTACATCGATGGCTGGACTGATAGCGCCCGCAAAGGCAAATAAATCTGGACGAGTGAAGGCCAATTTTACGGCAGCAAAGCCGCCCATCGAAACGCCTACGACAGCGCGATTCTCCCGCCCGCGTAGGACGGGAAAGCGGGACTCGGCATCGGAAATCAAATCGTGAACGAAGTAGTCCTCATACCTATCTTTGGAGTTGAGGGCAGCATTCATGTAATACGAGCAGGCGCCATCAACCATCACAAGTATGAGGCCTTTCGCGGCATAGGAGCCAACATCCGAGTAATTGGACCAATCTCGAAAACTGGTACCACAGCCGTGTAGTAGGTAGGCCGCCGGCAATCTCGTGCCTGCAGGAATATCAAAAGGGAGGTAGACCCGATAAGTCATGTTATGGTTAAGAGCCGATGAATAGAAGGTCACGTCTTTGTTTACGACCATTGGGAAGCTGCGCGGATGATCTATCACCGCCAATTGACCGCTTTGACAGCCCGCTAGCAAGACTAATGCGGCAACGGCAACACAAGAGGGGTTAAGAACCGCTTTCATCGTAGATCGATTATACGCAGCAGACCGTGATCCGTGACCATGTCGATGGGCTCAGGCGGCTTTGCTGAAGAGTTCAATCTTCGGGAGCTTTTTGCGTTTGGCCTGGGCAAAATCGTAATCGGATTGAATCTCGAGCCATAAACTCGGATGCGTTCCCAGCGCGGCGGAGAGGCGCAGAGACATTTCCGCCGAGACGCCTCCGCGGCAGTTGAGCACTTTAGAGAGCGTAACGCGCGATACGCCGATGTGCTTGGCGAAGTGCGTCAGGTTCGTCCCTTCCAGGTAGTCGCGGAGAATGCGGCCAGGATGCGCTGGATTGAACATTTCAGTGGGCATCGTTCCTCCTTGTAACCCTAATGGTAATCCCGATAGTCAACCGCGATAGATCCCTGAATCGATTTAGTGCAGCATAGCCAGCAGCGCCGCAATCGCCCGCCCGCGATGGCTGAGGCTCAGCTTGGTTTCCAGGTCAATCTCCGCCATCGTCCGCTGCAGCGCGGGCAGATAGAAAAGCGGATCGTAGCCGAAGCCACCCGTCCCGCGCGGCGCGTCCAGAATCTGCCCCTCGACCGCGCCTTCGGCCGTATGCAGCACAACGCCGTCCAGCGCCGCCGCCAGTACGCAGCGATAACGCGCCGCGCGCATCTCCTCCGGCGCGCCGGCCAGACGGCGCAACAGCAGCAGATTGTTCCACACATCGGTGTTGTCGTTGGCGTCGGGCGAATCCACAATGCCCGCGTCCGCCGCAAAACGCGCCGAGCGCACGCCCGGAGCGCCGTGCAGCCCATCTACTTCCAGCCCGGAATCGTCCGCCAGCACCCACTCGCCCGGCGCAAAGCGCGAGTAGTAAACGGCCTTGAGCCGTGCGTTATCGGCAAAGGTCAGCCCGTCTTCTTCCGGCGCAGCAATCGCTTCGATTCCCGGCAGTGGTTCAATCACGAGCGAGTGCGCAGCGGCAGCCGTGCGAAAGTCGCGCAGCTTGCCCTGGCTGGTGGTGGCGGCATACAGTCGAAGAGCCATGCAATCAGTGTAATCCGCCAGACGTTTCTCGCTGCGATACACTGGGAATGACTATGTTTGAAAACCTTACAGACAAACTGCAACGCGCCTTCAAGTCCCTTCGCGGCCAGGGCACGCTCACCGAAGAGAATATTGCCGAAGCCCTGCGCGAGATTCGTGTCGCCCTGCTCGAAGCTGACGTCAACCTCAACGTTGTCCGAGACTTGATCGAGCAGATTCGCGTCAAAGCCATCGGCACCGAGGTTCTCACCGCGCTTTCGCCCTCCGAGCAGGTCATCAAAATCGTCCGCGACGAGCTGATTACGCTGCTGGGCAAGGACACGGCACGCTTCAAATTCGCCTCGCAGCCGCCTTCGGTCATCTTGATGGCCGGCCTGCAAGGCTCCGGCAAGACGACCACCAGCGGCAAGCTGGCCGCATGGCTCAAAAAAGGCGGCCATCGCCCCATGCTTGTTTCGGTCGACGTTTACCGCCCCGCAGCCCGCGAGCAGCTCAAAGTCGTTGCCAAGTCCATTGAAGCCAAGCTCTACGAAGGCGATCAGAAGGGCGAGCATCCCGGTCCCGCGCTCGTCGCCCGCCTCGCCCAGGAAGCCCGCCGCGAAGCCCGCAACATGGGATGCGACGTGCTGATCGTCGATACCGCTGGCCGCCTGCACGTCGATGAAGAGCTGATGGGCGAGATGGAGCAGCTTAGAAAGCTACTCAACCCCAGCGAAATCCTCTTCATCGCCGACGCCATGACCGGCCAGGACGCGGTTAACTCCGCTCTCGACTTCCACCAGCGCCTCGGCCTCACCGGCGTCGTCCTCACCAAAATGGACGGCGATGCCCGCGGCGGCGCGGCGCTCTCCATCCGCCACGTCACCGGCCAGCCCATCAAGTTCCTCGGCGTGGGCGAAAAACCGGACGCCTTCGAGCCATTCCACCCCGACCGCATCGTCGGCCGTATCCTCGGCATGGGCGACATGATGTCGCTGATCGAGAAGGCCGAATCGACCCTCGACCGCAAGAAATCAGAGGATCTGGCCAAAAAGGCGCTGCTCGGCGACGGCTTCACGCTGGAAGACTTCCGCGACCAGCTCCGACAGATCAGCAAGCTCGGCTCCATGGAGTCGATTCTCAAGATGTTGCCCTCGGTTGGACCCTTCGCCGGAATGCAGCAGGCAGCCAAGAACGTGGATGAAAAGCAATTCACCCGCCTGGAGGCGATCATCAACTCGATGACCCCCAAGGAGCGCCGTAACCACGAGATCATCAGCGGCAGCCGGCGCAAGCGCATCGCCAACGGCAGCGGCACCGACGTGCAAGACGTAAACAATCTCCTCCGCCAATACGCCCAGATGGCCAAAATGTTCAAACAGATGGGCAAAGGCGGGATGATGAAGAACATGATGCGCGGCGGCATGGGCGCTTTGGCCGGCAAGCAGCGCTTCGGGCGATAAGGAGAACGACGATGGCTCTAACAGTTGAAGCAATCCGTGCAGCCGAAAACGACGAAAAGCAAGTAGATCTGTTGACTGCGGAGTTGCAACGTCTTTTACCAGACGACGTGCAAGAAAATCGCGAACTATTTCACCGAAAACTTGATTCTTTGCCTCGCGGACTGCGGGCCATGGCGGGAATACACGAATTTGATGTCAGCATGGCTATGGACGATCTGGCTTGGCACTTCGGAAACCAGAACGACGTGCGTGACCTTAGAGAAACACTGGATGGTTTACGCGAGTTGGGACTTCTCGAAATCGCTGATCTCTTCGAGCAGGCTTGGAAGATTATGGAGCCGCATCTCGACACACTTCGGGGAGACAGTATCAACAGTGAGAACTTCTACGACTGGCTTGAGGAGATAGGAGCCCAGGAGAAGATCGATCCAATGAATGATATTATCTGGGACTTCTGCAAGAAGGCTGGAGATTTGGGTTTGATGCAATCCTGGGTGAATTACGCACACAAATACCCCGAGCGCTGTGTAGTAGTCGAGGCGTAACTCAGACTACCTTCCCTAATAAAGTCGAAAGAATCGCCGCTCACGCATTGTAAGCTGGCACCAGCGGTGCGTGATCTACTATTGCACCAGCACCATCTCCGGTTCAATGCGGGCGCGAAAGCTGGGCGTGATATTGGATGAGTCAACAATATCTACTTTGAAGGGCAGACGCGATTCGTCCAGTTCCTCATCCAGCAAGGCTGCCTCGCGCATGGAAAGGCTCTCGCCTTCGATCAGCAAATCCAGATCGGAAAAGCGCTTGACGCGCCGTCCCGTTGCCCGCGAACCAAAGGCCCAAACCCTGCGCCCCGACAGGCGAGCTGACAGGATGGAACTCAATTCCGCCCATTGGTGAGGTTCGATCAGGATGGCCGGCTTCGATAAAATTGTCGTTTCAGTCGCCACCGGAGACCACCGTCCTTTCCAGTTCTCGATAGAGATAATCGGCCTCCTCGGCAAACGCTGGAATTTGTTCAACCACGAGCCGAGCCGTGTCCTCATTGTAAACATGGCTGGTAAGATTCCTGGCTTTTCGGAACTCATACCAGACATCCCAGCCCGACCGCAGCAAACCGTTTTCACTTGCGGTTCGAATCAGGGAGGGGAAGGTGATCTCCCTCTCAGGCTCTACTGCCGCTGTCTGAGCCAAATGCCGTTTCATCATACTCGCGCATAGGCCATACGTGAACTCAAAGCGCTGAATGACGGCATCCCGATAGAGCGAGTTATCCGGCTCGCGCGTCAGCGCTTCCAGGCCCTCTTTAAGCCGCTGGATCGCCTTCCCGAGCGGGGTGTAGTCGATGCTCGCCATGCGGGTATTCTACACCCCTCGCCGATCTGCGAAAATAGAAAGGAATGACCACCCTCCAGGACCAACTCGACGAAATCACAGCCAACACGCGCAAGCTGGTGCCGGCGGAGCGGCTGGCTGTGAGTGAGCGGGCGGTCGAAGAATTATTCGCGACGGGCATCGAGGAGCGCATTCTGACTGTCGGCTCTCTGGCTCCGGAGTTTGCTTTGCAGGATGCATCCGGTAAGTTGGTTCGCTCGCAGGATATGATTGCGCTGGGGCCTTTAGTTATAAAGTTCTTTCGCGGGCGGTGGGATCCTTATTGCGTTACGGAGTTAGAAAAATGGCGCGAAATCTATCCGCAGTTGCGCGAGCGGGGAGCGCTGCTGGTTGCCATCAGCCCGCAGACTGCGCGGCAGAATGACTTCATGGTCGATCAGCACCGGCTTCGCTTTCCTGTGCTCAGCGATCCCGGCTGCGCGGTTGCCGAGAAATTCGGCCTAGCTTACACGGTGCCGGAGTTTCTGCGCGATTATTATCTCTCCATCCTTATCAATATTCCCTTTGTGAATGGCGAAGCAAGCTGGCGATTGCCGCTGCCGGCAACCTTTGTCATTGGCCGCGATGGACGCATCTTGTTTTCGGAGGCCCACGCCGATTTTCGCGTGCGGCCGGAACCGGAAGAGGCGCTGGATGCGCTGCGCAGTTTGGAAGAATGAGTTAGAAGAGCAACCGCGGGTCCTTCGACTCCGCTGAAGAACGCTCCGCTCAGGATGACAGAATTTTGGGTTATTCCATTGGAGAGCACCCAATTTGAGAACAATCAATTGGAGAGCTTCGATTGCACCTTTTCCAAAGAAACTCCACGCAGAAGAAAAACCTTGCTCCGCGATAACTCGCCTGTGACTAACTCCACAGCGTTCTTGGGTAAGGAAAACAACTCGGCGAGATAGGCGATCAATGCCTGGTTGGCGCGGCCTTCAAGCGGCGGCGCATGAACGGCAATCTTCAACTGCGCCGCCGCTCCTTCGCCATAGACGCCGGTAATAGCCGTCTTCTTCGCGCCCGGTTGCGCGCGCACCGCAAGCGTAACTCCGGCAGCACTCTCGCGCAACATCAATTCTTCCTCAGAGCAGGCCTGCTGCCAAACAAACTTGTTCCCACGCGGATGCGCGTCGCGCCTTCTTCAATGGCCAGCGCAAAGTCGCCGCTCATGCCCATGGAAAGCACGTCAAAGCTAAGTCGCGGATAACTCGCGGCCCAACGCTCACTCCACTCGCGCAAGCTGCGGAAACAGGCGCGCGTCTCGGCCTCGGAAACGCCGAAGGGCGCAATCGTCATCAGCCCGCGCGGCTCCAAATTTCCAAGTGAAGGCAGAGCCTCCAGCAGTTGCGCGGCCTCATCTGAGTTAGGTTCCAAGCCCGCCTTTGTTTCTTCAGAACTTAGTTTGACCTCAATCAGAATCGGCAACTGCTTGCCCAGTTTGCCAGCCGCTTCATTCAGCCGCTCTGCCAGGCGCAAAGAGTCCAAAGAATCTACAGCATCAAATAACTCCACGGCGCGCGCGGCTTTGTTCGATTGCAGATGGCCAATTAGATGAACGCGAATCGAGTTAGCTGTGCGCAGTGGTTCGAGTTCAGCAAGTTTACCGGCAAACTCCTGCACGCGATTTTCGCCAAAGAGAGTAAGTCCAAGCGCCGAAGCCTCGACCAGCGTGGCGGCAGGATAAGTCTTGGAGACGGCCATCAACTCAACTTCGCTGCGCGCACGGCCTGCTCTCCGGCAGGCCTGCGCAATCTCCGCTTCCAGCCTTTCTAGATTTTCTTTGAGCACGTTCATTGAGATCCTGACCATTTGCTGAGGTTCTTAAAAATCAGCAGGTTCGCCACGCTCCGCGTGGATAGCAAGTTAGCGAGTTAGCGGATTCCTGCGTCCTCATCCTAACCCGTGCATCCAACTTGAGTATGTGGACGATCATTCTACTTATCTTCTCGAACATCTTCATGACCTTTGCCTGGTACGGCCACCTGAAGTTTCGCCAGGAGGCGCTGTGGAAGGTGATTCTGGTCAGTTGGGGCATCGCCTTCTTTGAATACCTGCTGCAAGTGCCAGCCAACCGCCTCGGCGCGGCGCGCTTCTCGCCGGTTCAACTCAAAGTGATGCAGGAGATTATTACGCTCACCGTCTTCGCCATCTTCACTCTCTTCTACTTCGGCGAGCATTTGCACTGGAATCACGCCGCTGCCGGTGTTTGCCTGGTGGCGGCGGCGATCTTCGTCTTTCATTCTTGGTGATTCGTATCCCAGGTCTCAATAGCGGTACCTGGGCCACCCGGAGTTAGTCGTTTTGCTCATCCAGAAACTTCTCGGCTTCCAGCGCAGCCATGCAGCCGGAACCAGCGGCGGTGATGGCCTGCCGATAGCGCCGATCCTGTACATCGCCAGCGGCAAAGACACCCGGCAGCGGTATGCCGTTTTTGGTGACCAACACATTATCCTTGGTGCGGATATAACCGTCGCTGTCGAGATCAATCTGGTCGCCAAAGGCCTTCGCATTCGGCTCATGGCCGATGCCCAGAAAGAGGCCGTCAATGGGCAGCGTAGTGACTTCGCCGGTCTTTACATCGCGCAGACGCACGCCTTTCACTTCCTTTTCGTCCACGCCCAGCACCTCTTCAATGATGACGTTGGCGCGCAGCACAATCTTGGGATTCTCATGGACGCGGTCGAGCATGATCTTCGAGGCACGGAAGACCTCGCGGCGATGCAGAAGCGTGACCTTGGAGGCAAAGCGGGTGAGAAAGAGGGCCTCTTCCATCGCGGAGTCGCCGCCGCCAACCACGGCAATCTCGCGTCCGCGGAAGAAAAAGCCGTCGCAGGTGGCGCAACTGGAGACTCCGTGGCCGATCAGCGCCTGCTCACTCGGCAGGCCGAGCCAGCGCGCGCTGGCGCCAGAGGCGACGATCAGCGTGCGGGTAAGAATCTCGCCCACTGAGGTTTCCAGCCGGATTGGATTCGCGCTCAGGTCAGCCGCGTGGACGTGGGCCAACTGGAAGGTTGCGCCAAAGCGGGCGGCTTGCTTCTTCATGTTGTCAATCAGCTCCGGCCCTTGAATGCCCTCCGGCCAGCCGGGAAAGTTCTCGACCAGAGTGGTCATCGAGAGCTGGCCGCCAGGCTCGTGGCCCTCCAGAACCAGTGGGTTAAGGCCGGCGCGGGCGGAATAGATGGCTGCCGTGAGTCCGGCGCAACCGGAACCCAAAATTACCGTCGAACGAATTTCTGACATGAACGATCCTCGATTCAATTCTAGCGCCTGTAATACGGCGTATTCATTTGAGTCTTCATACCATAAAACAGTTGCAGAAATGGTCTTGATTTGACGTCGAGGCTTAACCTCATCGCACGCCCCAAGCCCACATCCCAAAGTTAGTTTTCTGATCTACCGGATGGCCCAACTGGCGCGCCAGTAACAGCATTTGGCCGCGATGGTGCGCCTCATGCGCAATCAAATACGCCACAAAGGCCCAGGCATCGGGCTTGAATCCGGAGACCTTCCCGCTCCCATGCAGAATCGGCCCTAGCCAATCCTGGATCGCCGCGCCGCTCGCCTCCAACGCTGCCTTGGCCTCCGTGATTTCTGCTGTTTTCTCCAGCGTTGCGGGAAGCACCTTCACATGACCAGCCTTCAACCACATCAATCGGACTCCATGAATATGGCTGGCCAATGCAGCCAGCGTACGTCCTTTGCCGCCCGGATGCGGCGTGCTCCATATCTCATTGGAAAGCGCATCCAAGAGGTATAGATGAATTCGGTTGTGAATGGAAAAAGCGCGGAGTGTTCCATCGGCTGGGGAAAGCGCGATGCTTGTTTCAGATGTCGACTTCGGCATGGATTGACCTCCTTGGATAGTTTCTTACAAAAATATATTAATACTCGCCTTGTGGCCCTAAATAGGCTGCGGAATAAGGGAAAAATCTGGCTGAAATCAACAACAATCATTCTCAATAGGTTTCTATGAGACGACTATAGCATGGTTTATAGCAGGCCATTTACGGCCCGACTGAAGTTGTATCCTTTCACGGCATCAACTTGCAAAGAGATTGCTTTTGATTTGGCTCACAGCCGCTTGAGGAAGGCAATCGCTTCTTTGTACTGCGGAAAGAGCTTCTCCTCGGCCTTGAACTCGCGCGAATGTACGCAGCGGCGGGTTCCGCGCAGTTTGACGGGGTGCTTGAGGTGCAGCATCTCGTGGTAGAGCAGGTACTCGATGGCGTAGCGGGGGCTGGAGGGGCGGTCAAAGACGCGGCTGACCACGATGGTGTTGTGGGCGGCGTCGTAGTGGCCCAGCGAGCGCTTGGCCACGCTCTCGCTCCAGGTCAGCTCCGGCCGGCCCAGCAAGCCGCCGAAGAAGCGTGTGTTCAGTGAATCAAAGACCTCTTCCAGGTGGTAATAGTGGCCTTCTGGTCCGAAGCCCCGCTTGTTGCCGCGCGCACCGCGGATTAACTCCGTCTGGCGGGTGACGGCGGCGCTATAGGCGAAGCGCTTGTAGCGCAGCTCGTGTGTGGCGTCAATCGGCTTTTTGTAGAGTTTGGCCAGCAGAATGTGGGCGATGGCGCGGAGCACGGACTCCGGCGCGCCTTCCAGCAGATCGGAGAGGCTGACCAGGATCTGCCCTTCGCGCAGGCGAATCCGCGTGTTCAGCGAGGTAAAGCGCCGGAAACGGAGGACGATGGGCGGCATCGGCGCTCTTGGGCGCAACGCCCGGTACTCCTCCTGAAAGATGGGAACAAAATCGGCTGCCACTAAGTTGGAGAGTAGCATACGCCGCCGGGCTGCCCCGGCCAACAACCAGTTTCGTGACAGTTTGATAGTGAAAAAGTGAAGGAGTGAATAGGTGAAGAAAAAGGCTCGGATTTTTCACTTTTTCACTCCTTCACTCTTTCACTCTTTCGCTCAAGTTTGTTTCGCAATCCAAATACCTCCAACTAGCGTAAAGTGGATGTGAAGGGCTGCCTTCCATTGCAATTCATGCTCGAACGGTTTTCCATGCGAACACTTCATCCCGCGGCTCTGGCGCTCCTGCTTGTCGGAGCGGTTCTCGCGCCCTCCGCGCAGCAACCCCCGTCGCCCACGCAGGCTCCTTCGCTCACCGTGGACCGCGATCCGGTGCGCTCGCCGGAGGGGGATGCGGCTCCGTCTGTGGTCATCCGCAAAGAAGGCGAGGGCTACGTCCTGCACACCGATGTGGAAGAGGTGGAGTTGAACTGCTCGGTGCTGGACGGCAATCGGATGGTCCCGGATTTAAAAAAGGAGAATTTCACGGTACTGGAAGACGGCGTAAAGCAGACGCTGATCAGCTTTCAGCACACCGATCTTCCGGTTTCGATAGCGCTGGTGGTGGACAACTCCGGCTCGATGAGCCAAAAGCGGCCTTCGGTGAACAAAAGCGCGCTGGACCTGATTGCAGCCTCCAATCCGCAGGACGAGGCCTTTGTGGTCAACTTCAGCGACGAGGCCATCATCGACCAGGACTTTACCTCCAACGTGAATCTGCTGCGCGAGGGGCTCAGCCACATCGAATCGCGCGGCGCCACGGCGCTGTACGATGCCGTGGTGGCTTCGGCGGACGAACTGGTGGCCGACGGCAAGCACCCCAAGCAGGTGCTGATCCTGATTACCGACGGCGAGGACAACGCCTCCACCGGCTACAACCTGGAGCAGACCATCCAGCGCGTGCGCAAGCTCTCCGGGCCGGTGATCTATACGATCGGACTGCTCTTCGGCGACGAGATGAGCCACGAAGATGCCAAACACGCGCGCAAGGCGCTGGAGACGCTCTCGACGGAGACTGGCGGCATGGCCTTCTTTCCCAAAAATATCGAGCAGATCGACCAGATTGCCGCCGAGGTGGCGCGGGATATTCGCAACCAATACACGCTGGGCTACCACTCGACCAAGCCGACCACCGACCAGAGCTTCCGGCGTGTCGAGGTGCTGGCGGAAGCCAAAGGCATGGGCAAGCTGACCGTCCGCACGCGCACGGGCTACTTTCCCGTGGCGCGGGTGGCCAAGAATCTTGCTCCCGCGCCAGCTCAATAACTCAAAATGGTTGGGTGGCCCCGGTCTCGATTTTGAGACCGGGGAACCATGAGGAAGAGACACGAGGTTCAACCGGATGCGCCGCATAACCTGGCTGTTGCTGCTGATCTTCGCCTTTGCCATTCCATGGGAGTACTCCCTGGATCTGGGCGAGCCACTCGGCAACATCGCGCGTATTCTGGGCCTGCTGACGCTTTTGGCTGCGATTCCAGCGATCTTGCAAGCGGGCCGCATACGCCCTCCGGGGCCAATGCAATGGCTGGTGCTGGCCTTTTTTCTGATGCTCTGCTGCACATACTTTTGGACCATAGCGCCGGATGCCACGCTGACCAAATTGCGCGGCTACTTTCAGGAGCTGATGATTGTCTGGCTGGTGTGGGAGTTTGCTGAAAGCGCTGAAGACCTGCGCGCGCTGATGCGCGCGGCCGTGGCCGGCTCCTGGCTGCTGGCCTTGCTCACCTTGGCGACCTTCGCCTCGGCCAGCGCCATGGCCGCCGAGCAGGTGCGCTTTGCGGCCACCGGCCAGGACCCCAACGACGTGGCTCGTTACCTGAATCTGAGCCTTCCTCTGGCGGCGCTGCTCTTCAACTGTGAACCGCGCAGGCTTTGGCGCTTGGTGGCCGCCGGTTACCTGCCGCTGGGGCTGGTTGCGATTCTGCTCACCGCCTCGCGCGGAGGATTTTTGGCCGCCGTGGTGGGAGTTGCCGGCAGCATCGCTCTGCTGGTTCATGGCCATCCGCGCCGGATTCTGGGCGGAGCATTGGCCTTGCCGCCGCTTGCCGCCGCGCTTTGGTTCATCATTCCTCACGGCAGCCTGGAGCGGCTGGCCACCATCACCGATCAATTGCATGGCGGCGATCTGAACCAACGCTGGAATATCTGGAACGCCGGCTGGCAGGCCTTTACGCGCGCGCCGTTGCTTGGCACGGGAGCCGGAACTTTTGTCAGCGCGGCCGGCACTGCCTCCATTGACACGGCACACAACACGCTGCTTTCCATTGCCGTCACCGGCGGCTTGTGCGCCCTTTTCATCGCCACGGCGATGGTGGCCCTTGCCGTCTGGTCGATTACGCTGCTGCGCGGGCCGCTTCAATGGGCGATGGCTCTGACGCTCGCGGTCTGGTTCATCACGTCGCTCGTGGCTACGGTGGAAGAGAGCCGCACCACCTGGCTGCTGGTGGCCATGATTGCTTTGGCCGGAAGGCTGGCTGCCGAAGAGCCGGATGAGTTGGCCGGCTGCTTTTCTGCGTCAGCGGAATCTTTCCTCGACGCTTGATGCATCTCTGTCTGTGAATATCAGCCGCGGCCCCAACGCCAATGCTCCGGCAAGGCAAAATGATTCTTCGCGTAAAATAGACCTATGCCGTCTGCCCCCTCTCAAAAGAGCAAACCGAAGCGGAAATGGTTTGGGGATCTACGGTCGCTTTGGATTGCTCATCTTGCGCCACGAGAAGAGCAGGTCTTTCTTCTGCTGTCGCTTTTGATCGGCGCGCTCACCGGTGTGGCTGTGGTGGGCTTTATTGTGGTGACGGAACGGCTGGGAATGCGCCTTTATCCGGTGGACAGCGCCGCCTGGAGGCGCGTGCTGGTTCCCGTGGCTGGTTCACTGACCATGGGCATTCTGCTCTTCCGCTACTTTCCTGACGCACGTGGCAGCGGCGTGCCCCAAACCAAAGCCGCTCTCTTTGCTCGGAACGGCTTTATCTCGCTGCGAACCGTACTGGGCAAATTCTTTTGCACGGCGACGACCCTGGCCAGTGGGATTCCACTGGGGCGCGAGGGGCCGTCGGTGCAAGTCGGCGCGGGAATTGCCTCTGTCCTCGGCCGCTGGTTCGGCCTGCGTCCGGAAAAGGTCAAGTCGCTGATTCCTGTGGGAGCTGCCGCCGCCATTGCTGCGGCTTTCAACACTCCCATGGCGGCGGTCTTGTTTTCGCTGGAAGAGGTGATGGGCGATCTGCACGCGCCGGTTCTTGGTTCGGTGGTGCTTGCCTCGGCCACTTCCTGGGCGGTGATGCGCCTTCTGCTAGGCAACAATCCGTTGTTCCTCGTGCCGCAATACACCTTGGTGCATCCGCTTGAACTTGGCATTTACGCATTGCTGGGCATCGCCGGCGGGTTTCTGTCCGTGGCGTTTACCCGGCTCCTGTTGGCCATGCGCAAATTCTTTTTGCATTTACCCATCAAGACTCGCTGGTTGCAACCGGCCGCAGGCGGCATCACCATTGGCCTGATGGGATGGTTTGTGCCGCAAGCCATGGGGGTTGGATACAGATACGTCGGCAACGCTTTGAATGGCTCGATGCCTTTGAAGCTCATGCTCCTGCTGGTTGTTCTCAAACTCTTCAGCGTAACCATCAGCTACTCTTCGGGCAATGCCGGTGGAATCTTTGGCCCCAGCCTCTTTCTTGGCGCCATGTTGGGCGGAGCCATCGGCACGGTCGCACACTCTTTGCTCCCCGGATACACCGCAACTCCGGGCGCATACGCGCTGGTAGGAATGGGTGCGCTGTTTGCAGGCATCGTGCGCGCTCCCATGACATCGGTTTTGATGATCTTTGAAATGACGCGGGATTACACGGTCATTGTTCCATTGATGATCGCCAATCTGACCAGTCTATTCATCTCCCGCCGATTTCAGAAGGAGCCCATCTACGAGGCATTGGCGCATCAGGATGGCATCCATTTGCCTAACCCAGACAATCTCCATGGAAACAGCGAACGCACCGTGGCTCAGGTCATGCGGCGCGATCCGCAGATTCTAGAGGCCCAGATGAGCGTTCAGGCCGCCATTCAACAGATACGCTCCAGCCAAAATCGTATCTGGCCGGTTGCCGACAACAAATACTTTCTGGGCATGCTCAGCAGAGAGACGCTGGAGTGCGCCTTTGTGGACGGGAGAAGCGAGCAGTCCCTCAAAGATATCGTCGAAACCCATCATGTTGCGCATCTCCACCAAGACCATGTCTTGCACTTGGCGCTCGAACGCATGAGTAATACCCACCAGGAAGTCCTGCCGGTTCTCCACCGGGCCGATATTCACAAATTGGAGGGAATTATTACTCTGCAAGATCTGCTGGAGGCATACGGATTGGAGCAAGCCGATTCAAAGCGCTTACCCACATCGGCGCGCGGCTCTGACGAATCCCGCATCAGCCCTGCTAGCGACGGGCTCCTCCCAAAAGAGGAAAATCTCTAAAAAACAGCAAGAAAAACCCTTTGCCCCGTCGAAGCTCGGTATAGGCCGGACGATCTTCGGCAAAGCGAGTAAAATAGAAGTGAGTTAAGCGCGTTCAGCGGTGCGGAGGAAAGGCGTACGCTGCTGAAACCGTGTACGGTTAACTCCGTTCCGCACGCAAATTCCCATGGCTCCAATTCTTGAATTGTTTTTGGCTGGCCTGCTGCTTTACGCGGTTGCGGCATTGGCAGGGCTGGCCGCTCATCTTTGCAAGACGACTGCGGCTTGGATTACCACTTCGCTGTGTATAGCGAGTGGGCTGGCTGCTGCGCTGGAGCTGTGCGCATCGGTCGGCGCGTTGATCTGCGGCGCGCAGTTCAACTGGACGCTGCCTTCCGGGTTGCCGTTCTTGCAATACAGTCTCAGGCTGGACCCGCTCTCGGCTTTCTTTCTCCTGGCGCTCTCTCTGCTGGCCATCTGCGTGGCCGTTTATTCCATCGGGTATTTGCGCCATGGCGTGGCGGCGCGGCGTCCGGGCATCTTCTGTTGCTTTTTCAATCTCATGCTGCTGGCGCTGACGCTGGTTTTTACCGCCGCGAATGTCCTCTTCTTTCTGGTGGCCTGGGAGCTGGTGGTGGTCACCTCGTATTTTCTGGTGATTACCGACCACGAATCGGAGGAGGCGCGCAGCGGCGGAATGCTCTATATGCTGATGTCGCGCGGTGGAACGGGAATGCTTTACCTGGGCTTTCTGCTATTGGCGACGGCAGCCGGAAGCATGGAGTTCCAGGCCATGCACGGCGCGGGAGGGCGTCTTGATCCGGTGTTGGGGGCGGCGGCTTTTCTGCTGCTCTTCTTTGGCTTCGGGGTGAAGGCAGGCATCATCCCGCTGCATATCTGGCTTCCTGCCGCGCATCCGGTGGCACCCAGCAACGTCTCCGCGCTGATGTCGGGCATCGTCATCAAAACGGGCATCTATGGCATGGCGCGCGTCTTCTTTGACTTTTATGGCGATGCGCCGGTTTGGGCGGGAATGTTGGTGCTGGTGGCGGGCGTGGTGGCGGCGCTCTTGGGTGTTCTCTATGCGCTGATGGAGCACGACCTCAAGCGGCTGCTCGCCTATCACAGCATCGAAAATATCGGCATCATCCTGATGGGCTTTGGCTCGGCGCTGCTCTTCCGCTCCTTCGGGCATCCGCAACTGGCCGCGCTGGCTTTGGTGGCGGGGCTCTTTCATACCCTCAATCATGGCGTCTTCAAGTGCCTGCTCTTTCTGGGCGCGGGCAGCGTTCTGCAAGGGGCGAAGACGCGCAACATGGAAGAGATGGGCGGCTTGATCCGGCGTATGCCGTGGACGGCCTTCTATTTTCTGATCGGCGCGGTGGCCATCTCTGGGCTTCCACCGCTGAATGGCTTTGTCAGCGAGTGGTTTACCTATCAGGGGCTGCTGGCCGGTTTTGGCGCTACGCCGACGTTGACCCGCATTGCCTTTCCCATCGCCGGAGCGCTGCTGGCTCTGACGGCGGCGCTGGCAGCAGCCTGCTTTGTGAAGGCCTTTGGAATCACCTTCCTTGCCCTGCCGCGCAGCGAGAATGCCAAGCAGGCGACTGAAGCGCCGCTTTCCATGACCGCCGGGATGGCCGGATTGGCCATTGCCTGCGTTGCCTTTGGACTCGGCGCGACCTGGATTGTTCCGCTCTTTGCGCCCATCACGCAACAGACGTTGGGCGTCCAGATCACCGGGCAACTGGTGGCCGGGAACGGCTTTTTGCTGTCCGCGGGAACCGTACAGAATGGAAGCGTTTCGCCGCTCGTAATCGCTCTGGCGCTGATCGGGTTGGCTTTGGTCCCGCTGGGCCTTTGGCTGGTGCTGGGGCGCCGGAATGGAGCGCGATCCAAGAGCGTAACTGGCCCCACTTGGGATTGCGGCCTGCCGGGGTTGACGGCGGCCAACGAGTACACGGCGACTGCCTTCTCCAAGCCGCTGCGCATGATCTTCAGCGCGCTCTTCCGCCCCAAGCGCGAGATACAAGCGGAGTTCGATGTCTCGCGCTACTATCCCAAGGCGATTCACTTTGAGTCGGAGATTCAGCCGACCTTCGAGACGCACATCTACGCTCCCTTGCAGAAGGGAATTCTGGCGCTGGCCGAGCGGATGCGCCGCATTCAAACCGGCAGCATCCATGCCTATCTGGCGTACATCTTTGTCACGCTGATTCTGCTGCTGATCTTCGGGGTGCGCCCATGATTGCAAATATATCCGCGCAAATACTCCAGGTCGTCTTTCAGGTGGTGCTCGTGCTGCTGCTCTCGCCGCTGCTGACAGGGTTGAACCGCCTGCTGAAGGCGCGGGTGCAGACCAGGCGCGGCCCCGGCCTCTTGCAGCCCTACCGCGATTTATACAAACTATTGGGCAAGGGAATGGTCATTCCAGACACGGCCTCGTGGATCTTCACCGCCACGCCCTTCGTGCTTTTTGTCACTGTGCTGCTGGCCAGCCTGCTGATTCCCACCATCTCCGCGCAGGCGCCGCTGAGCTTGTACGGCGGCGTGCTGGCGATGGTTTATCTGCTGGCGTTGGGGCGCTTTTTTCTGGCGCTGGGCGGATTGGATACCGGCAGTTCCTTCGGCGGATTAGGCAGCAGCCGCGAGATGACCATCTCCGCCATCGCCGAACCCGCGCTGATGCTGGCCGTCTTTACGGTGGCCATCGGAGCTGGATCGACGAATCTCAGCATCGTAGCCCACGCGGGCATCGGGCAGAGCTGGCGCTTCCTCGCGCCCTCGCAGATGCTGGCCTTTGCCGCGCTCTTTATCGTTTTGATCGCCGAGACCGGGCGGATTCCCGTCGACAATCCCGCGACCCACCTGGAACTGACGATGATTCACGAGGCCATGATTCTGGAATATTCGGGACCGTATCTGGCGCTGATCGAGTGGGCGGCATCCATGAAACAACTGGTGCTGATGACTCTGTTGGTGAATGTCTTCTTCCCCTTCGGCCTCAGCGCAAGCTGGACGCCCACGGCTCTCACGGCCAGTCTGGGATGGTTTCTGCTCAAGTTGTTTTTGCTCTCGGTGGCAGTGGCTGCGGTCGAAGTGACCAACGCCAAGATGCGCCTCTTCCGCGTGCCGGAGTTGCTGGCGATTGCTTTTGTGTTGAGCGCTCTGGCGCTGGTTTCAACATTTTTGTTTCAAGGGTAGAAATGTATGAGTGTTTGGACTGCATGATCTGGTGATGCAAGATGGACAAGCGCGGACGAGGACGTCCGCGCCACAGCCGACCAGGAGGTCGGCGCTACGTTTCAGCAGTCGGCGCTACGTTTCGGCAAAAGGGGAAAAATGCACTTCTGGCAGGACGCGCAATTCGGGAACAGGATGATTACGCTGATGGCGGCGCTGCTTCTTGTTCTGCAAATCATGATGGTGACGCAGCGCTGGCTGATCACCAGCATCCGCAGCTTCGCGCTGCAATCGCTGCTGCTGGCCTGCATCGCCAACACCATCGCCTACTACAACAACGCCCCCTATATCTACGCCGCCGCCGCGCTGATGCTCGTGGTCAAGGTGATTCTGCTCCCGGTTCACTTTGAGCGGCTGGCCAAGCGGATTGAGGTTCATCAGGAGATTGAGCCGCTGGTGAATGCGCCGATCTCGGTGATTACCGCTGGCCTTTTGACGCTGCTGGCCTATGTGGTGGCCGAGGCCTTCCACCGTCCCGATGAGCGCGTGGGAGCGGCCAGCCTGGGCCACAACACGCTGGCCGTCGCCATTGCCATTTTTTTGATCGGCTTTTTCATGATGTTGAACCGGCGCAAGGCGCTCAGCCAGGTTCTGGCGCTGCTCTCGATGGAAAACGGAATCTTTCTGGCGGCGATTTCGCTCACCTATGGAATGCCGATGATTGTGGAAGTAGGCATCTTCTTTGATGTTCTGGTGGGGGGCATCGTCCTGGCCATTCTTGTTCACCAGATTCGCGACACTTTTGATTCGATGGACGTCAGCCGGTTGAGCCGGCTGAAAGGCTGAAGCACCATGTTGATCCTCCTGCTCTTGTCGATTCCCTTGCTGGCCTGCGGCCTGACGGCCTTGGTGCGCAACCGGCGATGGATGGAGGCAATTCATCTGGCGTCCGCAGTCGTTTCGTTTGGGGCGGCTGTCTTGTTGGCTGGAGAGGTTTTGCGGCAGGGAACCGTATCCCTGTTCAATGGCTTTCTTTTTGCCGATCCGCTCAGCGCGCTGGCCGCGCTGTTGACCGCCTTTGCAACGCTGGCCTGCGCGCCGTACGCCATCGGTTATCTGCGGCGCGAGGAGGCCGATCAGCGCCTGGCTCCGAGCAGCGACAGCCACGGCACGGATGCGCTGCCCAAGCTGAGAATGTATTACACGCTGACGCCGCTCTTTGTCTTCTGCATGTTCCTGGCCGTGGTTGCCAACAATCTGGGCGTGATGTGGGTGGCTGTCGAAAGCACGACGCTGGCCTCGATCTTTCTGGTGACATTTTACGGGCGTCCAACCTCGCTCGAAGCCGCCTGGAAGTACGCCATGATCGGCAGCGTGGGCCTGTCGATGGCTCTCTTTGGAACGGTTCTGACCTACTACTCGGCCCACCTGGTGTTGGGCGGAGAGAGCATGAGCGCGCTGAACTGGTCGGTGCTGGTGCTGCACGCTCCGCAATTTGACAAGAGCGTGATGCGCCTCGCTTTCATCTTCATCCTGCTTGGCTTTGGAACCAAGGCAGGACTGGCGCCGATGCACACCTGGAAGCCGGACGCCTACAGCGAAGCTCCGATTCCCATCGCCACGCTGATGGCCACGGCGGTGCTGAATTGCGCCATCTATGCTCTTGCCCGTTTTCAGGTGCTGACGGTTCTTTGCCTAGGCCCTGCTTTTTCGTCGCACCTGCTGATCCTCTTCGGGCTGCTTTCGGTGGGTGTCGCGGTCCCGTTCATCCTGGTGCAGCGCAGCGCGCGGCGGCTGCTGGCGTACTCCAGCATCGACAACGGCGGCATCATGGTTTTGGGCCTCGGCTTTGGCGGACCCTTGGGCGCGCTGGCCATGCTGCTGCACATGACTTATCACACGGTAACCAAGCCGCTGCTCTTCTTCTGCGTGGGCAATGCCCAGCAGCACACCAAAAGCGACAGCCTGCGGGCGGCTGCGGGCGGCTTGATTCATGCCCTGCCGATCACCGCGCCGATGCTGATGCTGGGCGCTCTCGCCGTCACCGGCACGCCGCCCTTCGGACTCTTCCAAAGTGAATTCATGGTGCTGCGGGCGGGCTTTGCGGGGCCGTATATGAGTGTGGCCATCGTGTTGGTCGCATTTTTGGTGGCCATCTTCTGCGGCATCTTTCATCAGATATCACAGATCGTGCTGGGTCCGCCGAGAGGTGTGCCGCGCGAGCCGATCTGCCTTTGGAAGACAGTTCCAGTCGTTGTGCTCTCCATCCTGGTAATTTTGACGGGTTTTTGGCTACCCGCTCCGCTGTATCAATTGATCGACGGCGCGGCGCGCATATTGGCGGTGCACCCATGAGCCAGCCCATTGCTCGTAACTTGCCGCGTAGCTTCGACAAGATCCGCACGCGCTGCGGTGACCTTTTTGAAAGCTGGATCGAGGCCAATGAGGCCGAACTCCACGCTGCCGTGGCGCTCGCCGATGTGCGTCCGATGGTGGAAAGGCTCGTCGAGAACGGCTGCCGTTTGGCGTGTGTCTTTGCCGAGGACAGAGTCGCTGCGCAAGGTTTCTATCTGCTCTATCATCTCTTTGACCATCCGCAGGACAGGCGGTATCTTCTGGTGCGGAGTTCCATTCCGGCCGAGAATCCAAGCTTCCCTTCCGTTTCCGCCGAGTTGCCGAGCGTCAACTGGCAGGAGCGCGAGATTCAGGACTGGTTTGGAATTACCGCCGAAGGGCATCCCAACCCGCGCCGCGTCGCTCTGCACGACAACTGGCCGGAGATTCATCCGCTGCGGAAGGACTTCCCCATCGATACGGTTCTGCCGCCGTTTGAGGGGGAGCAGCACGTCTATCGCCCCACGCATGGCGAGGGCGTCTTTCATATTCCCGTCGGGCCGGTCCATGCAGGCATCATCGAGCCGGGGCACTTCAACTTTGCCGTGGCCGGTGAGCCGATCCTCTACCTGCAATTGCGTATGTTTTATACCCACAAGGGCATCGAAAAGCGCTTTGAGCAACTGCCCGCGCGCCACGCAGTTTATTTGGCCGAAAGCATCTCGGGCGACTCCAGCTTCTCGCACGGCACAGCCTTTTGCATGGCGCTTGAGGCGGCGGCGGGCATTGAGATTCCCGTGCGCGCGCGGCGCATGAGGACGATTCTTTTGGAGTTGGAGCGGCTCTACAATCACGTCGGCGACATTGGCGCCATTGCCACCGATGTGGGCTTTGGCGTGGCCAACGCGCACGCCAGCCGCCTGCGCGAGCTGATCCTTGGCGTGAATGAAGAGCTGACCGGTAGCCGTCTCTTGCGCGGAGTGGTCTGCCCCGGCGGCGTACGCCGCGATTGGAGCGAGCAGCAGATCATCGATTGCCGCGCCGCGCTGCAGCGCTTTGAGAGCGAATTCGCCGACCTGATGCGCATCATCAACGGCTCCGATTCAACCCGCGACCGTCTGGACCGGACCGGCACACTGCACCCTGATCAAGCCAGCGATCTGGGCATTGTCGGCGTGGCGGGACGCGCCTCGGGAATCAACCGCGATCTGCGGCGTGATCATCCATACGCGGCGTACGGCGAGATTTCATTTCAGGTGCCGGTCTACCAGGAGGGTGATGTCCTCGCCCGGTTGCGTGTGCGGGTGGATGAAGTCGGGCAATCTCTGGCGATCATCCGCGAGATTGCCGCGCGGCTGGCTCCCGGCCCATGCCGCATCGCCCTTCCACCGCTGCCGCCGGATCGCATTGGCCTGGGCGCGGTCGAGGGTTGGCGCGGAGAGATTTTCCATTGGATTCGCACTGGCTCGGATGGCCGCCTGGAGCGCTGCAAGATCAAAGACCCATCGCTCAGCAACTGGCCGGCGATGGTCGAGGCGGTCAAAGGAAATATCGTGCCCGACTTTCCCGTCATCAACAAAAGCTTCAACCTGTCGTACTCCGGGACGGACCGCTGACTTATGTTTCATATCTTTCAAAAATCCGTGCAAACCGGCTTGGTCACCATCGGGTATCCGCAAAAACCGGCGCAAATTTCCGCGCAATTTCGCGGCGCGCCGGCCTTTGACTTCAGCGCTTGGCGGGATGCGCGTCCGGCTGCGGAGGCCTGCCCCACCGGCGCCATCCAGATTCAGGATTCCGATGCACGTCGCACGGTCACAGTGGATTACGGCCTGTGCAACTACTGCGGTGAATGTGCCGAGGCCGACGGCACCGGCGCGGTCAAGATTACGCAAGAGTTCGAGCTGGCCGTGCGGCAGCGTAATGACTTGGTCGTAACCGCCGAGTACGCGCTTCAGCCGGATGGAAGTCAGGGCGAACTAGTTGAAATGGGGAGAAACGAGCGTGGACCGGGAGGTCCACACGACAGCCGACCGGGAGGTCGGCGCTACAGGAGTGAGTCTGCGGGTGGCCCCGGTCTCGGTATTAAAACCGGGGAGACCACGACCCCTTCGGTCTCTGAACGTGAATCTTTAGAGCGCAACGTCCAGCAAAAGATCCACAGCCTTCTGGGCCGTTCCCTCTCGATTCGCGAGGTGGACGCCGGTTCCTGCAACGGCTGCGAGATGGAGATCGGCGCGCTGAACAATCCCATCTACGATCTGGAACGGCTGGGCATTCATTTTGTCGCCTCTCCGCGTCACGCTGATATGCTGCTGGTCACCGGGCCTGTCACGCGCAATATGGAGTTGGCGCTCGTCAAAACCTGGCGCGCCACGCCTGAGCCCAAGATTGTAATTGCATCGGGAAGTTGCGCCATCAGCGGCGGAATCTTCGGGGTGAACTACGCCACGCGCGGAGCTGTGAACGCGGTGATTCCGGTGGATGTTTTCATTCCAGGCTGCCCGCCGCGCCCCCACGCGCTGCTGCACGGAATCCTGCTGGCGCTGGGGCGCATGGAGCAACGCGTTCTGCCGCAAGGCGCAACCGTAGTCAATCCACAAAGTTGCTGATGAGGTCTGTAACCGCATTAAAATGTAGCATCTCGAAATGTAGCGCCGACCTCCTGGTCGGCTGTAATGTGGGCCTCCTGGCCCACGTTCATTCATCTGTTGAATCGCGCCACAGCGCAGCCCACCAACGGCGCGCTGTCTTGCAAAGCAGAGAGCCGTAACTTAGGACTGGCAGATCCCAGCTCGCTTTCGGCGGCAGGAAGAAACAACTCTGCGGCGCGGGAGATGCCTCCGCCGAGCACGATCACCTCAGGCGCAAACTCTGTCAACTTAGCCGCGATCACCTGTCCAAGATGCCTGCCAAATTCGTTGAAGATATCCGCAGCGGCCTGGTCATGAGCCGCAGCGGCAGCGATCGTCTTCACATCGCTCTCGACGCCGGTACGGCGCCGGTAGCCGGCAATCACCGCTCTGGAGGAGAGAAAATCTTCCACGATTCCATCCTCGAAGGGCAGGTTCCAGATCTCTCCGTTAGGAGGAACTCCTTTGCCGTGAACGACTAGCCTTCCATCCACGGCAAAGGCGGAGCCAGTGCCGGTGCCCAGGGTAACGCCAACGGCGCGGGTGGCGCCTTGCGCCGCACCGGCACCGACCTCACCCAGCAGGTGCGCTCCCGCATCGTTCAGAAATCCAACCTGGCATGGCTCCCATCCGAAGGCTTTGGCCAGCGCAAGGCGCAGATTGACACCATAAAGGTAAGGCAGTTTGTGGTGCATGAGGCTGATGCCGACGGCAAAATCAAAAGGGCCGGGAAAGGCCAGAGTCGCCCCGGTTGGCGGCGTAAAGCCAGTAGCCGCCTGCGTGCCAAGATCATGCAGAAAACGAATAAAAGCGCTACAGGATTGCTCGACGGGATAACAGGCGCGGGTTTGAGGCCCAAGTTGAAGGTTGCCTCCCTGGCAGACGGCGGCGGATACATGGCTTCCGCCTACGTCATAAACCAAGACTGGAGTCTCTTGCATATAGGCCATCTCTTTCTCGTGCCAAACCTAATGATAACGTTCCCAACAAAAACTCTATTGTAATGATTTGCCCCGAAAGTGCAAAATATAGACCGATACTCACAAAGCGGACCAGTGTCCATTTTGGGCGTTACACAGCCTTCCGTGACTCCACAGATCTCCGGTATTTCCCTTGGAGGAGTGTGCCGAAAGAGCCACTCCTCAACGTTTTTATTGACAGCGCCTGCCGTCGGGTAGAATTGGATTTGAATCGGATGCGGCTCCAGATCGGGAACCGAGAGGATCAAAAGCTCTTCCGCTGTCCTGGCAAACTACCTTGCCGTGACGAAGAAAGCGGAGAGGCGACAATTCTTTTAACGTATTCTTTTCAATGAATTGCAAGATGTGATGGGCCTTAACCCGTGAGGTATGCTTTGATCCAAAGCAAGAATTGTTTCAAAGATTCTAGGAACTGAAAATCGGGCTTGCCTGGAGATTGCCATGCACCTGTTCATCTTTGTCATCTTCGCTGGATTCTGCGTGGCCGGAGCGGTGAACCTGCTTTTGCAGAGTCATCCCATCACGAGCGCCCTGTCGCTGATTGTGGTGATGACCTCGCTGGCCGTGCTCTATCTGCTGCTGGGCGCGGAGTTTCTGGCCATTGCGCAGGTCATCGTCTACGCCGGTGCGATCATGGTGCTGTTCACCTTTGTGGTGATGCTGCTGAATGCCGGGCGCGAGGCGCGCACACGGGGTAGCCGAGCGGCGCAGGTCGTGGGCCTTCCGGCAGTGGTAGCGATTCTGGCGGTGATGGCCACGGTGATCTTGCAGGCGCAGGGCTTGGGCGCGACTCGGCTGAGCGACGGACTCACCAACGTGAAGGGCCAAACCAATCTGGACCAGTTGGGTGCTATTCTCTTTACCAAGCTGCTGCTGCCGTTTGAGGTCACCTCGGTGCTGATTCTGATTGCCATTCTGGGAGCGGTGGCGCTGGCTAGCCACGAGGGATCAGGGGTCAAGGATCAGGGATCAGAAAGGACGGGCGAAGAATGAGCGCTTTTCTTCAGCAAGAAGTTCCGCTCTCCTGGTACTTGATTTTGAGCGCGGTGTTGTTTTCGCTGGGCGTGGTGGGCTTTCTCATCAAGCGCAATCTGATTACCGTCTTCATGTCGATTGAGCTGATGCTGAACGGCGTCAATCTCTCCTTTGTCACCTTCGCGCAACAATGGCACGCGGTGAAGGGGCAGATCTTCGTCTTCTTTGTGATGATGGTGGCCGCGGCCGAGGCTGCCGTGGGACTCGCCATCATCATCGCCGTCTTCCGCGCCCGCGCAACCCTCGACGTCGACCGCATCGACCGGATGAAACTATGAATTTTTCTCTTCATCTTTGGATGATTCCGCTGCTGCCTTTCGTCGGGTTCCTTATCAATGGAATCCTGGGAAGACGGCTGCCTAAGTGGCTTGTCACTACGGTTGCGATTCTCGCGCCGTTGGCGGCGTTTGGCGTGGTACTGCTTGCAGCACTTTATTCTTTCGCGCCAATGGAGTTGCGTAGCTGGAATGGTCCCGCCTCAATTCCGGCAATTCTATCGCTTCCCTTTACAGAAACCTGCCCTCTGCCATGGATCAGCATTCCCGCACTGCACGTGGACTTCAGCTTCGTCCTCGACGAGCTTTCACTAGTCATGCTGCTAGTGGTCACCGGCGTAGGCTTCCTGATTCACGTCTACTCCGTCGGCTACATGAGCGACGACGAGGGCTACGCGCGCTACTTCTCGTACTTGAATCTCTTTCTCTTCTTCATGACAGTGTTGGTGCTGGCCGGCAACGCTCTGGTAATGTTCGTCGGCTGGGAGGGCGTCGGACTCGCGTCGTACCTGCTGATCGGCTTCTACTTTCAGAAAAAGTCGGCGGCGGATGCGGGCAAGAAGGCCTTCATCGTCAACCGCATCGGCGACTTCGGCTTTCTCATCGCGATGTTTCTGCTGGTCGCCAACTTCGGCACGCTCACCTTTACCGAGATTGCCGCGAAGCTGGGCATGGCCCCAGGCTGGCAGGGCGGCGTGGTCACGGTGATTGCGCTCTGCCTGATGCTGGGCGCGGCGGGCAAGAGCGCGCAGTTGCCGCTCTATATCTGGCTGCCGGACGCGATGGAAGGCCCCACGCCGGTCTCCGCACTGATCCACGCGGCGACGATGGTCACCGCAGGCGTTTACATGGTGGCGCGGACGCACGCGATCTTTGACCACTCGCCCTTTGCGCTTGGCTTGGTGGCCATCATCGGCGCGGCGACGGCGCTCTTTGCCGCCACCATTGCTCTCGTCCAGAACGACATCAAGCGCGTGCTGGCCTATTCCACGATCTCGCAGCTTGGCTATATGTTTCTGGGCTGCGGCGTGGCGGCTTACTCGGCGGCGATCTTCCACCTGATGACCCACGCCTTCTTCAAGGCGCTGCTCTTCTTGGCGGCTGGCTCGGTGATTCACGGCCTGGGCGGCGAACAGGATCTGCGCAAGATGGGCGGGCTGTGGAAGAAGCTGCCGGTGACCTTCGCCGTCACTACGGTTGGCGTTCTGGCCATCGCTGGAATCTTCCCCTTTGCCGGATTCTTTTCTAAAGATGCCATCCTGTATGCGGCGTTTAACCAGGGAATTAACGGCAAGATTCTTTATTCCGTCGGACTTTTAACCGCGCTGCTGACCGCATTCTATATGGCGCGTTTGTGGTATCTGGCCTTTATGGGTGAGTCGCGCAGCCCGGAGATTCACCCGCATGAAAGCCCGGCTTCCATGCTTGGCCCACTGGTGATTCTGGCCGCTCTTTCGATCTGTGGCGGGTGGATCGGCATCGAGCGCTTCGGAGCTTTCCTTGCACCGTCGGTTGGTGCAAGAATGGCGGAAACTAGCGGTTGGCATCTCCTTATTCCCGGCACGCAATACTCGCTTTCGCTGGAGTTCGTGCTGAGTATTGTGGCTGTTCTCATAGCGCTCGAAGGTATTTTAATCGCCGACAAATACTATCGCCGCAAACCGGAGCGTCCAGCGAAACTTGCGAGTGTTTTTTCAGGCGGCTACAAACTGCTGGTCAACAAGTATTTTGTGGATGAGTTCTACGGCGCGACGGTGGTCAAGCCGCTGCTCGGCTTCTCGAAGTACATTCTGGGCTGGGTGGTGGATGTAGGCATTCTAGGCGGCGCGGCGTGGCTGATCGGCGGCGTGGCTACCTTTGCGGGAGCGATCTTGCAGCGCTGGCAGTCAGGCAATCTGCGCTCCTATGCGGCGTGGCTGGCCGCGGGCGCGGCGGCGGTGCTTTTCTTTGTGGTGGTACAGGGGCAGATTGTGCAGGCCTTTATGCCGATCTTTCATCTTGGATGGGCGGGGCATTGAAAGTTAGTTCAGGACGTTGATTTTGAATGTTGGGTACGGGCAAATAGGCTGTAGAATTTCACAGCTTTGTAACAGGGCACGACTTTAGTCGTGCCGCAAGTATCGCAAATGAATGCAGGACCTTAGCCCCTGAAGAGTTTTCATTTAGCAGAAAGGAATAGTGACCATGCGCGATTACCGGAAATGGTTTCCCATAATTTATTCATCATGCCTTTTTGTAATTCTTGGGGCAGCAATTTTAGTACGCGAACTTTGGATTCATCATGATTCATCTAATCTTTTACTGCATATGTCTCTATTGCTTAATTTCGCTGTTTCCATAGCCGCGATGATTTGGTTAGGAATTCGATGGAAATATTTCAGTTTGGTAGGTTGGACACTGTTCTTAGTCTTTTCTGGAGTCGAAATTATTCATAGATTGTCAGCCGGAAGCGCAACTGGAGTTTGTATGTCGGTTGCAGCTTTTTTTCTTGCATTGTTTCTCTTGAAAAAGGAAATCATGAAATTGAAGTTTTCGTCAAATCTGAGCCAACCAGAGATTTAGTCGCAGGAAAGGGTAACATTTGATGAACTTTTTCGGAGGACCTCCCGCAGGGGCTAAAGCCCAACACTTTTGGGTACACTTGCGGCACGACTAAAGTCGTGCCCTGTTACAAAACAATTTTTCAGGTTTTGATGTTTGAACAGGTTTCAAAAGAATGAATGCAATCGGAATGGATGTTATCAACAACTCGATTCTCACGATGATCCTGCTTGCGCCGCTGGTTGGGGCAGTGTTGGTACTGCTTGCGCCCGACCGCTGGAAGCTGCCCAACTGGATTGCGCTGCTCACGACGCTGGCCACCTTCGGACTGACGCTGCATCTGCCCGCGCACTTCGATCACGCGCAGAACGGCTTTCAGTTTGTGGTCAATCGGCTGTGGATTGAAAAGCCCGCGATCTCTTATCACCTGGGCGTGGACGGGTTGAGTTTGTGGCTGGTGGTGCTGGTGGGGTTGCTCGCGCCCATCGGCGTCGTGGCCAGTTGGAATGCCATTCGCGAACGGCGCAAGATTTTCTACGCGCTCTTTCTGGTGCATCAGACGGCGATGCTGGGCGTCTTTCTCTCGCTCGACCTGATGCTCTACTACGGCTTCTGGGAGCTGTCGCTGGTGCCGATGGCCATCCTGATTGCCATGTACGGGCGCAAGGATGGACCGAAGGCCGCGCTGAAGTTCTTCCTCTTCACCTTCATTCCCTCCGCGCCGCTTCTGGTGGCGATTCTTTGGCTCTACGCGCAGACCGGCAGCTTCGATTACTCGATCTTGCGCGAGACCATCGCGCTGGGTTTGATCCCCGGCGGGCCGCTGTGGCTGGTTTCCCTGGCCTTTCTCTTCGCCTTCGCCGTCAAGGTTCCGGTCTTCCCGCTGCATGGTTGGCTGGCGGACACCTTCAGTGAAGCGCCTGTCGCTCTGGCGATGGTCGTCGCCGGCAAGCTCGGCCTTTACTCGATGCTGCGCTTCCACATCGGCCTCTTTCCCGCGCAGGCGCGCATCGTTGCGCCGGTGCTGGTTGGCCTCGCCGTCATCGGCATTCTCTACGGTGCGTGTTTAGCCCTTGTGCAGCGCGACTTCTGGCGGCTGATGGCCTTTGCCGCGCTGAGTCATCTGAGCCTGATTACGCTGGGCATCTACGGGCTGACGCTCACCGGATGGGAGGGCGCGGTTTACCAAATCCTCAATCATGGTGTGGTGGATGGCGCGCTATTCCTGCTGCTGGGCGTGCTGTACGAGCGCTACGCGACGAGCGAGATCAACGCCTACGGCGGACTGGCTTCCAAGCTGCCGCGCACGGCGACGTTCTTTACCTTCGCAACGCTGGGTATGATCGGCCTGCCGATTCTGGGCGGATTCATCGGCGAGTTCATGATTCTGCTTGGCACATTCACCGGCGTCAGCAAAGGCTGGGCGATAGCCGCCACGCTGGGCGTGATTCTGGGCGCGGCCTATATGCTATGGCTGGTGCAGAGGATTTTCTTCGGGCCGGAGAGCCAACTGGTTGCCTCCCAGCCGCCGGACGATCTGCGGCTGGGACAGATCATGGTGCTGGCTCCACTCGCGGTCCTCATGTTTGTCATGGGAATTGCGCCGATGGGCTGGCTGCCGGTGATTGAGATGGGCGTACAACCGCAGGTCCTTCGACTCCGTTTGTTGCAAAAAGCGCAACAAACTCCGCTCAGGATGACAGATTTTAGTGATTCGAACTTTTTGGCTCAAATGCAGCACGGGGAGGTTTCGCGGTGAACCAATCGAATGACATCTTCCGCATCCTTCCTGAAGTGATCCTGACACTGACCGGCGTGCTGGTCATGGTGCTGGACGCGGCGTTCCCGCCGGCCTGGGCGCGGCGCGGGCTGGGCTGGGTGGCCGCTTTTGGAACCGTGGCCGCGTTGTGGGCCAGCCTGGGACAGCTTGCGCTACCGATGGGAACCGGCTTCTACGGCACGGTTGAGACCAGCGCCTTCACGGTCTTCTTCCATGTGCTCATCTGCGGCATTGTGTTGGTCGCGCTCTTGCTCTCTCTGGACACGCTGCCTGAAGACAGCCATCATCAGGGCGAGTTCTATGCGCTCATCGTCTTTGGCGCGGTCGGTATGTGCCTGCTGACCGGGGCAATCGAATTGCTGCTGGTCTTCATCGCTCTGGAGATCTCTTCCATTGCCACGTATATTCTGGTCGGCTATCGCAAGCACACGGCGCGCGGGCCGGAGGCGGCGATCAAGTACTTTCTGCTCGGCTCCTTTGCCACGGCCTTTCTGCTCTACGGCATCGCGCTGATCTTTGGCGCGACGGGCACGACCGAGGTTTACGAGATTGCGCGCCTCGCGCCCAGGGCGGAGAATCATGCGTTGATTCTGGCCGGGCTGGGGCTGATGCTGGTGGGGATTCTTTTCAAGGTCTCTGCCGCGCCCTTCCATGTTTGGACGCCGGATGTCTACGAAGGCGCGCCGTCGCCGGTGGTGGCGCTGATCTCCACCGCGCCCAAGGCCGCGGCCTTTGCGCTGCTGCTGCGCGTGCTCTACGAGATGCTGCCGACGCTGCGCCCGGTTTGGTCGCCGCTGTTGTGGGTGGTGGCCGTGCTCTCGATGACCGTGGGCAACCTGGCCGCGCTGCGCCAGACGAACGTGAAGCGCATGCTGGCTTACTCATCGATTGCCCATGCCGGCTACCTGCTGGCGGCGCTGGCCGGGCTTGAGCGTGATGGCGTGATGGCGGCGAGCTTTTATATTGCGGCCTACGCGGCGATGAATGTGGGCATCTTTGCCGTGATCACGCTGGCCGGCGGCTACGATGAGCAACGGCGGACGATTGACGACTTCCGCGGGCTGATCTACCGCTCGCCGCTGCTGGGATCTTTGTTGCTTTTCTTCCTGGCTTCGCTGGTGGGTATTCCATTCACCGGCGGATTCTTCGGCAAATTCATTTCCTTCTCGACGGCGCTGGGCGGCGGTGCAATCTGGCTGGTCATTCTCGGCGTATTGAACTCCGGCTTGGCGGCGGCGTACTACCTGCGGCTGGCGCTGGTTTCAGCGCAGGCTCCTGCGGAGGGAAAAGCCGCTGCTGCTGAGCCTAGGGTTGGCGTTGCGGTGATTGCGGCGCTACTGTTTGCCGTTGCGGCCACACTGGCTTTGGGAATTGTTCCCAGCCAGATGCTGCGCGCGGCAGAGGCTGGCGCGCACACGCTGCAAGTGCCTCCGAGCGAAAGCGGCTCGGCTGCAAACGCCGTTGCGCCGAATTGATCCGGCTGGAAACTTGTGTCGTTTCTTTTCACCCTTTCCCGCAATTAATCGTGTAAAAGGATGGGGTACCCGGTCGCTGAGAGCCTCTCAATTTATGTAGGAAAAGAAATAAAATTGAATATGAGGCTTGGCTCATGGATGAGAGTGATTTTGATTACAATTATTTGCCGGAGCATCTGACGGAGAAGGTTCGCAATTGGAGAAATCTTCCGATTGGTGAGCGGCTCGAACTGACGCAAGAGATGAGCTTGGCGGCGTGGGCGAAGATTGGCGTTGTCCGCGATCCGAGCAAGCCAATGGATAAAACGATCCGAAAGATTCCGTTTCGCGAATGGGTGAAATAGCAGGTTTCGATGCGCCCCTACGGGGCGCGGCGGTTTTGATGGGTTGATGACCCAGGATTTCATCCTGGGCTATTTTCGTCCCCTCCCTCCGGGAGGGGTGAATGGCTGGTAAATATCCGTCATAAGCCACGAATAATATACAGGACTAACGATTATAGCTGGTGTATGCTATTGGAACGTGTCAGGGCATGACTTCAGTCGTGCCGCAAGAACCGCTAAAAATGGAGGGCTTTAGCCCCTGCGATGTCGAAACCTTCCCGGCCATCGGACCCGAATGACGCCACAGGACGCCCGCGAACTTTCTTTGTAAGTTCTGGAACCGCGGGCGGAAGATCGCTCTTTCAGACCGAGCGGATGGCAGAACTTTTTATCGATGTTCTTCGGTCTCAGATGCGTTCTGGAAAGATGACTATTCATGATTTCGTTGTCATGCCCAATCACATCCATATTCTGATAACTCTTCCAGGCGACATGAGCATCGAGAAGGCGATGCAATTGATCAAAGGCAGCTTTTCATTTAGTGCTGGCAAGGAACTGGGATTTCGGGGCGAGATTTGGCAGCGTGGGTTCTCAGACGTGCGCATTATCGATGAACGAAGCTTTGAGGAGCATCGGGCGTATATTGCGAACAATCCAGTGAAGGCGGGACTGGCGGGTACGCCTGATGAGTTCCCGTTCGGTTCAGTGTATTTGAAGAAGCGGAAGAGCGTAAGTGGTAAAGAGGTTGCGGGAAAGGGTTTGGTTGAATGGGAAATCCAGAAAAACTTCCCGCAGGGGCTAAAGCCCAACATTTGTTTGGGCGTTATCGGCACGACTAAAGTCGTGCCCTGACACGGGCGTTCATGCTTTTCAATAGATCGGTTTGGAATTCTATACCTGTGACGACGGTTGATTGATGTTTGTGGTTTCTTATCCTTTCCGAAGAAGGCGCAGAAATGACAGTATGTGCTATACTCCGTGCAACATTCAAGGAGGGAAAATGCGTATTTCGGCCAAAGTTTGGGATCAAGTGATTGAACGCGACAAAGGCTACTGTCAGTATTGCAACGCTGATTTGCTGCTTAGCCGTGCGACCTTTAGTGCGGCGCAAGTAGATCATGTCCATGGAGTAGCAGCTGGCGGCGCGATGGAAGACTTGGATAATTTGAAACTGGCCTGTGCCCTCTGCAACGGCTCACTCTCTCAATATAACCATCTCAAAACTTTCGAGGAGCGCAAAGCAATCATGGACGAGAAAAACAAAGTTCACGAAGAGAATTTCCAGAAAATGGTAAAAAGATTACGTCCTTGATTTATATCAATGCATCCCAGGTCCGAGAATCCGGACCTGGGCACCTGACAGTTTATTGCAACAGCGTTCCTTGCTCTTCGTCCTTGCCGTTCAGTTCGTCCGGCGGGATGATGACGGCGGCGGCAACTTTGTCGTCGGCCTCTAGTGTGAGCAGGCGGACGCCTTGGGTGGCGCGACCGGCGGCGCGGATGGTTTTGGTGTCGATGCGGATGATTTTGCCGAATTGGCTGATGACCATCAGCTCGCTGGCGTCGTCCACCAGTTGAATACTGCTGACGCGGCCAATGCGCGGGGTGACGGCCATGTTCTTGACGCCTTTGCCGCCGCGAGTTTGCAGGCGATAGGCCTCAACGTCTGTGCGCTTGCCGAAGCCGTTTTCAGTGATGGCGAGGATGCGGTACTCGCCCGGCTCGTGCTCCTTGGGAGTGACCGCGACGCCGACGACGTAATCGTTCTTGGCGAGGTCGATGCCGCGTACGCCGTAGGCTGGGCGGCCCATGGAACGGACATCGTTTTCGTCAAAGCGGATGGCCATGCCGAGGTGAGTGGCGAGGAAGACGATCTGGCTGCCGTCGGTGATGCGCGCCTTGACCAGTTCGTCGTCCTTGTCGATGCCGATGGCGATGATGCCGCGGGCCATGACGTTGGAGAAGTCCTTGAGCGGGGTCTTCTTGACGGTGCCTTTCTGCGTGGTGAAGAAGATGAACTTGCCCTCTTCTTCAAGGTCGCGGACGGGCAGAATGGCGCGGACATTTTCGCCCGGTTGCAGGTCGAGCAGGCTCTGCATCGACTTGCCTTTGCCGGCTGCGCCCACGTCTGGGATCTCGTAGACCTTGAGCCAGTAGACGCGCCCTGCGTTGGTGAAGCAGAGCAGATAGGCGTGGGTGGAATCGACGATGAGCTGAGCGACGAAGTCTTCCTCGCGGGTCTTCATGCCCATGCGCCCCTGGCCGCCGCGACGCTGCTGACGATAGATGCTGATGGGCGTCCGCTTGAGGTAGCCCTGATGGCTGACGGTGACGGCGACCTGCTCGTCGGCGATGAGGTCCTCCAATTGCAGTTCAGCGGATTCGTCGAGGATCTGAGTGCGACGGGCATCGCCGTATTTGTCGCGGACTTCTTCCAGCTCCTTGACAATGACCGAGTGGAGCTTCGCCTCGCTGGCCAGGATGGCTTCGTACTCGGCGATGCGCTCGCGGACCTGCTTCAATTCGTTGAGCAGCTCGTCGATGGAGAGCTGCGTAAGGCGATAGAGTTGCAGTTCCAGGATGGCATCGATCTGGCGAAGTGTGAGGCCCTTTTCTTCATTGGGCAGGCGCGCGCGGTCCAGGTTAAGGACGATCGATGTGCCTTTTCCCCAGGCGTAGAGGTTCTCGCGGGCCTCGACGCGTGAGCCGGAACCGCGAATGATCTTGATGACTGTATCGAGGTTGTCGAGGGCAATCTTGAGGCCTTCGAGGACGTGCTCGCGGGCGCGATCTTTTTTGAGCAGGAAGACGGTGCGGCGCTGGACGACATCGACGCGGTGGTCGATGAAGGCACGGATGGCCTGATCGAGCGCGAGCTCACGCGGTTGGCCGTTGAGCACCGCGAGGAAGATCATCGAGAAGCTCTCTTGCATCTGGGTGTGCTTGTAGAGCTGATTGAGGACGATCTCCGGCTGTGCGCCGCGTTTGAGCTCGATGACGATGCGCATGCCGTCGCGATCGGATTCGTCGCGCACGTCGCTGATGTCATCAATGATCTTCTCGTTGACCAGCTCGGCGATGCGCTCAATGAGCTTGGATTTGTTGACCTGGTAGGGGATCTCGGTGACGATGATCGCCTGCTTCTCTTTGGTCAGAGCTTCAAGGCCGGTTTTGGCGCGCATCAGGAAGCGGCCGCGTCCGGTGCTATAAGCGGCGGGGATGCCTGATTTTCCGTAGAGGAAGCCGCCCGTGGGAAAGTCGGGGCCCTGGACGTGCTTGAGGACTTCCGCCAAGCCAGCGCTAGGATCATTGACCAACGCGATGGTGGCGTTGACGACTTCCGTCAGGTTGTGCGGCGGGATGTTGGTGGCCATGCCGACGGCGATGCCGCTGGAGCCGTTCACAATCAGGGTCGGGATGCGCGTGGGCAGGACGGTGGGCTCGTCCGTCGTCTCGTCGAAGTTGGGCATCATATCGACGGTTTCCATGTCGATATCGGCCATCATGGCTTCGGCGATGCGCTCCATGCGGCACTCGGTATAACGGTAGGCGGCGGGCGGGTCGCCATCGACGGAGCCGAAGTTGCCCTGACCGTCGACCATCGGATAGCGCAGCGACCAGGGCTGGGCCATGCGGACGAGGGCGTCGTAGACGGAGGAGTCGCCGTGAGGATGGTACTTCTTCAGGCACTCGCCGACCACGCCGGCGCACTTGGAGTAGCGCTTGTTGTGCTGCAGGCCCTCGCGGTCCATGGCAGTGAGGATGCGGCGGTGGACGGGCTTGAGGCCGTCGCGGGCGTCCGGCAGGGCGCGGCCCACAATCACGGACATCGAATAAGCGAGATAAGAGCGGCGCATCTCCTCCTCGATATTCATCGGGAGGAAGTTGGTTCCGCTTTTGGGAGGCGTGCCGCCTTCGAGGGGGAGCATGGGATTCAAATCGTCTGGCATAAGGTCTTTTCTAGCCCGGAGAGAGGCTGCGAACGGGAAGCCGTACAAGCCGAACCGAGCTCCGCGGGCGTGCTTCTATTTTACCGGTTCAGGGTGGAATTTAGCAAGGGTAAGATAAGGAAATAAGTCCTTATTTTGGTTGAATATATGGCAGTCTTGATGCAGGACAATTGGGGCTTGGATTTCCTCATGCCGCCCGACGGGTTAACGACTATGACCTTGCGGCAACTTTGGCCTTTGTTTCTGGCCGCAACTACCGCCCAAAGAGGCGCTTGAAGAATCCTGACTTGCCGCCGTCTTCACTCTCTTTGCGGAATTCCTTTTTGGCCGGGGCGGAGAATTTCTTCGGGTGGAATTTCAGAGGTACGCGCTCCCAAAGCCCGATCGGTTCAGGCTGCGCTGGTAAGGTTGCGCCACTGACCGCAGCCAGTGGATTGCTGGTACAAAGCCGCTCGGCGGTCTCGACGCCGACGCGGTTCGCCACGTAGTCGTAACCCTTTTTGAGATGCGGTGGACGCCATGTGACATTGTGCGCGTCTGTGGCGATAAAGTGTATCCAGTTGCGGTCCAGCAGTTCGTTGGAAAAGGCCTCGGCCATCTTGCCGAATCGCCCATAGAGTGAGCCGGAGGTCACCTGCACCAGGCTGCCGTTGCGAATCCACTCAGCCAGCATCTCCGGCTGGCCCAACACCGCCGGGTAACGCTCCGGATGCGTGATGACCAGCGTATACCCAGCCGATTGCAGCATGAACATGGCATCCGAAATCTGCGGCGGAATAGCCGTGTTGGAGAATTCGATCATCAGGTAGCCTTTGCCGCCGATCGAATAGCGCAGAGGGTTAGCCACCGCATCATAGATATTTTCCGCCGTCATGTGGAAGTCGCAGGCCAGGCTGAGTTCCATCTCGCCTTGCAGGTTGACGCACAGCTCGGCAAAGCGCTCTTCGATCAGCGGGCCATTCCAGGGGTACTGCGAGCTGGCGTGCGGAGTACAGGCGATGTGCGTGACGCCGTTCGACGCCGACTCGCGCGCCATGGCGATGGAGGTCTCCAGGTCGGGCGAGCCGTCGTCTACTCCGTAGATCAGATGATGATGGATGTCAATCATTCGGTCCAGTGTCCTCGTCAACCAGCTTGCGAGAGTTCCTTGGTATCCCACCCTAGCCGCAAAAGCAAGAACGCGGCGAGGGTGGGGCACCCAGTCTAGTGAACTGCCAGCGCCGCAATCATCGAAGCAAAGACCTTCGCGCCGTCCTGTGAGCCAAGAATCGCTTCGCTGGCCCGCTCCGGGTGAGGCATCATACCCAGAACATTCCTCTTCGCGTTGAGGATCCCCGCAATGTTGCTGAGCGAACCGTTGGGGTTGGCCTCGGGCGTGATCTCGCCGGCCGGAGTTGCATAGCGGAAGGCGATGCGGTCCTCGGCTTCCAGCGCGCGCAACTCCTCCGGCGTGCAAAAGTAGTTGCCCTCCATGTGAGCGATGGGCACTTCAAGCACATCACCCTTGGCAAGCTGGTTGGTAAAAGGACTATCGGCAGTTTCTGTGCGAAGATGAACCGGCTTGCAGATGAACTTGAGGCCGGCATTGCGCATCAAGGCACCGGGCAAGAGGCCCGCTTCAGCCAGAATCTGAAAGCCGTTGCAGATGCCCAGAACCAGGCCGCCGCCTTCAGCAAAGCGCTTGACCGACTGCATCACCGGCGAAAAACGGGCAATCGCCCCGGTGCGCAGGTAATCCCCATAGGCAAAGCCGCCAGGAACCACAACGGCATCAACACCTTGCAGATCCTCGGAATCGTGCCAGAGAAAGGTGACGGGCTGGTGAGCCACTTCGGCAATCACGTCGTAAGCGTCGTGGTCGCAGTTGGAGCCAGGAAAGACTAGAACCCCGAATTTCATGATTCTAGGTTAACAGCTTGGCGGGCTGTGCGGGACTCCACTTGGACGGCTACTTGATTTGGGCGGTTTGTGGATATTCGAATGCGCCGCGGACGGGACTGTACCCTACCGGCAATTCGTCGCCGGGAGCGGGGGCATTCTGCGTTGGCCGATTCAGGACTTCAAGCGCCAGCGCGATCTTCTCTGCAGAGGGTTGAGGCCGTCGCGCCAGCCATTCGTCGTGCTCAAGGCGAGCCAACTTCTCCGCAAGGGTCACATTGATAAACTGGTTTAGGGAGACGCCCTCTCTTCGCGAATACGACTCAATCCCTTTGCGAACGGAGGGCATAAGCCGCAGAGGAAATTTACTGGATGCGCTTTTCTTTTCACTTGCCTGCATGATAAAAACCTCTTTTCCGGATCTCGGTTAGAAACTCTTTCGGCGTTTGAACCCTGATTCCAAACCGTGCTGCCGCAGAGGCGAAGTCTTTCACGTTGTTCGTGATCACCACATCGGCATATCCATTGATGGCAATATCCAGAACCATGTCATCATTCTTGTCTTGAGAAAGCGGTCTGTGCCTGATTTCCACAAAAACAGGCTGGGCGATGGATTCCAGCGCGTCGATCACGGCGTTCATATCTTCCGGGGTTTTCCCCGAAGCGCCCAAATGCTGGAGACGCAACGCCACATCGCGGTATTCGCAAACCAGTTTGTAGTCCATCAGCAAGGTAAGCTGTTCGAGGAGTGCTAATCGGACTACTTCAGCGGCGGCTCCGTTACTAGAGCGAACCGCGCTGATCAAGGATGCTGTGTCGAGAACGATCCTCACTTGTTCATGGTATCACCTGTGACATCCTTTGACGATCATGCAAAATTGAATCGTCTTCTATTTCCCCAATGGAGGGTTGCGGAGTTGCAGTGTCTTGCCCAGCGCCGCAAATGGTATACTTGCAAGGTCAGGCGCGTGCCGCGCCGCCATCTTTCACTCTCACTGAGGTTCTCTATGTCCGGCCATTCCAAATGGGCCACAATCAAGCACAAGAAGGGCGCGCTGGATGCCAAGCGCGGCAAGATATTCACCCGCCTGTTGAAGGAAATCGCAGTAGCTGCCAAGGGCGGCGGCAACCCCGACACCAACGCCAGGCTCCGTACTGCGGTACTAGCGGCCAAAGCTGAAAATATGCCGCAAGACAACATCAAGCGCGCCATTCTGCGTGGCACCGGCGAACTGGAAGGCGTCAGCTATGAGGAGATCTCCTTTGAGGGCTACGGCCCCGGCGGCGTGGCCATCATTGTGGATGTTCTGACCGACAACCGCAACCGCGCGGTGAGCGAGATCCGACACGCCTTCTCAAAGAACGGCGGCAACCTGGGTGAAACCGGCTCGGTACGCTTCATGTTCCACAAAAAAGGGCTGATCGCCATCGAGAAAGACGCAGCCACCGAAGAGCAGTTGATGGACATTGTGCTCGAAAGCGGCGGCGAAGACCTGAACGACGAGGGCGATACCTGGGAGATTATCACTGATCCGGCAGAGTACGAAAAGGTGCTTGCGGCGGTCAAGGCGGCAGGGATTCCCACGGTGATGAGCGAGGTGACGATGGTTGCCTCCACCTACACCAAGCTGGAAGGCACGCCCGCCAATCAGATGATTCGTTTGCTTGAGGTTCTGGAAGACTGTGACGATACACAGAATGTCTACTCGAACTTTGACATGGACGCCGACCAGATGGAAGCGGCCGGATAACGGCTGGCAGGGCAGGCAACGAAAAAGCCGCCCGTTTGTGGCGGCTTTTTTGCGGGTTTTAAGAATTCAATCAGGGAAGGAAAGAATATTGACCCGAAATCGAATCATCTTGCCGCTGGTCTTTTTAGTCACCGCAATCTCAGGATTGGGTCAAGCGCCAAAGAGCATCGCGGCCGACAACCCCGCCGCTCAAGTGCGTCAGAGCAAGAGCTGGGAGTACGGCCCGTTCGTCAACTATGGCAACGGTATCGGCGAGCGTTCGCAATACAAGTTTCTCTTCGCCGGCTTTCAGTTCGGCAAGCCGCTGACGCCGGTCCTCCATGCAGGCATTTTCTCCGGCCAATTCGAGCTGGGCGGCAACATCATGCCCTTATGGCAGGCCTACACGCCGGCGCCCCATTACGCGGAATACACCTGTGACGGCAAACCGTGCAATCTGCTTGTGGGCGGCGGAACCTTCCGCGGAGTCAGCCTGACGCCGGTGATCTTTCGCTGGAATTTTCTCACCGGATCGCGGCACATTCAGCCATGGCTTCAGGGCGCGGGCGGGCTGATTTATACCACGCATGAGTTTCCGCCGAATTATATGAGTAATCCAGCCACCGGATTGGATGGCTCGACCTGCGTCTGGAACTTTTCCCCACAGGGCGGCGGTGGCATCCACTACTTCACCCGCGCCAAGCGCTCGATTGATCTGGGTGTGAATGCTGTTCACATTTCTTCAGCCTCGCTGGGAGACCACAACCCTGGGGTCAACGCCAGCGTCCAATTCCAGTTGGGCTATACGTTCTGGAGATGATTTTTTTGCGAAAGGAATCATGAACGAACCGTTAGTCGAATGCGTGCCGAACTTTTCCGAGGGCCGGGATGCCCGGCGTGTCGAGGCCATTGTGGCCGCGATGCGCGTTGAGGGAGTGCGGTTGCTTGACTGGTCAATGGATGCAGAGCACAACCGCTCAGTGGTGACGATTGCCGGCGATCCGGCGGCGGTGGTTGACGCGGCGGTGCGCGGCGCGGGCAAGGCCGCCGAGTTGATTGATCTCACCCGCCAGCAGGGCGTGCATCCGCGCATCGGAGCCGCCGATGTGATTCCCTTTGTGCCCATCCGCGGCATCAAGCTGGAGCAATGCGCTTTGCTGGCAAGGCAGGCGGGCTTGGAGATCTGGCGGCGCTTCAATGTGCCGGTCTTCTTTTATGAAGCGGCGGCGGCGCGGCCTGACCGGGCGAATCTGGAAGAGGTGCGGCGCGGTCAGTTTGAGGGGCTGATCGAGGCTGGCGGCAAAGACTCCGCGCGGCGGCCAGATATTGGCGGGCCTCTGGTTCATCCCACGGCTGGAGCCTGCGCGGTCGGCGCGCGTAAATTCCTGGTGGCCTACAACATCGATTTTGATTCGTCGGAGGTCGCCATGGTTCGCGCCATCGCCCGCGAGATTCGCTCGGCTTCCGGCGGACTGAAGGGCGTTAAAGCATTGGGCGTTTTGGTGAACGGCCGAGCCCAGCTCTCCATGAACATTACCGACTTTACCATGACCCCGCTCTCTCAAGTCTTCCGCGCGGTTAGCGAACTGGCGACTCGCTATAAAGCCAAACCGGTCCAGGGCGAAATTATCGGGTTGATTCCTGAGGCTGCCTGTGAGCGGGATAGCGAGTGGATGCGTCTATTAGTTAGGTTCGATGCGCAAACCAAGATTCTGGAGCGCCGCTTGGAGGCTCCTTTGGCGTGGCCGGGAGCAGATTGAGCGTCAAAATCGGCGCATCGGCCGTGTGGCAGGTAAAATTAGTATGGATCAGGAGCGGCAGAATGGCCGCGCTTGAGGAGGATGAAACCGTTGAAAGCCATTTTGAAGTTTGCATTTCCCGTAGTTTTTCTGGCCGCTGGCCTGTCGCTTCATGCGGCGCAGTTGTCCGCCGATGCCAGTAGCGCCATTCCGCATTCCGTGCAGCAGTTGGTGGCCATCGACTATCATGCGATGGAGAACTCGAACTCGGCGATGAGCCTGCGCGCCCGCGTGATGCCGCCCGAACTGAAGCGCTTTGAAGATGCTCTGAAGAACTCTGGCCTGAATGAGAATCATGACGTGGAGCAGTTGGCTTTTGCCATCTTCCGCGAAAAAGAGGGCGAAGACAGGCTGAGCACCGTGGGCATCGCGCAGGGCCAATTTCCCGCACAGGAAATTTTGGCCAACTTCCGCAAAGACAAACTGAAGGCCACGCTGGTGCGGACCAACAAGGTCTATCCTCTGGCCAAGACGGGCATGGTGGTTTGCTTCGTCAATCCCTCGACAATGGTCTTTGGTGACAGCGATGCGGTCAACAAGGCGCTTGATGCCCGCGACAGCATTTCGCCCAGTGTCCTGACCAATGTACCGATGCTGGACGCGATGAAGGCCGTTGAAAACCAGCCGCTATGGAGCATCCTGGACAGAAAAGGCACCGAGACCATGATGAAGCAGATCCTGGGCGAGGCGGGTTCAGCCGGCGATTTTGATAGCGTAAAGAAGCATCTGGAAGCCTCTTGGTACGGGATGGACTTTGTGCACGGCGTCAAATTCGATCTGACCATCGCCACCAGCGACAGCTTTTCCTCGTCCACGCTGTCGTCGCTGCTCTCGGCCGGCCTCTCGCTGCGTAAAGCCAGTGGTTCGGATGCGGAGAAACAGGCGCTGAGCGCTACTTCAATCAGCTCCGAAGGCGGAAAACTATCGATCCATTTCGCCACCGGCGATGCACAATTCGACTCACTGCTCCAGTCTCCGCTCTTCAAAGGCGTTGTGCGTTAGAGATAAGTTGTGCGTGATTAAGTGCGCCAGCATATGGCATTAACCAGTAGCGCCGACCTCATGGTCGAAAAGAGCGTGGACCTCTCGGTCCACGCTCTTTTATATTGAATTCCCCACCGGCAATGCCGACACGACGAGATGAAACGGGCTACATTGGTTCCGATCCACCAGGTCGCCAAGTTGCATCTGAGTCCCGCGCCGAATGCGCAATGGTGATTTGCCCCACGCTTCGGCGGGGGCGAGCGCTTTTTGAGCAAAAAGTACCGCGCGGGAAATATCTGCGCAAGCACCTGCGGTGCGCCCAAATGCTCGCTGATCGCTCACAATTGGTATTTTAGAGGAATCAGAAAAACGCACGGAAGAACTTCCATCAGGGCCTGGAGCCTGCATATGTATTGAGCCACTTGCAGCACGACTAAAGTTGTGTTCTTTCAAAGCTCTGACTTATTCAGAGGTTTCCTAAAGGATAGGCGCCAAAACAAAACAACTACTATAGTGCTTCATGGTTGGAAGAAATAGATAGATCAAAATAGCTCACTTTATTGAATGGCATCCGCAAAGGGGGCTTGAAGCCGATTCAGTTTTATTAGCTCGGCATCATCGGAATCGAGTCGGAAGAGCCCGCATTCAGACGCGAATTTTGCCTCTCGGCGAGTTGTGCTGGAGCAACTGACCGGGCACAACTCATCGAGAAGCTATTGTCTTGCGCTGACGGATGATTCAATTTAGAAGCGATCGATTACCTGTGTCCGCCGCCGCCAACATGACCACTGCCGCCGCTGTGCGAAGCGGATGCACGTGAAGCGCTGGCACGTCCTGCTGGCGCTGCAAGAGATGAACCAGCGCGTGCGGGCGATGAGTGCTGCGCCGCGTTGGAACGAGCGGCTCCCGCGTGAGAGACTGTAGCGCTGCTGTGCGACACACCAGCGCTACCGCTGCGAGCATTCAACCTGACTGCTCCGCCACCGCGCGCAAAACTGCTGCGGTTGGCCATGGCGCCGCCGCGGCCTCTATAACTTCCGCCGCTGCCTTCACTGAAGAGATGACCGCCTTTAAGGTGTTCGAAGTTTCTTGGGTTGCGTGAGATGCACTGCTGCAAAAAACTTTTTTCAGAATGCGCAGTCACCATAAGAGGTTAAATCCGTTAATTTGGACCGCATTCCAGTGCAGCATCAAACTACCCTTACACGATTGACAGTAGACGGGAGTGTGCGTGAGAGTCTGAGCAATACGGAGCATTCGAGATCCGCTGCACTTAATTCCATGCGCAGGTCAATATTGGTCAGTCATAAATGGATCGATAAGAAATACTGGCATTCAGTACACGCCACGGAATAGAAGGCTGCCGGAATCTCCGGCGTGCGAGCTCTTGTGAAACCGACAACATAAAGAAGCCGCATACCAACCGCCGTGCCAGTGAGTCGGAGAATGATTAGGAGAAACTATGACATTGCTCAAAGGATTTGGAACAGGATTGTGCCTCACCGCGCTCTGTGTACTTATCGTGCCGAAAGCCAAGGCCGACGACTTCGACCGGAAATCACTCGTGACTTTTACCGCGCCCGTTGAAGTCGGCGGTTCAGGCGCGCAGGTATTACCCGCTGGAACTTATGTTTTCAAGATCATCAACTCAGGCGTGAACAACCATGTTGTGCAGATCTCGAGCCAGGATGAAACCCATGTCTTCACCCTTATCATGGCGATGCCCAACTATCGCTTGAAGTCTACCAGCAAAACAGTGATGACTTTCAGCGAACGGCCCGCCGGTCAGCCAGAGGCTCTGAAGGCTTGGTTTTATCCGGGGCGTGAATGGGGCGAGCAATTCGTCTATGCAAGGCCGAAGGCGATCCAACTTGCCTCGGAAACTAATGAAGCTGTGCTTTCCACGCCTGCCGAAATCACAGCAGCGCCGGTGGAAGTATTGACCGCAGCGCCCGTCGAGGCGATAACTCCAAAGGGAGAGACCGTTGAAACAGCCCAGGTTGTTGAAGCGCCCCCCGCGCCTGCTGCCGTGGCCGCACCCGTGGAAGTCGCTTCCCTGCCGAAGACGGCCAGCAGTCTTGGCCTGATTGGATTGGCCGGCATGATGATGTTCAGCGCCGGATTGCTGCTCTCTGGGTTTGCCAAGAAGTCCAGCTAATCAATTTGCCCCGCAACCTATCTTCCCGGCCATTCTGTTGGCCGGGAGAAACAAACGGGAAAACAAAGCGGCGAAGCATCGGCCAAATTCATCAAGCAAATTCAAGCTGCCATCTGTAAATGTAAAACAGCAACCAAGGATCAGCCAGATGACCAACAGTGAACCTGGAAGTAAAACTATCCCGCGCATATCTTTGACCGCGCCTGTTTTTATTTTGTCGTCTCTTGTAACTCTGATATCTTTGTCAGTAGCTTCCTCATCCCAAAAACTTCCTACCGCGAAAAATGAGTCAGACGAATACACGCTCCGCGTCAATACCAATCTGGTTATATTAAACGCAACCGTTTTGAATCACGACAAAGCCCTGGTCTCCGGGCTTGCCAAAGAAAATTTTCAAGTATATGAAAATCAAGTTCTTCAATCGATCAAGCACTTCAGTCACGAGGACATTCCTGTTTCGGTTGGACTGTTGATTGATAACAGTGGAAGCATGGCATCCAAGCGCGATGACGTAATTGCCGCAGCCTTAAACTTTGCCGCTTCAAGCAATCCTCTGGATCAGATCTTTGTAGTTAACTTCAACGAGCATATCTCGTATGGACTGCCAGAAGGCATTTTATTCACAGATCAGCGCGAGCAATTACAGCAGGCTCTTTCCGCAATTCATACGATTGGCGAAACCGCGCTTTACGATGCGATTGCCTCAGCCCTCAATCACCTCAAGCAGAGTAAATCCGACAAGAAGGTTCTTATCGTAATCAGCGATGGCGGCGACAACGCTAGCAAGCATAGCCTCACCCAAGTGCTTGAGATGGCCAAAATTTCCAATGCAATCATTTATACAATCGGCATCTTCGACGAGCAGGATGGTGACCAGAACCCAGGCGTGCTGAAACGGTTTGCAAAGGAAACCGGCGGCGAGGCATTCTTTCCTGACTCATCCAAAGAAATCGCATCCATCTGTGAAGGAATAGCGCGGGATATACGCAATCAGTATACGCTGTCCTATGTTCCCATAATTCCAATCTCTGGTGAAGGTTATAGAACTGTCGAAGTGAAGGTCCGCGCGCCGAATTACGGGCGCCTATCAGTTCGCACGCGAGCAGGATATTCAGTGCCACGGGCGTTCTCAACTCAGGCAGGCAATCCTGCCAGCCTTGATGCTCATGAATGAGCGAGATAAATTTGTCTTGCGCGGCCAACGGTTCATCCGCTGGACGAGATGGATACTTATGCTTTCGGGCGTACTCGCCATAGCTTTTGCGGCGCTGACATTGTTCAATGCAAGAACTTTTCAAAGCGCTGCCGGGCAAATCCTTGATAATCAAATTCACGCAGCAGTATTGCACCCAGGAATCCAAGTTAAAAAAACTGTCAAAGAAGGGGATGTTTTGGGCCGCATTGAAATTCCACGAATTGGAATGTCGGTCATCGTTCTGCAAGGGACGACACCGAAAACCCTGCGCCTGGGAGTGGGGCATATTGTTGGGACGGCACTCCCCGGGGAATCAGGAAATATAGGAATCGCCGGTCACCGAGATACATTCTTTCGTGGACTGAAAGACGTCCACCGAGATGACGAAATCCTTCTCCAAAGTGCTGACGGCATATCTCGATACGAGGTGGATTGGATTCAAATTACTGCTCCGGGCGACGGTGGAATTGTATCCTTAGCCAAGGATCCAGGCTTGACTCTAGTAACCTGCTATCCATTTCACTTCATAGGATCAGCACCGGAGCGTTACGTTGTTCATGCTCATATGAAATAGCCACCAGTGCCATGGATTTTTCAAAATGCCATTAATCTCATAGCATTGATCCTGTCGGCTTTGCGCAGGCCAAAGTATCTTCGTTCATTTCCTGGAGTTGCGACGGCTGAGAGCAATTATGACCATTCAAGCCAGCTCCAACTCTGCCAATATCCTTATACGCGATGCTCACATCAGCGCTTGTTGCTGACAGCGATTTACAGATATGAGTGAACCGATGCCGGCCGAGAGAGGAATCATGATGGCAACAATAGACAGACAAGATTCGCAATCATTGATTGCCCGCTGTGACGACATGACAAAAATGCCGCCGTGTTTGCCGATTGACGAAGCGTCTGATCTAAAAGGCAGCCGAGTTATCTTTCTACTCTTTGCGGCAGCCACCCTGGCGTGTTTGAGCTTGACGACAAATCCGCAATCTGCGTCCAATATGGCACCTTCATCAAACCTATTGGCGACTTCACCCTTTGATGATTCGAACCTGAGTTATGTGCGCCCGACACAAAGAACCATGGCGCGCAACTTTGAATTCGACGCATTCGGCCCTTACCCGATTGCCGGCGCGGCAATTACGGCTGGGATTAATCAATTTGGAAATTCTCCGCCAGAGTGGAATCAAGGCGTAGAGGGATATTCCAAACGGTTTGGAAATGACTTTGGAATTGCGGCGATTGCGACAACGACACGTTATGGAATGGCGGAAGCATTGAAGGAAGATTCCTTATATTACCGTTGCGAATGCAGCGGAGTTTTTCCGCGCGTGAGCCATGCGCTAATTTCGACGTTTACTGCGCGGCGTGGCGAAGACGGACATCGCGTTTTCTCTTTACCTGCGCTGATTGCGCCCTATGCGGGTTCCATGTCCGCAGTTTATGGCTGGTATCCGAATCGCTACGGAGCAAAAGACGCCTTTCGCATCGGCAACTATAGCCTACTTGCGTATGCGGGCGAAAACATTTCCCTTGAGTTTTTTTATAGTGGGCCTCACTCTTTGCTGCATCGCATGCATCTGAGCAATTCGCACGCTTCTCCAGAGGAGGGACCGAATAAGTGATTCAACAGGGAATCATTGCGACTGAGACACTGAATTCGCCTATTCCAATAAGGCAAGGCGATGTCGTGTCATCTTTCATGAAACCAATAACCAGTCTGATAGGCGGCAGTTTCGAGTGGTTCGGTAGCTTGGGAATTTTTTGCTGGAAGGTACTTCGAGCTGCGGTAACTCCACCGTATGAGTGGCGTGAGTTAATTCGACAGTTTGACGAAGTGGGCTCCAAATCATTTCCGTTGATTGCCCTGGCAGGCGCCGCAATTGGCGTTGTGATCTCGATGGAAGCGCGCTACAGTCTGACTCGATTCGGCGCAAAATCGATGTTTCCTGCCACTCTTGTTTACTCGGTGATTCAGGTTATGGGTCCGATCTTAACTGGACTAATTGTAAGTGGAAGGGTTGGCGCCGGCATGGGGGCGGAGTTGGCTTCGATGAAAGTCAGCGAACAAATTGACGCCATTGAAGCATCAGCTATCAACCCCTACAGACTCTTGGCGGCTACACGAATTCTCGCTTGCATTTTGATGCTTCCGCTGCTGACTCTTGCCGCAGATGCTTTCGGATTGATGACCGGCTGGTTCGCGCAGACTTTGGTTGAACCGCTTTCGTTTCATCAATTTATTGATGCTGGATTCCATGGCGCAACCTTTAGCGCATTTTTGCCGCAAACCTTCAAGACCGCAGTTTATGGGTTGATTATTGGAACGATTGCGTGCTTTCAGGGAATGCGCACGCGCGGCGGCGCCGAGGGCGTTGGCCGAGCGGCTACTAACTCGGTAGTTATCGCATCGCTGTTCGTGATTCTGGCTGATGTTGTGCTGGTGAAATTCATTTTAGTTGCTTTTCCATAATTTTTCCTGGAGTACCGAGGACCATCCATGGCCACTGATTTTATCAATTCGGTGAAGAATGCTGAACCAACGCAAGAATTCCGCGCGCCGGTTATCGTTGTCAAGGATTTACACAAAACTTTTGGAACCCACAAAGTTCTTAATGGGATCAATTTGAGCGTGGATCGAGGAGAAACAGTGGCTGTGCTTGGACGCAGCGGAACAGGAAAGAGCGTGTTGCTGCGGCTTATCATCGGTCTTGAAATGCCGGACTCCGGCTCGATTCTCATCAACGGCAAAAACATCGCTGGGCTGGAGATTGATCGAATGAGCGAGATCAGAAAGAGAATGGGCTTCTTGTTTCAGCACGCTGCGCTTTACGATTCGTTGACGGTCGCGGAGAACGTGGCATTCCCATTGGAACATCACCGAAGGAAAATGATCCGTTCCGAGCGTTGCGATCGGGTCAAGCAATTACTCGCTGAAGTTGGTATGCAAGACAATCTTGATAAGATGCCATCCGATATCTCAGGCGGGATGCAGAAGCGCGTGGGTCTGGCGCGCGCACTCGCACTGGATCCAGAGATATTGCTTCTCGACGAGCCAACGGCAGGCCTTGATCCAATAAGTTCAGGTGAAATTGACGAGTTGATTCTAAAACTCCAGCATGAACGCAGGATGGCATCTATCGTCGTAACGCACGATCTGCACAGCGCCAAGGCGATTGCCAACAGTTTGGCGCTACTGAATCAGGGAAATGTTGTGATTGAAGGAACATTTGAAGATCTTCAGAAAAGCAACATTGAATTTGTCGAGGAATTTCTGAAGCAGTCATAGGAGGAACTATGTCAAGATTGGCGAGACTGGGAGCGTTTATCGTTGTAACACTGGCTGTTTTAGCGGCTGGTGTTTTTGTCATTGGAAGCAAGGAGTATCTGTTTCGATCCACCTATCAATTAAAGGCGCAGTTTGACAATGTCGCTGGCTTGGATGCCGGAGCCGATGTGCAGGTGGGCGGAGTTCACAGCGGAACCGTGAAAAGCATCATGCTGCCGCACAAACCGGGCGAGCAAGTCACAGTGCTCATGGACCTCGATAAATCGACACACGAAATTATCAAGCAGGACTCTGTGGCTTCAATTGAAACCGAGGGCGTGCTGGGCAACCAATTTGTTTCGATCTCATTTGGTTCCCCTGGGCAAGCTGAAGTGAAGGATGGCGAGATCATTCAAAGCGAACCGCCGCTGCAGATTTCAGATCTATTTAAAAAGACAAGCGGCATTCTGGATAGCAGCCAGTTAGCTATCAACAATGCGACATTGGCGACGGAGCACTTGAACTCTGTAACCAGCAAAATAGATTCTGGACAGGGAACCGTGGGCGCGTTGGTGAATGATAAACAACTTTACAGCAATCTGGAAGAGACGACAGGCACACTGCATGCAACCGTTTTACAAGCGCAGATCGGAGTGACAGACTTCCAGGAAAATATGGAGGCCTTGAAGCATAACTTTCTCTTGAGCGGGTATTTTAAAAAGCGCGGATATGAGGATGCAAGCGGACTGGCGGCTAACAGAATCAGCGGACTTCCGCAAAGTGCGCCGCTGAAGACGTTCACCTATACGGCAAGACAGTTATTCGATGCCCGCGATTCAGCCAAATTAAAGGACCCAAAGTCTCTTAATGCCGGCGGCGAATTTCTTGCACGAAATCAATTCGGTTTTGCGGTAATTGTAGTTTCAATCGGAATGGAAGGCGATACCAAAAAGGATCTGGTACTGAGTGAAGCCAGAGCCATGGTTGTGCGCGAATACCTGGTGGAGAATTTTGGATTTGATGACAGCCAACTCAAGACGCTGGGCACGGGCAAACAGGCGGACACGGGTTCGGATGTTGATTGGGGCTCGATCCAGATTCTTATTTTTCCGTCAGGAACGGAGATTCCAGTTGACAAACTTTCTTCTTCAAACAACTCATCGACAATTGTCGCGGACCGGCCAGTTCAAGTTACTGCGGCAGCAACTCATCAGCCGTAGCGCGAGAAACATTAGCACTATTTCAGCGCGAAGAACGCGACAGGAGAATCAAAAATGACTGGCAGCAAGTATAACCACGAAGGAAACAGCAGTGAAAGCGGTGAGCCGGACCCCGGTCCATACTGGAGGCGCATGCATCGTGACTGGCGGTTTTGGCTGGGAGCGCTTTTTATGGCAGCGGCACTCGCTATTTATGTTCTGAGCGGAGATCTGGCTTGGGTCCCGCGCGGACGTATGCAATAGACGCAACCTAATCTTCCATGAAATGCGCGGTGTGCCTTACTCTCCATGTGCAGTGTTGCTCAGCCATTTCAATCTTGCTTTGAGAGAATGGCGTTGAAAGATGGAGAAATCAAATGCCTCTCGTCACAGTAGTCATCGCTCTCGCGGTCGTTGGCCTCTTGCTTTATCTTGTGAACCGGTACATTCCGATGCAAGGTCAGATCAAGGGCATTTTGAACGGCGTTGTGGTAATCGCCGTGGTTATCTGGCTGATGAAAATTGTCGGCCTTTTCGACAATTTGTCACAATTCCGCATCGGTCAAGATATGCCATTGGTCCCTGTCGTCATTACGCTTCTGGTAGTCGGAGTTTTGATGTTCTTGGTGAATCGCTATATCCCGATGCAGGGTCAGATCAAGGGCATCTTGAACGGCGTCGTGGTTATTGTGGTCGTGCTGTGGCTCCTCAAAGTATTCGGGCTCTTCGACTACATTTATCAGTTCCGCGTCGGACACTGAGAAATCAACCTAACGAAAACTGGAATCTTGAACTTGTCAATTCAACGATAGTCCAACACAACAGGGCCGCAATATGCCCGAAGGAGGAATCTTGAAGCGCGTGATTTTGTTTGCAGTTGGAAGTGTTTTTGGTTTGTGCGCACTTGCTCATGCCGACCAATCAGAAGTGGTCATTGCAAGAAACTCGGGCTTGTCAACCTATCGAGTAATTGAAATCAACCACTCGGTTCAGGCCATCGATTATCTACACCGCGGCGGGGCATCGGATGTGGATTTTGCCGGCACGGCGCTGATGCCCGCGGCGGACGGCAAGGCTAAGGTTCGCAGCAAGCGTGGAACCATGGAAGTTGAAGCGGAGTTCGGTAACCTGCAACCCCCTACAACATTCGGCGCCGAATATCTAACCTATGTTCTTTGGGCTATCTCGCCAGAGGGACGGTCCGTCAATCTTGGGGAAGTGCTGGTGGGCGACAACAATCGCAGCAAATTGACAGCGACGACAGACTTTCAAGGATTTGCTCTTATTGTTACCGCCGAACCATATTACGCGGTTCGACAGCCCAGCAATGTTGTTGTACTTGAGAATGTAGTTCGCGCCGACACCAAGGGCACAGTTGAGGCAGTCGACGCAAAGATCGAATTGATCGAGCGCGGCGGCTACATTCCCACCGGCTACAAATTCGATCCCGTTGTTCTCAGCGCCAGTCTGCCATTAGAGTTCTACGAAGCACGGAACGCGCTGCGGATTGCTCAATCTGAAGGCGCAGAGTCCTATGCAAACGCAAGTTACCAGCACGCGGTACAATTGATGAACGCGGCCGATGCGGATGCGACCAGCGCCCACATTGACAAAAAGGCTTTGATTGCTGCCTCCCGTGAGACAGTGCAAACATCTGAAGATGCGCGCGAGATCGCAGTCAAGAGAATCAACGAAGAGCGAATTGCCAATGAACGTCAGGCATCCTCCGATGCTCAAGCGAGATCACAAGCTCAAGCGGATGATGCCACACGCTTGAAGGAGAAGGCGCAGGCCGACACAGCAAGTGCGCAGGCTGATACAGCAAACGCGCAGGCTAGCGCGGCTGACGCCGAGGCCAGTGCCACAAAGGCGCAAGCAGACTTGACGGCAAATCAGGCGGCTTCCGCAGTGGCCATCACGGCTGCGCAGGCTGATGCAACCCAAGCCCGCACAGAAGCGCAGATCGCTCAACAGGGCCAGCAACAGGCGGATACCGATAAGGCCGCTTTGCGTGCCCGGCTTTCAGAACAACTTAATCTGATTCTAGTTACTCGCGACAGCGCTCGCGGGCTCATTGTCAGCATGTCGGATGTGCTGTTCGACACAGGAAAGTATTCGTTGAAGCCTGGCGCAAGGGAAAAGCTAGCCAAGGTTGCGGGAATTCTGATCTCCTACCCTGGCCTCAACATTGAAGTCGGCGGTTACACCGACAACGTAGGCGGCGATGCGATGAACCAGACACTATCAGAAAATCGCGCGGGTGCGGTTCGCAGCTATCTCGTTGAAGAAGGTGTTACAACCAACTCAGTAAGTGCCAAGGGCTTTGGTAACACACTGCCAGTGGCCTCAAATGACAATGCAGCGGGCAGGCAAGAAAACCGCAGAGTCGAACTGGTTGTATCCGGCGAAGCAATCGGGAGTCCCGTCAACGCGACGACGGGTAGTTTGCGCTGATAGTAACTGATCTCCGCAGTCTTGAAACAAGACTGCGGAGATCAAAGCATTTCTTCTATTTGTATAAGGTGCGGCGAGGACCGGTGGTTCACGCGACAGCCGGCCAGGAGGCCAGCGCTACCTGTTCATTCAGCGAGCGGCAAACTAGAGCCGAGCGAGAAATTCACTCTATCTATTGTAACTCGGGCAAATTCGAAGACGAAAGAAGGATGAAATGATGACTCCTGAGTTGATGAATGCCGGGCAGTCGGGCAAAAGTTGCGACCAAGAAGCACTCTTGCATACAGCTTCAAAAGCGTGCAAGCTGCCGCTTCCGACGCGCATTGCGTTTATTGGAAATTATCTTCCGCGCGAGTGCGGCATAGCTACCTTCACAACAGATCTCTGCACGTCGCTCGCCGTTGAGTATGGAGAGGAGCGGTTGTTTGCGATTCCGGTCAATGATCCTGATTCGAGTTATGATTATCCAAAGCGAGTGCGTCTGGAAATTACTCAGGAAGACATTGCCTCTTATGAGCGAGCCGCTGACTTTCTGAATTTTAACGGGAATGATCTTGTTTGCTTGCAGCATGAATATGGTATCTACGGAGGAGACGCGGGCGGTTACATTCTCACTTTGCTGCGCAAACTCAAGATGCCCATTGTCACAACGCTGCATACGGTTCTTCGCGAGCCGGATTTCAATCAGAGAAACGTACTTGAAGAGATCGCCCGGATTTCAGATCGCATGGTTGTCATGAGCGAACTGGCGGCGACGCTATTGCATGAAGTGTATGCGGTTCCAGTTGAAAAGATTGATGTGATTCCCCATGGAGTTCCCGATCTTCCTTTCATGGATCCCAATTATTTCAAAGACAAGTTTGGCACGGAAGGCAAGTCTGTCTTGCTGACATTCGGGCTGCTCTCTCCGAACAAGGGAATTGAAAACGTGATTCAGGCATTGCCTGCAATTCTCGCTCAGCAGCCTAACGTTGTCTATATTGTTTCCGGCGTAACTCATCCGCATCTTCGTCGGCACGAGGGTGAGCGGTACCGCGAGGGGTTGCAAGCTCTGGCTGAAGAGCTTGGGGTTGCGGATCATCTAATACTTAACAATCGGTTTGTGAACGCGGAAGAATTGGTGGAGCACGTAGGCGCGGCGGATATCTACATTACGCCTTACAAGCATGAGGCGCAAGTGGTATCAGGAACACTTGCGATTGCGCTTGGAGCCGGGAAGGCGATCATCTCCACTCCCTACTGGCACGCCAAGGAATTGCTGGCGGAAAATCGCGGAGTAATTGTTCCATTCCAGGACTCATCGGCGATTGCTAAAGCCGTCATTGCATTGCTGGAAAACGATGCGGAGCGCCATGCGATGCGCAAGCGCGCTTATCTTTACTCGCGCGGAACAACATGGGCAAAGACGGCGCGAGCTTACATGGCCAGCTTTCAGCGGGCGCGGTTTGAACGTTCGCAGCATCCCAGAGCCGCTCAAGTTGATGATCCAGTGCTGGAGGTGATAGATGATCTTCCATTGTTGAATACCGAACAACTGATGAAGATGACCGACGACACAGGAATATTGCAGCACGCTATTTTCACGGTGCCTAACACGCGCGAGGGCTATACCACGGACGACAATGCACGGGCGCTGATCGTCGCCGTTCTTTTGGAGGAGAGCTCCGATTGTTTAGACCATGGACAATACTCAAAACTTTCTCATCGCTATTTATCCTTTTTATGGCTTGCCTTTCATTTGGATTCCGGGCGATTTAGAAATTTTATGGATTACGACCGTAAATGGCTTGAGAAGTTCGGATCAGATGATAGCCATGGCCGCGCATTGTGGTCACTGGGAATGGTGCTTGGCACATCAAGAAATGCCGGATTGAGAGGCGCGGCTGGGAGGCTTTTTGAAGCTGCAGTTCCTGCCACTCTTACATTCACCAGTCCACGAGCCTGGGCATTCAGCATTTTGGGTTTACAAGCTTATCTGGATTGGTTTCCTGGAGACAGATCCATTCAGGGAGTTCGCAACGAGCTTGCGAATCGGCTTTTGGATATTTATGAGCGCACCTATTCAGGAACGTGGAGGTGGTTTGAGAAAAGCCTCTCTTACTCCAATGCAAGGCTGTCGCAGGCACTGATCCTGGCAGGTTGGAGAAGCGACAACCATCGAATGATTGAAGTTGGAATGGACTCTTTGAAGTGGCTGGTTACGGAGCAGCACCGCGATGACAAGAATATCTTTGTTCCTATCGGCTCCAATGGATTTTTTATCGAAGGAAGTGAGAAGGCGCGTTTTGACCAGCAGCCGGTCGAGGCATGCGCAACTGTTTCAGCCTGCCTGGAGGTATACCGGTTGACGGAGGAAAACCAATGGCTGGTAGAGGCGCGCAAGGCATTCGATTGGTTCCTCGGAAGAAACGACTTGCAGGTTCCCCTGTATGATGCAACTACGGGCGGGTGCAGGGATGGCCTCCATCCTGACCGCGTAAACGAGAACCAGGGCGCTGAGTCCACACTTTCGTTTCTTATGGCGCTGCTGGAAATGCAGTCGGCCAAAGTTACAAGCGTTGAAGAACTGCATCAGGGAATGAGCATCACTCTTTGAATCCTCTCAATTCTACCGCCGCAGTAATCGCGCCCACCATTCAGAAAGAGCGGATGCCGGGAGCATGCGCTGAACACCAACTTTTTACACGCTATTCCGGTAATCCTCTACTTACCCGTGAAAACTGGCCTTATCCCATCAACAGTGTTTTGAATGCTGGCGTGGTTCAATTGCCGGATGGAGATACACTGCTGCTTTGCCGCGTCGAAGACAGAAGCGGATTATCGCATCTGTGCGCGGCGCGCTCCGCGGATGGAATCAACGACTGGCGCATTGATTCCAAACCGACTTTGTTGGCGAATCCCGATGAGTACCCGGAAGAGATTTGGGGCATTGAAGATCCGCGCATCACTTATGTCCCGGAACTCGAGCAATATGCGGTTGCCTACACTTCTTTTGCGCGAGGAGGACCTGGAGTTTCACTGGCGCTGACCAAGGACTTTAAAAGCTTTGAGCGTTACGGAGTTATCATGTCGCCGGAGGACAAGGATGCCGCGTTGCTGCCGCGCAGAATCGGCGGTCGCTGGGCGCTGATTCATCGCCCAATGACGGCGCTTGGCGCGCATATGTGGATCTCCTATTCGCCCGACTTGCGGCATTGGGGAAGCCACAAGATCATTCTAGAAGCACGGCGCGGCGGATGGTGGGATGCAAACAAGATAGGCTTATGTTCTCCTCCCATTGAGACCGCCAAAGGTTGGCTGATGATTTATCACGGAGTTCGGCAAACCGCATCGGGAAGCATCTATCGGCTCGGCGTTGCGCTGTTCGATTTGGAGAAACCTGAGGTCTGTCTGCAGCGCGGGAACTCGTGGGTCTTCGGCCCGGAGGCTCCCTATGAGCGGAACGGCGATGTGAATGACGTTGTGTTTCCTTGCGGGCAAACCATTGGAGTTGACGGAGACACGATCAACTTGTACTATGGCGCGGCAGATTCCTGCATCGCTCTGGCCACGGGTAGCATTAGCCGTCTTCTCTTCTGGTTGGAATCGAATGGAAGTCAAACGGAGAGGCGCGCATTTTAGCGTGGCGGCATTCGCTCAGGAAGGATTTGGCGCATGAGTAGTTCATCTTATAGCTGGCCCGAATAGCTACTGAACCCGCTTGAGTTAAGGCGAAAATGCCCGCACTGCAACTCTGTACAATTCAAGCCGGCGGAATTGCGATTGTTCGATGTCCAGCTTTCCTATTTTTTGAAATATGGAAGATTCGTGGGCTGCGCAAGATAGACACCGCGAAGAAACTCGCGCGGCATACACGATATGCCTGTGCAGAATAATTGCGTCTGAGATGGATTTTTTAATGTTTTCCATTGGATTCACATAAATCTATTTGGAATTGTCATGATTAGTATTGCGGAGAATAATTTGGCCGGAGAGATAATCCCCGGCCAAATTTACTTTGCAGAGAAATCGAAATCGCTGCATGGTGATTTCGCTATCTGCGGCCGCCACCCGATGAGCGAGGCTGAGGTTGGCGCGATTGTAACGACTGCTGCTGGGCCGCGTGGCGTTGCGTTAACTGCTGCGTCTGTTGCTGATGCTTCTGCTCCAATTTCGGTGCGTTGGCGTTCGTCGTCCGTTGATGTTCCGCATCCTGTTTCTGCTGCAACTGCTGCCGCTCTTGGTTTTGCGTGGCAATCAACTTGTCCTGCTTTGCTTCGTACTTCTGATCCGCTTTCGCATTTCCAGAGTTGACCGGAGTCGGGCGAGCAATGGGAGCAAGATCATTGGGATGAACCACGGCGCGGGGCGCGGTTGTCTGCTGAGGCGCAGCCGCTTGGTGATCGTTAGAACCAATCGGCAATGCCTTTGATGCTGTCGATGGCTGGCCGTGGTTCATAGATGAGCGCGAGGCTGGATTGGCGCGCGCGGCTTGCGCATGACTGGTTTGAGCAGCAACAGCCGGGATATGTCTTTCTCTTGCGGATGATTCCTGTTGAGAGTTGGGACGCGCCTCAATGCCGCCCTTTCCGCCGTTGAAACTGACGCGGTTGTCACTGCTGCCGTGCTCAATATTTTCGTTGTAGACATTGCGATTGATAGTGATGTCCACGTTGTTTACGGAACGGTTATAGAAGAAGTGCCCGCCGTTCCAGCGTCCGCCTCCATACCCATCGCCCCAGTAACCGAAGCCGTAGTTGATGCCGCCATAGAAGCCGACTGTCGGTCCCCAGTAGCCATCATTGAAGAAGAATCCGCCCTCGCCCCAACCCCAGTAACCGGGCGTCCAAAGGAGGCCTTCTTCCGGCGCCAAAATCCACGCGCCGTCCACCCAGTAGTAATCAGAGATACTGTCGTCATAGGCCCAGTAGCCGGGTGTCCAGATATATCCATCTCCGGGGCAGATGGGCTGCTCTACTACTGGCAACGCGGGTGGGCCGATGGCAACTCGTATGCCTATCTGTCCGAAGACAACGGCCGGAATGGCCAATGCAAGAAATGCTATCAGAAGGCGGATGGTTTTCATAAAACTCCTCTTGCCAAACCATCCTTCGATTGCCCAGTCATGCTGACCAATTTGGGCTGCGAGGATTGAAAGGCGGCGCATACTGCGTTATAGTCAAGGCTTACATACGGACATTTCCCAGTCTGTGTACAATCGCTCACCATGCGTGAACATTGCATGAAGGAAGATCTACTTTACAAACATTGCAACGCTGGCCGCGAACATGGCTACAGTTGCAAGCGCGACGACAGTCCATCCCAGGCGGGAACTCGGCTGGCCTTGCATCAGCTTTCTGTTCGCTGCCACTATCAGGATTCCGACCAGTAGGAAGGGCGCCAGCAATCCATTAATAACGGCTGTCCAATAGAGAGCCTTTACAGGGTTTATACCAATAAAATCCAGCCCTACGCCTACCCCTGTTGAAACCAGAATCAAAGCGTAAAACCAGCGCGCCCTTCGCAGTTTCAGATTCAACCCCTGACGCCAACCCAAGGTTTCAGCGAAGGCGTATGCGGTCGATCCGGCCAGCGTGGGGATGGCGAGCAAGCCTACGCCGACAATCCCCAGCGTAAACAGTGTGGCAGCAAAGTTACCTGCAAAAGGCCGCAATGCTTCGGCTGCTTGACGCGAGGTGTTAATCTGCGTAATGCCGTGCCTGTTGAGAGTAATGGCGGTGGTCAAAATGATAAAGAACATGACCAAGTTCGAGAAGAATGCGCCGACGCCCACATCGATATTTCTGAGAGAAAGCTCCTGGGGCGTAGCGCCCCGGCGCTGCGTAAGTGTGCTTTGTCCGGCCGACTTCTCCTCTTCAACTTCCTCACTTGCCTGCCAGAAAAACAGATACGGGCTGATGGTTGTGCCGAGAATCGCAACCAGCATCGACCATTCATCTTTGCTATGCGGCAAAGAAGGAACAATCGTGGCACGCAGGACCTGACCCCAATCGGCTCCCACCACGAATGCCGTGATTGGGTATGCGAAGAGTACAAGGACCAGCCACTTGAGGACGCTTGCAATCTGGTTATAGTGAAGCCGCACTGTAGCCCAGGAGATCGAGAGCGCGAAGATAATAACAAACCAGTGGGAATTGATCCCCGACAGCATGGCAGCCGCGTCCGCCATGCCAGCCAGGTCTGCGCCTATATTAATCGTGTTCGCGGTCAATAGAGCAATGACAAAGAAGATCAAGAGCCATCGTGGAAATAGCTGCTTGAAGTTTTCCGCAAGGCCTTGCCCGGTCACCTTGCCGATGCGCGCGCACATCATTTGAACCGCAGCCATCAGAGGCCAGGTAACGAGTGCAGTCCACAAGAGGTTGGTTCCAAATTGCGCGCCGGCAACGGAATATGTGGCGACGCCGGAGGGGTCATCGTCGGCGGCCCCGGTGATGACGCCGGGGCCGATTGATTTCAACAGCGTTCGTATCCATTGAGATCGCGGAATGGAGGGCATGAAGGTTTGCTACTGTGCCGGCTGAACAACAAGGTCGTCCGCCAGTTTAAAGTGCACAATCGACTCCGACGGAATATCGACATCCCGGTTTCCAGTGAGTCCCGCAGCGGCGGTGCCCGCGCCGCCACCCACCAGGCCACCCACCACCAACCCTGTGCCGCCGCTAGCCAAGCCGCCTACCAGCATACCGAGTCCGGCGCCTCCGCCAATCAACGCAGCCGAGCGCCTGCCTTTGCCTTTTTTGCCACGAGCCGAATCTCGCGTCTCCAGCGGATATTGCGTTCCGTCCATAGTGAGCGAGGTCAACCTCAATTCTAATAACGAGCTTCCTTTAAAGTGTCCTCTGCGATGAGATACATCCACCACGCCGTCCACCAATGCGCCCTTGCGCACCAGCACCTGGCTGTCGCCGGCGAGAACCGGATCAACAATCTCTCCGGTAAATTTGTCTCCAGCGCGGCTTGACTTGACGCTGATGTGCTGATCAATCCGTATCGCCAAAGAGGTGCCGGCTGGAATCGTCACACTGACCGGCTGCGGCACCGCAGAAACAATCGGCTCTGAAGGCGCAGGAATGGGCGATCCTGCCGCAGGCGGCGTCGCGGTTGTTGAAATAACCTCGGTTTTTTGTCCGGCCGCGGGTGGTTGCACGACGGTCGTAGTTGTGGTCCCGTTCTTGTCCACAGAAACAACCTGCTGCGCCTGCCCAGTTGTAGCGGCCTGTACTTTGGCCAACTCCAGCGCCTTGGTGAGTTTCGAAGCGCATCCGGAAAGCACGACCGACATCAGCAACAGCAGCGCAACCTGAATTCCCAGCGAAGAACTGCTGTCGGTCAGGCGGGAACCCGGCGTCCTTGCAGCACGAAACAGTGAGTTCAATTTGGTCATGATTTGATCTCTTTCACTTATGTTTTCAAGCATCGCTTCTTACTTGCATTTACTTTGCGCGGCATCCGCGACGGAAGGATTCACGCTCAGCGTCAAATGAGTTTCAAGACGCACATCCGTGTTTTCAAGAGCATCCTGCACAGCTTCTTTTGCCTTGCCCCAGGCGCCTTCAGCCTTGCCTTTTACCTGCTGTATTGCGCCTTCTGCCTGAAGTCTTTGGTTGCCGGTCAGCTCACCGGCCTTGCGTTTGGCGCATCCGGCCACTTCGTCGATGATGCCTTTCACTTGTTCCTTGTTCACAGGTCCACCTCCGTGGAATGATTGCTTGCTCGCTATTTTGCCTGAGGTGCCGACCAATTGGTCCAGCGCCTCATGCAAAGGGAAAGCCGCAATTGGTGCTGTTGTTTGCTCCAACGTGATTCAGAATAACGAATCAACTCATCCTGATCTGAGCTATTGAGACCAGGCTCAATAGACTCATTGAGGCGCGATCTGAGCAGCGTTGCGCAAAGTCAGCATTTGCTTGATCAAAGGCATACTGCTGCCGAAATCCGGATACAGCGCATTGGCATCCAAAAGCAATCGTCTTTTTCGTGGAGAGGTGGAAGAAGATGCACAATCATCAATGACGGCAAGCACCGCGCTCTGTTGGATGCAATACTGACAGACTCTCATCCGAGCCAGAAAGAACCATGGATACGGAGAGATCTCAATGTACTCAATTACCACCGCGTTGAATCGCCCGTTCTTGCGCAGCAGCGCAACTCTGAGCGCGCTGGCGATGGCTTCTTGCGAAGTAGCTCCCACACCACTTGCCTGCGCGCCCTCGGCAATTTTGATAAAGTTCCAATCCCGTGAGCAGATCTTCTTCTCCAACTGCTTCGCATTAACCGTAGATGCAAAGTTCCATCCCTCGCGGAATGAATCAGTGGCAATTTTGACGCAGGCGGGAAGGTCTATCTCTTCGCGCAGCAGTACATCCTGTTCTGAAATGGCGCGCATGATTCACACTTTCTCTGGCTGATACTTAGTTACTGGAATTAAACTCGGACAACTGATAAGGTTCCGTCTGCTCTGCTCTTTGCGGAAATGTCCGCAAAAGCGTTTGCCCGGTAGGAGGCACAATTGCGTAGTGAATTGTGCTGTAACAATGGACGCAGTCTGTCTTGCGCCGCAGGTAGCCGGTGCCGAGGGTTTGCGGAAAGGTTCGCATGCACTCCGGACAGGTGATGATCACTTGCTCATCCGCAGCCAACTCGGGGCTGTTGGCTTGAATCCAGATTGGCGCTTCAGGACAAGATGGCTGGTAGGCAAAACGCTCCATGCGCGGAAGGCTCTCCATGATTCGCATCAGCATCAGGATGCTGCTTCCTTTTTGAAAATAGCCGTCCGCCGCTACGCCGAAAGGGACTTCATCTCCAGAAGACAAGCCGCCCATGGCAATCGTCCGTATCGCGGGAAATCGGCGACGCACTATGGCCAGTAACTCAAAGCCGGACATCCCCGGCATATTGAGATCAGACAAAAGAAAGTCGGGAAGTCTGTTGCGAATTTCGCGCAATGCAGAAAATCCATCGGTAGCCAACCGCGCGCAGTAACCCATCTCGGCGAGCGATTGCGAAAGCGAAAATCGAATGGAAGGCTCATCATCAACAATGAGCATGGTTGCTTTTGAACTTGGCATCTCTGACTCCTCCAATTGACTATGTGGGAGAATTGGAGACAGTATTTCAAAGATGAATTTGTCAATCTGTCCTATTTAGGACAATGCGTGCGTGGAAGCCGCGGACCGCATTTCTTGATTGCCGATCTGTGCTGCTATCTCCGGCTTTTCAGCATTGTCGCCCGGCATTTGATCGTGGAGAATCACATTCAGCAACGATTTATGCACGCGAATGCGGTTCTTGTACTCAATAAATCCCAGTTCCCGAAAGCGATTCATGAAGAAGCTAACGCGCGAACGCGTGGTTCCAATCATCTCCGCCAGAGTCTCCTGCGTGATGGGAGGAATCAAGGTCTCCGGCTCACCCGGCTGGCCAAACTCCGCCATCAGCAGCAGTATGCGAGCTAGTCGCTTTTCGCTGGAGTTAAAGAGCTGATCGACCAGATCGGCTTGTGTACGTATGCCGCGCATAAGTAAAAATTTCATGAACAAGTCAGAAAAATCCGGCTCCGCATGCATCACGCGGGCCATCTCATCCCGCCCTATTCGGAGCGCGCAGCATGCGGTGACAGCCGTGGCTGTGGAAAGGCGCAAACCCGGCACGGCTGCCAGCGAACCCTCACCGACAAATTCGCCGGCATTGACCAGCGTGATGGTGGCTTCCTTGCCCGCGGCCGAAACAACCGTAACTTTTGCGCGTCCTCTTTGAAGATAAAAAACAGAGTCGGCAGGATCGCCTTGGCAAAAAAAGGAGTCATGAGCTGCCAATTGAACGATTCTGCGCCCTAGGCCGGCATTGGCCAAAAATGAGACTGTATCGAAGGGAAGAGGCGTAGCTGGAATCATAGCATGGTCCCTCTTTGGATGCTGTTATTAATCGTGAATTGTGATAGGTTGCGCAACTAAGAGCGCTGCTGAATAAAGCAGTTGCGCCTACGGAATCAGTTTCATCGGCAAAAAATCAGAACCATACACAGCCGGAAAAAACTTACGCATGGGAGACAGCACAACAACAACGGCGTTCGCCCATAAGGATACCTTTTTAGATTATAGCTGGAGGCGAAATTGAAGTGTCTGTTCAATTTTGCTCACAGCTTGCCGAATTGTTATTGATTGTTATTGCGCGTTTCTTGTGATCCTCCATGCAGGACCGGGCTCGTTCCAACACGGCGAATGCCGCGTGCCCTTCGTTCAGGTGACAGAGCTCCAGTGTAAGACCCAATGCTCGCAACAGGCGCCATCCACCGATGCCGAGGACGATCTCCTGTTTCAGACGCATCTCTGCGTCCCCGCCATATAATTCACTAGTAATGCCCCGATGGGCCGCGGTGTTGGCAAAGTCGTTGGTATCGAGAAAATGCAACTTTGCTCTTCCCGCCAACACCTCCCAACAGCGAAGCCAAATCTTTGAGCCGGGAAGTTGTATTTGCAGCCGTAACCATTCGCCATTGGGTTGGCGCAACGGGCGGATTGGCAACTGCCCCGGATCATTGACCGGATAGAGTGCCTGCTGGTGGCCCTCCGAATCGAAGTCCTGTCGGAAATATCCCTGGCCGTAAAGCAAGCCGACCCCGACTACTGGAACACCGAGGTCACTGGCGGCCTTCATCTGATCGCCGGCCACGTTGCCAAGTCCTCCCGAATAGATGGACAGAGCTTCGCTCAGCATGAACTCCATGCTGAAGTAGGCGACTGTCGTCAGCGCCGTATCTGGATGCTTATGCTGGAACCTCGCGTCGGCCTGATTGGAGTCCCGATCCTGAAATGTAAATGATGTCCGCATCGTGCTCTTTGATCAGCCGGTTCAAATGAATGTAGATAAAGTTTTGTCCCGGCGAGGTTCCCCAGTGACCAAGAAATCTGGGCTTGATCTGCTCTGCTGTAAGCGGCAAGCGAAGCAGGGGATTATCAAATGAATAAATCTGGCCGATGCATAGATAGTTAATTGACGAGGGTATTTGGCGCAGTATGAACGACGAATGGTCTGCTGATGAAATGCGGCTGCGGGCAGCATTAGAACTGGCGATACACCCCAGTTCGCATTTAGATGCTTGATGCCGTAAGGAAAACTTTCGAACTTGTCCAAGATGCACATTCTAAATATCTTAATCTTGATATTTTAAAAGGACGAATTCGGAAGAACAGTACTTTCGAACTGCTCTACTGACGGCGTGAGTCTTTTTTATTCTTACAGAAAGCCCTTTGACATCCTTGTAGAAAGGGCTAAAACGAATAATGGCGGAGAGACAGGGATTCGTTTTATGCAGCTTATATGTTGTTGAATATAATGGTGTGATAATATCGTTGTCATGCAGTTGTCATACATTTGACTAGGAGGCGCGTGGAAAACAGAGCAGTCACCTTGATGATCCGGTATAGGGATTCGAACGGCACCTGGAAGAGGCACCCACCATTCCTCTCTTTAAGAGGGATTCGGGTGGCCAACCACATGTCCGAAATTTGCGTGAAGAAACCGATAGCGCTCCTATTGAGCGCAATGGGCTGTTGGCAACAAATGACAACCTTAAATCCTAGAGTCACTTCATCGAAGCTGTTTGGAATTAGCCATCGGGCTGAGTCGATTACAGCTCGGAATTCGTTTTGAAAAGGCTGCCATACTTGCGGCATGGAGGCCGCTTGTATGCGCAGAAGAAAGTCAAAAACCAACTGTTGGAAGATAGTCCTTCCCCTGCCGGATCTCGACCACGCAAAAGCATCCGTACTCAACAGCCTGATTTCTCCACAATCTCGACGCAACTATCGCTTTGCGATGGACCAGTTTATCGCCTGGTATTGCTCGGAGCCACTCTTGGCGCTCATTCGCACCGTTGTCCTCAGATTCCGACTCTATCTGGAGAGCCTCGGATTGGCAGCCGCAACTATTAATCAGAGGCTCGCTGCTGTACGGCGTCTTGCCTATGAAGCGGCAGATTCTGGTCTGCTGAGTCCTGAATTAGCGGCGAGCATCCGGTGTGTGAAGGAGGTCAAGCATCTGGGCCAGAGATCTGGCAACTGGTTGACTATCGATCAGGCCCAATCACTCGTCCACAAATCTGTCAGCGATGGGCTTAGAAACAAACGTGACTTTGCGATGATTTCCATCCTTCTCGGTTGTGGCTTGAGGCGAGCGGAACTCGCAGCCATAAACATCGAGGACATTCAGATTCGACAGGGACACTTGGTAGTATCCAGTTTTTTGTGTAAACGGTTTGGCTGCACTTTTGTTTCCGAATCGCTGCGTTGCTGTGGGAATCGATCTTCCCGAAACAACGAAAAACAAGTGGGGACGACAGAATATTCATTGTCCCCCCTGTATAATGTTGCTGATCTTCCCAAAACAGCTTGTTGTTCTCTGTATATCGTTCACAAGCCTGTACGGTTTTGCGGGTTACCGTGGACAGAGCGTTGCAGCCGGGCAATGAGCGAGAGGAAAGTATTTGCAGGCCACACAAGAACTCTTCGAAGCTTTATCTTTTTTGAACCCAGCCGAGCGCGAGGGCTTTCTCGCCGCGCATCCCGATCTGCCCGTGGAAACGGTTCGCAGAGCGCAGCAACTGCTGGCTAGCGAGAATTACTCCGCCGCACTTCCATCTGTGGATCAAGTCCTTCCAACAAATGCTCAAACGCCAAACACGGGGTTGCAGGCTGGGGATTTGCTCGGGGCCTACCGGCTGATTCGGCGCATGGGAAGCGGCGGGATGGGTGTCGTTTACGAGGCGGTCCGCGAAGAGGGCGAAATCCGCCTACGCGTTGCGATCAAAGTCCTGCATGCTGAGCTATGCACTCCCGAATTTCTCTTTCAATTGCGACAGGAAGCCGCCAAGCTGACCAAGCTTCGGCATCCCAATATTGCGCGTCTGCTGGACTGGAAGCTGGATTGCTGCGACACCCCATACTGTGTCCTGGACTACATCGAAGGTGAATCCATCACTGTCTGGTGCCTTCATCATGAATTGTCACGCCTGGCGCGCTTGCAGATCTTTCTGGATGTTTGCACCGCGGTTGCCTTTGCCCATCGGAACATGATTGCCCACCTGGACCTGAAACCGGAGAACATCCTGGTCAACTCCTCAGGTGGCGTGAGGCTGGTCGATTTTGGCATCAGTCGCACTCTGATGCAAGAGTGTGCAGAGGGCAGTGATACACGGCTTAGCGCCTACTCTGCCCGATACGCCAGCCCGGAACAGATCCATGGTGGGCTGTTGTCCGCGCTTAGCGACATCTATTCGCTGGGGATCGTTCTGCGCGAGTTGCTCTCCCAACCTGTTGCGAGTGAGAAAAAGGTGGCTGCCGACAAGCCGCTACCGCGCGAGTTGGAAGCGATCATTACGCGAGCCTCCGCACCCGATCCAGAGTTGCGCTACGCTTCAGTCGATGATCTCCAACAGGATCTGCGGAACTACTTGTCACGACGCCCCGTGCGCGCCGTTCCGCAGACACTTTTCTATCGCGCAGGCCTGTTTTGCCGGCGCAACTCTCGATCCATGGCCGCGGCGTGTGCCATCGGAGCCGCCATTGTTTCTGGTCTCTCCGCATGGCAGATACACCGGCAGGCAGACCGGGAGCATCTCCGCGCCGAGCGGCTGCGCGAGAGTGTGCATCAGCTCTCCAGCACACTGCTTTTTCCCCTGGAGGACGATATGCGCGACCTGCCCGGCTCAACACCCGCACGCAGCTTGGCCGTGCAAACGGGATTGCAGTATTTGCAGATTCTCTCTGCCGAGGCAGGAAATGATCCAGAACTAAAGGTTGAGATTGGCAAGGCTTACACCAAGCTGGGAGACATACAGGGCAACCAAGGCAATGCCAATCTGGGCGATGAGAAGGGCGCCAAAGCGAGTTATGAGGCCGCGCGGCGTCTGCTGGCCAATCTTCGCGATCCGGAAGGCCGTTACGCGTACGGTGTGCTGCTGGTGCGCGAGGGGATTCTGGTCGGGTTTGAGGGCGATCAACAGGCAGAAGAGCAGATGTACACGGAGGCCGTCAACATCTTTCGCGCGCTCTCAGGCTCAGGCGCGGCGGATGTGCGGGTCAAGGATGCACTGGAATCGACTCTGGTCTATTTGGCCGATCTCGAATCCGGCGATACCCGCAACGATCTGGCGCGCGCCAACTACAACCAGGCTCTCGATCTGGCGCGGCAACTTGTCCAGCAGCAGCCAGAGAATGCGGTCTACCAGCGATCACTGGCCCGTTGTGCCAGCTACTTGGGCAATCTGGAGTGGAACGCCGGAGCGTGGCAGTTGGCCTTCAATGCCTATCAAGGCAGCTTTGATGTCTATGATCGGCTCTTGCGCGCGCAGCCTGACAATATCAAGGTTCGGCACTCCTGGATCGCCGGGGCGAACAATGTTGCCGCCGCGGACGAACAACTCAACCGTCCCGCAGAGGCGCTGAATCTTTACATTCGCGCCGAAGAACTTGCCAGCAAGGATGCGGAGATCGATCCCCACGATACGCAAGCCATGCGCGACCAGCAGGTGACCTTCTCTGACTTGACGCGCGTCTATCTTCGCCTTGGCAATCTTGCAAAAGCTGAAGACTCCGGTCGACGCGAACTGGCTATCGCGCAATCGCTTTGGAAGCTCAATCCGCAGGACGCCATGGCCCGCGACGATTTAGCTGGTTCGGAGGAACATCTGGCTGAGGTTCAAGCGAAAAAGAAGCTTTTTACGGCGGCAATCGCCAGCGAAGAGGCTGCTTTGCAACTGCTGAACGTCAATCTGCGCGCCAACAATTCAGCGGAGAGTCTGGTTGCCGTGGTGGATGGGCTGCTGCGGCTGGCCAATTACCATCTCGATCTCGGCGCGGCCAATCCATCGTCGGCAGAACCGGCTCGACAGGCTGCCAGTAAATCTCTTGCGGAGTTGCATCGACTCCAGCCGCGCCTGCGCCCCGGCTATGCCGAAGACACCGAGCGCGCTGCGAAGATTCGCAAGTTGGAGGACCGTCTGAAAGGCCGCTAAGCCGAGACCGCGGTCTGCTGCGCGGAACTGTTCCGTAGCCGCATCTTCAACCAAGCCTGCGCAAAACGCCAGTCGCGCTTCACCGTTTCCCGCGAGACACCGAGCACCTCGGCGGCCTCGTCTTCCGTCATTCCGGCAAAGTAGCGCAACTCCACCACCCGCTCCTGGCGCTCGTTCGCCTCGTGCAACTCGGCCAAAGCCCGGTCGATGGTCAGCACATCTTCCGCCGCGCGATAGCTGGCGTCGGTCTGGGATGCGGCTCCCACCTCTGCTTCCCATCCGGAGATGTCGCGTTTGGCCGCGCCGCGCCTGCGGGCATGATCCACCAGAATCTGCCGCATGGCCCGCGCCAGGGTGGCGATGATCTGCTTCTGGTCGATTACTTTCGGCATCACGCCGCCATAGACGCGCAGCAGCGCTTCATGGACCAGCGCCGTCGGTTGCAGCGTATGACCGGCGCGCTCCATCTTCATGTGGTAAGCCGCCATCCGCCGCAGATTGTGATACAACTCGGCGTCAAGCTCGTGATCCCCATCGCCCATGAGTCGTCCTTGGAATTCCACCGCCCTTTATAGATGATAGGCGATCGACGGGTCACGACGGAAGAGAGTGCATCGGGAGCACTGATCGACAAATATACCATTCATAATCAATAGGTTGCCAAATTATCAGTGGAAGACGGCGAACGCCGCGGACAGAACGCCGTAGAAAAAGTATAAAAGTTCTGTGAATCGGTTACCCATTTTGTCGGCCGAATACGCTTATTGGGCAGTTGCCGATCTCTTGAGCGGAGTCACGATTGCGTCTTACGCGTATCGCCACACAGCGCGCAGAGGGACGGGCATCCTCAATCTAAGAAACAAACAAGGAGATCGGCATGTTAATGCAATGGCGGAATTGCCCCCCTACTTCGACATTAAGAACGAGTTTGGGTACGATGAAGGACAACCGGTTTCAGCGCAAAATGGGCCGAATCAGTAATTGCGTAGAGACATTTTCTGCAACTTGGCTCCAAACATGGTATCTGAGATCTGTTTTCTGTTTGATATGCCTTTGTGTTCCAGGAATGACACAAATCGTCTGTGCTCAGAACAGCAGCTATCATGTCATCGCCGCTGGTACAGTCTATCAGCCAGCATCTAATTACTATTCATCAAACTACACTATCCCTGGATACTGGATTGACGGGGTATGGACAGCACTTCCTCTTCCCTCTGGCTCAACAGTTGGTTATGTCGCCTGCATTACTGTCAATGGCCCAGATATCTACGCAGGAGGTTGGGCCAACAACAATCCAAACAGTACTTCGCAATCTGATAAATATCTTGTTGGATACTGGAAAAATGGTGTATGGGTTCAATTAGGCACTGGTACCGGCGACGGGAATGAAAGCGGAGTTACTTCAATCGTGATTTCCGGTTCCGACGTGTATGCTACAGCACATGGTGATTATTGGATAAACACCGCCGGATACTGGAAAAACGGCGTTTGGACTGCGCTGAAAACGACATTGGATCCTTACAGCGCTACTTCATCCAATTATGCTGGCGCACAAGCAAACGCTTTGGCCATTTCCGGTAGCGATGTTTATGCCGCAGGAAGTCAATATGCGGGTAATGACAAATGTTGCGGAGTAGGAGATGTCGCAGGATATTGGAAGAATGGTGTCTGGTATGTTCTTTCTGATGTTGGTGGACCATCCGCATACTATATTGGACCGGTCAATTCAATTCTTGTGTCTGGAAACAATATATATGCAAGTGGAGGTGACAACTATTCTTTTGGAGGTAAAGAAGAACCGGGGTATTGGCTTAATTCACAACGGGTTTCTCTAGTCCCTTCATCTTCTTCTATATCGTATGGAGGAAGTAATCAGATCGTAGGTTCAGGTCAAAGTATCTACATTTCAGGATTTGAGACAACCTCTGCCAGCGGAACAACAACAGATCATCCTGGATACTGGAAAGATGGTGCTTGGAATCCGGCAACATTGCCTGCCAGCTTGACACAGGCCGATGGTGACTCCATAGCCGTATTTGGCGGTGATGTATTATTGACAGGAACGTGGAATGCCAATTGGCTTTCAGGTTCAACAGCACCTGTAGGATACTGGGAGAATAGTATCTGGACGGATTTGCCGCTACCATCCGACGCATCAAGTGGGAGCGTAACATTTGTAGCTGTGCAGGCTACTCCAATCAGCATTTCCACGAATACAATGCCTTCTGGAACTGTAAATACATCCTATTCGCAGCAACTCAATGTAACGGGTGGCACCCCTCCTTATACATGGTCCGCAACAGGCATTCCTCCCGGATTAAACTTAAGCAATTCGGGAATATTAAGTGGAATACCTACAGTTGCCGGTAGTTACACACCAGTATTTACTGTGACAGATAGCGCAAACGAACAGGCCAGCGAGACAATATCTGTTACGATAAACGAGGCTCAAGCAACGCCGCCAGCTTTTTCCCCGGCAGTTGGAACGTATAGCTCAGTGCAGAGTGTTACATTGAGCGACTCAACACCCAATGCGATTATTTACTACACCACGGATGGTTCTACGCCGACAATAAAATCAGCACTGTACGGTACTCCGATTACTGTGGCATCAACAGAAACAATTCAGGCAATTGCAACTGCCAGTGGATATTTGTCCAGCATAGTTGCTTCAGGAACATATACTATTCAACTTCCAGCGCCCACCATCACAAGCATCAGTCCGGCTTCGGCCACGGTTGGCGGTGCGGCGTTTACGCTGACGATCAACGGCACGAACTTCACTTCCGGTGCAACGGCGCAATGGGGCAGCACCTCGCTGGCAACAACCTACGTGAGTGCCACGCAACTCACCGCAGCGGTTCCGGCCAGCCTGATCGCAACGGCAGGAACGGCGAACGTAACGGTGACAACATCCGGCGGAACAACCTCTGCTGCCACCTTCACAGTCAACGCGGCTCCGCTGACCGCTCAGACCATAACCTTCGCCAATCCAGGCGCTCAAACGGTGGGAACGCCGCTGACGCTCTCGGCCTCAGCCACCTCCGGCCTGACGGTCACGTTCACTTCAACCACGACAAGCGTCTGCACGGTCGCCGGAACGCAGGCCACCTTCCTCACCGCAGGCACCTGCACCATCGACGCGAACCAGGCCGGCAACAGCACGTATGCCGCAGCCACAATGGTTCCGCAGAGCTTCACCGTCAACGCGGCGCCTCTCACTGCGCAAACCATCACCTTCGCCAATCCAGGCACACAGACCGTGGGAACGCCGCTGACGCTCTCGGCCTCAGCCACCTCCGGCCTGACGGTCACGTTCACTTCAACCACGACAAGCGTCTGCACGGTCGCCGGAACGCAGGCCACTTTCCTCACCGCAGGCACCTGTACCATCGACGCGAACCAGGCCGGCAACAGCACGTATGCCGCAGCCACAATGGTCCCGCAGAGCTTCACCGTAAACGCGGCTCAAACGAATCCTGCAAGCTTTGCGCTGACCGGTACTGCGGTCACTGTTGCCCCAGGCGCATCCACAGGCAACACCTCGTCCATCACCGTAACTCCCGCAGGCGGCTTTACGGGCAATGTAAACCTGACGGCTAACATTACAAGTAGCCCGTCCGGTGCTGTGGACACGCCCACCTTGAGCTTCGGTTCGACTTCGCCGGTGGACATTACGGGCACGGCAGCGGGAACAGCGACTCTCACCATCTCCACCACGGCGGCCACTACCAGTTCATTGGCATATCCGCAAATCCCTGGTTCCCGCGGCACTGGAACTCCCTGGTACGCGGCTGGCGGCGCGACTCTGGCCTGTCTGCTGCTCTTCGGCATTCCAGCGCGGCGGCGTTATTGGCGCTCCATACTAGGAGTGCTGGTTCTGCTTGCAGCTCTTACCGAAGGCATTGTCGCTTGCGGCGGCGGGAGTAATAGTAACAATAACAACCCAAACCCTGGCACCACATTGGGAAGCTACACGGTAACTGTGACCGGGACCGATGTGGCCACCAGCGAGATCAAATCCACAACCACATTGAATTTGACTGTCAATTAATCCTGAAACAACGCAGCAGGGGGACTTCAGATCATAGTCTCCCTGCGTCCATAACCAACAATTCAACAAAGGAGATCGATATGCTCAATCGGAAACTATTCGCTGCACTGTTAGTAATCAACTGCGGACTGTGCGTGGGAACAGCCCAAAGCAATCTCGCTGCTGGAGAAAATGAACCTAGGAATCTTTATGTCTTTGCGGACGGAACGGATACCTGGGCTGCTGCTCCTTCGAATGCCGAAGCAGGAACCACAGCGCAAAGCTCAGACAACGCCGCCAACAGCGCCACCAGCCTGCGGATCGACACAACAGCGGATGGCTGGTTCGGGCCGTCCTCTTCCAGCCCGCAGTTTCCGCTATCTACCTCCGAAGTTACCAAGCTCTTCTTCGACATCACAACCACATCGAAGGAAACATCGCTGGCAGTCGCGGTGCAGGTTGGAAGCAACTATCAATGGTGCCAGTCGGCCTGGGGTTACATTGATTCCGATCAAACCACAACCATCACGGTAGATCTTTCCAAGTTGCTCACATCTGCCAGCGCCTGCGGAGGAACGCTGCCCGCCGACAGCAGCGATATTCGGGGAATCTGGGTGTACTTCAGTGGCGGAGGAAGTTATTACCTGAACAAAGTGCGCGTGCAGTAGCTGATAGTAGAAAACTGCGTAAGCACAGAAAATGAAGATTTCAAGCGCGCGATCCGGTGCATACAAAAAGAACGCGGGGGCTGTCGGCGCAGCCTCCGCACCTTCCTTTGCATTATTTGATCCACGCGCCACCGAGCCGGCATCGATTCATTGAGACGAAACCGAGCTTGTTGCGTAACAACGAATTTTAATTGCCAGCCTGACCGTGCATCTTTTGGGTAGCTTTTCGCGGGAGTTTAAAATGAAAAATAGAAGCGAAATGCTCCAGATTCAGCAACTCTTTGACGTGCTGCTTCCTTTGAGCGATGTTGGACGCAAAGACTATCTCTCTTTACCTCCTGAACTGCCTTCGGCGGTGGTCGAGCAGACATTGTTATTGCTGCAAACCGATGATGGAAACTCCCCTCTGCCTTTACTGAATGAACTCTTGCGGATACCGCATGAACAAACGATGAACACTAAGCTTCCGGCCGACCAACACCTTGGTTGATGGGGTCAGGCCGTCGGGGATAGGCTATTCCGCCATCCTTGCGATGTAGGCCGCAAGAGTGAGTTTGGACCGAGACTGGAAAGAGCGCTCTGCCAAGCCGTACAGCATATCGGCCCGGTACTGTTGTCGGAAGGGCACCCATATCATGGTTTGGAACAGATACCGGGATCGGGTTAACCTGCAAAGCCGGATTCTGGATTTACGCAAAATCGCCTTACCACTCGGGGAGCGTCTCAGAAGGAAGTCGCGGACGGAGCTATTCCTTGGTCTTGAGTTTACTGTCGTTTTCCTGGATGAATGCCTCGATCACAGGAGCGCTGGCAAGAATGCGAAACCATTGTTCCTTGTATAGGGTGACGGGGAAACGGCCCATTCCGTAGAGGGACACGGCGCCTTTCTCGCTGACCTTGAGACTCAACCCTGCTGCATCCTTGCTCTTGAGCTTTGTGTTTTCTGCCCGCAGGCGCTCCAACTCCGCTTTCATTTCCGCTTCGTTCATGCCGTTTCTCCCATTCTGTTTTCCGCTTCGACCGTCTCACTGCGCACCAGTTGCGCCAAGTCGCAAGGGTCAGCCGCGCCGGCCAAAAGCGCCTCGATCCTCTCGACTTCGAGCCGCGTGAGTTTCGCGGTGCTGGACCACTGCTCCATCCGTTCAGGGTCAATTGAGAACTCGGCGGAGATTTCCATCCACCGGTTCTCGTTCTCACGAGCCGCCTTGAGCGCGGCCTGAAGCGCCTCGATTTGCTGATCCCTTGATGAATTCATTCAGGAATCAGTTTATATCGTCGTCGCT